>NZ_BAAKJA010000006.1:0-286073 GCF_059703705.1 Pseudazoarcus sp. NS36 | reverse complement strand
GCCGTGCCGACGACACAACTCCTTGACCTGCACACCTGCCTCGGCCTGCTTCAGAAAATCCAGAATCTGCTCTTCCGTAAAACGCTTCTTCACTGCCGTCTCCTGTTCGGATAACGGACTCTACTAAGTTCAGCGTGGTACTGAAAACGGGGAGCAGGTCACACATCACGCCGAGCACATCTGCTGAAGATCGCAGATCGACTCAACGAAGCACTCGCACCTTACTCAGCCTGTGCGCCGGGCTGCTCACACTGCTGTCACATGCCCACTATGATCTACACGCATGAGGCGCAGCGGCTAGCAGACGCATCGGGACGAAAGATGCTGGACATCAAGCCACGACTGGTGGAAGAGTCCCTCAAAACTGCAGCGAAATTCAGTGGCACCCCGTGTCCTTTTTTGGCGAACGACGGAAGGTGTTCGGTCTACAACGACCGCCCGTTAATCTGCCGACTGCATCACTCGCTGAACGACAACCCCAGCGACTGTCGCGTCGGGCCTAATGGCCCTGAAATCGCGATCAAAAGATATGACGTTGATGTCATTGAGACTCCCTACCACCTGCTGATGTTCAGCAAGAGCAAGCCCGAGGGCTGGGCTAGCATTCATGAGTTTTTCCCGGTCTGAAAGACATCAGCGACCCGCGACTTGGAGCTCTCTTAACGATATCAGCAGACGGTCAAACAAACTCGCGCCAACATCATCGAACAGAATCCATCGCTCGTGATGAATGCGCTCATCACGAGGCAAGAAAAAAAACGGCTCAAGCACGCGCACGCCAGCTATCGAGGGCTCGAGGCAATTCAGCTCCGACGACACCCATTGAACTACATCCCCAATAACACGTCGCCGAGCGCCAGCACTCCGCGCGAATGAACTCCCTGCCCCACAGAGCCAGCGCAGAAAGACTGCAACGCCATCCCAACGCTCGCTCACGGGGCCGAATGCGCCCGATTCAAGCCCCCTGAGCACCGGCGGCAACTCTACAGACCCGTCAAACCTCCTGAGCAACCCTGCCGCCACACGCCGCTCCCCCAAAAAGTTGTGGTAACACCATGGAGGTGCATATCTTTTGTTCCACGAAGGGTCACGCTGGAGTGATGGGGCCAGCGTCATACCAACCAACGATACATGCCGAGCACCGAGCAAACAGGCGACATAAAAGGCCATCAGACCACTTGATGGCCAACAGCCCAGCTCAGACTCAAGCTCTAAGCCTAGGAAGTACCAACTGCGGTCTTTCCTTGGGTCCGAGCGTGAGCCGGTAGACGCCGTAAGGACCTCATTCATCCACTTGCCCGGCTGATCTACCGACAGATTTACCCCTTCAGCCGTGCAGTAAATCGATGTCTTCGTTCCCCGAACACCTCCGAGCACACAGTCGTTGAACCTGATCACTACATCATGTTCATCAACAGGACATACCGGGGGCTCAGTGACTTCAGCGTTGCCCACGATACAGATAGCTCGGCCAAAAAACTGGTCACGCCAAATGCTGAGGACATCCATGAGAGGCTTTTCAAGGTGCGATATATGCATCCGAGGCATCGCTCTCAGAATGTTTGTCGGCAGCAGGAAACGGGGGCGAAACTAGCTTCGCCGCATGTCGCAACGACGGCTTGTCCAAAATTGCATCGATCAACCCAAACTGCTCCAGCTTGCGAGAAGACGGGTAGGCATCCCGTTGATGAAAGCAGCAGTAGATATGATCAATATGGACCGGCTTGGCCGCCAATTCTGCCATCGGCAACATCACCGCATAGTCAGAGACCTGCTCGACCCACTTCCCATCAACCTGAAAGTAATCCTTAGGGACGCGCTGAAACAGCGACTTCCGAAATCCCCGCAGATGAGCCCAAACGTTGCCGCCCCCGGTTTCTCTCGCGGCGCCGTAGTTCGGCTCGTAGATGTTCAACGGCTTCTCTGGGCGGAACATCGCCCCGTTAATCAAATCAGCGCCTCTGTCGTAAGCAGCGCGTAGTGACTCAACCACCATGTCGGACATCAAAGCATCGTCCTGATCCAACACTACGATCAAAGTCTCAGGGTTGCAGCAAACCACTTCAACTGCCTCGATGAAATTGGGCAAGTAGCCAAGCCGAGTTTGGCGACGTATCAACGTCGTGCGCTCCACCATGCCCCCCAAGAGCAACGGAAGCTTCCAGCTATTGCTAATCGAGCCTCCGTCATCAATAACGACAAGCCCAAAGTCTTGGTCCGTTTGTCTCCTGAGCGAGTCCAAGCAACGCTTCAACTTGTCGGCGGGGGTTTCCTTACCCTTAAGCAGAAAAACAATCGATTCTGCACGGGTCGAATATGCCCACTGGGCGTCTCTGAGGAGGTCCCACTTTCCCCATTGAGCGGGGGGAACGAACCCTTGGGCGACAAGATCCCGCACTCTCGGCAAGTCCAGCGCCTGCTTGTAAACATTCTGAGGATGCACATAGAAAGTACGTGGATCACCACCACGCAGACACCGCATCCTGCCCCGCTGCTGGTGCGCCTCGAGAGCGCGATGCCACATCAACTCGAACCGCCCTTCCTTCACAGGGTTCGGAATGGGTAGCTGCGCATGAACCTCTACAAGATCAAAAAGCCCCATACGAACTTCAGGCACGAAGCCCCCGGGCGGAGCGTCGTAAGGCGTTAGGTCGTCGGGTGCTTTAGGGATATTGAACCCCACCCCCAAGACGTCCTGAGCGGATAAGGCGCCCAGCATCTCACCAAGATAGTCATGGTCAAATTCCCTACGCCCGACGAGCACATCCGCATCACATTGCAGCACGTAGCGGGTTTTTATCTGGCCAAACGCCCACAACTGCGCAAACAACGGCGCCATCGAGCTAGTGTGCGTTGCTACCACCGAGTCATCGGCAAACCAGCGGCGGTAGACATGCTCGATTTCACCTGGCTCGTCTGGTGCCACCAGCACCTGATCAATCACACCGTTTCGTCGAAGCTCATCCAGGGCCTCCAGCACCCCTCCCAGGTCACCCACAGCATGCTGGCGAAGATAAGGCCCTTCATAAGGATCCACAGCTACGGTCACGGACCAGAAAGCTGACGGATAGGACAGCTGAGAAACGATATGCTCGACCTGCTCCGAAATGGTGGCCACGTCTTGAGCGCACGCCTTGATCAACAGCGTGACGTCTTGAGCTACTCGGGGGCGAATAGCCTCTGCCGATGGTGAGCAGACATGAGGAAAGCTGGACTCGATCAGCTGCAGATAGAACTCGCGGAAGCCGGGAAGCAAGTCCAGAGCATCATGTTGCTTATGCTCTGTGCTGCGGCGCGCCAGCTCGTGGTCGGAGTAACCCAAAACACAGACCCCATAGGCTCGGGCCGCTGCGTCGAGGAAACGTGAAACCGTAAATGGAACGATATCTTTGCCGATATCGATGTACATCAAGCGGCCGTCCTCTGACATCCTCAGGTTGCTACGCTTCACGTTTGAGGTCACAACGCCACTTTCGAGCATGCCCCTCAAGAACTCCATGACGCGACCTTGATCCACCGTGCCGGCGAGCGCAGTAGATGGGAAGTCCGGGTAGTAAAGTCGTGCGCCATCTCGCCCACCGCGCTGCCAAATCGGTTGAGGTATGCAGGCAGGTGCGCACGACAACGTGGCCTCGACCTTCGCCTGATCCTCTAAGCTCAGCGCCCATGGATAGAACTGCTTCCAGACAGCCCCACTCTCGCGCCACACGATGCCTTCCTGTCCCGCCCCAAGTATCTCGTCGCCTGAACGTGACACCTCGATCCACAAGCGAGCCGCCTCAGCCAACCGGCCTCGCTGAGACGTCCATTCGCCCAACACCTTGTTGGAAGCGCTTTCCGCGCCTTCAACGGTATAGATCGAGTAAACAGGGCTTGGAACAATGGCCCCATGGGACGGTTGAAGGATCAGCAGACTGGCTACAAGCCAATGATCCTCCGCACCTCGGATTTCGGGATAGCGGATACCTCTGTGTGCGCGTAGAACCAAGTTGCAGGACGGCAGCTCTCTTTGCCCTGCGCCGCTCGCGAAAGACTCAATCAGCGAAAGCAGCCGGGCAGGACTCTTGAGCTCGTCGGGATCTGCGATGTTGCTCCACGGCAGCACCTGCCCTCCACAAGACAGGTGATTGCTCCCGATTACGTAACTCACGTTTTCTATATCTCCCCGCTGACAAAGTGCAGCTACAGCCTCCTCGTCAGCAAGCTGATCATCCGCATCCAACCGAGCCACCCATCTCGCTCTGGAGAAACGCTCATCCACAAAGTCCAGAACCGCGTTGCGGGAACGGGCTGGGGAACCACAATTTCCGCTCACCACGAGTACTTGCGGGTGTTCAAGCAGCGGATATATGGCTGACTGCCATGCATCGGTGGACCGGTCGTCCAGTATCAGCACGACGGCCCGGCCGGCCGTCACCACGGACTGGGCCAGAGCACTCGCCAACGCCAAGGGGAGAAAAGCCCCTTGATTGTGGACACAGATTCCAATCACGACCTCAGCATCCCAGCTTCCATCGCTTGGGGGCTTCTGAACCGAAAGGTCACGCGTACAAAGCGCTTCTCTTGATTGGCGCGAGTCGAAGACTCGGCTAGTCATGGCAAAGCTGCCCACGTGCCTTCAAAATGTCCTCTTGGCTCAAATCGAAGAGCTGGTGCGCCCTTCGATAGAACTGCTCAAGAATGTCTGAGCTCATTCGGTGCTCGTGCAACACGAGGAAGTGAGCCAAGCCGAGGGACTTTGAAGCGCTTCCCGGACTCGAGAGCGACTGTTTGCCGGTGTCGATGTGCCACGTTGCAGTATGCGTACCGGTAAATGCCAAACGGGCACTTCCATCGGAGAGAAATCGAACGGCCAAGTCCCGGTCGTTTGAGCTAGCCAAGCCTTCCGTGAACATGCCGACCCGGAGAAGCGTCTGAAGCCGGACGAACGTATTGCTTCCCTGCCATCCAGGGTTTCCGGCCAGAAAATCATCCGCCTGGAACCCCACCGGCGGTTCCCTACGGATTTCCTCACCGTCCTTGCACATCCGAAGACCTGAAACGACTGCGTCCGGCCAATCGCTTTTTCTTGCGACCTCAGCGCATCGGGCAATGTGGCAAGCGTCCCACTCGTCGTCATCGTCCAACATAGCCACGTAACAGTCCGGCCATTTCTCAGCAATAAATCGCAACCCCGAGTTCCACGCTCCTGCCACGCCGGGCTTAAGGGTGTTCGCGAGAAAGTGCGCCTGCACTGGGTTGGCCGCCGAGGCAAGCTGCTCCATCTCCTGGGCCGCAAGCTCTCTCTGGTCTGTGACCAACACAAGAGCTTCCGGCAACCGCGACTGCCGTTGCACCGAGGGTAGAGCACGGCCTTTAAGAAACGACAATCTTGGGATGCTTGCAACCAGAACGATAACGGGGACGTCCTCTTCGTTACGAACGCTCAGCACTAAACCACTCCTATCATTCCACGGCCTGCCCTGCGGCCACCATTCGCAATGGCCGGCAAGTCTAGCTTCCCGCGAGCCATGAAACCCGACTCTGGTGCTAGATCACGACCGGCCCGAGAGCCAAGCTGGGCATCACGTTCAAGGGAACAACCGCCCCGATTGTGCCTCGTGGCCCCACGAACTGGGCTCGAGCCAATTCGCTCAGCCTGCAAAAAGTCATGGTCTGGGGCATATCGGCGCTATACATCAGTGCAGCCAGACGGCACATGCGCCTCAACGGAGAGCGCCCCGAGCGGCTGCCGCTCGACTGGTCGGCTTGAAAACGGCAGCGGTCGAGGGATACACCGGACTGCGGGGAAGTCTCTGAGAACCGGGAACAGGTGGCGAAGCTAGCGCCTGTGGGACGAACGGCTGGCGGGCGACGAGGCTCCATACCGGACATACGGGTAAGGGGTGGCTGAGTCTGAAGGCGCATCCTTGCCAAACGGCTGAGGATGGCTAGGCTCAGCCACCACCCAGCATGTGTCTCCCTGGAGGGACCGCTCAGGCTGAGCCAAGGGGAAACGAGGATTGTCTCAATCGAGCATCGGGGGGAGGCTCGCTGATTGCCTCACCGAGATGACGCCAACCGGAGCGAGGGGGCGTAGCCCCACCCAAAATGCTCCACACCTGAGGGACAGCAATCGGAAGCCCTTGAAAACTGCTTACCAGCGGTGCGACGGATACTTTGGCTCTGGCGCATCAAGTATCGCGTCACAGATCTTCAGGGTTGGATCAATCCAGTCGGCCTTCGCCCTTGCCCACACCAGCCATTCGATCACATCGGCGGAAAGCTCTCCTTCAGCCATTGCCTTGCGCTCAACGGCATCCACATAAGCCCTCAGGCGGGTAGCTCGCTCCCAGTTACCGACATCGACCTCCAGCCGCTCAAACTCTCCAACTTCCCTCGCCCGCCGTTCAGACAAGAACTGGTAGCGAGCGAGCGCTGTCCGATAGGCGTCTTCACGGCAAGCATCATCGAACTGCTGGACGTGCTCCTCCAGACCGATATTGAGCACGCCAAGAACAACCTCTCGAATACGCTGCTCCAGCGTTTTGCGGGGAGTGTCCTTCCAACTCCTCCCCGCATAGCGCCCAATCCTCACCACCAATATCCCGGTGGGTGCGTAATCATGTTTGGGCATGCTCGGATACTCGACGGATTCGCCCCCAGGGGACCTCCATCTATTGAAGTAGCGGTCGATCTGCGCCCTCTCCCGGCGGTTGGGCACGTGGCGCGAGACTTTCACATCCTCCTCAATCCTGAGCGGCACTGCTGTCGTCGGGTTGGAGAACAGCAACAACGTGCGGCCTGCCTCGCCATCCACAACAGCGCGGATCCCATGCGGCGCGAGCCCTTTCAACAGAAGGTCGGAAACCTGTAACGCACGCTCCAGCGTGGCGCGTGTTACCCGCAGATCGAGCACCTCCGCAGGCGCAGACCGAACACCCGACTCCTTTGGCCAACCGTCGCGACGGCGCAGTCGTTTAGCTGCGGCCTCAACCAAGGGATGCATATCGCCCTGTTGAGGTTGGGCCTCGACTGGGCTGGGTTCAGTCGCAGGAGGTGATTCCACAACGGTTCGCTTAAGACGCTTTCTGGCTGCAACGACCTCCTCGGGCACCTTCCTGAGCCCAGTTGAGACGGGACTGGGCGCCTTAATCGGCGGCAGTGGGGCCCGCTTCATGATCTTGCCTGCCTTCACCTTGGCCCAGTACCCGCGGCTTGGCAGCGGAATCCCCAAGGCGCGGCAGATCTTGGCCAAGCCCACATCGGACAAACCGTAGCGCGGCGCAACCACCGTCACCGGTTCGCTCCAGACCTCCTCGTACAACGCCTCTCGATCAACCGCGGCTTCGATGTTGTGCGGCATCGCATCGTCTCCGGTCGAAACACAACGGCGGAAGAGTGCAAACCTTCACCCTCGGAGGTCAAGCCATCTCTGAACATCGAGATCTCTGGTGACGCAAGCGTTCCAAGGGAAGCCTCAGACGTCATGTATATAGTCGATATATACGTGTTGACATGCTCGCAACAATGGCTACAATGCGTACTGTCGATAACGTGCATATAGTTCCTATACACATGAAAAACACACAGCTCACCAGCCCTGCCATCGCCAATGCCGGCATCTCGGTTCCGTTCAGCATTGAGGATCTACGCAAGGATGTCGCCAACGTCTTCCTCCTACACCTGCGCACAATCGCATGGATGACCGATGTAGAAACAGCAGAGTCCGTTGTCCCCGGACTTGCCGAAGACCACGACCGTCATCCTTTGATGTGGGAAGCCGACGCAGCAGACGTCGGCCTGACTTACGAACGCATCAAGGAGACAGCGCTCATGCGCACCCTTGAGTACCTCTACCGATACGCCTACTTCGGAGAACTAGATAGAAGCGCGGAGCCCATGGAGGACGAAAGCATCTACACATGGACCTCTGCGCTGGTCTTCGATGCCGCTAACGGACGCTTGGCGGATGAGTGGGCCGACAACGGATCGATGTCAATGCAGGCAGCCGCACGCTGCTTGACCGTGTGCGAACTAGCGAACGCACGTCATACGCTCGAGGGTGGGGAGCCCTTCTACTTCAAGTTTGGTTCGGTGAAGGACACAAACGCTGAGGGAGGCTGCCTCACCATCCGTCAGATGGCTCTTCTGGCAGGAATGGAAGAGATGAGTATTCGTGCAGCGGCCAACAAAACCCAAAAGCGGGCAAACCCGTTGCTCACCTACTCCACTGAGGGTGGCACCCGAGTCGCACTCGACATAGCACGGGAGTGGCTGCAGTCGAAGGGACGATATGTGCCAGTCAGAGTGCGCTGGTCCGATACCGAACTGGATCTGAAGAAGACGCGCTTCAGCAATGAAAAGGAGCTGTACTCGGCACTGAAAGCTCGTTTCGATAGCCGCTTCGCCGATCTCGGACACGAGCAGGCCACCAGGGTACTGGAGACCATTGGTCTGGATTCCCTGCTGGGGTTCTCCGGGGATCGGTTGAACGACCGCCCGCTCGTTCTGAAGCTCGCAGAACTGCTTGACCTGCCCGCTGACCTATTTGCTCTGCGCTGCCGGGAAGTGGCTGCGAGGGAAGAGCTCGCGCGGGTCGAAGAACTGCTCAAGCGGGCCAACGATGCTCTTGAAAGCACTGTCCATCCGTAACCATACCCCGAGGTCATCCATGGAAACCAACTGTCCCGTAGCCCAGTTCATCAGCCATCGGATCCAAGTGGTCGGCAAATCGCAGACCGAAATCGCCCACGAAGTTGGTTTCGACCGGCCGAACATGATCACGATGATCAAGCAGGGCAAAACAAAATTGCCCATGGCAAAGATTGGCCCGATGGCTGTCGCACTTGAAGCTGACCCGGTAGCACTCATGAAGCTGTGCATGAGCACCTACTACCCCGAAACATGGCGCCACCTGGAGGAGCAGTTCGAGTCCGCACTGACCCACGAGGAGCTGGTGATGGTCAAGGCTTGGCGCTCGTTCGTTGGCACCCCTTACCTTGCCGCACTCACTGAAGAGCAGAAGCGACACTTGAACGCATTTCTCAACTCACTCCGCACACCCGAACTGATGAACTGACCGGAGAAATGGCCATGGATATCACCAAACACGCGACGGATCGCATCCAGCAACGAGGCATTCCTCCCCTCGTGATTGATCTGCTCCTCAAGTTCGGCACCAGCGAGCCTGCTGGAGACGGGGCATGCAAAGTTTTTGCGGACAAGCGCGCGCGCAGACAGATCAAGGCCTTTGCGGGACCACTCGCACGCGCCATCGAACCTCATCTGGACGTTTATGTAGTGCTTGGGGCAAGGGGAAACATCATCACCACCGCTCCACGCATCGCACGTATTCACCGCCACTGACCTGAACTCGACCAACAAAGGCCTAGAACCCATGGACATCGTTCACGAGCTTGCCCCAATCATGCGGCCCTACATCTCCATCACGGGGGCGTCCGGAGATTACTACACCTACAAAAAGCGCTTCGGTGACCGAACGCTTCCAACTCTTGCAATCAAAATGCATCAACGAAAAGGCGAGCCTGGTGCCATGCTTTACATGGCAGTAGAGGCCGACGCCAAGCTTTCGAGCTTGTCGAGACGACAAAAACTCTATGTTGGGTCGCAAAGCGCTGTGGACCGGATGTTCCGGGGCGACGGGATGAACGGGCAGAACTTCCACCATGCAGAGATGCGTGCCGGAAAACACGGCGTCGGACTCGAAAGCTATGTTGCTGGAGGCGGCAAGGTAGACATCTACGCTGCTTCGGCCGCCCAGCTAGTGACCTTGGTCGGTACCTCTCAGAGATTCAAGGGAATGCTCCCGATGGTCCGCGGTGATGTCGCATTGTCTCGAGGCCGCAACCACGCCGGCTACTGGTTCGAGCAGTTGATTCTGCTCGATCAGGGGTCCGACTGGGTATGGAACAGCCAAGGCGCGCACGCTGATGCCGCGGCAGCACTACGCGCACGCAGCTTGTAAACACCCCATGAGCAAACAACACCCCATGAGCAAACTCAACGTCCTTCCACGCACCGCATAAACGAGACCCCAGATACGCCTATGAAAACTGACGCCATCGACAAACGCTTTGCCCTCATCTCCCGTGATGCAGAAGCCCTATATCCGTTCAAGAAGAAACAACTCTCTACCGGACGGTACGGCTTCGCCCTCTCCGCCCCCGGAGACAGGGACGCCTTCGGCGGCGGGGATTACACGGAAGACATCGCCGATGTGGTCTGGCAGGTAGTCTTTAACGGCTGGAAGGTCCGAGCTACGACTGTTGGCGAAGAAGGAAGACAACGCACAGGGTCCTTCAAACTTGGCGGAAAGGCCATTGTTGGGTACTGGATCGACCCCGATCTGCGCCACCTTGTTGCAGACGCCCCTGTAAAGCCATCCGCCCTCCCGTAACGAACGACCAGAATCCTTAGGAACCATCGCACAGACGCCCTGCGAGCAGAGCGTCTGTGCAGCTCAACGCCCCTGAAACTGGAGCAATCCGCCAAGGAAGTGGCTGAGCTTCCCGAAACACCCATCCCCCATCACCTGACGAACATCTGAGACTCCGAAGTACGAGCATCGCAACCCAGCTGACCGACAGAACTCTGACAGGAGCGCATCGTAATCCCCTGTCCGGCTGCCACCGAGAGTCACCAGACATGTGCTATCCGCATGGGGGTGGTGGCGCAAGTACGCGACCGCCCCGGGCAGCGGGAACACTGTTGGCTCGGGGTATGAACGCTCCAGGAATTCAGCTCGCTCGCCGGGGTCTCGGGGGATAAGTCCGAAGGCCGGATGAAAGACCAAGCCACTACTGAATTCGTACTGGTTCAGCCCTGAGCGCTCGGCTTCATCGTCCGCCCGCAATCGGCCACGCGAGCCCCTCTGCAGCGCACGCCGTTGGTGCTCCGCGCGCTGTCTGAGGCGCGCACGGACACCAGCCTCGCCAGGATGGAAGATCCACTGGCGAGTCTCTGCAGCGCTGCGTAGGATCTGATCCAGATCCTCAAGAGTCCATGCCCGGCTGCGATGAATCCCCGAGAGATCGAACTCCAAGGTGGCGACGCTCGCCTCGGCGAGTTTGGCACGCTTGCGCTCATCCACAGCATGTGTAACCCGGACCTCACACCAGACCTGCTCCGCCTCACCATGCAGAACGACATCGGGCCGAAAGCCAGTCGCAGACCATGCACCCCGCTCACCAACGTCATCTGGCAGTTCGGAGCGCAACACCCGCACCTGTCGCCCTGGGAGAGCCTCTTCAAACCCCGCCTCTGCCACTTGCAGCTCTGGCAAGTTGATGGAGCCCCACTGCGCAATCAGTTGGCGAGCCGCTTTATGCAGGGCGCTCTCAGGTCCGGTCGCGCAGGTCGCCACCACTTGACCGGCTCGGTAATGCGCAAAATGGTGCCGATACTTGGGCCCCTTCTTCGCAATCAGCGTGGCCCCGCATTCAGGGCAGACACATTTGCAAGGAAGCCCGCGGCGCACCATGGTCACGTCGACCATCAGACCAGTGTCTCGGGATAGTGCAAAATCAAGCCCATCATCATTTTTCACGAGGCGGCTCCATGAGCGTTGAGGACAAGCCCATGCTCGATGCGCAACCGCAGAAGATCGATGGAAGACTGGACGAAGATTCCGGAAGAACTCCGGAAAACATCTCAAATTCAGCGACTTGCAATCACGCCGGCATGCTCGAATCGGCCAGCGCGATTGCTGCCGACGCAGCTCGTGACGCACGCGAAAACGGATGGAACGGTGACTGGCTGATCCTGCTGCAGGCACTGGCTCAGCTGACTGAGCAACAGGCTCACGAGGGAGACCCTGCCCCAATCTTCACGGCCGAGCGGCTGCGCCAGGAGATCGCCAGCATCGTTGGCACTCCGGAGGCGCAGTGGTGGCTGGAAGAATCAGACAACGCCCGCAAGAAGTTCGCCAACGCCTGGAAAGCACTTTCGAGCGACATTGAACGCATGTCCGAGAACCTCAAGGGGCGCGCTCACAAGAACAATGTCCCGGCCATGGTGGGGTTGGCACCGGCGACGAAGCTCGGGACATCAAATGCGATGGGTTATGGCCTGACCCTGATCGAGCTGCAATTTCCACAACACGATGCTTCCTCGAGCTCTCCCGCCGTCTCACCGCTACCTCAGGAAGCGCTGAGCATCCAGTACCAGGAGGAGATGGAGGTCTATCCCATCCCGGGCATCAAGCGTCCGCTACGAATTTCGCTACCGGGGTTGCGGGCCACGGTCGTGACCTTGCCGGTGCTCGCCTTCATATTTGTCGGGGGCTTTTTAGTGTGGTTCGCGCTGATGCTCTGGGTCTCCGACGCAGACGCTCGAACGATCTTCCGAGGGACCGTTGTCGCGCTGCTACTTGGCGGCATGCTCGGATGGTGCGTGTATCCGTTCTACCGGCTCGTCGAGGACAAAATCATTCCTGCCCCTGCTTGGCTGGAGCTGACCGTGCCGCTTGGGCACGTGCTGGTGCTGAGACTAGAGGGGGAGGAACGCGTGCTGCGGATGGTTCGCTACACGGCGAAATGTCCGATCTGTGGGGGCAACATCAGTATCGAGCCCGGCAGACGGGCGCATAGGGGACGATTGGTAGGCGAATGCGCTCGGAACCCGGTTGAGCACGTGTATTCGTTTGATTTCATCACAGGGCGCGGACGGTTGCTGTGATTTACCCAAGAGATGCCCGATAGCTTTTGCCGCACTTTTAGCAGTCACTGCCTCGAGGCAACGACTGACCTAAAGCGAGCCTCACTAACCCGCCAACGGATCTGACGCAGAACGGGGTAACAGCGAGAGGCGTCGGATTCTTGACACCCAGCGAGCACACAGACTTGGAGTCGGGCTGACAGATTCACCATAACAACCGACACGGCTAATGCCGTCCCATCAAGAGACAACGAAACTGACTTTGCCGTCGGGAGAATTGCAATGCTTCGACCCCAGTGGAACGTCGTGAACCAACAGCACCTACAAGCCTCTCAAGACACAACCTGCCGTTAGTATCGTGGCCCCCCATTTGGCCCCCTGAGCCCAAACTCGTGGAACGCAAAGCAAAAAAGCCACCCCGAAGGATGGCCTAGATGCTTAATTTTACAGCGTATTTTTTGGTCGGGGCGGCGGGATTCGAACTCGCGACCCCTTGCACCCCATGCAAGTGCGCTACCAGGCTGCGCTACGCCCCGACACAAGCTGCGCATTATAGCAGCCACGGGGAGCTTTTCCAGCAAGATTCTCAGCTTCGAAGATAGTGCAGCAGATCCTCGATTTCGGCACGCAGACTCTTCACGCAAACACGCAGATGCTGGGCTTCGGTCGCCTCTTCCTGATCGTGAATGGCGTTCTCGCCAAGGCGGTTGCGTGCACCGGAAATCGTGAATCCTTCGCGGTACAGCAACTCGCGGATACGCCGGATCAGCAACACTTCATGATGCTGGTAGTAGCGCCGGTTGCCACGCCGCTTCACTGGCTTGAGCTGGGTGAACTCCTGCTCCCAGTAGCGCAGGACGTGAGGCTTCACACGGCACAGGTCACTGACCTCGCCGATCGTGAAGTAGCGCTTGGCCGGAATCGGCGGCAGCGGCTCCTGATCGTCCTCAGGCGGGCTGTTCTGCATTACCCAACTGCTCCACCGCCGCTTTCAGCTTCTGACTGGCATGGAAGGTGACAACCCGGCGCGCGGAAATGGGAATTTCCTCGCCGGTCTTGGGGTTGCGTCCGGGACGCTGGGGCTTGTCGCGCAACTGGAAGTTACCGAAGCCGGACAGTTTGACCGCCTCGCCACGCTCCAGCGCCTGACGGATTTCTTCGAAGAAGCCCTCAACCATGTCCTTGGCCTCACGCTTGTTGAGACCCACACGTTCAAAGAGCAGTTCGGCCAGTTCGGCCTTGGTCAATGTCGCGCTCATTATCCTCATCCGCGCAGTCGGGCGCCAAAGGAAGCGTCCGCCTCGCCAACGATGGCGGAGATGGCCGACTCGACTTCCGTATCTTCAAGTGTTCGTTGAGTATCTTGCATCAACACCCTGAATGCAAGACTCCTTTTGCCTTCGTCCACACCCTTTCCGGAGTAGACGTCAAACAATTCCACGGCGCGCACGATGGCCGGTGCAACGCGCTTCATCGCGGCCAGCAGGTCCGCCACCGGCACACTCTGGTCCACTGCCAGCGCGATGTCCCGCGACACGCCCGGGAAGCGCGACAATTCCTGATACGCAGGCACCGCCGCACCGAGCGCAGCCTCCAGATCAAGCTCGAAGACGATCGGCGCGGCGCCAAGATCATAGGCTTCAGCCCACTGAGGGTGGATCTCTCCGATCACGCCGATCGGCGCACCATCCACATGCACTTCGGCCGAGCGCCCCGGATGCAGTGCCGGATGGATGAGCGGCACGAATTCGGCATGGCGCGGTGCCAACAGCGCTTCAAGATCGCCCTTGAGGTCGAAGAAATCCATGCGACGCGTGGCTGCACCCCATTGCTCGGAGAGCGCAGGACCCGCCGCCAGGGCCGCGATGCGCAAAGGCTGGTGATAGCCTGCGACCGGCCCGCCATTCGCGTCAGACAGGAAACAGCGCCCCAGCTCGAACACGCGCACACGCGCCTGCTGGCGCTTGAGGTTCTCGGCCAGCGTCGCAATCAGCCCGGGAATCAGGCTGGTACGCATCACGCTCATCTGGCTGGCAATCGGATTGGCCAGCCGTATGGGCGCAGTGTTGCCGCACAGCTCACGTTCCCAGCGTTCTTCGATAAAGGCGTAGTTGATGACTTCCTGGAAGTCGCGCGCAGCCAGCAGCCGGCGCAATGACCAGCCGGTGCGCTTCGCTTCGGGCTGAATCAGCATCGACATCGGGCCAACGGGGACCTTGGCCGGGATATTGTCGTAGCCGTGCAGACGCACGATCTCTTCGATCAGATCGGCTTCGATCTGGATATCGAAACGGAAGCTCGGCGGCATGACTGTCAGAACGTCGCCCTCGCGTTGTACCGACAAGTGAGCGCGCTCAAGCAGCGTGATCATTGCCGCATCGTCAAGCTCAAGTCCCAGCAAGCGACGCGCACGCGCAAGACGCATGCTGACCGGCTGGCGCTGCGGCAAACATCCCTCGGAAACCGCTTCCAGCACCGGGCCAGACTGACCGCCGCACAGTTCCAGAATCAACTGCGTGGCACGCTCAATGGCACGACGCGGCAGATCGAAGTCCACCCCGCGCTCAAAGCGATGCGAGGCATCGGAACTGAAGTTGTACTGGCGCGCACGGCCAGCAATGGCTTCCGGCGCAAAGAAGGCGCTCTCGAGAAACAGATCGGTAGTATCGAGGGTGATGCCGCTCTCCTCGCCCCCCATGATGCCGGCCAGCGCGAGCGGGCGGGCCTCGTCAGCAATCAGCAAAGTGTCGGTGGCCGGTGTGACGGTCTGCTCATTGAGCAGCAACAACTGTTCGTCGGCGCGTGGCATACGCACATGAATGGCACCGGACAGTTTGGCGTCATCAAAGGCGTGCAACGGCTGACCAAGTTCCAGCATCACGTAATTGGTGATGTCGACCAGCGCGCTGATCGAGCGGACGCCGCAACGCTCCAGACGCTGCACCATCCACGCCGGCGTAACGGCACGCGCGTTCACGCCACGCACGATGCGACCACAATAACGCGGGCAGGCCTGCGGCGCGTCCAGCACAACGGCACGCGTGTCGGCGATGGCAGCGGCAACCGGCTCGGCTGCAGGCAGGGACAGCGGCGCGCCAGTCAGCGCTGCGACCTCACGCGCGACACCGCTCAGGCTCAGGCAATCGGCACGGTTGGGCGTGAGCTTGATCGTAAACATGCGGTCGTCGAGCGCAAGCAACTCACGGATATCCGAGCCGACGGATGCATCCTCAGGCAAAACCAGCAGTCCATCACTGGCCTCGGATATCCCCAGTTCGCGCGCCGAGCACAGCATTCCGAAGGACTCGACACCGCGCAGCTTGGCGGCCTTGATGTCGAAACCGGGCAGCTTCGCGCCGACGCGCGCCAGCGGGGCTTTCATGCCGACTGCGGCATTCGGTGCGCCGCAGACGATCTGCAGCAACTGGCCCGAGCCGTCGTCCACCTTGCAGACCTTGAGCTTGTCGGCGTCGGGGTGCTTCTCGGCTGCGACGATCTGAGCGACCACGACGCCGCTGAACTCGGCGGCGACCGGATCGCACTCCTCGACCTCGAGACCGGCCATGGTCAGCAGATGGCCCAGCGCCTCGGTATCAAGCTGCGGATCAACGAACTCGCGCAACCAGTATTCGGAAAATTGCATGACGGTATCCGCGTCGGTGATTAACGGAACTGGCTCAGGAAGCGCAGATCGTTGTCGAAGAACAGGCGCAGGTCATTGACGCCGTAACGCAGCATGGTCAGGCGATCCAGCCCCATGCCGAAGGCGAATCCGGTGTAACGCTCTGCATCAATGCCGCCGAAGCCCAGCACGTTGGGATGGACCATGCCGCAACCGGCGATCTCCAGCCAGCGTCCTTCCAGCGCGCCGCTCATGAAGGCGACGTCGATCTCCGCGCTCGGCTCGGTGAACGGGAAGAAGGACGGACGGAAACGGACCTGCAGATCGTCGGTTTCGAAAAAGCTTCGCAGGAAGTCGGCAATGACACCCTTGAGGTCTGCAAAGCTGACGTTCTCGCCAACCCACAAGCCTTCGACCTGATGGAACATCGGCGAATGCGTGGCATCGGAATCGACGCGGTACACACGACCAGGCGCGATCACGCGCAGGTCGGGCATGCTGGCCGCACCGGCATGGCGCTCGACGTGTGCAAGCATGGCGCGGATCTGCACCGGGCTGGTGTGGGTACGCAGCAGAACGTCGTCGCGGCCTTCGATGTAGAAGGTGTCGTGCATCGAACGCGCCGGATGGTTGTCGGGCGTATTCAGCGCGGTGAAGTTGTGCCAGTCGGTCTCAATCTCGGGACCATCGGCAACGATGAAGCCGATCGAACCGAAGAGTTGTTCGACACGCTCCTGCGTACGGGTGACCGGATGAAGTCCGCCCAGACCTGTGCCGCGCCCCGGCAGCGTCACATCCAGCGCCTCGGCCGCAAGCTGAGCTTCGAGACGCGCGTTGCGCAACGCATCCCGCCGCGCTTCAAGTGCGCCCTCGACGGCCTGCTTGGCGCGATTGATCTCGGCACCGGCAACGCGCCGCTCTTCCGGCGGCAACTTGCCCAAGGCCTTGAGGCGCTCGGTCAGGGAGCCGGTCTTGCCCAGATAGCGGGCCTTGGCCTGTTCGAGCTGATTGGGGTCACTTACGCCGTTGAACTCGGCAACCGCCGCGGCGACGAGAGAATCCAGATTGTCCATTTGGGTGACTGTCCGTACAGAAAAAAAAAGGAGGCCAGGCCTCCTTTTTTTGCGCCGCGCTGGATCAGGCGGCGAGTTTGGCCCGGGCTTGATCGGCAAGTGCTGCAAACGCAGCCCTGTCGAACACGGCCAGGTCGGCCAGTACCTTGCGGTCCACTTCCACTTCGGCTTTCTTCAGACCGTGCATGAAGGTGCTGTAGGTCAGACCCAACTCACGCGCAGCGGCGTTGATACGGGCGATCCACAGGACACGGAACTGACGCTTGCGCTGACGACGGTCACGGTAAGCGTACTGACCGGCCTTCATCACCGCCTGTTTGGCGATGCGGTATACGTTCTTGCGGCGGCCACGGTAGCCCTTGGCAAGGGCAAGGACCTTCTTGTGACGGGCGCGGGCGGTTACACCACGTTTAACTCGGGGCATGGCGGTCTCCTATCAAGCGTACGGAAGCATGGCACGGATCAGCTTGACATCGGAGTCATGGACTTCCGTCATGCCGCGCAGCTGGCGCTTGCTCTTCGTGGTTTTCTTGGTAAGGATATGGCGCTTGAACGCTTGGGACCGCTTGATCCCACCACCAGCGCGGACCTTGAACCGCTTGGCGGCTCCGCTCTTGGTTTTCATCTTGGGCATTACAACACTCCTGTTTTTGGATGCCGTCGGGTAGCACCGAACTGCGATGCATTTGTGACCCGACACCACTTCTTTTTGTCCGTTACCGGACTTTTTCCCGACCGCACTGCGCGGTCAGCGAAAACTTGCGGTGATCAGTGCTTCTTCGGCGCGATCACCATGATCATCTGACGCCCTTCCATCTTGGGCATCTGCTCGACCACACCGAGCTCATCGAGATCGGTACGGATGCGTTCGAGCTGACGCATGCCGATTTCCTGGTGGGCCATTTCACGACCGCGAAAACGCAGGGTGACCTTGCATTTATCGCCTTCGTCGAGGAAACGCTTCAGGTTCCGCAGCTTGATCTGGTAATCGTTTTCGTCCGTACCGGGACGAATCTTGACTTCCTTGATCTGCACCTGCTTCTGCTTCAGACGTGCCTCGTGAGCCTTCTTTTGCTCCTGGTACTTGAACTTGCCGAAGTCCATGACCTTGCAAACCGGGGGATCGGCCATGGGCGCAATCTCGACCAGATCAAGGCCTGCTTCATCGGCCACATTCAGGGCCGCCTCAAGCGAAACGATACCGAGCTGTTCTCCGTCATCCGATACCAGCCGGACCTCAGGCGCGTTGATTTCGTTGTTAACGCGCTGTTTCTTGTCTTGAGCGATGGTTCAGTTCTCCAAAAAAGCAATATCAGGCCGTGCCGGCTTTCGCTTCGAGCTCGCGTTGCCAGCGTTCGATCAACGTATCCAGGGACATCTGACCAAGATCGAGGCCACCTCGCGCACGCACCGCAACAAGCCCTTCGCCCTTCTCTTTCTCGCCTACAACGAGTTGATAAGGCAGCTTGAGCGCGCTGTGCTCGCGGATTTTATAGTTTATCTTTTCGTTACGCAAATCCGCTTCGACCCGGAAACCCGCGGCGCGCAGGCGTTTCGTGACCTCGGAAGCATATTCAGCCTGCCCATCCGAAATGTTCAGCACAACGGCCTGCACAGGCGCCAACCACAATGGCATCGCGCCGGCATGATGCTCGATCAGGATGCCGATGAAACGCTCCAGCGAACCGAGAATCGCGCGGTGCAACATCACCGGATGCTTCTTGGTGTTGTCGTCAGCAACGTACTCGGCCCCGAGTCGCACCGGCAGGTTGAAATCGAGCTGCAGCGTGCCGCACTGCCACACGCGGCCCAGACAGTCCTTCAGCGAGAACTCGATCTTCGGACCGTAGAATGCCCCCTCACCCGGCTGCAGGTCATAGGCCAGGCCCTGCGCATCCAGCGCGGCAGCCAACGCCGCCTCAGCGGCATCCCACTGCTCGTCGGTACCGACCCGCTTTTCCGGCCGAGTGGACAGCTTGACCTCGACGTCCGTGAAGCCGAAGTCCGCATACACCTTCTGCAGCAGGCGGATAAATTCAGCAGCCTCACCCTGCACCTGTTCGTCGGTGCAGAAAATGTGGGCATCGTCCTGCACGAAGTTGCGCACACGCATGATGCCGTGCAGCGAGCCCGACGGCTCGTTACGATGGCAGGAGCCGAACTCGGCCATGCGCAGCGGTAGATCGCGGTAGCTCTTGAGGCCTTGATTGAAGATCTCGATGTGGCACGGACAGTTCATCGGCTTGATCGCGTAGTCGCGCTTTTCCGATTGCGTCGTGAACATCAGGTCGGAATACATGCCCCAGTGGCCGGACTTCTCCCACAGGCTGCGATCGACGATCTGCGGCGTCTTCACTTCCTGGTAGCCCTCGGCGCTGATGGTGCGACGCAGGTACTGCTCGACCTGCTGCCACAGCGTCCAGCCCTTGGGATGCCAGAACACCATGCCCGGCGCCTCTTCCTGGATGTGGAACAGGTCGAGCTGACGACCGAGCTTGCGGTGATCGCGCTTCTCGGCTTCTTCGAGCATGTGCAGGTAGTTGGCCAGATCTTCCTTGCTGGCCCAGGCCGTGCCGTAGATGCGCTGCAGCATCTCGTTCTTCGAGTCGCCGCGCCAGTAGGCGCCAGCCACCTTGGTCAGCTTGAAGACCTTGAGCTTGCCGGTATCCGGCACGTGCGGGCCACGGCACAGGTCGATGAAATCGGCCTGACGATACAGCGACACATCCTGATCCGCGGGGATCGAGGCGATGATTTCGGCCTTGTACAGCTCGCCCTCACCCTTGAAGAACTCGACCGCCTTGTCGCGCTCCCATACTTCACGCGATACCGCGATCTCGGCCTTGGCGATTTCCGCCATGCGCTGCTCGATCTTCTCCAGATCCTCGGGCGTGAACGGGCGCTTGTACGAAAAGTCGTAATAGAAGCCGTTGTCGATGACAGGTCCGATGGTGACCTGCGCTTCCGGGAATAGCTGTTTGACCGCGTGCGCCAACAAGTGCGCCGTCGAGTGACGGATCACCTCCAGACCTTCCTCATTCTTTGACGTGAGGATGGCCAGACTGGCGTCCTGTTCGATGCGGTGCGACAGGTCCACTTCGCGGCCATCGACCTTGCCCGCGAGCGCGGCCTTGGCCAGACCTGCGCCGATCGAGGCCGCAACCTCGCCCACCGTCACCGGCTGATCGAAGCTGCGGACAGAACCGTCAGGAAGCGTGATGTTGGGCATTTCCGGGGCCTCGCGATCAATGACTTGTACAACAAAACTGCGGACGAAAAAAAAGTGCGGTCGAGCCGCACTTTTTTCTTTGGAACGATGCTGAGCCCGACCTAATACTGCACAGAGGCGGTAGTGGTAGTTCGGGACATCGACATGGCTCCTGGGTGTTGGTAGGCGCGATTGGATTCGAACCAACGACCCCCACCATGTCAAGGTGGTGCTCTAACCAACTGAGCTACGCGCCTGCTAAGAGCGGCGAATTATAGCGGCCCGTTCAGGCTTGTCAAAATTATTTGCTCGGCCAGGCTTCGAGAAAAGCTTTCCAGTGCGGCGCATCGATCTTCTCGAGCGATTCGCGCACGAATGCCAGCTCTGCCGCATGCGCCGCAGCATCACGCTCGCCGCGCATTCGCTGGAATCCGAGAAAGACCAGATAGGTGTTCACGACATCTGTTTCGCAGTAGTCGCGAATCTCGTCCGCACGCCCTTCCTGCCACGCCTGCCACACGGCGGAACCATCCATGCCGAGCTTGCCGGGGAAGCCCATCAGCTTGGCCATCTCATCGAGCCGCACCGATGCGCGCGGCTGATACATCGCCAGCAGATCCATCAGATCCGTATGACGAGCGTGGTAACGGCTGATGTAGTTGTTCCACTTGAATTCGCGCGAGTCGTGGTAATCACCCTCGCCCTGATCCCAGTACCGCGGTGCAGAAGCGCCATGAATCAGGCCGCGATAGTGCAGCACTGGCAAATCGAAGCCGCCGCCGTTCCACGACACGATCTGCGGTGTGTAACGCTCGATGCCGTCGAAGAAGCGCTGGATGATCTGCCCTTCACCGCTTTCCGGCTCGGCCAGCGAGAACACGCGGAAGTTCTGCGCATCACGCAGCACGCAGGAAATGGCGACAACGCGTTGCAGATGATGCGGCAGGAAATCCGAACCGGTCGCGACGCGACGCTGCTGGAAGGCGAACTCGGCCACCTCCGCGTCAGCCAGATCAGCCGGAAGCTCGTGCAGATCGCGAATACCGGCGACATCGGGAATGGTCTCGATGTCGAAGACAAGGACTGGCGTCACTTGCGCGCCCAGCCACTCGCCCCTTCGACCCACCAGCCGCGCTGGGCTCGGTCGATCCAGCGCTGGGCGAAGGTACTGCGGATGTCCGCCTCCCATTCGGGATGGCCGTTGGCACGCGCGATCTCACGGTACAGCGCACTGCGATCGGCGTTCTCGGACGCGATCAGCGAGGTGACGCGACTACGCTGGGCCAGCGGTACGCTGGAAGCATCGCGCAGCGCAACACTGCCGTCCTTTGCCAGACCGATGGCGCCGGAGGCATACAGAGGCGCAAGATCGCCATGCCGCTGCTGCATAGACTTCTGCAAGGCGCTGATTGCCGGCGTATTGATTTCAAGGTTGCCCTGCGCCGCGGCAAACGACGCCCACCCGGCGAACAGCAGCACGCACAACGCACGAAGCATGGATCGGAAAGTCATTGCGCACCTCCGTTGGCCGGCGCGGTCGTGGAGCCCTGCAGCTGCCAGACCTCGTCAATGATGCGGTCTGCCGCCTTTTCAGCCGCCGCGGCCGGAAAGTAGATGTTGATCGTGACGCAGCCGGCCAACAGCCCAAGCAGCGCTCCAGCGAGCATGTAGTGCCTCATTCCGCTCACGTGTAATCCCCCGGCAGGTTCAGCGAATGACCGGCGCGGCGTTCGATTCAATCACGCGCTGCACGCGTCCGACGAACTCGTCCCAGTCGACGCGGCGATTGTAGCCGATGATGTTGAGCGCCGGGATGCCGCCCCCGCGCACGATGTCGAAGCTGCCGGTCGCATTGGAGCCAATCCCGCCCATGCTGCAGACCCCGGATTCCAGCCGGCAACTCAGGCCGATTTCGCGATAACCGAAGTCATCGAAGAAGCGCAGGAAACTGCGCTGTAACGCCAGCCCGGCGCCCGGCCCGGCCAGCGCGCCGATGTTCTCGACGGCGCGCTGGCTGATGCGCTTCGAATACCGCCCCGGACTGCTGGCTACCCTTGCATCAAAACGCACGGGACGCCAATTGGCGAGCTCCAGCCCGTCGACGTCAAGATCGACGAAGCCGGTCATGCCTCCAAAGGAAAAGGTCTGCGTGAGCTGCGCCAGATCGAGATTGCGGGCAGTCAGATTGGCAAACAGACGGGACGAGACACCAAAAGGCTCGATCGCTTTCAGGTCGATCAAACGCAGATAGCCATCAAACACTGAAACGATCAAAGCGCCGTCAAGCGACAGCTCGCCCGGAGAAACGCGCAGCCCGGGCAAGGAAGCGGACAGCACACCGGCCATTTCGGGCAAACCTACCGCCTTGCTCAAAAGGGGCATGGAGATCGGCTCAACCACCGCTGCGCCGCTGCCTGACCACCCCGCCTCACTGCGCTCCAGCGCCAGGTCGCTGAGCACGAGACGACCGTCAAGCACCGGCACCACAAGCTGCGGCACCGACACGGATTGCCCCTGCAGACGTGCTTCCAACTCGAACCGGCCGAGCTCCAGAGCTTCCCAACGCCCGCCCTCGAAACGCAGATTGGCCCGCGTCGCCTCATCCGCGCGCCACGGTAGCGCGCCCGACAGGGGGCCGAACGACAGTGCCGCATCCGCATCTTCGAAGCGCACGCCATCAAACACGGCGTCAACCGATTGCACGGCTCCGTGATCAAACACGATGCCCGCACTGAGGTGACCGTCGAACCCCAGGGATTGGGCGCGCGAAGGTGCAAGCACCGGAGCGATGAAACGCGGGCCGATGATCGCCAGATCTGCCGACGCAACAGCTACCGCAAAGCGCTGCGGCACGCCGCCCGGCAAGGCAATGGTCGCTCGGGCCTCGACCGCCGCGGCACCATCAATCTCGAGCGCAAAACGTTGCAGCTCCAGCGTATCCGAGCCCAGTAATCCTTCGAATGACAGCCCGGCTGGTGCAGTGAGATAGACGGGGTGGATGTAGGACTCGCCGGCAGTCCAGCGCAGCCGGCCAGAGAACTCATGCCCCGCCTCGCGTGGACGCACACGTGCATCCACCTCAACCCGCAAACCCTCTGCTGCCTGCAGCCCATCCGCGCTGGCAAAACCGCCGCCCGACAACACGCCTTCAATAGTGATGGCGGAATCCGCCGCGAAGTCCACACGGCCATCGAATGCACCCGTCGGCGCATGGCTCGCCAATGCCGGGATCCAGGCAGCCAGACGCTGCAACCGGAACCCCTCCAGCTGCGCCGACAGTTCGCCATGCAGCAGGCGAAGCACCAGCGTTTCGCCCGCCGCGCGCACACGCAACGTGGCATCCCGCGACAGCAGATTGAGTTCGAAATCGACGTAAATCGGCTCATCAAGCCCGCTGGCCGCGAACCGCCCACCCTCGCAACGCGCGTCCGGAAAAGCGAGCAGGAACTTCGGGCAGCGCAGGTGCAGGGCCTGCCAGTGGCGCCCTGCCGCAGTGAGTCGCTGAACACGTATGTCGGCGCGCGCACCGTCGTCCGACACCGTCAGCGTCATCCCCTGCATGCTGAATGCCGGATGTTCGATGGCGCCGATGCTGAAATCGAGTGCGGCCGCATGCGCCGGTATGGCGCTGAGGAAAAGCAGCACCGCAAGCGCAAGACCGCGCCAGCCGGCACACATGGCTTCAGCCCGGGAACACGCCCGTAGACAGGTAACGATCGCCACGATCGCACACGATCGAGACGATCACCGCATTCTCGACCTGCTCGGCAATACGTAAGGCAACATGCATCGCCCCGCCAGAGGAAATACCGGCAAAAATGCCCTCCTCACGCGCAAGCCGACGCGTCATCTCCTCCGCTTCAGCCTGCCCGACATACTCCAGCCGGTCGACCGCGCTCTTGTCGTAGATACGCGGCAGATAGGCCTCCGGCCATTTTCGGATACCGGGAATCTGCGCGCCCTCGTCGGGCTGGCAGCCGATGATCTGGACGGCCGGGCTCTTCTCCTTGAAGAAACGCGAGCAGCCCATTATGGTGCCGGTAGTGCCCATGCTGCTGATGAAGTGCGTCACACGCCCACCGGTCTGCTCCCAGATCTCGGGGCCGGTGCCTTCATAGTGCGCAATCGGATTGTCCGGGTTGGCGAACTGATCGAGGATGATGCCGCGCCCTTCGTCGCGCATGCGCTCGGCCACATCACGCGCCATTTCCATGCCACCTTCCTTGCCCGTCAGCACCAGTTCAGCACCGAAGGCGCGCATGGTCTGACGACGCTCCACGCTCTGGTTCTCGGGCATCACCAGGATCATGCCGTAGCCACGCATCGCGGCCGCCATGGCCAGCGCGATGCCGGTGTTGCCGCTGGTGGCCTCGATCAGCGTGTCGCCCGGCTTGATGTCGCCGCGCGCTTCGGCGCGCACGATCATCGACAACGCCGGGCGATCCTTCACGGAACCCGCCGGATTATTGCCTTCGAGCTTGGCGAGGATGACGTTGTTGCGTCCGGCGGTGATGCGCTTGAGGCGCACCAGCGGGGTGTGTCCGACGTAGTCTTCGAGCGTCTTGTAGTCCATGTCAGCCTTGCTGGATGTGGGCGATGACGGTGAGTGTAGAGGCATGGCGGACAAGCCTGAAGCGGCCGCCGGTTCTATCCAAATGCCTTCAGGGCGCGAGGTCGAATTCCTCGGTGCGGCGCGGCGGGTAGGTCTCCCAACCGCCACAAGCCGGGCAGCGCCACTGGAACTGGCGGGATTTGAAGCCGCAGCCATCGCACCGGTAGCGTGCAACACGGCGCGTATGCCCGTGAATCAATTGCTTGACCAGCTCGATATCGTCGCGCTGCGCGGCGTCGGCCTGCTGTGCAGCGGCCTCCAGCAACTTCTCCAATCCCAGTACGGTGGGGTTGCGCTTGAGCTGCTCGCGCACCAGCTCATAGGCCGCCTTCGGCCCCTTGCGCTCGATCTCCCACTTGAAGACCTGATCCATCAGATCCAACGTGGGGTTGCGCTCCAACCAGGCACGCAACAGCGTCTGCCCGTGATCCAGGCGGTCGAGGCGACCATAAACGTCCATGACGCGCTCTGCGACCTGCGACAAATAGACGGGATCCTGATTCTCGACCCGTTTCCAGGCTTCGATCGCCTCCTCCAGCCGACCTTCAGCCAGCAGAAGATCACCCAGCAAAATACTGGCGCGCACGCAGCGCCGGTTCATCTCGATGGCTTCGTCGATATAGCCACGCGCCTCTTCATGCTGCGAACTTGCCAAGGCGTTGTCTGCCAGCTCACAGTAAAAATTGGCGATTTCCTTGCGCCACTGCACCCCTTCATGTCCGCTCAGGCTGCGTGCAATGTCGACCGCCTTCAACCACTCCTTTTCCTGCTGGTAGATATCGAGCAGGTTATGGGTGGCGATCTCGTTGTGCCGCGTCCCGCGCAAGCGCAGGTAGATCGCCTCAGCGCGATCCAGCAAGCCTGCACGCAGATAATCCTCAGCGAGGGCGGCCAGCGCGTCCATGCGCCGCTCTTCCTTCAGATCCTCGCGATCCACCAGACTCTGGTGCATGCGGATGGCACGCTCGGTTTCACCGCGGCGGCGAAACAGCGCACCCAGCGCGAAATGCAGCTCGATGGTGTCGGGGTCGATGCGCACCGCTTCAATGAAGGCATCGACCGCCTTGTCCTGCTGCTCATTGATGAGAAAGTTCAAGCCGTTCAGGTAAGAACGCGGCAGGGCCCGCGATTCGCGCACAACCTGACGAATATCGATACGCGCGGCCAGCCAGCCGAGCGCAAAGAAAAGCGGCAGCGCCAACAGCCACCAGAATTCAATTTCCATGCTCTTCAGTCCGTCTTGCGTTCGCGCTCAAGCCGCGCGTTCTCGCGCCGCAAACGGCTGATCTCGCGCTGCTTGCCAAGCAGCGAAGCGAAGGTCGCGGTCACGCCCAGCACTGCGCCCGCTGCAAACGCGGCAAGAATCACGAAAACCAGCGGCAAGCTCCATTCGCTGCCGAAGAAGAAGCGCAGATCGACAAGCTGATCATTCTTGACGGCAAACCCGAACAGGAGAAAGAACAACAGCAGGCGGATGGCCCATATCAGGATGCGCATGGAATATCTTCCTTCGAGGTCAAAAAAAAGGCGGCCTACGCCGCCCTTTCGGGAATCACCGGCAGGTGCCGATGCTTGCATGCTCAGGCCACGATATCAACCCGTTCCCGCAATTCCTTGCCTGCCTTGAAATGCGGCACGTGCTTTTCAGGAACCTGCACGCGATCGCCGGACTTGGGATTACGACCGATACGGGGCGGCCGATAGTTCAACGCGAAGCTGCCAAAACCGCGGATCTCGATACGATCACCGCGCGAAAGGGCGTCGGTCATCGCATCGAGAACCATCTTGACCGCGTAATCGGCGTCCTTCACGACCAGCTGCGGAAAACGAGCCGCAAGCCGCGCAATCAGTTCCGATTTGGTCATGACGAGCGCTGGATTACTGCTTCTGCTCGTTCAGCTTGGCCTTGAGCAGCGCACCAAGGTTGGTGGTGCCACTCACTGCGTCAGCCGACAGCTTGGTCATCGCGTCGCTGGTTTCAACCTGGTCTTTGGCACGGATCGAGAGGTTGATCGAACGGGTCTTGCGATCCACGTTGATGATCAGCGCCTCGACCTGATCGCCTTCCTTGAGCACGGTCGTCAGATCGTCGATACGGTGAGCAGCGGCCTCGGAAGCGCGCAGATAGCCTTCGACTTCTTCGTTGAGCTGGATCACGGCACCACGGGCATCAACACTCTTGACGGTGCCGGTGGCCAGCGAGTTCTTCTCGTGGGTGGCGATGAAGTTGGTGAAGGGGTCACCCTCCATCTGCTTCACGCCCAGCGAGATGCGCTCACGCTCGACATCAATGGCCAGCACCAGGGCTTCGACTTCGTCGCCCTTCTTGAAGCGGCGCACGGCGTCTTCACCGGACTCGCTCCACGACAGGTCAGACAGATGCACCAGACCGTCGATACCACCATCCAGGCCGATGAACACACCAAAGTCGGTAATCGACTTGATCTGGCCACGAACCTTGTCGCCTTTCTTGTGATTCAGGGCGAAATCGTCCCACGGGTTGGACATGCACTGCTTCATGCCCAGCGAGATGCGGCGACGGTCTTCGTCGATTTCGAGAATCATCACTTCGACTTCGTCGCCCAGCTGGACAACCTTGGTCGGGTGGATGTTCTTGTTGGTCCAGTCCATTTCGGACACGTGGACCAGGCCTTCGATACCCTGCTCGACTTCGACAAACGCGCCGTAGTCGGTGATGTTGGTGACCTTGCCGAACAGGCGGGTGCTCTGCGGGTAACGGCGGGCGATGCCGACCCACGGGTCGTCGCCGAGTTGCTTGAGACCCAGCGAAACGCGCTGACGCTCCTGGTCGAACTTGAGGACCTTGGCTTCGATTTCGTCGCCAACGTTGAGCACTTCCGACGGGTGACGCACACGACGCCAGGCCAGATCGGTAATGTGCAGCAGGCCGTCGATGCCGCCGAGGTCAACAAACGCACCGTAGTCGGTGATGTTCTTGACGATACCCTTGACGACCGAGCCTTCCTGCAGGTTCTCAAGCAGCTTCTGACGCTCTTCACCCATGGTCTCTTCGAGCACGGCGCGGCGCGAAACAACGACGTTGTTGCGCTTGCGGTCGAGCTTGATGACCTTGAACTCGAATTCCTTGCCTTCGTACGGCGTGGTGTCCTTGACCGGACGCATGTCGACCAGCGAGCCCGGCAGGAACGCGCGGATGCTGTTGGTCATGACGGTCAGACCGCCCTTGACGCGACCCGAGACGACGCCCTTC
Organism: Pseudazoarcus sp. NS36; assembly: GCF_059703705.1. Taxonomy (NCBI): domain Bacteria; kingdom Pseudomonadati; phylum Pseudomonadota; class Betaproteobacteria; order Rhodocyclales; family Zoogloeaceae; genus Pseudazoarcus; species Pseudazoarcus sp. NS36. The sequence continues at coordinate 257,669 of NZ_BAAKJA010000006.1, read as the reverse complement.
ACCAGGGAGCCTTCGTTGAGTGCTTTTTCCAGATCGTTCCAGGCGGCAATGCGCTTGGCCTTTTCGCGGGACAGGCGGGTCTCGCCGTAGCCGTCTTCCAGAGCGTCGATTGCGACATGGACGAAGTCGCCGATGCTGACCTCGAGCTCACCGCGGTCGTCGCGGAACTCTTCGATGGCAACATAGCTTTCGGACTTGAGTCCGGCGTTCACGACCACGAAGTTGTGATCGATATTGACCACTTCGGCAGTGATCACCTCGCCAGCGCGCATTTCCTGGCGGGCAAGGCTTTCTTCGAACAGGTCGGCAAAGCTCTCCATGGAGCTGGAGACGGGGGTGGCAGTAGTCATAAGGGTTGAGGTTCCAAATATCGCGGAAACGGCCGCGACGCCTGTCAGTTTGCAAAAAAAACCGGACACCGGGCGGTGTTCAGTCAGCCTTGCGCGGGACGGACCCACGCATGTTTTCCAGAACAAATGAAACGGCCTCTTCGATCGACATATCGGTCGTATCGACAAGCACCGCATCAGGAAGCTGTCTTAGCGGAGCGACGCTTCGAGCCGCATCGCGGCGGTCGCGCTCCTCAAGATCGTTCTGAAGGTCGTGGAGTATAGCCGCTGAACCTTTTTCGATCAACTGCTTATAACGCCTTTGCGCCCTTGCAGCAGCCGAGGCGGTGAGGAAAAACTTGCTCGCTGCATCCGGAAACACCACCGAACCGATGTCACGCCCTTCGGCCACCAGGCCCGGCGCACGTCGGAAGTCACGTTGGCGGTCGAGCAAGGCGGTACGCACGGCCGGCAGCACGGCAACGCGGGAGGCGCCCACCGAACAGTCTTCCTCGCGAATGCGGTCCGTCACATCATCGCCGTCGAGCAGGATGCGGCCACCTTCGTAGCGCACCGGCAGCGCTCGTGCGACGGGCTCCAGCGCGAGCTCATCCTCGAAGGCCAAACCCGCGCGCAATGCGGCCAACGCCACCAAGCGATACAACGAACCGCTGTCGAGATAATTCCAGCCCAGCTTGGCCGCCACGCGCGCCGCAACCGTACCCTTGCCCGAGGCCGAAGGCCCGTCGATGCCCAGTACGGGCACCGGCTCGACGACTTCACCGAAAATATCGAAGTAGCCAGGGAAAGTCTTGTTCACGCACTTCGGATCGTTGATGCGCACACGGCAATCACCCAGCGTCACCAGCGAGAAGCACATCGCCATGCGGTGGTCGTCATAGGTGTCGATGGCGGCCGGAAGCAGACGCTCCGGCGGCGTCACACACAGGTAATCGGCGCCCTCTTCGACTACCGCACCGACCTTACGCAGTTCGATGGCCATCGCCGCGATGCGGTCGGTCTCCTTCACACGCCAGCTCGCGATGTTGCGCAGCCGGCACGGCCCGTCGGCAAACAGCGCGGCCACGGCCAGGGTCATTGCCGCGTCGGGAATATGGTTGAGATCCAGATCGAAGGCGCGCAGGCGACCGCTCTGCGGCGCGCGCGCCTCGATCCAGTTGTCGCCCATGGTGATACGCGCACCGAGTTGCTCCAGCGCCTCGGCAAAACGCACGTCGCCCTGGATGCTGTCGGCGCCAACACCTTCCACGCGTACCGGTCCACCACCGATGGCGCCGGCCGCGAGGAAGTACGAAGCTGCCGAGGCATCGCCCTCGACGAACAAGGTGCCGGGACTCACGTAACGCGCATTGCCCGGCACGATAAAGCGCTGCCAGCCTTCACGCTTCACGGTCACGCCGAAGCGCGTCATCAGCGCCAGCGTGATCTCGATGTAAGGCTTGGAAATCAGCTCGCCGACCACTTCAATGGTGGTCTCCTTGCCGGTCACCGGCAGCGCCATCAGCAACGCGGTGAGAAACTGGCTGGAAACATCGCCACGTACGCGCACTACACCGCCTGCCCCGATGTTGCCGGCGTGGATGGCGAGCGGCGGAAAACCCTCTTTGCCGAGGTAATCAATGTCTGCGCCGATCTGGCGCAAGGCGTCGACCAAATCACCGATCGGCCGCTCGTGCATGCGCGAAACGCCGGACAATCGGTACTCGCCCCCCGACAGTGCCAGCGCCGCGGTCAGCGGACGGAAGGCCGTGCCGGCGTTACCGAGAAAGAGATCGCCGGACTTCACCGGGAACGGCCCACCTACTCCCTGAACGCGGTAGCCACCATCGTCGCCGCGCGACCACTTCACGCCGAGCGCAGTAAGCGCTTCCAGCATGCGATCCACATCGTCAGACGACAGCAGATCGCGGATCTCGGTCTCGCCTTCGGCCAGCGCAGCGAGCAACAACGTGCGGTTGGAAATGCTTTTGGAGCCCGGCAAACGAACGGTGCCGCGTGCGCCGAGCAGCGGTGGAAGATCGAGGAACTCCATCGTCACTCCGGGGTATTCGGGTCTGTACGGTGGCCGTTGGCCCACGCATTGCGGGCCTCACGTGCGGCCGCGAAATGCTGCTCCAGTCGTTCGCCGTCGGCCGACAGCAGCAGCGCCCGCAGATACGCCAGTTCGGCCAAGTATTGATCCAGTTCGGCCAGCAAAGGCTGGCGATTGGCGATGCAGATGTCGCGCCACATTTCAGGGCTACTGCCGGCGATACGCGTGAAGTCGCGAAAGCCGCTGGCCGCGAAGTGGAACAGCTGTTCGGCATTGGCGCGTTCAGCCAGATCATGCACTAGCCCGAAGGCCAACAGGTGCGGCAGATGGCTGACGGCGGCAAAGATGCGATCGTGATCGTGCGGCGGCACTTCGTGCACCATGGCTCCGCAGGCCTCCCACACCTCGCGCACGCGCAGCACGGCGGCGGGTTCGTTCTCGGGCAGCGGCGTGACGACCACCTTCTTGCCCTCGTACAGCGAATCGAAAGCCGCCTCGACGCCGCTTTTCTCCGCGCCTGCGATCGGATGCGCCGGCACCACATTGCCGAGCCGTTCGCCCAGATTGCGGTAGATGGCTTCCATTACATCGCGCTTGGTACTGCCGGCGTCGGTGACGATGGTGTTCTCGGCCAGATGCGGAGCCATGGCGCCCATCGCGGCGTCCATCTGTCCGACCGGCGCAGCAAGCAGCACGAAGTCGGCGCCGTCCAACGCGTCGGCCCAGTCGGTGGCGATTTCGTCGATCACGCCGAGTTTGACCGCACGCTCCAGCGGCGCACGCGTACGTCCGATACCCACCACGCGCTTGACCATGCCGGCCTTGCGCAGCGCCATCGCAAAGGAGCCACCGATCAGGCCGACGCCACAGATCACCAGCTTGTTGATCACCGCCATCAGCCTGCACCCCTCACTTCAGCCAACGCCACCCGCAGGGCCGCGATGCAGCGCGAATTCTCCTCGGACAGCCCGATCGAAATGCGCAACCATTCGGGCATGCCGTAGCCCGCCACCGGGCGCACGATCACGCCTTGGCGAAGCAAGGCGCGATTGACCGCTGCCGCGTCGCCCACGCGCACCGCAACAAAATTGCCGGCCGACGGAATCCATTCAAGCCCAAGGCCGGCGAAGGCGTCCGTAAACTGCTCCATGCCGGCACGATTGAGCTCCGCGCTGCGCGCGAGAAAATCCGCATCACCGAGCGCTGCAGTCGCCGCGGCCAGCGCGACGCTGGAGACGTTGAAGGGCTGACGCACGCGGTTGAGCAGATCGACCACGGCCGGGTGGCCCACACCGTAGCCGACGCGCAGGCCGGCGAGCCCATAGGCCTTGGAAAAGGTGCGCGATACCAGCAGATTGGGAAAGCGTGCAATCCAGGCGATGCTGTCGTAGCGCTGCTGTGCGTCAAGGTATTCGGTGTAGGCCTCGTCGAGCACCACCAGCACGTCGGCCGGTACGCGGCGCAGAAATGCCTCAATGGCCGCTCCGGACAGGAAGGTTCCGGTCGGGTTGTTCGGGTTGGCGACGAAGACGATGCGCGTGTCCGGCGTGATCGCCGCCGCCATCGTATCCAGATCGTGGCCGTGATCACGCGCCGCAACCTCAATGCCCCGCGCGCCGGTGGCATTGGTTGCCAGCGGATAGACCGCAAAGGCGTACTGCGAATACACCGCTGACGCGCCCGGCGACAGCAGTGCCCGGGCAGCGAGTTCGAGAATGTCGTTGGAGCCGTTGCCGAGCACCAGCTGGTCCAGCCCCACCCCGAGCCTGGCCGACAGCGCGGCCTTGAGCTCGAAACCATTGCCGTCCGGGTAGCGCGCGATATCTTCCAGTGCGGCTGCAGCTGCCTTACGCGCGGCCTCGCTCATACCCAGCGGGTTCTCGTTCGAGGCGAGCTTGACGATGTCGCCCTCGGCCAGCCCCATCTCGCGCGCAAGCTCGGAGATCGGCTTGCCCGGCTGGTAGGGCGAAATCGCACGGATGTGAGCCGGAGCGCGCTCGGCGACGGGGGAAAGCTTGAGACTGTCGTTCATGCCAGAAACCTCAGATCGCGGCTACCGGATAGGAGCCGAGCACCTTCACGAAGGACGCGCGCGCTTCCAGCTCAAGCAGCGCTGCGGCCACGGCAGCGTCGGCCTGATGGCCCTCGATGTCGATGTAGAACATGTATTCCCACATGCCGTTGCGCGCCGGGCGGGATTGCAGCTTGGTCATGCTCACGCCATGACGCGCCAGCGGTTCAAGCAATTGATGCACGGCGCCGGGGCGGTTCGGTGCGGAACACACCAGCGAAGTCTTGTCGCGTCCCGACACGCCGGCATCGTGCTGACCGAGCACCAGGAAGCGCGTGGTGTTGCGCGGATCGTCCTCGATGTTGGCGCCGAGCACGCTCAGACCATACAGCGTTGCCGCCGCCTCACCGGCAATGGCGGCAGCGCCCTCTTCCGCGGCCGCCAGCCGCGCAGCCTCGGCATTGCTGGTAACCGGCACGCGTTCAGCACGCGGCAGATTGCGGTTGAGCCATTCGTGACACTGCGCCAGCGACTGCGAATGCGAATAGACCTTGGCCACGCCATCCAGCGCTCCGGCCTGGCTCATCAGATGCTGGTGGATGCGCAGGCTGACCTCGCCGCACACCTTGAGGCGGCTTGCCAACAGCAGATCCAGCGTGCCGCCGACCACGCCTTCGGTGGAGTTCTCGACCGGCACCACACAATAGTCGGCGTTGCCGGCCTCGACCATGCGGAAGGATTCCTCGATGGTGGCCTGCGGCTGGAACATCGGCGCAGAACCGAAATGCTTGCGCGCCGCGCTCTCCGAGAACGTGCCGGCCGGGCCGAGATAGACCACGCGCAGCGGCTGCTCCAACGCCAGACAGGCCGACATGATCTCGCGGAACACGCGCTGCACGGTCTGATCGGGCAAGGGGCCGGGATTTTCGTCGGCAATGCGGCGCAGCACCTGCGCCTCGCGCTCGGGCCGATACAGATTGCCCTGCTTGACCTCTCCGATGCGCTGGGCGTTGCGGGCGCGCTGGGAGAGACGTTCAAGAATTTCCCGGTCGAGGCGGTCGATGTCGTTTCTGAGCTGGTGCAGTTCGTCACTCATGCTGAACTCCGGTCATCCCCGCGTGCGCTCGAACTCGCGCATGTACGCGACGAGGGCCTCGACACCCGCAAGGGGCATGGCGTTATAGATCGACGCGCGCATGCCGCCGACCGATTTGTGTCCTTTCAACTGGGCCAGACCGGCCGCCTCGGCACCGGCCAGGAAATCCGCCTCCAGCCGCGTGTCGGCGAGCAGGAACGGTACGTTCATGCGCGAGCGGCAGGCCGGATCGATCTCGTTGCGGTACAGACCGGAAGCGTCGATGAAGCCGTACAGCAACTCCGCCTTGGCGGCATTGACGGTCTCCACCGCGGCCAGCCCACCCTGACGCTGCAGCCACTGGAAGACCAGGCCGGCAACATAAATGGCGTAAGTCGGCGGGGTGTTGAGCATGGAATCGTGCTCAGCCATGGTGCCGTAGCGCATCACGGCTGGCGTACCGCCCCAGACACGGTCGAGCAGGTCGTCGCGCACGATGGTGACGACCAGTCCGGACGGGCCGATGTTCTTCTGCGCGCCGGCGTAGATCATGCCGAAACGGCCTACGTCGAGCGGGCGCGACAGGATATGGGACGACATGTCGGCCACCAGCGGCACGCGGCTGTCAGGCAACTGTGCGGGGTCGAGGAATTCAACGCCGTGGATGGTCTCGTTGGTGCACAGGTGCAGATAGGCCGCCGACGCATCGAGCGAAAGCTCGCCGGCAAGCGGCACTCGACGGAAATGCGCCTCTTCGGTCGAACCCGCGCAACGCACGGCACCACCGACAAAAGGCGCGATGCCCTGCGCGACGTCAAAGGCCTTTTGCGACCAGGTGCCGGTCACGATGTAATCGGCAGAACCACCGCCGAGCAGGTTCATCGGAATCTGCGAGAACTGCTGCGTCCCGCCGCCCTGCAGAAACAGCACGCGGTAATTGGCAGGCACATCCAGCAGGCTGCACAGATCGGCTTCGGCACGCTCGGCAATGGCCGTGAAATGCTTGCCGCGATGGCTCATCTCCATCACACCGCAGCCGGCACCGTGCCAGTCGAGCATCTCGTCGGCGGCCTGACGCAACACCTCTTCCGGCAGCGCCGCGGGGCCGGCGCTGAAGTTGTACACGCGGCTCATGCCGGTCACTCCGAAAGCATTATTCCGCAGCCTCGTCGGCTGCATCGTCGCCGTCGTCCAGCACATCTTCCGGATCGGATTCGATGACCTGCTCGATACCGGCCAGATAGGTGCCTTCGTCGAGATTGATCAGCGTCACACCCTGCGTAGCACGACCCAGTTCGCGGATGTCAGCGACACGGGTGCGGATCAGCACGCCGCCATTGGAGATCAGCATGACCTCGTCAGTGGTATGCACCAGGCAGGCACCGACCAGCTTGCCGTTACGCTCAGAGGTCTGGATCGCGATCATGCCCTTGGTACCACGGCCGTGACGCGTGTATTCGCCCACCGGCGTGCGCTTGCCGTAACCGTTTTCGGTGGCAGTCAGAACGCACTGGGATTCGTCGCTGGCAACCAGCATGGCAATGACGCGCTGACTGTCCTCGATGTTCATGCCGCGCACGCCGCGCGCCTCACGCCCCATCGGGCGCACATCGCGCTCAGGGAAGCGCACGGCCTTGCCGGCGTCCGAGAAAAGCATCACGTCGCACTCGCCATTGGTGATGGCAACGCCGACCAGGTGGTCGCCGTCATCCAGGCCCACCGCAATGATGCCGGCCTTGCGCGGATTCGAGAACGCAGTGAGCGCGGTCTTCTTGACCGTACCCTGGGCGGTGGCCATGAACACGAAATGATCGTCGTCGAAGGTCTGCACCGGGAGCACAGCGGTGATCTTCTCGCCTTCGAGCAGCGGGAAGAGATTGACGATGGGTTTGCCTCGCGCGTTGCGAGCGCCCTCGGGCACCTCATACACCTTCAGCCAATACACACGGCCGCGGTTCGAGAAGCACAGCATGTAGTCGTGGGTGTTGGCGACGAACAGGCGGTCGATGAAGTCATCGTCCTTCATGCCGGTGGCCTGCTTGCCGCGGCCACCGCGTCGCTGGGAACGGTAGTCAGCGAGTGGCTGACGCTTGATGTAACCGCCGTGCGACAAGGTCACGACCATGTCTTCCGGCGCGATGAGGTCCTCGATGCTGATGTCCGAGGTGCTCATCACGATCTCGGAGCGACGCGGGTCACCGTACTGGTTCTTCACGACGGCGAGCTCCTCGCCGATGATGCTCGAGATGCGGTCGGGACGCGCCAGGATGTCGAGCAGATCGGCGATCAGCTCCATGACCTCGCGGTACTCCCCGACGATCTTGTCCTGCTCGAGCCCGGTCAAGCGCTGCAGGCGCAATTCGAGAATGGCCTGGGCTTGCACGTCCGACAGGCGGTAGCCTTGCTCCGACAAGCCGAACTCCGGCGCCAGCCCGTCCGGGCGGTAATGTTCAGCCGCGGCGCGCGCGAGCATCTCCTCGACAAGCGGGCTGCGCCAGACGCGCGCCAGCAACTCGCGCTTGGCGTCAGCCGGTGCCGGTGCAGCCTTGATCAGCGCAATGACTTCATCCACGTTCGACAGCGCCACCGCTAGGCCTTCCAGCGTGTGACCACGCTCGCGCGCCTTGCGCAGTTCGAAGATGGTGCGGCGCGTGACGACTTCGCGACGATGCGACAGGAAGCAGTCGATCATGTCGTGCAGGTTCAGCGTGCGCGGCTTGCCATCGACCAGCGCCACCATGTTCATGCCGAAAGTGTCTTGCAGCTGGGTCTGCTTGAACAGATTGTTCAGCACGACCTCGGGCATCTCGCCGCGCTTGAGCTCGATGACCACGCGCATGCCGGACTTGTCGGACTCGTCGCGGATCTCGCTGATGCCTTCGATCTTCTTCTCGTTAACCAGCTCCGCAATGCGCTCAAGCAGCGTGCGCTTGTTAACCTGATACGGCAGCTCGTCGACGATGATGGCCTGACGGTTGCCCTTCTCAAGGTCTTCAAAGTGGGTTCGCGCGCGCATCACCACACGGCCACGACCGGTGCGATAGCCGTCATGCACACCGGACAGGCCGTAGATCAGTGCAGCGGTCGGGAAGTCCGGCGCCTGCACGATCTGGATCAGGTCGTCGATCGACGCATCCGGATTCGCCAGCAGATGCAGGCAGGCATCCACCACTTCGGTCAGGTTGTGCGGCGGAATGTTGGTCGCCATGCCGACCGCGATACCGGACGAGCCGTTGATCAGCAGGTTCGGGATGCGCGACGGCAGGATCAGCGGTTCCTGCTCCGAGCCGTCATAGTTCGGGCCGAAGTCGACGGTTTCCTTGTCGATGTCCGCCAGCAGCTCGTGACCGATGCGCGCCATGCGGATTTCGGTGTAACGCATCGCTGCCGCATTGTCGCCGTCAACCGAACCGAAGTTGCCCTGGCCGTCGACCAACATGTAACGCAAGGAAAAACTCTGCGCCATGCGCACGATGGTGTCGTACACCGCCGAGTCGCCGTGCGGGTGATATTTACCGATCACGTCGCCGACGATACGCGCCGACTTCTTGTAAGGCTTGTTCCAGTCGTTCGACAGCTCGTGCATCGCGAACAGGACTCGCCGATGCACCGGCTTGAGGCCGTCACGTGCATCTGGCAGCGCACGCCCCACAATCACGCTCATGGCGTAATCAAGGTAGGAATGGCGCATCTCCTCTTCGAGACTGATCGGCAGGGTTTCTTTGGCGAACGTGGTCATCTCGGCTCGGGTCCAGGCGGCAGGCGCCGCGGTTCAGAATAACGCGCCATATTACCACGCCACCCTCCCTCCAGACCCCGCGTACGCACCCGCGCGAGCACCGGCAGGTATGATTGCGCCCCACAGCCCACCCGCCAGCCACGGAGACCACACATGCAGCGCGAATCGGCCGACCTGATCGTCAACGCCCGCTGGGTCGTTCCCGTAGATGAGGCAGACTCGGTACTGGATCATCATTCCGTGGTCGTAACCGGCGGGCGCATCGTCGCCGTCATCACGCAGGATCAGGCCCGAGTCCGGTACACGGCAAAGCAGGTCGTTGAACTCCCCGATCACGTGATCATTCCCGGCCTGATCAACGCGCACACGCACGCCGCGATGTCCCTGATGCGCGGGCTCGCCGACGACCTGCCGCTGATGCGCTGGCTGCAGGACGCCATCTGGCCAGCCGAGAACAAGCATGTGAGCGAGGCATTCGTTCGCGACGGCACCTTGCTCGCGGCAGCCGAGATGCTCGCTGGCGGAATCACCACCTGCAACGACATGTATTTCCACCCCGACGCAGCCGCCGAAGCATTCGACCTGGCCGGAATGCGGGCCGTCATCGGAGTCACCGTAATAGATTTCCCGACGCCGTACGCCTCCAACGCTGACGAATACTTCCGCAAGGGTCTTGCGGCACGCGACCGCTGGCAGCGACATCCTCGCCTGAGTTTCAACATCGCCCCGCATGCGCCCTACACCACATCGGACGAAACACTAACCCGCGCTGCCAGCCTCGCCGCAGAACTCGATTGCGGGCTGCACATCCATATTCATGAAACCAGGCATGAGGTGGACGAGTCACTGAAACACCACGGGATGCGGCCACTGACCCGACTGGCCGGACTCGGAATACTCGGAAACAATTTCCTCGGAGTGCATGCCATCCATCTGGACCGGGGCGATATCGAACTGCTCGCGCGAAACGCTTGCTCGATCGTTCATTGCCCTGCATCAAACATGAAACTGGCTAGTGGCATTGCGCCTATTGCCGAATTGATGAACGCCGGCATTACCGCAGCGCTCGGCACCGATGGCGCCGCAAGCAACAACCGCCTCGACATGTTTGCAGAAATGCGACAGGCCGCATTGCTCGCGAAAATCGCCAGCGGTGACGCAACCCACATCCCTGCACATACCGCGCTGCGAATGGCCACACTTAATGGTGCCAATGCAATTGGACAGGGAAACCTCATAGGCTCGCTGGAGCCCGGGAAACACGCCGACATGTGCGCCATCAATCTCGGCACGCCGGCAACCCAACCATGCTATGACCCGGTGTCGCATCTGGTGTATGTGGCGGGAAGAGAGCATGTATCCCACGTGTGGGTAGCAGGTGAAACGCGTGTTGAAAATGGGACACAAGTGCTGCACACCAGCAACACGGAATTGATCGCAACAGCGCGGCTGTGGCAAAGTAGACTAAAATCGTAACCGCGCTGCACGATCGCTCGGAGATTGGCGATTGCTGATTTGTTTGATAACCCTCTCTAATACGGACGACATAAAAATGAGCATTCAACTCAAAAGTAAATTGCTTGGGCTGGCTGCGATCGCCGCGCTCGGTATGGCTGCGGCCCCCGCGCTTTCGCAGTCGAAAGACACCGTAATTTCCTACACCACCGACTCCGCGGGCGTCGTTCCTTACGTGATCGACAGCCGCAATGCAGTGGCCACCAGCGGTTCCGGCCTGTGCTGGCGCACCGGCTTCTGGAGCCCGGCTGCGGCCCAGAGCGCTTTCGCCGGCAACTTCCCGGCTGGTTGTGTGTGCGACAAGGACATCGTCCCCGCCGAAATGTGCAAGTCGCCGTACGGTGACACTTCGGCCGTGAAGACCACCGCTACTGCCGACAAGATCAAGCTGTCCGCTGACGCCCTGTTCGACTTCGACAGCGCCAACCTGCGCCCGGCTGGCCGCAGCGCCCTGGACGAGCTGGCCACCAAGGCCAAGTCGCTGAACCTTGAAGTCATCCTCGCCGTTGGCCATACCGACCGTATCGGTTCGGACAACTACAACAAGCGTCTGTCCGAGCGTCGTGCCATGTCGGTGAAGAACTATCTGGTTTCCAAGGGTGTCGACGCCAAGCGTATCTACACCGAAGGCAAAGGCGAAAGCCAGCCGGTGACCGGCACCAAGTGCAACGGCGTCACCGAGCGCGGCGCACTGATTTCGTGCCTGCAGCCTGACCGTCGCGTCGAAGTGGAAGTGATCGGCACCAAGTAAGCCGTTTGCTGTCACACGGCAAGCCGTGCAAAGCCCTGCTTCGGCAGGGCTTTTTTTTGACCCCCGGATTCAACCCGAGCTACAGAGAGACACCTCATGAGTGTGAATGCCGATCCTGCAGAACTGCAAAAATTCGGTGAGCTGGCCCACCGCTGGTGGGATCCCGACTCAGAGTTCAGGCCACTGCACGAGATCAATCCGCTGCGCCTTGGCTGGATCGATGCTTGCGCCTCACTGCCCGGAAAAACCGTTCTTGACGTCGGATGCGGCGGAGGCATTCTGTCCGAAAGTATGGCTGCCCTCGGCGCAGACGTTACCGGCATCGATCTTTCCGACAAAGCGCTTGGCGTGGCAAAACTGCACCTGCTCGAAAGCGGGCAACGCGTGGCGTATGAGCTGATCAGCGCCGAGGATCTGGCGGAGCGACAGCCCGCATCGTTCGATGTCGTTACCTGCATGGAAATGCTTGAGCACGTACCCGACCCGGCCAGCACCATCGCCGCCTGCGCGCGCCTGGTCAGGCCCGGTGGGCACGTGTTCTTCTCAACGCTGAACCGCAACCCGAAGTCTTATCTCTTCGCGATCATCGGTGCGGAGTACATCCTCAAACTGCTGCCGAAAGGCACGCACGAGTACGCCAAGTTCATCAAGCCCGCAGAACTCGCTCGCGACTGTCGCCACGCGGGCCTGGAAGTCCAGGAGCTTCTCGGCATGGGGTATAACCCGCTGACACGCGTCTATTCGCTGGGCACTGACACAGACGTGAATTACCTCGTGCACACCCGTCGCGATGACTGACGGCGTCTTCTTTGATCTCGACGGCACACTGGCCGACACGGCGCCGGACCTCGCTCGGGCGATCAATCTCGTCTTGCACGATCACGGGCGCGACCCGCTGCCGCTGGCACGACTGCGCCCCCATGTTTCGTCCGGAGCACGCGGCATGTTGAGCGCAGCCTTCGGCGTTACGCCTGATGACCATGCCTTTCAGCCGCTGGCCGAGCAGTTCCTGGAGCAATACGCGGCAGCACTGTGCGTCGACACCCGTTTGTTCGCAGGCATGGACGAGCTGTTGACGGCCCTTGAAAGCGCCGCCATTCCCTGGGGCATCGTCACCAACAAGCAAAGCCGTTTCACTGACCCTCTGGTTACGGCCCTGGCGCTGCATGATCGCGCCTGCTGCATCATCAGCGGAGACTCTGCCGCGCGCCCCAAGCCGGCTGCAGATCCCTTGCTGCTTGCCTGCGAGCGTGCCGGCCTGACGCCTCGGAACTGCATCTATGTCGGGGATGACCTGCGCGACATCATTGCCGGGAAAGCTGCAGGAATGCGCACCGTAGCCGTTTCCTACGGTTATCTCGGTGTCGACCAGCCCATCGAAACATGGGGTGCTGACACAATCATCCAGTCCCCGCAGGAACTCGCAGAACTGATCGGCCTCCAAACTCCGGTACGTGATAGCATCCGCACTTGAAATACCTCTGCCTGACTCCATATGGCAGAAAGACTCCTGGGGCCGACTTGGCTTCGACGTGGGTCGCGAAGCAGCGCAGTGCATACCGAGGGCCAGAAAACCTCGTAAATCCATCTGGAAACAAACAAACGCCAACGACGAGCGTTTCGCTCTAGCCGCTTAATCCCGGTTAGCGCTGCACCGGCGGGTCTCTGGGCCGGATGGTCTTAGCGCAAGCTGAGCCATTGCAGTGTCATTTACAGAGAATCGCGAGCAGGGCCGGGTTACTTGGTTCTGCAGCTAAAAGTAAGGTAGCTCGCCCCTTTCCGGCCTGCCAATCGGCTAAGTCAGGGGTTAAAACCAAATAGGTTGGCTAAGTATGTAGATCTGTCTGTAGAGGGCTTGCGGACGGGGGTTCAATTCCCCCCGGCTCCACCACAACACGCTGTAAAATCAAAGGCTTGTGCCGCACTCCCTGTGCGCCACAAGCCTTTTTTTTGGGCTTTTTTGGGTGTCGTGGTCAACATTTTGGTCAACATTTTTCGGGCCTCAAAACACTGCTCGCCCTTCTCATCGGCATCAACGCCGGCCATTGGCTGCCTGATCTGCTGACTGAGCCACCGCCCCCGGTCATTGAGCATGTTGAGGTGCCGGCGCCACGCACACGGCCGGCGCAGGCGCAGGCGCTGCAGGCGAGAATGCGGGTGCAAACGGCTGATGACGTGGCCGCGGTACGGGCTGAGCTGCTGGGTGCGGTATTCGGCGGCGCGGTGCCGGGCGACATGCCGGCGGCGGTGGAGGATGTTGAGGCGCTGGGGGTGACTGGCCAGCGGCTGACGATGGCGCTGCCGAGCGGGGATCTGCTGGATGGTGTTCTGCTGCGCGCACCAGGTGCGCAACGGCTGGCCATCTATCACGCCGGGCACGGGCAGACTGCGCTGGAGGATGGTGGCGAGACAATCGGCGCACTGCTCGCGTCGGGGTTCGACGTGCTGGCGCTGGACATGCCGCCGGAGCCGCACGCACTCTACGCCGCGACGCCCCGCCCACTGGAATCGTTCATGCGCCCGATCGCCGAGGCGCTCAACTATGCGCTGGCGCAGCGCGAGTATCGGCGCGTGGTGATGACCGGGCTATCAGGGGGCGGGTGGGCGACGGTGCTGTATGCGGCGCTCGATCCACGCATCGAGGCGAGTTACCCGGTGGCGGGGTCGCACCCCTTCTACTTGCGAGAGCAGCAGGCGCAATCGCGCGGCGACTATGAGCAGCAGTTGCCGGGGCTCGACGTGGGGTATCTGGACCTGTACCTGATGGCCACGGACGGCGGACGCGAGCAAGTGCAGTTCTTCAACCGGCACGACCCCTGCTGTTTCGCGGGCGACCTGTCTCTGGCCTACCGCGACCCGCTGCACCGGATGGCCGAGCAGATCGGCGGCTCGTTTGACGTGGTGATCGACGACGAAGCGCTGCACGTCGTGTCGCGTCGGGTGGCCCGGATGGTGGCGGCGTTTGCTGCGCAGGACTGACGCGCCGCTATACTGCGGCCTAGCACGAAGGGAGGGCGAAATGGATGTAACTCAAGGGAGTGCCGCTGGGATATTTATCGCTTTCAACGAATCAGTCCCCTTGTCCGACTTCCGGAAATTCCCAGGGGGACGGTCACTCTGGATCAAGCCGCGCCAATCCTATCGTGCCTGGACCACCAAAGACGGGCAGCGCCAGGCGCGACGGACGCGCTAAGCCTTACACGTCAATCTGATCGAATAGCGGCGGGTAAGCCAGGCGGCACAGGCGCGGAGGAATGCGCACGCGCTGATCGAAGCCGCTTGGGTCTTTCTCGCGCTTGCGCACATTGTCGTTCCAGCTCGGCCAGCCGCCCAGCTTGACGGCGGCGTGCATGGCGGTGCGCTCCAACCAGCTGACGCCGGCGCAGCGCATGGCCTGGTTGAACAGGCTGTCGGTTTCGGCGCGGGTGAGTTCGGCTACGCCGATCTGGATCTGGCAGCGCTCGAACATATCGAATATCACCTGCTCGACGGGCGTGGGCTCCCACATATTCTGCGGGTTGGCGCCCCACCATGGGTTGAAGTTGTCAGGCGGGTGCGGGAGGTCTTCGGGGTTGAGGATGTATTCGATGCGCCCGGCGGTCTCATAGGGCCGGTCGTGCAAGGTGGCCGGCTGGCGCTCAAGGCCGTTGCCCGGCACCAGTGGCCGCGCGATATCCGGGATGCTGGCGAGGTCGCTCACTTGTCCGGGCAGGAGGCAGTACATGCGCCGCGTGCGCGGGTCGGCATAGACTTGAATGCGGCTCTGCGTCCAAACCTTCGGGCCGGGGCCGGCGATGCCGTGCAGGCGCGTGAGGAACGGCATGGCCTACCCTTCCCCATCCGTCAGTATCTGCACCGTGCAGTTCTCGCCGTGGTACTGCACCAGCACCCGCGCGAAGGCATGCTCTGCTCCGCTCTGATGCACGGCACAGCCGCGCCCGGTGATGCTGGGCAGCGCGCCGCCGTAGTCCATGACACGCAGCACGGCGGTGTCACGCGCGCAGCCGGCCAGCAGCAATACGGCGATGAGCAGAATCAGGTGTCGCATGGCTTGCTCCTGTGTGGTGGGCGGCTCAACCGAGTTGTCCCGAAACGGTTGATAGGTGTGTTGGCCTCGCCGCCCGTTGATCTAGGCCAGCACCCCGCCGGCCTCGATGTAAGCGGTTCGCAGCTTTGCAAGGCTCTGCTCGTGCTGGCCGTAACCAGCGCCCGGCAAGCTCGCCCAACGGCTGCGGCACTTGGCCAGGGCAGCGTCCAGCCGGCCGGCCTCGATGTCTTCCAGCGCCTTGCATTCGCGGATGAGCTGCAGCGCGATGGCGTCCTGCGCTATGGGGCCGAAGTCGGGCAGGCCGAGATGGCGCATGTAGTGCTCAGCAAAACGGTGCAGAATCTGATAGCGGCCGGCGGCGGTTGATTCTCCGGTGCTGCCCGACTGGTAGCGGAAGCCAACGATCACGTTCGGGTGCTGCGCGTAGCTGCGGAAGCGGATCGGGCGTGCCGGCGTGCTGCCGACGATCACGTCGTAGCCGTCGTCCCCGATGGCGGCCGTGCCCTCAGCAACCGCGATGGTGTCGAGTAAGGCGCGCAGGTTGGCGCTCAGGCTGGGGGTGCGCGCGCTCATGACCCACCTCGCCGAATCATCTCGCTGGCGTAGAACCACACGGCCAACAGCACCACGCCGACCACGCCGAGCACCCCTTTTCCGGCAAGCTGCTTGCGCAGGTCGCGGTAGAACTCGCGCCGCTCGCGGTAGGCTTCGATCATCTGCTCGTGCGCCTTGCGGTGCTCGGCCGGGTCGCCGTCAGGGAAGCCGCTGCGGATCAGGCCGCACACGCGCTCGAAGCCTTCGTCCTGCTGTTTCTTGAAATCGGCCATGCGGTCGGTCAGACGCGCATCCACAAGTTCGATCAGGCGGCGGTGCTCATCGGTGGTTTGGTCAGGCATGCAGCGGTCTCCTATGGCTTGCGGTGCAGACTGGTGCGCCGCGCGCGCAGCGCGGCCAGCGCCCTGCGCCAGGCGCTGGGGCGGGATTTTCTGTTTGATCGGTGTGCGGAGTAGAGGGCGCAGATCTCGCGCAGGCCGAGTGGGCTCATGTGTGCGGTCTCTATAACGAAAAAGCCCGGCGGGTGGCCGGGCGCGTCTGCAAAGCCGGCTCCTTACGTGCTGCCATACAGCCGAAACTCTGTCGTTGAAAGGTACGACCCCGTCGAAAGTCTGAATAGTTGCGCAGTGACTTCCGTGAAGCTGTACTCCTTCTGCACGTTCGGGCCGGAATCTTCCACGCCCGAAACGGTAGCCACCGTTTGCCATGCTGATCCGTCGTAGTACTGCACCTCGGCGCCATTCAAATAGGCGGCAACGCCGCCCCATCCACTCAATCCGCCACCAGCCACCAACACCTTGTCGACCGCCTGCGGCGATCCCATGTCGGCCTGTATCCACGCAGTGCCGGAGAGGTTGGTGGCCCCGCCGGTCGTGTAATCCGTGTCGCGCATGTTTGCGACGGTGGCCGTGTGAGGCTCCCACGTTGAGCTTTGCGAAAAGGAGGCTGGCAGCTTCTCGCTATAACCGGGCGCGGGCGCGGGGGCGTAAAGGCCTTGAGCCGCTACCACTCCGGGGATCACGGCGCAGCCTCTGCGAGCGCACCAAAGAGCGTCCACACGTTTTCGGCGGTGCGCTTGAGCGTGACGACGCCATGCTGCCCGGCAATGATCGGATCAACCGTTGAAAGGTGATTGAGCGTCACGCCGCTGCCGGCCGCGATGGTCACAACGCCCGTGCCGCCCTGCTCGATGTGGATCTCGGTATTCGCGGCCCATGCCTCAGAAGACTGCGGCGGCACGGTAATGGTTACTGCTGCAGAAGCCGAGGTCACGATGTAGTCCCCGGCATCAGCCAGGGCAAGCGTAATCGAGGTGCCGGCATTGCCGACGACTGCCGAGAAGCCGCCACCGCCCCCGCCACCACCTGACCCCGCCCCCTGATACTGCCCAGGGCATCGGTGATCCACCCAGCCTGTCACCGTGGCGCTGCCCGTCACCACCGAATACAGGTGCCAGTAGTCGTCAGTGTTGTTCCAGTTGGTGTCGTCGGTAGAGAAAGACACAACGCCGGTCGCCTTGGCCGCGACGACGTAGCAGGTGCTCGACGCCGTCAGGGTGCGCGTGCCATTTTCCACCGACACGCGGCTGCCGCTGCTCACCACCACGTTGCCGCCGAGGAAGCCCCAGGTCAGGCCCGAGCTAGTCGCTGCGTTCCGCCCGTAGGTCATGGCCTGCGAGGCGGCGTCGAACAGCGCATTGGCCTGCTGCTCTTTGCTCTCGCTGCCGACCACGATGCCGGGGATGTTGCTGGTAGGTCCGTCTGCCATTTTCTAGCCTCGCGTGATGCTTGAAGTGAGCGCAAAGCCGCGCCCTACCGTCGCGCTCATCTGGTAGATGCGCACGTACAGCGTTGCTTGATTGCTGCCGAAATCGGCCACTTGCTGCGCCGAGGTGTAGGCGAGCGTCGTCGTGCTGGCTGTGAGCGTGCGCACGACGCTGGTGTATCCGCTGCCGTTGTAAATCTCGATCTCGTAGGCCTCGGACTCTTCGCCCAGCGGCACGCCGACCAGATTTCGCCAGCCGGCGCTGATGCGCCCGCGCCGCAGCCAGGTCAGCGTCCAGTCGCGCGTGCTCGGGTGGCGGTGGCCGTTGAGGCGCACAGGGCTGAGCGGCTTGAGGTTCGCGCCTGTGTAAGTGAGCTCGCGCGTGGTGTCGCTGTCGATTGAGCGGCCGCTCGTGATGCCGCGATACCCCAGCGGCTGGCCGATGGTGGCGGACGACATGCCGATCCACGCCACATCAACATCGCGCAGCGCCACCACAGCGTCACCAGCCTGGTGCAGCGGCGCCGCCCACTCGCTGCCGAACAGGCCGCGCAGGAAGTCGGTGAGCACATAGCTGCCGTCTGCCTGCTGCTCGACGGTGGCCACGGCCACAATCTCCCACCGCCCCGGCGCACCAACGGCCAAGAGGTTGCCGCCGTTGTAGAGCGAAGCCAGCGTGATGCTGGAGAGGTCGCCGGTCAGCAGATCCACCTGCAACACGCTGGCTGCATCAACGATATCGGTGCGCCCTGCCGCCAGTGCGGTGCGGCACGTACCCATCGTCACCGGACTGAGCCATGCCTGCAGGTCTGCCCACGTCTGGCCGCCGTCTGGCGTGCGGTACAGCAACCCCCCCGGCCAGCCAGCCGTATAGCCGCACATCGCCGCGAACCAGCCGGGGCGGTTGAATTCGTCAGTCAGTAGCGGGATGTCCAGCAGCTCAAAGCGGCTGGGACCGGCAAGCCCCAGCGTGGGCGGCGTGGCGGTGCTGTCGGGTGCCACGGCGCCGGCCGTGTAGGTGGCCGCAGCGTTGAGCTTGGCCATACACTCCAGGCGACCGTCCGAAAGGTAATGCACCTGCGTGAGCCGAAGCTCAAGCGTGCCCAGCTCGCCGCCCTTGGTCTTGATTACATCGGCAGCTTCCAGCCCCCGATAACTCGGGGGCAGGTGGAACGGGCCGATGTCGCGGCGCTCCAGCCAGTACATGCGCAGCAGCACCTCGGGCATACCCGCTGCTTCACCAGCCTTGAGCGCAATCGCCAGCTCAAGCGTGACCTTGTGCGCACTCTCTACAGTGGTGCGCTCGTCGTCGGTCTGGTTGGTGTCGTACTCGCGGTCAACATCGGCAAACTGCACTTCGACCCGGCGCGGCAGTTGCGTATCCATTTCGCGGGCCACCGGCAACAGTGCGTTGCGCTGTGCTCCGGCCGGGCGGGCATCCAGATCAGCAGCGGGGATGGTCACGACGCTGGCCTGCCCGCGCGGGATGAAGTGGATCTTGTAGCCGCGCGGTACGATGTCAAACGGCCACGCCGCCTGCAGCGGCTCAAGGTTTGCCCGGATGCTGGTCTGGATGGCGATGCGGTAGCCGCGCACCTCTTGCGTGAGCAGGCTCACGTCCAGGTCGTCCTCGGTGAGCACAGCCGATTGCAGCGCTTCTTGAAGCACGATCTGCGAGAGCGGCTTGGTGCCCGCCCCCAGGCGCTCAAGGATGTACCGCCGAATGCGCACACCTGTTGCCAGGCCGCCCCCGCTGGATGGATCGTACAGGTCTGCCATGGTGCAGACGCCATCCATCACGCACGCAGAAACCGTCACGGTCGGGTCAGGCAATACAAAGCTGCGCACCACCGCAGCGCCATCGGCGCTCAGCTCATGCAGATACTTGGTCGGACCGGGCTGATTGACCTCTTCGAGCAGATACGGCTTGTCGGTGCCGATCAGCCGAGCCAGGGTTGTGCCGATCTGGGCGTTGATGGTGCAGGCCGCGGTCGATTCAACCTCCAGAGAATCCGGATTTATCACCCACGACTGCGCCAGATCAACGCGAGACACGCCGATGATCCGCCCGCCCACGAACGCAACCTGCATGTCATTGGGCACAGACAAAACCGCCACACGGCCAGCCAGCGGATCACACTTGACCAGCTCGTCGGCCGCGCTGTCGTACAGGTACAAGCACCCCCCGAAGACGGACCAGTTGTCTATATAGCTCCGGAATACGCCTGTGTTCGGGTAAGCGGTGCCGTTGTACCAGTAGTCATAGGGCGGGCTCGAATCGAACGGGCGACCGTCGTTGTACAGCGCAGTCTCGTGCCACGGATACGCCGGCATGAAGTCCGTCAGGCCTACGATGCTGCGCGGCTTGTCGGACGACACCAGAGTGTCAAAGCGGGCCAGACTGGCCGTGGAATAGTTGGCCACGCGGTGCGACTGCGGCACCCCGGCAAAGAAGTCGGCGTTGTATGCAACCGAGCACGCCACGCCATCATTGCCGAGCCGAAAGATCTGCACCTCATCGGCTGACGGGCGCGTAACCTCGGTATCCAACTGCTGCGAGAGCAGCACAGACTGGCCGATACCCTCGCCGATCACTTCCACCTTGACCTGCACGCCCGCAACGCTGTTGCTGTACTCGGTCAGCTCCAGGTCATCAAAGACGATGTACGCACGCCCGCGCCACGCCGGGCAGTTGCCCGCCCCCAGGTCGGCCTCGATGCGCGGGTCTGGCATCTGATCTTCGGTGCCCAGATACACCCGGAAACCCTTGGCGGCCTGGTTGCTGGCGATCACCGTTTCAATGTCATCAGAGCCGGCGTCGTAGAACAAGCCGGTCGTCGTCCAGATGCGCCGGATGCCTTGAATCGGGCCGGTCTTCGTGGTGTCGGCCAGCGCGAGGGCGAAGGTGGCGTAGTAAGTCGTTGTCTCAACTTCAGGCCCGCCGCCCCCCTTCCCCCCGCTCGATTCCTTGCGGGTGCGCGCCTTGAGCTCGCCGCCCTCGATCCAGAACACCGTGCCGTGCCCGGCCATGTTGGCGTGGTAGCGCGGCAGGAACACGCCGAAGCCGGCCGTCTGCTGCGCGAGGTCGGAGAGCTTCGGACCCTGCAGAACCGGGCCTTTGGGTGGGTCGATGAGGCCGCCGACACCCATACCCACTTGGGCACCATACACGGCGCCAGTCGGGCCGCCGGTGTAGAAGCCAACAACGGCACCTACTACACCGCCAACAATCTGACCCGCGCTACTCATGCCACCACCCGCGCACGCCAGGCGGCCACGATCTGCAGTTCCAGGGTGTCGTCAATGCGGTGCTCGACCACGCGCCCGATGCGCTGGTAGGCGTGAATGATGTAATCCGGCGCAGTGAGGATGCCAACGTGCGTGGGCTCGACCTTGAAGCGGATCAGCACCACGTCACCCAGCCCCGCCTCTGCCAGCGCGATGCGCTGCAGGCCGGCCTGCGCGTCAATGGCTTGCAACAGCCGCCCTTCGTTCGGCACGGTGCCGTAGGCCTTCACGTCGCGCATCTCAACGCCCGCCTCACGCAGCGCCACAATGCACAGCCCGGCACAATCCAGCCCTTTCCCCGGCAACCGCCCCTGATGCCGAAACGGCGTATCCATGCACGCCCGCGCGGCATCTACGATGCCCTGCTGCAGATCAGTCATCGGCCACCTACCTTGCCGTACTGGCTGCTCGTCTGCATGCCCACGTCGGCATCGCTGTTGATGATGTTGTCGTACTTGTCGCGGCAGTCCTCAAAGGGGCGCTTGCGGCAACCGGGGATCAGCTCGTATTCGTGGCCAACCTCCACCGGGTAGTACGCCGGCTCGAAGGTCTCAATGGTGCCGTCGGCCTCATAGCGTTTGATTTCCAGCGGGCGCAGGCCCACGTTCGGGCCGCTGGTGAATTCGATGGTGCCCTTGCCGAACCAGTCCGCAACCTCAGCGCGCGCCGAGTCGCGGAAGATGTTCTGGCTCGTCACATGCGAGAGCGCGCCGGTGACGGTGAGCGGGCCGAGATCCACCTTGCAGCCGGCGTATTCCTGCCCGCCGAAGGTCTTGGTGCAGCTCGGGCTGGTGGTGGTGCCGGTGGTCTGGCCGAACACGTCGACGAGCTGCATCATCTCGATGCGGTAGCGCCGGTCTTCCAGCGTGGTCTTGCCAAGAATGCAGGCCATCATCGGCTCGTAATGCTCGACTGGCGCCAGCCACGAGCAGGCAAATACCTGCAGCCGCGCGCCGTCGAACACGCCGGAATCCACCGCATCCCGCTCCACGCCACCGGCCGCGACAATACCCTCCAGATCCATCGCGCCCGGCGCAAAGCTGGTGCCGGTAATCAGCCCGGTGAAGTCGTAGCCGTTGCCGGGCGCATAGACCTGCCCGTTGCTCATGAGTAGCGAGCGCGGGTAGCTGGTGAGCCTCACGACAAGCCCGTTCCGGCACACGATGCGCAGGCAGTACGCCAGCGTCTGATAGGGGGCGACTTGCGGCTTCACAGTGCGATGAGCTCCACGAGTTCCACCTCGTCCACCTGCACCACGTTGGGCGCCAGCGGCTCGATGCGCGGCGAGTTGTCGAAGCGGCACGGGATGTCGAATTCGCAGCCGCCATGCACCGTCTCGCCTGCTTGTGGAGACGTCTGCACAGTGCCGCCCTCGGTGTAGTCGCTGAATGCGTTGGAGTTGATATTGAGCGTCACGGTGGTCGCGTCGGCGCCCAACACCTCGGCGCGCTGGCCGTTGATCTGAGTCATCCCGCTCACGCCGGACACATGGGCGCTGTCGCCCGCCACGAAGGTATTGGCGCCCACCGTGAGCACCGTGACGGCGCCCTTGGAGATACCGGTGATTGCGCGGCTCTTATTCGCCGCGAGGCTCACCACCCCCGTGGTGGTGTCGACGGTGAAGGCGGTGATGGCGTGGTCGCCCGTATCCGGGTTGCGGATACCGGCGACCACCGTACCGGGCACCGGCTTGAAGATGGTGCGCACCGGGTAGCCGGCGGCGCTGGCCGGCTGCTCGGTGCCGTATTGCTTCTGCAGCTGGTACTGCCCGGACTCGATCATGGGCAACGCCTGGTCGAATGCCGTGGGCACGCCCTTGCGCCCATTGGTGCTCCAGTCTTCATGCGCCCGCACGCGGAAGCCCACATAGAGGCCAAAGCAGCGGTGGTACAGCGACATCACCAGGTCGTAGGCGTCGTCATCGCCACGCGTGTAGCTCACACGAAAGCGGCGGATCGGATACGGGTGCAGCAGGGATCGATACTCGCGGTCAGACTCGACCACAATTACCCGCACGGCGTAGCTGTCGACCCAGCTCGCACCCAGCCGCACACACGCCGGCAGGCGTTCTTCCAGAAAGGGCATTGGCATTATCGGAACCTTTCGATGGAACCCATTGCGGACAGAGCCTCACGTGCGCCCGCGGCCGCCGCGCGGCGCACTTCTTGCGAAGAGCCCGGCGCCACCTGCACGGTGATGCTGACGGAGCGGCTGTCCCGCGCACCGCCGGCCAGGGCGGGGTTCGGCACAATCACCCCAGCCGTGCGCGGCACAAACATTTCGGGGCCCTGCTCGCCAACCAGAAAGCTGCGGCCAGGCAGCACGTCGCCGCCGTTGGCCTTGGCGCCGCCGAAGGCGGAGGCAAGGCCGGCAACAGCGCCGAGGAAACCACCAGCACCACTGTTGCTGCTGCCCCAACCTCCGATGCGCTTGGCCAGGTCGGCGGCTACCGCCTGGGCGATCATCTTTTGCAGGATCTTGCCGAAGCCCATGAGCATGCCGTCCAGCCCCTCGGCAAACGGGTCGAACAGGAAGTCGGCGAAGGCGTCTTGAATGTTGCGGGCGGCCTGGTCGGCGAAGACGGTCAGGGAGTCTGTGCTCTGCTCGACCATGGCATTGGTGCGACCGAGGGCCGTATCAACCGCCTCGAAGTACTGCTCGACGTTGATCACGCCCATCATGTACGCGGCCGACAGCAGCGACATGTCTTCGCGCTGCTTCTCCAGCTGCGCGCTGGGGATGTTGGCCATCAGCTCGTTGAAGCGCTTTTGCTCGTCGGCCAATTCCTTGAGGGTTTCAAGGTTGCCAATAGCAGCGTCAGCAGCGCGCAGCTGCGCATCCGTGGCACCGTCGAGGGCGAGCTTGTAGAGCCCTGCCTCGCGCTCTGTCATGTTGAACGTGGCGGCCTGCGTTTCGAGTGCGCGGATCTGTTTCTGGATGGCCTCGAAGGTGCGCATCGCATCCTTCGCGGCGTTCGGGTCCTCCTTCAGGGGTTTTTCCGGCTCATCGCCGCCCCTGTCGGCGACAACACTCTGCGCAGCCAACTGGGCACTCTTGAGGGCGCGACGCCAGGCCTCGACCATCTTGTCGCCGGCAAGCGGCTCGATCAGCAGCGCGGCAATGCGTTCCTTCGCCGTCTCGAAGCCCTTCTCGGCATCGCGAAGCTCACGCTGAATTGCGAGCCCAACTCCAGAAATCGGCATCGCTCCGACTTCCACACCGGGGATGCGATTCATCTGGTCGATGAGCAAATTCACACCGGCCACCGGGCCATTCACGATGGTCTCGGTCAGTCGCAGCATCAGGCCGGAAATGCCGTAAGCCATGAGCTTGCCGGCTTCGAGCGAGAGGTTGAATACGCGCCCCACACCGTTGACCGCGTTGATCACAAAGCCCAGCGCATTGATCGTCGAATCCACCGCCTCCGGCACCACCGTGCCGAAACCCCCGGCCTCTTCCACCGCCTTCATGAACTCGTCGCCAACTGCTTTCAATGCCGGCGCCAGGGCGACAGTCAGCTGCTTCTGCAGGCCATCCACGGCGAGGCTGATGGTTGAGAAGGCATCGTTGGCCATCTCGACCTTGGCGGCGTCGACGTCGGACAGGTTGAGGCCGAAGAGCTGCACCTGACGCGCGGCTTCGGCGATGGTGGCCGGGTCCATGCGCTGAATCGCTGCGGCATTCTTGGCGCCGAAGATCTCAGCCGCCACCGCGCTGCGCTCATAGGCCGGCACGTTGTCGCGCAGCGCGGCGTTGATTGCCGCGATGCGCTCATCGAGCGGGATCTTGGCAAGGTCTTCGGCAGACAGGCCCAGGCGGTCGAACGCGTCTGCCTGCGTTTTCACGCCCTGGGCGGCGCGGCCCATGTTGATGTCGAGCTGACGCGCCGCCGTCTTGATCTGATCGAAGCCGACCCCCGCAAGCTGCCCGGCTCGCTCCAGGTTGGAAAGGCTGGTGTAGGTGGTGCCCATCGACTGCGCCAGCTTGGCCTGCGAGTCAATGAGGTCGCGCTGCTTGTTGACGATCATCGTCAGCGCGGCCACGGCCGCCGTGGCGCCCACTGCAATGGCGGTGCCGATGACCTTGCCGACTTGCGCGGCCTGCTTCTCCATGGCCTTGAGGCGAGCTTCCGCGCGCTTGGTGTCGGTCTCGAAGCTGCCCGTTTTCATGAGCAGGTCAATGACGATGGAACCGGCGGCCATCAGGCTCTCCCGTTACACAGACCAAAGGCCTGGAGCAAACTCAAATCGACGTCCGACAGCTCGCCCCGGTACGGCGGGGCCAGCCAGTCGAGGGCGTCGGACACGGCTCGTCCGCCACCTTGCCAACCGGCCGCAAGAGCGGCCGGGCGGTGGTAGCGGTGCAGATCGTCAAAGGGGTGTTGCTGGTAGAACGCCGTCCAGCGGCGGAACTCGGCCGCCGACATGCGCCGCTTCCACTCGGCCACGCTGCGGCCACCGAGCGCGAGTGCAAGCACGTGCCACAGCCATTCCTCGCTGTTCGGCGTCAGGCGTTTCCCGAGGGTTCGCCCTGCCCGTTCACTTCCAACAAGGCCAGGAAGATGTTCTGCAGCGGGCGAGGCTTGAGCTTGAGCGCTTGCTCGAAGCCCATGGCCGGCTTCCCGTCGGGGTTGGCCACACCTTCGGCAATGAGACGGGCAATGGCGCCCTCTCGCGCGAGCTTGTCGGCGCCCACGGTGTCTTCACGAAAGCGAGCAAAGGCGGTGTAGGGCAACTCGCGAAAGTGCAGCGTGACTTCCTTGCCACCCCCGACATTGACGGCGCGAGGGTGCAGGGTTTCGCTGACGAAAAGATCTGCGTCGAGGCTCATGATCACGGCGCCTTGAAGAACGGCACCACGGCGCCCGAGCGCTGCAGCGTGAGCGTGCCGCGCACGACTTCGTTGGTGGCGATGTCGATGTTGACGTCGGCGATATACGCGGTGAACTCGAAGCCGCTGCGATCAGCAGGTACGACGAATGCACCAGCGCTCAGCGTGGGCGGCGCAACGCCGTCCGACAGGCCAGCAAGCCACGGCAGGCGCTCAGCCGTGGCCTTGAGGTCGAAAAGCACCTGATGGCTGATGGCCGTGGGCTTGTACACGAACGGCACCGACACTTGACCAGGGTTGCCAAGCCCCGCCTTGAAGGTGCGGTCTTGGGTTTCCTCGAGGCACGTGTCGTCGATCTGGTCGCGCGGGCCGCCGAGACCAGTGATGCCCGTCGGGCACTCGAACTTCATGATCGCCGGCTCGCTGCTGACCGAAGCCGCCGCGATCAGGAACAGGTGCGTGCCCTGCGTTTTTACGCTTTCGTGTTCGCTCATGGTGCTACTCCTGAAATGAAAAAGCCCCTCGCAGGGAGGGGCTTGTGGGGTGAAACTCGGGCGGCGGCTATCGGTTCAGCCACCAGTCAAACTGCATGCCGATGCGGTATCGGCGCGTTTCAAAATCGCGGGTGTTGATGACGATTCCGGTCATGTGCGCTTTAGGCTCGATGGCATTGCGCACAGCGATGGCCAGCGCCTCGACTTGCGCGTCGTCGTCCGACCAGCAATCGACCTGCACCGCCACACGATCAACTGGCGGCGGGTCGCTGAGGTTGTTCTCAGGCGCGCCGGTGACGATGAAGTGCGTGACATACGGCGCCACAACATCTGGCGCGGCTTCGCCGTGGCGGTAACAGCGGTTTCCGATCAGCGCCACCACAGGCGGCGAGGCCATCAGCGTGCGGTAGGTCGGCGGAATCATCAGGCCCCGCCCTGCCGCGCCAGGCGCGTGGCGATCTTGTCGAGATCCGCGAGCAGTGACCTGGTGGTGACGGTAATCGCTTCAGCCGCCTTCTGCTGCGCCGCCGGGCGAATGAATGGCTCGGCCGTCTGGCGCTCGCTGCCGTATTCCTTGAGCTGTGCCGTCTTGAGCGTGGTCACTGGCTCACCCTGCCGGCCGGTGTAGGTCTTGCGGCGCACCCGTACCAGAAAGCGCTCGCCACGCGTGCCGGTGGGCTCTTTGCCGCGGCTGACGATGATGTTCTTGGCCAGCAGATCGGTAGTCAGAGCGGGGTCGGTAAGCGTGCCTTTCAGGTTTGCGATTACCTGCTTCTGGATCACGCGAGCGCCACGGCGCAGGGCAGTCTTCACCGGGCCGCCGCGCTTGCTCACCACTTCAGCCGGCAGCGAGGCCAGCATCTTCGCGATGCGATCAGCGCCCTGAATGGTCATGGTCATTTCGAGGCTCATAGCGGCTCCATTGCATCACGCTGATTCCCGAACTGATGACCATCGAGGGTGCGCAGCACATCCTCTTCATCCTCGCCGGAATCTTCCTGCGCGAGCACTTCGAGCAGCTGACCGAGCATGCCTTCGATGCGGCGCTGGGAGGCCTCGATATCAGCCAGACGGTTAAGCAGCTCGTCATTCATAGCGCAGGCCCTCATAGTGTTCGGCGTCCGCACCCACCCAGCCACGCAGCTTGGCAAGGCGGAAGTCAGGCTTCCACGGCCGGGAGCGGTCCGGGCGGTGGCCAAGCCCCAGCCCCTTGCGGCCGGGCAGGCCCTTGATGCCCACCACGGTATCCACCTGGTGAATGTCCTTTTCGCTGGCCGGCAGCGAATCCCAGAAGAAGCGGTCGACGCAGTAGCGGTCGGCCGCAATGGCTTGGTGGCAGGCGGCCTGCATGCGCGGCAGGTGGCGCACATCAAATGCGGTGTTGCAGAGCGCGCTGCCGACGTTGCGCATCACGATCCAGCAGCGGTGCTGCACGTTGTAGTAGCGCTGCCACTGGCTGCCGGTGGCTCCCTTGCCTTGGGCGATGCGCGATGCACACGTGTGCAAATGGTCCGGGCTGTACCAGTCGTCGTGCTCCCACACCACCACCACATCACCGGTGACATGCTCCAGCGCAGCCAGCACGTTGCCGGCCAGGCTGCGGCCGCCCTCAAACTCACGCGACCGCACGATGTGCTGCTGGCCCATGGTGAGCACGGCAGGCTCATTGCCGTCGTCCGCCACAATCCACTGGTGCGGTTGCAGCGTCTGGCGCTGCATGTACATCTCAGCCAGCGCCATGCCGGTGGGCTGGTCGGCCGTGGGAGTAATCACGCTGATGCGCATTTCAGTAGTCATTGACCGGTCTCTTGTAGTGCACATGCCTGAAGTGCGGGTTGCGGTCGTGCGTACCCGGCCACCGCTGCAGCGGCACGCTGAGCTTGGCGGCGCAGTAGTCCAGACTCATCTGGTCACGCAGGGTACGAGTGGCGATCTCTTGCGCCCACATCTCGTTAAGCGCCACCACGTCAGGGGTGTGGCGACGCAGGATCACACCATTGCAAGACAGCTCGCGCTGCGGATTGGCGGCCGTATCGAAGCCATCCGCCTGGTAGGCCGCGAGCTGCGCTGAAACAGCAGCAGGCAAGGCCTTGCGCAGGCGGATAATTTCGCGGCATTCGTCGCTGATGCGCTGGCGATCACGGTGGCGGAAGGTGACGAAATCCCCCGCGCCCAGCAAATCCTCTGGGCGTGTAAGCAGGGTGAAGCTGGCATCCATCCACAGAGACCACTCGCCGCTGACCGAGCTGTGGCTGAGCGCCTTCATGAGGCGCGACGCCCGGGTGGGCGCCTTCTTCCGCGCCATCTGCACAATGTCCCAACGCGTCGATTTCAGCGGCTGGTCGGTGAAGCACACAAACCGCGCATCCGTCGCGCCGCAAGCCGGCTCATGAAGCGGGTCGGTGTAGCCAAAAACGCAGGTAAAAACGGTGATGCGCTCAGCCACGATTCACCCCCATCTCGCACATCAGGGTGAGGTGCCGCAGCAGCGTCGGGTCCGGCAGGATCGCGCGGATGTTATAGACCTCGCCCTTGTGCTTGACCCGCATGGTCTTGGCATTCAGGCCAGCGCGGTGGCGCAGTGTGATGCGCGTGGTGACGCCGTTTTGCACTGCCTGTGCGGCGAGAAACTCACGCCCCGAGAGCGGTACGATCTCGGCCGGAATCAGCGGCTCTTCCGAGTCGAGAATGCTCACCCAGTCGGTTACGCGGGCGCCGTCGCTGTCGAGATCCGTGATGCTCTCTTCGATATCCACCCGGTGGCGAAGGCGGCGGTTGAGCTGCTTCATACGCCCAGCCCTTTGCGGTACGGCATCCACAGGGCTTCAGCGGTGCGGCGGATCGCGGCGCGCTGGGTGGCGTCGCCTTCGTAGTCGGCCTGCACCATGATGACGATGCCGCCAAACAGATCATCCGGCACATCAGGTTCGCTGCTCGGCTCGCTCGAACTGCACTCTTCATCTGCGCCGGGCAGGCACGGACGGTCGAGGAAGTTCAGGCACTCACGCGTAGCCGACTTGATGAGGCGCTCGATGCGCGCATCGTCGTCGTCATGCGTGACGAGCAGTTGCTCTTTGACGGCCTGCAGCGTGATCAACATTGCAGCGCTTCCTCCAGCGTCATGCGTTTGAAACAGGCCAGCGCGGTTTCCCGGCTGGCGTTGATGATTTCAGCGTCTCGCCGCGCATGTGCCAGCGCGGCGAAATGGGCGGGCCACTCGCCAGCGGCGCCGGCGTTGCCGAGCCCTTTGGGGTGATCCGGGTGGTGATGCCTGCGACCGTCTCCGGCATAGCCGCAGTCGTAGCCAAGCAGCACTACACGCTGCGCACCCCTGGATAACGCATGCTCGATGGCCAGCGCGCCGCTGTTGCGGTAAGGCGCGGGCGGGATACGCATGACGCCATGGATGCCGCGGATCGGCGCAACACACTGCCCGGGGAATATCTCTTTCACGCGCCTGATGTAGTGATTCCACCAGGCGCGATCCATGGCCACCAGCACGTCGGCCCAGGGGACCGAGAAGACCGTGCTGTTGGTGACGACTACGCTGCGCTCTTTGACTTCTTCGCCGTCGCTTTCGGCTTCTTCGCTTCGGTCGGCGCCGTCAGCTTTGCAGACGTCTGCGCGGGCGAAGCGCCAGGCGCGAACGGCTTCGAGGTCTGCTTCTGTGACGCTGGGGCCGCTGGCAATGCAGACGACGGTGCGCCAGCGGCCTTGCGGGGGTTTGCTGCCCCCGCCGGCTTGGCGAGGTTGCGGCTGATCAGTTGCTCAGCGGCGCGATCGGTGGCTGAAAACCGCTCGCCACGCCGCAGCGTCTTGCCGTCGTGCTGCAGGCTGTAGAGTGCTTCAAGCTTTACCATGTGACTCTCCTGGCGCAACGGGGCCTGAACCCCGTTGCGCGGCTTGAGGGCGGTTACGCGCTGGCCGGCAGGCCGTCGAAGTCACCCTTGACGAACGCCTCGGGGCGATAGACCGTGAGCGCAAGGCGCTCTTCGACAAGTACCGTCACCATGTTCTTGGTGAAGTTCTTGTCGTGCTCCGTCGAGATCGACACCGAAACATCCTCGCGATCCCACAGCTGCGCGCCCATGAAGAACGCACCGACCAGGAAGTCGCCCGCGTCCATGGATTGCGTCTCGATCACCGGGCGCCCCCACATCATCGGACCCGCCATGCCTTGCGGGTTGGCAAAGATGTAGCTCTTGTTCGCATCCTTGGTGAGCTCGATGCCCGCCCAGTCGATCGGGTTCAGCACCACGCCGTCAGCCATGTATTCCGCCAGGGCGGCTTGCAGCATCGCCAGGCGCAGGCGATCCATCGCCGTCTCGAACTCGACGGTCACACCCGGGTTGCTGTAGGCCGAAGCCTGGGTGTAAATGCCGTCGATGTTCAGGCCAACGCCCGAGCCCTTCAGCAGCTGCAGCTCTTCCTTGAGCTTCAGGCCGTAGCGCAGGCGGGTGTTGATGTGCGACATCAGCATGGCCGCGTCCGCAAGGATCTGCTTCGACACGGTGATGTGATGGGCAATCGTGGCAACCTTGGCAGCGTCTTCCTCAAACGTGATGTCCGATTCGGGCTTACCTTCGGCCGGGTTCTCGGAGACCACATCGGCGCCGTTGGTGAAGCCGCTTTCGCGCACAAACTCAACCGAGTTGGACGTGGTGCGGCCCGGCGCGATCAGGTTGCGGATGAAGAGCTGGCGCTCACCCGGGGTGATGATGCCGGGCACCCGCTGAGGAACCACGAGGGAGCCGGCCGAGGCGGGGTCGCTGGTGACAGCGGCCGACACATCGATGTTGATGGTGCCCTTGAAGTTGCCGTTGCCCTGAATTGATGCGTACTGATCCGACTCGGCCACCAGCTCGCCCATGGAGCGCTGACGCACATCGCCGCCACCACCGTTCTGCAGCTTCGCGATAACTTGCTCGGCGCTGCGCAGATCGGCCTGAAGGACGCCTTGCTGGG
Organism: Pseudazoarcus sp. NS36; assembly: GCF_059703705.1. NCBI lineage: Bacteria > Pseudomonadati > Pseudomonadota > Betaproteobacteria > Rhodocyclales > Zoogloeaceae > Pseudazoarcus > Pseudazoarcus sp. NS36. The sequence continues at coordinate 226,252 of NZ_BAAKJA010000006.1, read as the reverse complement.
TGAGCAGCTCGTCGACCTTGGCGCGGGTCTCTTCGGAAAGCTTCGAGTGGGTCTTGATATCCCTCTCGGCACGCTCGGCATGCTCCTTCAGCTGAGCGTCGATCTTGGTCAGGCTGGCCTGTACCTTTTCGTACTGCGCGACCACCTCATCCTCGGAGCCGACCTTGCCGAACTGGCGACGGAAGGCGCCGCTGTACAGGGCTACGCCCGGCTGGACGAGCGCGGCCGCGGCGACAATGACACCGGCCGCAGCCAGCATCGAAACGTGATTGACGCCAAAGGCGACGGGGATGATGGCGGCGATTGCGATCGTGGCCATCAAGAACACAGGGGTGAGTTTCATATTACGCATGACGGTTTCCTCACAAAGGAAAGGAGAGTTGCGGCAGGGGTGCCAGGTCAAAAACGGGCGCATCGCGCTGCCCGCGTTCGGGGGCATCACGCCCGCCGCTGCCAGCCGCATCGCGCAGGCTGGACTTGATTTCGTGGATGAGTTTTGCCGCCTCGGAGCGCGGCATGCCGGCTGCACGCAGGGCGGCTTCGACGCGGCGCACTGCGGCGGCGCGGGACTGGGTATCGCCCTGCTCTACCTGTTCGCCACCGAGCAGCTCGTCGGCGAAGCCCAGCTCGATGGCCTTGCTGCCGCCGAGCCAGGTTTCGGCGTCCATGAGCCGGCCGACCTCTTCGGCATCGACACCGGAGCTCGCCGAGTAGATGTCGGCCATGGCTTCGTCGAACGGCTCCATGGTGTCGGCGATCTTGCGCATGTCGTGGCGGTTGCCGACGGCCAGCGTCCAGCAGTCGTGAATCATCAGGAATGCGCCGCGGCCGATCTGCCGCGTATCGCCAGCCATGGCCACCACCGAAGCGGCCGAGGCGGCGAGGCCAAGCACCTTGATGGTGACTTCGCCGTCGTGCTCGCGCAGCAGGTTATAGATGGCCAGCCCCTCGAACATGTCGCCGCCTGGGCTGTTGATGAAGGCGGTGACCGGGCCGCTGCCGAGGTTGCGCAGCGCAGCGGCAACACGGCGGGATGTGACACCCTCGCCCGTCCAGTAGTCTTCGCCGATGGGCTGCAGGATGCTGATGCTGCGCTCTTGCTCTTCCGCTGCAGCAGCACGCAGGGCCGGGTTCCAGGACTCAAGCGCTTTGGGCGCGATATCCCACTGGATGCGCGAGTTCGGCCGGACTGCCGGAGCAGCCGGAAGGGTACGAATGGTCATGGCGGTTACTCCGAGGGCTTGCTGTCGCCGGCGTCGAGCCAGGCACGCAGGGCGGCGCGGGCGCGTTCGCTGTCTTGCGCTTGGCCGATACTGTCGAGGGTGGTCATTGCAGACTGCACGGTGAGCACGGCGGCATTGCCGCCACGCGCGGGCAGGTTTTCTTTCACGCGGCATTCGTCGCGATCCATGATCCCGTTGTTGACCATGGCCGCGTAGAAGGCCGCGCGCGCTGCACTGTCGGCACGCAGGAAGCCTTCGATGCTGAATTCGGCGTAGTAGCGCAGCCGGTCGCCCGGGCTGAGCAGCCGCATGTTGATGGTCTGCTCGATGCGCTTGAGCCAGGGCATGAGAGTGAAGGTCAGGAAGGCAATCATTTCCTGTTCCATGCCGGTGCCCCACTTGGTGCCACTGCCCTGGTGGCCAACCATCCAGGGCGGCACGCGGAACCAGCGGCAGATCTCTTCCACGCTCCACTGGCGCGTCTCGAGCAGCTGGGCGTCGGCGGGGTTGATGCCGCACTCGCCGACATCCATGCCGCCTTCGAGCAAGGGCTGTTTGCCGGCATTGACCGCGCCACGGACTTCTTTAAGGTTCTCGCGAAACTCCTCGCGCTGCCGCTCCGTCAGCACCCTATCCATCTTGAAGTAGGTGGTCGGCATCAGACCGTTCTCGAAGGTCTTGCCGGCCACCTGGTCGGCGGCTTGCGCGGCGCCGAGCGTGTTCGCTGCGTAGCGGATAACGCTGAGGCCGGTGATGCCATCCAGCGTGAAGCCGGGGATATTGAAGATCCGCGCCTGCGGGATCTCACGCTCCCGGCCGTCAAGCTCGACGTATCGATATACCTTTTCACCGCCACGCGCCCACGTGCAGCTGCTGAGGCGGCGCGGGTCGAGAAACTGCAGGCCGACCACGCGCTGCCCGATCATGAGCATTTCGGCACGGGCGTTGCCGCGCAACAGCATGGCCGCTACGGTGGCCTGCCAGTGGGCGCTGGAAGTAGTGTCGGCATTCGGCTGGGTGTGAAGGATGCTGTGCAGCGGGTGGTTGCTGGCCACGCGCCGGCCTTCGGAGCCAAGGCGCTCATACAGTGAGAGCGGCAGCGTGCCGATGGTCTCCGACACCAGGCCAGCGCACGCCCACACTGCCGAAAGCTTGAGCATGGATTCGTCATTGACGACCTGCCCCGAGTTGGAGCCGCCACCGAAGCCGCCCCAGCCTTCGGGGTCGGTCAGGGTCAGCTGGCCCGTGAGTGCCATCCACGCAGACCGGATGCGGCCGGGCTTGCTGACGGCAGCAGTAGGTTTGCGGCGGGCAGTCATCACAGGATCGGGGCTCTCAAGAAGTCTTCAATCGAATCGCCATCGTCAGGCTTGGAAGCCCGCGACAGCGCCATGACCAGCGCAACCACCGGATCAATGCGCCCGCGACGCGAGCGCTTTTTGTCCGGCCTGAAGTTTCCATTGGTGTCGAACAGCAGCGAGACGTTGCCAGCGCAGTGCCGCAGCATCAGGTTGCCGCCGTGGCGCAGGCGCTTGCCATACACGAGCTCTTCCAGTTTCTTGCTGCCGGGGTACATCCCGCCGGTGTTCTGCGGGATCTCGACCATCAGCAGCCCTTCGTCTTGCAGCTCGGTCGACAGCTGCGTGGCGTTCCACACGTCGAAGCCGACCGACTCGATCTGGTACAGCTTCGACGCCTCGACAATGGCCTGCTTCACCGGGCGGTAATCGGTGACATCGCCCGGCGTGGTGGTAAGCCAGCCGGCAGCCGCGCACTTACGGTACGGCGCGGCGTCGTCCGCTTCGGCATCAAGCTTGGCCTCGGGGCACCACGTCCAGCTCAGCACGTGCCACTCGCCATCCTCAGCATCGGGCGGGAAGGCCAGCGCGAATGAGGTGAGATCGCGCACGCTGGCCAGGTCGAGCCCGCCGTAGCACTTACGGCCGAGCAGCATGTCGAGGGCAAACTTGCGCTTTCCGGCGTCCCACACGTTCAGATCAAGCCAGCCCTCGGCATCGTTGCGCCAGAGGTTCAAGTCCTTGACTTCAAAGTTCACCCGCGCGCTGGGTAGCACCCGCGCCTTGCGCGCCATGTCGCGCATGTACTGCAATGTCTTGATGGTGCCAAGACCCGGGTTGGCCTTAAGCCAGATGCGTTCATCGAACGGATCGTCCCCGGCGTCGAGCGTGTAGGCATAGCCGAAGAATGAATCGTCCTGGATATCGCCGCGCAGCAGGCGCACCAGGTAGTCTTCCATCTCCACACAGATGCCGTCCTGCACATAGCCGGCCGTGGTGATGGCCGACATGAGCGGCTGGGCGCGGGCGCCAAGACCTGATTCCAGCACGTCCCACTGCTCGCGTGATCGCTGGGCGTGCAGCTCGTCGTACAGCACGGCGCTGGGGCTGTAGCCGTCCTGCGCATCGGCGTTCTGCGCCAGCGGGCGGAACACGCTGGTGCCGAGCGTCATGCGCTCCTGGTTCATGCCCTCGAACACGCTGATGCTACGCGCCAGCTTTGGCGAGCGGCGGCGCCACCGCTTCACGTTCTCGAAGGCTGGGCTGAACACCGTCATGGCCTGGGCGCGCGTGGTGGCCACCGCATACACTTCGGCGCCCTGCTCTCCATCCATCATCCACAGGTAGTTGCCCTGCGGACCAATCCAGGTGCTCTTGCCGTTCTTGCGGGCGATGCGCTCATATGCACGGCTGAACCGGCGCAGCCAGCGCGGCGCCTCGGGCTCGCCGTGGTTGCGCATCCACCCGTACTTCACCGCCGTCCAGAACTTCTGGAACGGCTCAAGCATGATCGGCTGGCCGGCCTTGTCACCCTTGATGTGTACGTGCCACCGCTCGATGAACTCGATCACGTGCCACGCGGCAGCTACATCAAAGCGCAGGGCCCGTGCTGCACACGTCTGCAGGTCGCGGTAGTGCCGCTCGACGGCCAGCAGCACCAGCTCGCCAACGAGGATCTGCCCGCGCAGCACTGGCACGCCGTACTCAACATCCCATTGCTGCCAGTCCGCCTCTGGCGGTATCAGTGCAAGCCGGCGTTTCGTGGGCCGTTTTGGCCGTGCTCCAGAAGATCGGCGAACAGGTCGTCCTGGTCTCCGCCCTGCTGGGTCTTGCTTTCCTTGAGGCGCGCCTCGATCTCGGCCATTACCGTCAGACATGCTTCGGGCAACTCCCTCTTGATCGACTCGCGCGCGGCACGCTCGTTGTAGCTGTGCGGCAGCTCGAACCGGTTGCCGTTCTCGCTCTTGCCGTAACGGCCTTCGCTGACAACCAGCTTCATGTCTTCGGTCCAGGACACCATGGTGTGCACCAGCATCGTGATCTGGATGCCCGCCGCGTCAATCTTCCGGCCGTTGCGCAGCAGGGCTTCGCAGATCCAGCGGTACAGCCGCCGACCCGTCGTGCTCAGCTGGGCGCCAGGTGGCGGCGACGGAATCTTGACGCCATCCACCAACCAACCCGCTTCAGTGTCACCACCCTCGGGCGGCGCGCTGCTTTCGTTCTCGCCGCTCATATGCGTCTAACTCCATCAATCGGTCGACCGCAGTCCACCGGCCTCAATCAAAGCCTCTCAGCCCCTCGCCTTCTGACCCCTCCCCCCACCCCCAAACCCGCCCCATGAAAATACGACTTGGCGGCCGGTCCTAGCGCGAAAGGGTGCTGACTTTTGCACCACCCCTCCCCGCCTGGGCTTCTCGGGCGGTCTTTGCGTCGTGGCAGGTTTTGCAGATGGCACGAAGGTTCGACGGATCATCCGACCCGCCTACCGCTTTGTTGGTGATGTGATCCACGATGCGGGCCGGGCGGTAACGGCCGTCAGCCAGGCACACCTGGCACAGCCCCTTGTCTCGAGACAGGATCTGCTTTCGCAGCTTCTCCCATTCCGAGTCGTAACCGCGTTCATGCCGGGTGCCGCGTGATGGGTCAGCGAATGACCCCGGCCGCACTGCCGGCTTGTGTTTCTCGCACCAGTTTCCACCACCGCGCACCAGCACGCCGCAGCCTGGACGGCGGCAGGGCTTGGGGGCGGACGATGGCATTGGGTTCCGGAAATGACGAAGCCCGGCAGGTTTTCACCTGGCCGGGCTTCTGAATTCTCGGGGCGCACCTCTCCCCGCAGGCCGAACACTACTCGCGCGAATTTTCCATGTCAACACCCTCGCGTGCAGTTTCCTCGGCGCACGTTGAATCCGGCACGGCGATATCGAACCTCACCGCATCCGATGGCAGCTCTTCACGGGTCGGCCAGTGGTCGAACTCAATGAGCAGGGATCTGCCGTCCGGCCAAGTGGCAATGACCTGCGCCTGAATGCCCATGGTCAGAACCTCACCTGCACGCCACGCCGCGGAAGTGCTTGCAGTAGCTGATCGTGCGCCTGGTCGAGCTGCTCTGCATAGTTGTCACGCGGGAAGCGGAACACCGCCGCGAGTCCATAGCACCGATACACCGCAGCCCGCTGAGCCGGGGTCAGGTCATCGATCGCAGCATCAATGTTCCGGTGCGTATTCCCGTCGACCTGATCGTACAGCGACTGAATGTCATTGGCCCCGGCGCCCGCAATTCGTTGCGCTGCGCGAGGGAAGCCCAGCTTGAGCTGATAGCTTCGGCTCCATTCGGCCCAGCCCTGCAACAATCCCTTGAGCCGATCCAGCGGCGCCATTGGTGTCGGAACCTGAACCGCCGCCCCAACCACCCGCACCCTCACCCGCCCTGCCTCGCACGCTGCCTTCATACCCACCTCCTCACAGATCCCACATGTTCACGGTGTTGCGCCCTTTCTTGCCGCGGAACGGGCGCACCGGCTGCACGGCCACGTGCCGCGCTTGCTCCGCCGCATACACCACATCCGGCCGGGCTCTCAGCTCGGCCAGCTTCATTTGCATCCAGCCCAGGCACGCGCGCAGGCCAGCCACGTTGGCGGCGTCGCGGTGCTCACGCACCAGCGCGTTCAGCTCTTCGATGTCATCGCGACTCCAGTCATCCGCCGCAAGCAGCGGCGATAGCGCCCGGAAGGCCTCGCGCAGATCGTTGAGCAGCTGCTGAATCTCCTCGCTCATCCGTCCAACCCCTCAAAACACAGGTTGGACGGCGAGGTTAGACGGCTGAAACCCTTACCCCTACTGCATCCGTCTAACCGTCTAACCTCGTCCAAGGGAAAACAGAACAATGAAACAAGCCTGCTGCGCTCTTGCCACTCGTGCACACGTGTGCACGCGTGCGCGCGCGTGTGCGTGCGCCTGCGGGCGGCGAGGTTAGACAAGGTTGGACGGTTAGACGGGCCCAGCAACCACGCGGGTTTTCGCCGTCCAACCTCGCCGTCCAACCTTGCGCAAACAGGTTGGACGGCACCCGCCGCACACCCCACCAACCCGCCCTTTTCCGGACGCACAGCCTTACGGCGCGCACCGATCCCTGGGTGAAAGTCGGTTGAGGTGTAGCGGCGGGCGTTCATCATCAGAACCCCGGCGGCACAGGGCCGCCCGGTGCCGGCTCGTCGGCCTCAGGCTTCGCCGGCACCGGCGCAGCAGGCGCAGTGCCAGCGGGCTCCTCGGGGCGGTGGTACTTCCATTCGCGCGCACCGGACGGGTCGCGGCGGTGAGGCCAGCCCAGCTGCTGCATCAGCATGCCAATGCGCGTGCTCTCGCCTCGCGTGCCGCTGATGCGGTTGCAGTCCATGCCAATGGCGCGGGTCAGCAGGTCAAGCGACGTGAATGCGTCCTCTTTCTTCAGCACGCGCTCGGCGTCGTACAGCCACTCACGCAGCCGCACCAGCCACGGGTCTTGCACCTGGCGCGCCTCTTGTTCCGGCCGGATCACGCGAAACTCTTCCTCGCGCCCCGGTCGCGGCACATGCCCTTCGCGGTACAGGGCCAGCGCCTGGGCGTACAGCTGGTCACGCCACGCCTTGAGCTTTTCCGTATCAATCAGCCCCCGGCAGCGCACCGGCCAAAAGCGCCGAGCGCCCGTCGGGTCTTTGAAGTACTGCCCCTGGTTCGTCGTGCCCGCAAAGGCCGTCTGCCGGGGGCGCACCACCATGCGCCGGCCATATGGCGGGCGGTACTTGTCTGTCGGGCTGGTGACAAACGCCTTCACCGCCGTAGCCTCAGCGCGGTTGAAGCTGTCCATTTCGCCAATCTCATACAGCCACGAGCCATCGAGCTGCATGTAGGCGTCCTTGTCCCCCAGGTGCAGCTGCGTGTCCGAAAACCACGGCTCGGCCAGCACCCGCAGCGCGGTCGATTTGCCCCGCCCCTGCGCGCCCTCAAACACCGGCATGTAGTCCCACTTGCAGCCGGGCTGCATCACCCGGTGAATCATCCCCAGGATGAACAAGCGGCCCACCAGCGGCAGGTACTCTTCGCTCTGCGCCACCGCCCCCATGCACTCATGCAGCCAGCGGGCAAGCCGGTCGTCTCCATCCCAGGGCGGCAGGCTGCGCAGGTAATCGCGTATCGGGTGAAAGCGGTGGCGCATCGCCGCCATCTGCACGCCGGCCGTAAGCGTGCCCTCGCCCTTCACCAGAAAGCGGTGCTTCTGAGCCAGCCACAGGCCAAGCTCCAGGTCGTCCTCGCTGCTCCACTCGCCGGTCTTGCCGCCGGTGGGCGCGTCCTTCAGCTTCACCACTGCGCAGGTGAATTCGTCGTAGCCCAGCACCCCGCGCCAGTCCGGGCAGCGGGTCAGGAACAGGAACACGTTCTCCCGGCAGTCCTCCAGCGTTACCGGGAACACCTTCCAGATCAGGCTGCGCTTCCACGTTGGCAGTTTGTCATCCGCCGCTTCGGGCACATCGCCCGCGCCAGCGTGGTCGTCGGCGGGTGGCACTCCCGCCGCTGCCACCTCGGCTGCGCTGGGCCGTTGCCGCTTCAACCAGGCGCGCAGCGCATCAGCATCCGCACCCTCGCCCACCGCATCCGCCACGTCCCACCCGCCCGGCTTCTCGCCCGGCTCCGGTATCTGCACCAGGCGCACCCGCGCCGGCGGCGACAGGGCCAGCAGGTGTTGTGCAATCTTCTCCATCGCCGCCACGCCCGGCTGCTTGTGCTCGGGCAGCAGCGGCTTGCTATCGGCCGTAATGCCGGCGTCTTTCTCGTCCTTGGTCAGCTTCTCGCGCTGGGCGTCGCAGTCTGGCCACAGCGCCACCAGGCGGCCGGCCAGCGGCGTCCAATCCACCTTGTCGACGGCCTTGCTCCCGCCCGGCCAGCTCGCAAACACCGTATCCGGCAGCAGATCCACCGGCGCGTCGGCGCACTTCTCACCCTCCACCAGCACCACCGTCGCGTCAGGCTTCGCAGCCAGCCGGTCCAGCATGTACATGGGCCTCGGGTCGGCCCACTGCTGCCAGCGCCAGGCGCGCTTGCCGGTTTCCGGTGCCTCGCAAAAGGTCAGCGGCAACACCTCTTTGCCACCGTCGCTGCGCCGGAACCGGCACACATAGCCCAGCAGCAAGCCAGCGCCATCGCGGTACGTCCAGATGCTCTCCGGAACCCCGCGAAACTCATGCGCCTTCGGGCGCTCGGGCGCATCCTCCGGCACCGGTACAATCGGCACCCACACCGCCGGCTTGGCCTTCTCCGGTGCGGGCTTGGTGTCGGCCTTTTCAGGTTCGGCAGCAGGCGCCGAGGCTTTCGCTGCCGGCTTCTTCGCCGCAGCCTTGCCCCGCGCCTGCCTTCCACCCGCTTCAATCGCCTCCGGCACCCCCAGCTCTTCAGCCAGCTCCCGCGCGGCCAGGCCGTTGTCACCGCCGTGGAACAGGTACGCAAACAGCGCCACCAGATCCTTGCCCTTGTCCGGGGTCGCAAAGTCGCCCCACAGCCCGGTATTCACGTTCACCGAAAAGCTGCCGGCCTTCGAGTCCGCCCGCATCGGGTTCAGAGCCACCCACTCGGGGCCCACCCGCTTGCCATCCGGCAGCCACTCAGCAAGCAGGCTCTCCGCCTGCTGCAGCGCGCGGGCAGCAATCAGGTCAAAGTTGATTCGGTCAGCCATCAGCCCTTTGCCCCACCGTCGACACGGCCCTGCAGGTGTTCGAGCTGCTTCATGGCCTTGGCCAGCGTCATGGTCGCGTCATTGATCGCGCCCACCAGGCGCACCTGTTCATCCTCGGGCGCCTTGCGGTCCGGTCGGGCGTGCATCGTGTCGTCGCAGGCGAAGTACAGCGGGTCGTAGCGGTTGCAGAAGTTCATGGCCGCCACAATCTGGCCAAAGGTCAGCCGCTCGTCCTTGTCCGGGTTCAGGCACGCCTTGAGTCGCGCATACGCGCTCTCGGGCTTCAAGTGCGGGAACAGATACATCGCCACTTCCTTGATGCTCCGCTCGCTGTTGCTGATCATCAGCGCCAGCGCCTCGAACTCGTCGTCGTAGAACAATTTCGCCTGCATCGAACTTCCCCTAATTTCTAGGGGCACTTAGGGGTGCCCTCTTGCGGCCAAAAAAAGAGACTCCGTTCTGAGCAAAAAGAAGCGCCCGGCAGTTACCCGCCGGGCGCAAAGACTCAAAGGGAGTTCAACATGAACAGCACATTTCCGGCCATGTGCAATGGCACAACCCGCCCGCCTCGGCGAGCGCCCATCAACCCGCCCACGGAGGGAGAGCGGGTGGATTCGGTCAGGCAGCGCACGGCGTCGCCTCAAGCTCGTAAATGTCAGACAGCGAAAGTTCGCCGCCCGACGTATCAACCATCACTTTCGCAAGCTTCGGACGAGGCTGCCTCTCGCGATACCGATAGCTCTTCACGCGCCGCTCCGGCACACCCCACATTTCTGCGCAGGCGTGTATCCCGTGCTTATCGATGTAGTCAGGTAGGTCCATGCGCTCGGATTATCCACGTTTTGCGGATTTCTTCAACGAAAAAATCCACAACACGCATAAGCGCCGCTTTTTACCAAATTCCACAATGCGCGTATGGACGAGACTGAACTCAAGCGGCGGGTCGGGCAGCGACTTCTTGCTGCCATCAAGGCCGCCAAGACTACTCAGCGGGACCTGGCAGAGAATGTGCCGTGGCTCACAACGAGCACCCTTAATTCTTGGGTGAAGGGTCATCGCATGCTGCCGCTCGACAAAGCCATGATGCTGGCACCCTTACTCGGGTGCAGCGCCGCCTACCTGATGACACTGGAAGAGGCTCCGCTGGAGGATAAGAAGCTCGAGGCGCTCACGCAGCTGTACAGAAACAGCGACGAGCGCGGGAAAACGCTGATCCTCCGCGTTGCGGAGCAGGAATCGAACTACGGAATGAGCGATTCGGAGCAGGAAAAGAGCGCGTAAAATGCCAGCGCCATGCTAGGCTCCCAAGGGCAAAACCACATTTCTCAAGGGGTCACGGCACATGCCAAACGCGCGCCGAAAATCGAACCGCACAATCCAGGCGAGCTTGCCGCTGGCGACCATGATGGTCGCGCTCGCAATTCTCGCCTCGCCGCTGTCAATTCACGCTCAGCAGGCATCCCAAAAAGCAGCAGCACCCACCAACACGGCCATCGAGTTCGGAGATACCCCTCGTCAACGGCTCGGTATGGCTGTAGCAGTCATGGCCAGCATTACTATCGATGCCCGCGATTGTGAGTTCGACCTGAATGTCGGCCGCAGACTCGACCGCTGCGAGAGGTTCGCTAACAAGATCGCCAGCGGCAACGATTACAGCCAGGCGATGGAAACCCTCGAAGCACTGACAGACGCCGACGCCAACTTTGTGAGTCGCAACCCGGCCGACTTTGGCGCCGTCGTGCGCAACATTGACGAGATTGCACGCGTCAGAAACCTCCTCATTGTGCGGACCCGTTAGGGCCGCAAACCCAGCAGCGCCGCCTTCGGGCGGTTTTTTTGCGGCATACCGATCCGCGTTTTGTGTATTTTTTTATTGACACGAATACACGTTTTGTGGATTCTTGCCTCCGCAGCGTCCTAAACCGACCACCGGAGGCACCCATGCCCGACCTCATGCACCACGCGCTCCAGACCCTTGAGCGCTTCCTGGTAGCCAACCGCGCAGACGACAGCGCCCGCCGCCACGCCGAGCGCACGCTCACCAGCCGCGCCCCTGAGCTGCGCGACATCGAAGACATGCTGCGCCCCATCGTCGGCACCGGCGGGCTCGACATCGCCCAGGTCGACAGCGGTGACGACGGCGACCAGCCCCTGCAGATCCTCGCCGGCAGCACCAGCGCGCACGTCGATTACCGCCACGTCGCCGGCCTGCTGCGCGGCCTGATGATGCAGTGCTACACCCCCGCCCTCTGGAAGCACCCCAGCGGCTGGACGCTGCTCATCCACTGGCCCGACGACGCCCAGGCCCACCGCGTCATCGAGCCGGACGAGGTGGCGGCATGAACGTCATCACTCAAATCGCCGAGCGCTGCGAGCCCGCCATCAATCCCAAGCTGTGGCCCATCTTCACGCTTGATGGCACGGCGTGCGTGTGCCGCATGCATGTCATGGCCCAATACCGGCCGCTGCTCGAAGACACCCATAAGTACCCCGAGGCCACCAATGATCAGCGCCGCATGGTCGGGCGCATGTTCGACGAGCTGCAGGTCACTCGCCTCAACGGGGTGCGGCTGGAAACCCTGGACCTCGATGGGGCTCCGCAATGCACCGGGTACGAAGCTGCGGACGCACCCGCCCATGGCCCCGACTGCCATGCGTGCTGCGGCACCGGCGCAGCACGCCATCACCTAACAAAGATCGTCGGCAGCCACTTCTCCACGCGCTACCTGCGCCTACTGCGCGAACTCATGCCCAATGGCGTGATCGCGCCAGATCCTGCCCGCATTTACGCACCGGCGGTCTTCGAGTGCGGCGATGTCATCGGGCTGCTGGCCGCTTGCGTTCCTGCGGGGGTGCGTCGATGAACACCCCCCGCCTCCCCATCAGCCACCGCCGGGGCCACGACGCCAGCTACTACCACTTCCTCCGCTGCACCCCCACGGCGCAGCGGCACATCCCCTTTGCCCGCACCCGCCGCGAGCAGCTTCGGCAGCAGCTACGCCGGCAGCTGCGGCTCTTCCTCGACGCCCTGCTCGGCACGGTGCTGCTCGGGCTTTTCATCGCCCTGCTTGCGTTCGCCCCCGTGTGGGCCAGGTGGCTGCCATGACGCGCACCACCATCACCGCCGACATCCCGGCAGACATGGCTGCGCGCCTTGATCTGGTGATCGCCACCACCCTGCGCAACTACCCCGCCACCACCGCGCAAGACGTCATCAGCACCGTGCTGTGCGCCGGCATCGAAACGGTAGAGGGCAACGCCGCCATCGGCACCGCCTGCGCCCAACGCGATTCCTTCCGCCGCGCCCTGGTGCGCATAGGCAGCCTGCCCGAAGAAGCCCCCGCCCGCGAGGCCGTGTGCATCGCCCGCGCCATGGTGCCGGGGTGGTCGACATGACCTGGCGCCCCTGCCCGCCCGACTTCGACGGCCGCACACCCATCACCGTCATGGTCACGCCCGCGCAGCAAATGCGGCTTGAGCTGCACCTCGCCCAGGTGCGCGACACCGACCCCGCTGCCGACGACAACACCATCACCGACCTCATCTTTTCACGCGGCCTGGAGGCCGCAATGGAGACGCACATGGAGAGCATCAGCACCGCAGAAGCCACCACCACCGACGCCGACACCACCCCCGACGGCTTCGTGCGCCACCCGCTGCACATCCCCATCGAGCTGCACCCCGCCACACAGGATCTCATTCGCAACTTCGCCGAGGCGCTGGCCAGCAAGCTCAACGAGGCGCAGGAGAAATACGGCTGGTATGACGATTGGAGGTACGCAGACCCGGCCACTCTCAACGCCGAAATGGTGCAGCACATCAAGAAGGGCGACCCGCGCGACGTCGCCGCCTTCTGCGCGATGCTGTGGGCGCGGAAGGCCCCTTGCGAGGTGGTCGGATATGTGCCAGCTGGCGTGTACCAGGGCGACGTCAGTCAAGCATGGGCCGAGCAGAAGCGCGCCGCTGACAATTGCGGGCGGCTTGAGCGAACCCTGAAGGCCCAGCGCACAGCGATGGATAGCCTTGATCGACGGCTCGAAGCGAAGACCAGACGCATCCTGGATCTGGAGGAAGAGGCGCGCGCTGCCGGCGCCCAAATCCGAGCAGACGCCGAGCGCTGGACGGCCGACATCCAGCGCCTCACCACCGAGCTCGAAGCCGCCCGCTGCCGCTCCATCCCCGACGCCATCACCGTGCTGCAACACGCCATGTCCGAAACCGGCGCCAGCATCACCATCGACCAGCACCCACAAGCGGAAATCACCTACGCCGATGCCGCCGAATCCATCCGCGTGCCGGCCGCCGAGGTGCCCGAGGTCATCGAGTCGCTGGAATGCCTGCAGCACCACAAATGGGGCGGCGGCAAAACGCTGGCCGACATCACCGACGCGGAGGTGTGACATGGCCCATCGTGACCCCCGCGAACAGCTGCGCCAGGCGCACGTCATTGCCGCAGACCACCACTGCAAGATCGTCGAGCGCCCCACCCGCACCGGCCGCACCTACCTGCTCTACCGCATCGTCAGCGGCCGCCCCGTATTCGTCGGCAAACGCAGCAGCGAGAGCGGTATCCACTCGCTCGTCTGCAAAGCCTGCAACTTCCACTAAGCCGGAGCCCATCATGAAATTCGGTTACCACGAAATCCCCCTGCGCGAGCTGACCGGCTCGCCCACCAACCCCCGCAAGACCTTCCCGGAGAACGAGTTGGCCGAACTGGCCGACAGCATCCAGGAGAAGGGCGTCATTCAGCCCATCGTCGCACGCCCCTACCCGCACGGCGAATACAGCCACTACGGCGACCCCGGCGCGGATGTGATGTTCGAGATCGTCGCTGGCGAGCGCAGGTGGCGCGCCTCCAAGATGGCCGGGCTGGAGGCAATCCCCGTCATCGTCAAAGACCTCAGCACCCGCGACGTGCTCGAAATCCAGATCATCGAGAACCTGCAGCGTCGCGACGTCAACGAGCTGGAAGAGGCAGACGGCTACCGGCTGATGATGGATGAACATGGCTACGACGCCGACGAACTGGCCGAGAAGGTCGGCAAGTCCAAGGCCTACATCTACGCCCGCCTCAAGCTGTGCGATCTCAAACCGCACGGGCGCGAGGCATTGCTGGACGGCAAGATCAGCGCATCCGTGGCGCTTCTCATTGCCCGCATTCCCACCTTCGGCTTGCAGAAGCAAGCTGTCTCCGAGGTGGTCAAGGGCGAAATGTCGGCACGGCAGGCTGCCGAGCACATCCAGGGCCGCTACACCCTCAGGCTGGCCGAAGCGCCATGGGCGCTCGAAGACGCCACGCTCGACCCCGACGCGGGCGCCTGCGTCGGCTGCCCCCACAACACCAGCACCAACCGCGACGCCTTCGCAGACGCCCCTGCAGGCGTCTGCACCAGCCCTGACTGCTTCGCCACCAAACGCGCCGAGCACTTCAACCTCAAAGCCCAGCAGCTGGCCGCAGCCGGGCACGCCGTCATTCGCGGTGACCAGGCACGCGAGATCATGCGTTATGGGCCGGGGTGCTACATGGCGGGCTTCTCTCACATCGGGCGGCACGAGCAATGCCTGGCGGAACACCTGGTCAACGCGCCGCGCACGTACATCGAATATCACGGGGACGGGCAGCTGTACGAATGCGTCAGCTCGGAAGACATGCTCGCCGCACGCGCTGCGGCCAACGCAGCCAAACGCACCCCCGAGGAAATCGCCCAACTGCGCGCCGCGGAAGAGCAGCGCGCCCGCGAGGCCCAGGAAAAAGCAGTGTGGCGCGAACTGGAGGCGCGCTATCTTGAGATCCTGTTTGAGCGCACCCGCGCTGCCTATGTCGAAGCACATAAGGCCATCACCGGGCCCGCCAACGGGCTACGCACCCTGCTGCTGTGGCAGCTTGAAGACAGTGGCGGCACGGACGAAGCCATGCTGCCCTTCCACGCCCCCAACTACGTCGGCGGCGACAGCGCCGAGGCCGAGGAAGCAATCGATCGAGCGCTGGCGACCTACACCTTGGGCGAGCTGCTGACCTTCCAGCTCGACAGCAACCTGCTGCAAGAACTACGCGAACTACAGCAGCCCTGGCGCGCGGCTGGCGACCGCCAGATGTCGAACCCGCTGACCGACACCGCCCGAGCCTACGGCCTCGACCCCGAAGCCATCCGTGCCGAAGTGTTCCGCCCCGATCCAGCGCAGCCCCCTGCCGCCGAAGCCGCCAAAACCCCTTCTACCCCCGAACAGGCTGCGCCGGCGCCGGCCCTTCATGCGCCCGAAGAGCCCCAAACCCCCGCCACCCAACCCCCCGCGAAAAAAGCTGCGCGCGCGCCCGCCCCGAAGCCCGCAAAACCCAAGGCCAAGGCCACCCCCGCGCCGGCCAAGGCCACCGCGAAAAGCAGTAAATCGAGCAGCCGGGCAAGCCCGGCTGGAGGGAAGGGAAAAACCACCACCAGCCCTACCGCCAAGGCCAAGAAGAGCGCGGAGGTGGTGGCATGAGTACGCAGCCCGCACAAGATCTTGTCGACCACCACCTGGATGCGGTGCTGCGCGCCGCAGGGTCTGCGCTGCGCCACTACACCCTGCCGGGCCCCCTGCAGGACATGCGTGCGGCGATGGCGGGCGCGATGATGGCCGCGTGCAACAGCGCCCTGAGCGCCCAGGCTGCCGACATTGCGCACTCAGACGAAATGATCGAGGGCTTGGCTAAAACCTGCGCCGAGGCTGAGGCCGAAGTAATCGCACTCCGCCCCATCGCGGCCGCAGCGAAGGAGGCTTACGGGCACCTGTGGGCGGTCAATGAAGATCCCGGCACGCCCAACCAGTACAGCCACGTCGCGGCCATCAACGCAGCCCGCAACCTGCTACGGGACGCGCTGGACAAGCCAGACCAAGCGGGCGGCATTAAGGCTGCGCTGCAGGCGGCGGGGTTGATGGCATGAAGCGCCCGCAACTCGACACCTCCACTGGGGGCCGTTACGTCGAACGGATGCGGCTTCTCCCCCTCGCCCCGCACACGCGCCAGCGCTTCCTGCGCTGGCCACCTAATGCGGCATGCGAACCACCCGTGATCTGGCGCGGCCGCATCATCAACAGCACGCGCTGGATTCACCTGTACTGCACGCTCGGACACCCGGCGGGCGGCCATCGGGAGAGCACCCGGTCTCTGTTCCGCTACGTTTCTCGCAGGCTTCTCGGTCGGGAGTGCCGGCCCCGAGCGCCCCTCAGACCGAATCGTCGCGGCGACCTGCCGTTTTAACCAGCCACAGGAGCCTGACCATGGAAGCCCTGCTGATCATTGCGCTTGGAGCCCTCGCCGGCCTCGTCTTTTCCCTGGGGCGCCTGTTCTGGCGGTTGTACGGGCGCAGGACGCGCCTGGAAGACCATGCACTGCCAGCTGACGAGCACGAATCGTTCCCCGGCGACACAGCACGCGCGTGGCCTCCGGCGCCGCACCTCGCCTGCCGAAGCCAATTCGGCCCCGTCTGCTGTGACCGCACCCGCTGCCAGATCACCGGCATCTGCATTGCCGAAGAGGACGCCCAGCCATGAAACCTCACATCGCCGCCCTGCAACGCACACTGCTGCGCATCGTCCGCAGCACCGGCGCGGCCGGCATCAAGACCGAAGAAGCCAAATCAATCGCCGCGCTCGATCACCCCGGCTGCAGCGCCGGCACCATGGACCACACATTCACCACCATGATCCGCGCGAACCTGATCCACGGCACCGGCACCATGCGCCGCCGACGGTACGTGGCCACCATCAGCAACACCGAAGACCAGACCGCAGCGGCACAGCAAGCGCGCGCTGATATCCACGCCCCGCGCCCGCTCACCAGCTGGCCCCCGAAGTTCCAACCCCGTCCAGATCCAGACTGGATGCAATCAGCAGGGAGCCCGCGATGACCGAGCTGCTCGACGTCGCCCACAAGGCCGTGCAGCTCTATGCCGAGAGCCACCCCCGGCCGCTACCGGAACGGGCCAGGTAACGGCTACGCCACCATGCCAGCCGTCAACTACGTCACCATCGCGAAGTTCGAAGCGGAGTCGGGGTATACCGAGGACGCGGTGCGGACTAAGATTCGCGACGGCGTGTGGCAGGAAGGCGAGGTCTGGAAGAAAGCACCGGACGGCCGCGTGCTCATCAGCATCGAGGGATACAACGCATGGGTGGAGAGCGGCAGTTCGAAGGCGTTCGGGCGGCTTCGGCATCGACAATCGAGATCGACTTCTACTATTCCGGCGCGCGGAGGCGGGAGCGCATCAAGCTCAAGCCCAGCCCCGCTAACCTGAAGCGCGCGTTCCTGCACCGCGCCGCAATTCTCGACGCCATCGAAAACGGCACCTTTGACTATGCCGTGACCTTCCCCAATAGCGCAGCCGCCGCACAGTTCGCCGCCCGCGAACACCGCGCCGCCGCACTGCTGGGCGACTACCTGGACCAGTGGTGCGAGAGCAAAGCCCCGACCATCAAGGCCAGCACCGCCGAGGGATACCGCAAGATCATCAAGGGCGTGCTGCGCCCGCATGTCGGCACTATCCCCCTGGCGGACTTTCGCCGAGGCAACGCTCGAACCATGTGCGAAGCAATCGATGCAAGCAACAAGCGCATCGCCAATGTGCTCTCTGTTCTGCGTGCAGCCCTTGCCGATGCGGTCGGCGACGATCTGATCGACACCAATCCGGTGGCAGGCTGGACCTACGCGCGCAACGCACCGCCCAAGGAAGAGGATGAGGTAGATCCCTTCACGCCGGACGAACAGCGCGCCATCCTCGCGGCGCTACCGGATCAAGGCCGCAACCTGGTGCAGTTCGCCCTCTGGTCAGGCTTGCGCACGTCCGAGCTGGTCGCGCTGCAGTGGCAGGATATCGACTTCGCGCGCGGCGAAATCCGAGTCCGCCGCGCCACTACCCAAGCCTCACGCCGGCAGGTCGAGACCACCAAAACTCGCAGCGGCACCCGCACGGTCAAACTACTCGGTCCAGCTCGCGCGGCGCTTGAAGCACAGAAGGCCCACACCCTGCTGGCAGCCGCCCACATCTTCCACAACCCGAGAACCGGCGAACCTTGGGCCGGCGACCAACCCATACGCAAAACACTCTGGCAACCCGCTATGCGCCGCGCCGGCGTGCGCTACCGCGTGCCCTACCAAACCCGCCACACCTACGCCAGCATGATGCTCTCGGCCGGCGAACACCCCATGTGGGTCGCGCAGCAAATGGGGCACGCCGACTGGGCAATGATCCGCCGAATCTACGGCCGCTGGATGCCGTCCGCAGACCTCAGCGCCGGGGGCAGAGCAGAAGCCCTATTCGGTTCCGAAACGGGGAACAAAACGCCGCAGGAGCGAACTGGAAATGACTGAAGACGGTCAACATTTTGGTCAACATTCGCGAGAAACCCGCGCCGTTAAGCCAGATTCCGGGGGTTCAATTCCCCCCGGCTCCACCAATTCAAACCCCGGCCATGGCCGGGGTTTTCTTTTTGTTGCTTGCTCAGTTTCCCGCGAGCAACAACTTCAGATCAGCGGCGATGCTTTCTGCACTCTCGGCGTGCCGCACGTACAGACGCAGGCGCCCTTTCTGGTCAAAAATGTATGTTCCCGCGGAATGGTCGATGCTGTAGTTCGATCCACTGGTGTCGCCGCTCTTGGCGTAGAAGATGCGAAAGTCCTTGGCAACTGCAGCGGTTTCATCGAGCGTACCGAACAGCCCGACAAAGCGCGCATCAAAGGCAGGCACGTAATGGGCCAACAGCTCCTGCGTATCGCGCTCCGGATCGACCGTGATGAACAACACCTGTACACCGTCCGCATCCTCGCCAAGCAACTTCATCACGTCGCTCATGGTGGCCAGGGAGCTTGGGCATACGTCCGGACACTGGGTAAAACCGAAGAACACCGTGACCAGCTTGCCCTCGAAATCCGCAAGCGTACGACGCTGCCCGGTGTGATCAGTCAGCTCGAAGCCCTTCGCATAGTCAGCGCCGGTGATGTCGGTATTGCGGAACTGGGGCTTCTGTTCTGCGCCACACGCAGCGAGCAGAACTGCGGCACAGACAAACAGGGCAAGACGCAGGAAATACGGCATGTATGGCATCAGAAACGCACGTAGTGATCGACCAGCAACGCTGCGAACAGCAGGAACAGGTAGAGGATGGAGAAGCGGAATGTCTTGCGCGCCAAAGTATCGCTGTAGCTGCGGTAGAGCTTCCAGGCGTAAGCGATGAACACGCCCCCCAAAGCGACGGCCGACAGCAGGTAAATCCAGCCGCTCATGCGCGTTGCAAATGGCAACAGCGTTACGCCGAACAGAATCATCGTGTAGAGCAGCACCGACAGACGGGTGTACTCCGGCCCATGCGTGACCGGCAACATCGGCAAGCCCGCACGGGCGTAGTCTTCAGTGCGGTACAGCGCCAGCGCCCAGAAGTGCGGCGGCGTCCATGCAAAGATGATCAGAAACAGGATCAAGGCATCCGCGGTGACTTCACCGGTCGCAGCGGCCCAGCCCAGAACCGGCGGCATTGCACCTGAAGCACCGCCAATCACGATGTTCTGAGGCGTGCGCGGTTTGAGCATGACGGTATAGATCACGGCATAGCCGACGAAGGTCGCCAGCGTCAGCCACATCGTCAGCGGGTTGACCCACTGGTACAGAATCAGCAGGCCTGCCCCGCCCAGCACGGAGCCAAAAGCCAGCGTTTCACCCCCTGACAGTTCACCTGTTGAGCTTGGACGCGCACGGGTGCGGGTCATGCGCGAATCGACACCAGCTTCGAGCAGGCAATTCATGGCAGCAGCAGCACCTGCCACACAGGCAATACCAACCGTCGCAGCCAGTACGACAGCGGGATCGGGCAGCCCGGCGGGGATAGCCAGGAACATGCCGATAATTGCGCAGAACACGATGAGCGTGTTCACGCGCGGCTTGGTCAGCACATAGAAGGCTCGCAGCCGCCGACCGGCGGCCAGGCGTTCAAGCGAAAGAGCTCTCATGTCGTGCACGCTCATCCTGATGTCTCCCCTGTTCGAATACGGCCGCGCTCTGACCGACGCGGTAGTTGATGCAGACCATGATAACCACCAACAGCGCCGCCCCGGCATTATGCGCAGCAGCCAACAGCAAAGGCAGGCTCAGGAGGACGTTGGCAATCCCGAGCACGATCTGCAAGATCACAGCGCCAATCAGCAGATTTCCCAAACGCGCAGTAGCAGGCAGGCCACGCAAGGCCAGGGCTAGTCCGATCAGCGCCAGCCCGGCCACCAACGCACCGATGCGATGCATCCAGTGTATGGCCGTCAGCGCCTCGTGTGAAAGCAACTCGCCTTGCGCGGTCATGCCAAGTTCGCGAATGACGTGAAATGCATTGGAATAGTCAGCCGCCGGCCAGAAGCTTCCGTGGCAGGTCGGAAAGTCGGTACAGGCAAGTGCTGCGTAATTGGTGCTGACCCACCCTCCCAGCACGATCTGCAGCGCAAGGAGCATGAAGGAGACGCGCGCAAAGACGCGCAAGCCTGAACTCACTGGGGCTGCAGGGAGCGTATAGGCGCGGGCACACAGCCAGGCCAGGACCGCCAGCGTAGTCATGCCGCCAATCAAGTGCGCCGTGACAATGGCCGGTTTCAGCAGCAAGGTCACGGTCCACATCCCCAGCATTCCCTGAAACACCACTATTCCGATCAAGGCCGTCGATATCCCCGGAGCAGCAGCCGGGTCCTTGCGCTTGCGCCAGGCCAGGGCCGCAATCGCAATGATCAGCAATCCGACGATCGAGGCGATATAGCGGTGAATCATCTCCTTCCACGCCTTAGGCATGCTGACCGGCCCGTGCGGATTGGCCGAATGGGCTTCGAGAATCTGCTCCGAAGCATGTTTCGGCGTGATTTGGCCATAACAACCTGGCCAGTCCGGACAGCCAAGACCGGCATCGGCCAAACGCACATAGGCCCCAAAGACGACGACGACCGAAGTCAGAATCAGCGTAAAGAGAATGAGCTTGCGATAGAAATTCATGGTCACAGACGCGAATACTTCAGCAGACGTTGCAGATCCTTCATGACGCGTTTCGCATCGGGCTCGGGCGGAAAGCGCATCATCACGTTGCCCAGCGGATCGATGAGGTAAATATGGCGCCCCTGCTCACCCGCCGGCAAACGCTCCGTCCAGGCGTCGACCGATCTGGCCACCTTGAGGCCGCGCTGGTCCTCAAGGGCCTGCGGCGCCGGATCGGCCGCATCGGTCAACAACCAGAGACGATCGACACGACGCATTTCCTCCCCTTGAGCGAGCCAGCTCTGGCGCATCGTGTACAGCGCTTGCTGACAGTCCGCATCACAGGCCCCCGCGCCCGCAAACACCATCGTCCAGCGTCCGCGCAGTGAGGCGAGATCGACGTCTTCTCCACCTACTCCGCTGGCACGCGCTTCCGGCAGCGGGACAGGCCCGATCAACTGCCCGTAGTTGACGGTCTCGTCGGGCTGCCAGAAGTAGTAGGTCACGTATGAGGCGACCACCGGCAGGGTGCACACGACAATCAATGCGGTGAGGGTCAGCTTGGCGCTACGCTGCATGCTTGCGGAAACTCCTGAACACATAAAATCCGGTAAGGGCAACCGCCAGCGCGGCAAGCGAGAACCATTGCAGCGCATAACCACGGTGGGTGTCTTCTCCAAGTGCCGGCACAGGCCAGTCACGCACGAGTCCGTCGCCGACATCGGAGGTTTGCTGCACCACCCATGACGCGACAGGCACTCCGGACCACTCGCCATACGCGGCGGGGTCGACAAACTGCCACCTTGCTCCGTCTCGCGGATCGGAGCCCAGGGAGAACGGCTCATGTTCCGGCACGACCACCCTGCCCGTCAGCGCAACACTGCCGGCAGGCGTCGCCACTGCTGGCAACACATCCCGTTTCATTCCAGAAGCCACCCAACCACGATTGACCAGCACCGCCGAGCCGTCCTGCAATCGCAAAGGCATCAGCACGTGATACCCCGGGCGTCGCTCATACACGCGGTTGTCGTGATACATCACCGCTTCGGCAAGCCACTCGCCGACCAGGCTCACGCGTGACCATTCCTGAGGTGCCGCCCCCTTTACGGTCGGCAGGCGCTCGGCTTGCGACTCGGAGAATTGCGCAATACGAGCGCCGATCTCGCGTTTCTGCTCTGCGCGGCGAAGCTGCCAGTTGCCCAGTTGCACGGCAACCACGGCAACGGCCACGCCCGCAATCAGTGGGACTGGATGAATCCGGTCAAGAAAACGCATCAGGCGGCCGCTGGAAGTCCCAAAAAAACTCTGCTTCGCGCGACAATCCGGGGAAGCCTTCCGAAACCCGTCGCTGCAAGGACCTCACCCATGAAATTCATCGTCATTCTGTTCCTGGTGCTGATCGTGGCCAGTCTCGGGTCTGCCCTGTACTTTCTGATGCAGGACAAGGGGAAAGGCACTCGCACCGTCAAAGCGCTGGCGCTGCGCGTGGGCCTTTCCCTGGCCCTGTTCCTGATGCTTATGGGGGGATTCGCATCAGGGCTGATTACTACCCGTCTATAGCCAGTACACCACCACAAACAGCCCCAGCCACACCACATCGACAAAGTGCCAATACCAGGCCGCGGCCTCGAAGGCGAAATGGTTGTCGGGCGTGAAATGACCGGCAGCGGAGCGGAAGTACATCACCAGCAGCATGATCGCGCCAATCGTCACGTGCAGCCCGTGAAAGCCGGTCAGCAGGTAGAAGGTCGAGCCGTAGATGCCGCTCGACATGCGCAGGTTCAGGTCGGCATGGGCATGCACATACTCGTAGACCTGGAAGCCCATGAAGATCGCGCCGAGCAGGATGGTCAGCAGCAGGCCGGTCTTGAGCTGGCTGCGCTTGTTCTTAAGCAGGCCATGGTGGGCCCAGGTCAGGGTCACACCGGAGGTGAGCAGAATCAGCGTATTCATCGCCGGGATGCCCCAGGCGCCCATCGGCGTGAAGCCTTCAGCGTGCGGATTCGGGCCGTCGGTCGGCCACGCGGCATCGAAACCCTGCCACAGCAACGCTTCATTCTCACCTGAGCCCAGCCAGGGGACACTCAGCACGCGCGCATAGAACAGGGCACCGAAGAAGGCTGCGAAGAACATCACTTCGGAAAAAATGAACCAGCCCATCGACCAGCGGAAGGAGCGATCCACCTGCTTGCTGTATTTACCCGACTGGGACTCGCGGATGACGGTACCGAACCAGCCGAAAAGCATGTAGACCAGAATTGCGAGTCCGAGACAGAGCAGCACCGGACCGGCACTGATCTTGTTCAACCAGCTGACTGCGCCCGTACCGAACAGCAGCAAGGCGATCGAACCATAGATCGGAAACTTCGACGGCTCGGGAACGAAATACTTCTCCAGTGCGTGACTCATCGACTACCCCCCCATTGTTGAATGCCGCAGACCGCTCATGCGAACTGCTGGCAGCCTGCTGTTGTGCTTTCTGACGAAGCCCTTCTGCCGACGAACGGACCGATCATCCGTCGCCATTCTCTCTCTCCACCCTCCCTTCAGTCCGGGAGCACCAGCCTCACCACCGTCAAGATGACGAGTACGAAAACCGCGCCGGCGAACAGCCCGGCGACTACAACTGCCCGCGGGTCCAGCGAACGGGCGTCGTCCTGATACGCGCTGCGTCTGCGGATACCGACGAATGACCACAGCACTGCCCGGATCGTCGCCCAGAAGCCAGCGCGCTCATCACTCATCGCAGCAGCCCTGCCATCTTCAACTCCCGCCTGCCGCGGCCGGCGCCTGGACCGAACGGCCTGCGACACCGAAGAACGTATAGGACAGAACAATGGTATTCACGTCTTCCGGGAGCTCCGGATCAATCAGGAAGGCCACCGGCATCGTGCGGGACTCCCCGGCATTCAGGGTCTGTTGCGTGAAACAGAAACAATCCATCTTCATGAAGTAGCGCGCGGCCAGTTGGGGACCATAGCTGGGCACAGCCTGACCGGTCACCGCATGATCACGGGTATTGGAAACTTCATACTCAACTGTGACCAGCTCGCCAGGATGCACCTTGAGTACATTCTGCTTCGGCCGGAAACGCCACGGCAGTTCCTGATGGATGTTTGCGTCGAATTCGATGGTGACCAGCCTCGAACGATCCACCTGGGTGTTCGTCGGCGCGCTGTTCGCCTGCAACAGGTTGTTGATGCCGGTAACGTCGCAGATCTTCTCGTAGAACGGCACGAGCAGGAATCCGAAACCGAACATCACGACCGTTGCCAGCAACAGCCGCCGCAACATGCTGCGATTCTCGCGGACGCGATCAAGCATCACGCCAACCTGAACTTGAACAGTGCGTACATAAAGAAGAACACCGCAACCGCTGCCAGCAGCAGTCCCAATCGGAGGTTCTTCGCCCTTCTATCGTCACTCATGCGTGCATCCTGCAAGACTTCTGTTCCAGGCCTCCCGAGCGGCAGCACCGCCCGGGGGTCCCCATGCATCACTTGACGAGCGGCGGTTCCTCGAAGGTGTGATGCGGAGCGGGCGACGGAACGGTCCACTCCAGGCCATCTGCACTTTCCCAGGCCTTGGCTCCGGCCTTCTCACCACCACCACTGGCTGCCTTGATGACCACCCACAGGAAGATCAACTGGCTCAGGCCAAAACCAAAGGCGCCGATCGAGGCAAGCATGTTGAAGTCAGCAAACTGCAGCGCATAGTCCGGGACCCGGCGCGGCATGCCGGCCAAGCCAAGGAAGTGCATCGGGAAGAAGGTGATGTTGAAGAAGATCAGCGACGCCCAGAAGTGCACCTTGCCGATGCGCTCGTCAGGCATGCGGCCGGTCCACTTCGGCAGCCAGTAATAGGCCCCGGCAAACAGGGCGAACAGACTGCCGGCCACCAACACATAGTGGAAGTGCGCCACGATGTAGTAGGTGTCATGGATCTGGATATCCACCGGTGCGATCGCGCAGATCAGTCCGGTGAAGCCCCCCATCGTGAACACGAAGATGAAGCCGACCGACCACAGCATCGGCGTCTCGAAGGTCATCGAACCGCGCCACATCGTGGCGATCCAGTTGAACACCTTCACCCCGGTCGGAACCGCGATCAGCATCGTGGCGTACATGAAGTACACCTGCCCCACTGTCGGCATACCCGTCGTGAACATGTGGTGCGCCCACACGATGAAGGACAGGATCGCGATCGACGAGGTCGCATAGACCATCGATGCGTAGCCAAACAACGGCTTGCGGGCAAAGGTCGGGATGATCGCGCTGACGATGCCGAAAGCCGGCAGGATCATGATGTAGACCTCTGGGTGCCCGAAGAACCAGAAGATGTGCTGATACAGCACCGGATCACCGCCGCCTACCGCGCTGAAGAAACTGGTGCCGAAGTGACGGTCGGTCAGCAGCATGGTTACCGCCCCGGCCAGTACCGGCATCACCGCAATCAGCAGGTACGCCGTGATCAGCCAGGTCCAGGCGAACAGCGGCAGCTTCATCATGGTCATGCCCGGTGCGCGCATGTTGAGCACCGTCACGACGATGTTGATCGCGCCCATGATCGAGCTGATGCCCATGATGTGGACCGCGAAGATCGCCATGTCCATGCCCATGCCCATCTGGATCGACAGCGGCGGATACAGCGTCCAGCCTGCGGCGGTGGCGCCGCCCGGCACGAAGAACGAGCCGATCAGCAGCAGCGCCGCCGGCGGCAGGAGCCAGAAGCTCCAGTTGTTCATGCGCGCGAAGGCCATGTCGCTGGCGCCGATCATCAGCGGGATCTGCCAGTTCGCGAAGCCGACGAAGGCCGGCATGATCGCGCCGAACACCATCACCAGACCATGCAGCGTGGTGAGCTGGTTGAAGAACTCGGGCGCCACGACCTGCAGGCCGGGCTGGAACAATTCGGCCCGGATCGTCAGCGCCATCACGCCCCCCGCGAGGAACATGACGAAGCTGAAGATCAGGTACATCGTGCCGATGTCCTTGTGGTTGGTGGTCGTGATCCACCGCATCAGCCCGGTCGGGCCGTGATGATCGTGATGGTGATCGTCCGCGTGCTCTGGGGTAACCGCCGCCATGCTGCCTCCTTCTCTTGACCCCGCCGGTCTTGGTCCGGCCGGGATTGAGCTGTCGAATTCTGGATCAGGTGCGGCGCGTCGTGACTGTGCGACGCGCTCGCTCGAAGCTGGGCAAGTCAGCCCTATCGCGCTGCGGCAACGGCATCCGCGGTAACGGCGCCTGCGTCGTTACCCCAGCTGCTGCGCACGTGGGTCGCGATGGCTGCGATCTCGGCATCCGCGAGACGCCCGAAGGGTGCCATCGCAGTACCAGGCCGCCCTTTCAGAAGCACCTCGATAAGGCCGGCAGCATCTCCGACAACCACCGCGGAACCCGCCAGTGCGGGGAAGGCCGGCGGGAGACCATTCCCGTTAGGCTGATGACAGGCTGCGCAGTTGGTGGCGTAAAGCTGACTGCCGTCGGCAACCTGAGGCGCCGCTGCCGCTGCGGCCGGTGCAGTCTCCGCTGCCGGCGCTTCTGCCGTAGCAGGCGATTCCGGAGCCGACGCCACAACCTCGGCAACTGCGCTGCTGTCGCTTGAAGCCACCTCGACGGACTGCCTGGAGGCAACCCATTCGGAATAGGCTTGCTCGGACACCACATGCACTTCGATCGGCATGAAAGCGTGATCACGCCCGCACAGTTCGGCACAGACGCCGCGATACACGCCTTCCTTGTCTGCGCGGAACCAGGCGTCACGAATGAAGCCCGGCACAGCATCCTGCTTGACGCCCAGGGCCGGCACCCACCATGCGTGGATCACGTCGTTGGCCGCAAGCAGCACGCGCACCTTCTTGCCGACCGGGACAACCACCGGATGATCGACTTCAAGCAGGTAGTTGTCGCCCTTGGCCTCACGGTTCTCGATCTGGCTACGCGGGGTGGTCAGCGTGGACACGAAGCTGATGCCCTCACCCTCACCGACGACATAGTCATAGCCCCACTTCCACTGGTAGCCAGTCGCCTTGATCGTGATGTCTGCAGCAGACGCGTCACGCATGTCGATGATGGTTTTGGTCGCCGGCCAGGCCATGCCGACGAGGATGAACACCGGAATGATGGTCCAGAGTACTTCGACCGTGGTGTTCTCGTGAAAATGCGCCGCGACGGCGCCTTTGGATTTGCGGTGCGCGAAGATCGAATAGAACATCACGCCAAACACCAGGATGAAGATCACTAGACAGATGATCAGCATCAGGGTGTGCAGATCGTAGATCTGCGTCGCAACCGGTGTGACCGGTTCCTGAAGATTGTATTTCGCCTGAGCCAGCGCAGATTGCGCCGCTACAAGCATAAGGCCCGACGCTGCAAGGCGACCGAAAAGACTCATGCCCCAATTCCCCCGTGTAGACATCAACGCATTGCACGGAAACCGCTGTTCCGTTGCGTGTGATTCGTCGCCTATACGGCGGGCGGATCACAAAGAAGTACTACCGAAGCACGACCCCTAACCCACTTTCCGTCTTTCCAGGCCGTTCCCCGACTTCCTGACGCGATGGACTGGCTGCGCACCCTGTTTCGTTCGAAATCTTGTATTGGCGCGCTTTTCCGTATGCCGTGCCGGAGTGTGCCACAAGCACTTTCAGCGCGGCAAGGCGATTTTTCCAGCGCCTTCAATGATCCAGATCAAAAGTCGTGCACCTCGTCACGAACTTCCGAAATCAGCCACCAGAGCGGATCTGGCTACCGTCAAGAGGACGTTGCAGACATACGACGCCGTAACCAGCGGAAGACGACTCCAACACCTGGCAGCCGGGCATAAAGTTCCTCGGCCGGATCCCAGTAGTCGCGATGCATGATCACCTGATCGTCATTTCCGAAGAGCAGCACGCTCGCGCCATGCACTTCGAAACTGCGCCCGGACATGGCGAAGCAGAAGGTCCATTCCAGCGCCGCACGGCGGTCGGCACCCATCCGGGCCGTGACCACGAAGCGCGGCGATTCAAGATTGGCGAACATGTGCTCGAAGATGCGCGTGATGGCCTCATGGCCAACGACATCGTTGAACGGATCCTTGAAGCGGGCATCGGGTGCATACAGCGCCCGCAGCTCATCGAGCGACTCGGGCCGCAGGTTCTCGTAAAAGTTCACGAGGCGGTCAAGCGCGTCATTCATAGGCCGGTGATCTTCCGTATGAGAGGAAAGTAAAACCTGCGCGGCAGCAGCGAGAGCAACTTCAGCACCAGCGTGAAGCGGCGCGGGAAATGTATTTCGAAGCCACCCCGGGCAAAGCCCGAAATGATGCGCCGGGCCGCCTCAGCGGAAGGAATCAGGGCCGGCATGTGGAAATCGTTGTTCGCCGTCAGCGGTGTTTCGACGAAACCCGGATTCACCACGAACACGTTCACTCCGCGTGGTGCCAGATCCAGGTACAGCACTTCGGCGAAATTGATCAGCGCCGCCTTGGTCGGGCCATAGGCGGCCGCTTTCGGCAAACCGCCATAGCCCGCCACGCTGCCGACCAGGGCAATAGCCCCTTCGCCACGCTCAAGCATGCTGCCAGTCACGGCCGCCACGCCTTCCATGACGCCGATGAGATTGGTGTCGACCGTCTTGCGGATCGACTCTGAATCCAGCTCCCAGGCACGCATCGGCGTATAGGTCCCGGCATTGAAGATTGCCAGATCAATTTCGCCGAATGCACGCAAGACTTCGGCCGCAGCACGAGCGTGATCCGCGCTGACGGTGACATCCATGGGCACGACCAGCGCCCCGCCACAGCGCTCGGCGACCTCGTCGAGCGCCACCCGCGTACGGGCCGACAGTGCCAGACGCGCGCCTTGCGTCGCAAGCGCCTCGGCCAGCGCAGCACCGATACCGCTCGACGCACCGACGATCCACACCCGGCGGCCGTTCCAGTCGCGAATCGGACGGTTCAGCGACATCACGAATCCCGCTTGTAGAACGACAGCGTGACTTCGCCCAGACGCACGCCGAACTTGCTCATCACCGAGCGGTTCAGCATCACCCGCTTGTCCATCAGGAACATCCAGTCGTCGAAATCGACGTTGTACACCTTGTCACCCACCGGCAAGGCCAGAACGTAACGCCAGCGCAGAGCATTGCCGGCCGCCTCTCCGAGTGCCTCGCCGACCACATCGCCGGCCGTGCCGGTGTAGCGGCCTGCGTCGTGTCGCGTCACCGTCCACACGCGACGCTGGGTCGTGCCGTCGGAATAGGTGAAATGCTCGTCGAGCGTGCCGACGTTGCCCTCCCAGCTCGCCTCGATCAGCACGTGGAAGCGCTTCACGACTTCACCCGAACGATCCTGAAAAATGCCATGGGCATCGAGCGTACCGTTGAAATAATCGCGCAAATCGAGCACCGGCTCTTCCGCCGCGTAACGCTGCACGTCAACCGAACCGCAACCGGCCAAGCCGATCATGCCGGCCAGCATGCACAGGAGTTTCTTCATCGCAGTCGTCCTTCAAAATCGAGTTGATATCTGAGCCGCCAAAGCAAGGCCGCCGCCGCCAGCTTGGCCACGCAGGGCAAGCCGGCATACACCAGCGCGAGTGCGAACAATGACTCGCCCTGCCCGACGCCCGGCGCGTAGCCCAGCCAGCCGAGCAGCGGCAACGAAACACCGGCCGCAATCGCCAGATTCGCCTTGGTGACGAAGTTCCACCACCCGAACCAGGCCCCGGCCCGCGACGGCCCATGCCCGAAATCGCGGGCCAGCAGGTCGGCCAGCATTGCCGGCGGCAGAGCCAGATCCGCGCCCAGCGCAAAACCCGACAACACGCAGATCAGCCCATAGGCCAGCAGATCGCCGCTCCCCAGCGATGCCGCCCAGGCAAACACCAGCACCGACAGCAGCATTGACGCGAACCATGCGCTGAGCTTGCCAACGCGTCGGGCAATGCGCACCCAGAGCGGCAGACCCGCTGCTCCCGCGAGGAAGTACAGGACCAGAAAGCCCCCCGCCAGGCGCTCGGCGCCCAGCACGTCGGCAACAAAGAACAGCACCGTCGAGGCAGGAATCGCCGCAGCGATTCCGCTTGCCGCAAACACTCCGAGCAAGGCGGCGAAGGGCCGGTGGCGCAATGCGGCAAGCAAGTCCCGCAGCACGGGCGCAGAGCGGTTCGAAACGGCATCCGGTCGCGGCGCCAGCAGCAGGGTCAGCCCCGCGCACAGCGCCAGAACCGGCACGAATACCCACAGCAGACGTTGCAGGCCGGTCGCGCTGTCTTGCGCCAACACGGTCGGCAAGGCCGCCGCCAGCACCACCCCGAGCAACGCACAGGCCTCCCGGGCCGCCACCAGCCGAGTGCGATCGGCCGGCACCTCGGCCGCTTCGGCGCCCCAGGCGTTGTAGTTGATGGTGGCCAAAGAGAAACCCAGCGTAACTGCAATGATCGCGGCCGCCAGCCAACCAGCACCCGCGCCCTGTGGCGGGGAGAGCAGGGCAATCATGCCCAGGACCAACATGGGCAAGGCCAGCAAGATCAACAGCCGACGATGGGCATGGCGATCACTCAGCGCGCCGATCAAGGGGTCGGTGACCGCATCAACGGCACGCGCCAGCAACAGCACTGTGCCAACGGCGGCCAGCGACAGCCCGACCTCCCCCGCATAGAGCTGCGGGGCATGCACATAGATCGGCAAGGCGGCGAAAGCCAGCGGCAAGCCGAGCGCCCCATAGGCGACAACCCGACGCAGCGGCAGCGCCTGGGTGGCGGAAAACGGCAACTCAGCGTTCATCGGCCAGACCGAGCAGGCTCTGCCGCATGTCCGGCTCACGGGTGCGCTCGTCCAGCCAGATTGCGAAGAAGGCCTCTGCAAAGCGGGGATCGTCGATCTCGACGGTCAGCTCGCCACGATGAAAGAAGCGCACGCTCCCATCCGCCCGACGCAGCCCGATGATTGCATCGTCGCGTTCCACATCCGGAAAAGCCGCCTCGAGCAATGCGCGCCAGGACTGCACGAGGGCTTCGTCCGCCACATTCAGCCGCTGCATCTCTTCCAGGCTGACATCGACCAGACGTTGCGACTTGATTGCGCGCCCGTAACGGATCTCCAGCGCAAAGGTCGCGTCCGGCGACCAACCCGCGCCCGCCGGCACCCACAGGGCAGCGTCATAGATGCGCATGCCGAACCAGCGCATCCGCGCATCACCAAGCACCTGCCAACGCTCGGCCGCACCGGGCAGCACGGAAGGCGCGGACCACTTGCCCGATGCCGACGCGATGATCGGCACGCACGCGCACAACAAGACCAGCTCCCGGGCGAGACGGCCCATGCGCTCAAACCCGCAGGAATTCGTAGTGATGAACATCGATATCCCCCGAAGTAAAACCTGCCTCGCAGTACGAGAGATAGAAGCGCCACATGCGCATGAAACGCTCCGGGAAACCTTGCGCCCGAATCTCGTTATCGCGGGCATTGAACAGCGCGTGCCAGCGCGCCAGCGTGCGCGCGTAGTCACGCCCGAAGGCGAAATCACCGCAGGCCGCAAGGCCGGCCGCCTCGGCATGTCGCCCGACCATGACGGGGGACGGCAGCATGCCGCCCGGAAAGATGTAGCGCTGAATGAAGTCCGTACCACGCCGATACCGCGCAAACAGCTCGTCGGCGATGGTGATGGCCTGGATCACGCAACGGCCGCCCGGCTTGAGCAGTTCGGCAATGCGCGAGAAATACACCGACCAGTAGCGCTCGCCGACGGCCTCGATCATCTCGATCGACACGACGTGGTCGAACTGGCCGGCCACATCGCGGTAGTCGCACAGCTCGAAGCGCGCTCGGTCCTCGAAACCGCCCTGCTGCGCACGTTCGCGTGCAAACGCGAGCTGGGCCGGGGACAGCGTCAGGCCGTGCACATGGCAACCGTATTCGGTCGCGGCAATCTCGGCAAAACCGCCCCAACCACAGCCGATTTCCAGAATGGTCTGCCCCGGCCGTGCATCGAGCCGGTCGAGGATGCGGCGGTACTTGCGACGCTGCCCGTCAGCCAGAGACTCGTCTGCAGACTCGAACACCGCTGCCGAGTAGGTCATGGTCTCGTCGAGCCACAGTGCGTAGAAGTCGTTGCCGAGGTCGTAGTGCGCCTCGATGTTGCGGCGCGATCCGCGTCGGGTATTGGCGCGCAGCAGATGCCATGCCCGCGCGGCCATCAGTCGCAGCGCGC
Organism: Pseudazoarcus sp. NS36; assembly: GCF_059703705.1. Lineage (NCBI taxonomy): Bacteria > Pseudomonadati > Pseudomonadota > Betaproteobacteria > Rhodocyclales > Zoogloeaceae > Pseudazoarcus > Pseudazoarcus sp. NS36. Next base: position 193,850 of record NZ_BAAKJA010000006.1, on the reverse strand, counting down.
GGCCATACACCGCACGCCCGAGCACTGCACGATTGGACGACAGCAGTGTCAGCATGGCCGACAGATCATCGGTCTCCCACTGCCCGTCCATCCACGCTTCGGCCAAACCGATATCACCACGTGCCAGCACCGCTTCAAACACCGCGTGATCGCGCACACGCCAGTGCGCAAGCAGCCCGCCGTGGCCGACTCGCATCTGATGCCCGTCAGGCAGTTCCACCGCCAGCGCCCCACCCTGCAGGCCTTCGAGCAACTCCAGCGCCAGTCGCGTCGCGGACGGGATGCCGGCCGGTGGCGAGCGTGTATCGGCACCGATGATGTGTTCATTGGAAGTCATCGGGTCGTTTCCTCAAACGGGAGCGCGGGCTTGCGAAAGAAGGGCACGCGCTTCCACCACAATCTCATTGCCTGCCAGTGAATACGGGCGATCACGCCGAAGGTCATCAGCGGAAACCGGAGCAACCACTTGCGCATCATGGCTGCGGTGAGCGGCTCGCCGTGACCGGCGATACGGGTGGCCAGACGAAGTTCGTCATCAATCCAGTAGTCGATGGTCACGTAGCGCAGTGCGTCACGCTCACCGAAGCTGAAGCGGTATTCGCCCTCGACCTCGAAGAACGGCGAGACGTGGAACACTTTCTGGGCACGCAGACGATCACCGGACTTGATCGGACTCAGGTCGGGGTGATGAACCAGATAGTTGTGATGCTCACCAAAGGTGTTGCTGACCTCTGCCAGCACCGCTCGCAGCTGCCCCTGCTCGTCGTGGCAGTGAAAGAAGCTGACCGGGTTGAAGACGTATCCGAACAGCCGCGGCATGGTCTGCAGCACCACCTCTCCGCCCGTGCAATGCGCCAGGCCCTCGCGCGCCAGCAGTGCGCGGACCCAGGGCAGCAGCGGAGTGCCATCGCGTGGGCCGTGGTCGGCCGAGCGCAGCGAGAACACGGCGCGGCGATCAATGCCCAGCAGCGGCAGATCGCACTCGGCCAGACGCGACAGCGGCAAGCGCAACCACGCCATGCGGTAGACGAAGCGGTTGTGTGCCGGCTTCATGCGCTCGTGCATGACCGCACCGAAGTTCACGCTTGGATCAAAGGCCGCACTCATGCCACAACCGCCAACGGGGTGGTCTCAGCCACCCACGGCGCGCTGACGCCCAGGGCTTCGGCGACACGCAGCGCAGACTTGAGACCGTCCTCATGAAAGCCATAGCCCGTCCAGGCGCCGGCAAACCAGCTTCTGTTCACACCCTGAATGGCCGGCAGTGCTTCCTGTGCAGCTACCGCAGCCTGATCGAACACCGGGTGCGCATAGTCGAACTCGGCCAGGCGATGCTCGTCGCGTGGCTCGTCGAAAGGATTCAGCGACACCACCACCGGCGTACTGCACGGCAAGGGCTGCAACTGGTTGAGCAGGTAGCTGACCGCAACCGATTGCTCGCCCTGCCCACCTGCAGCGGATAGGTAGTTCCACGCCGACCACACTGCGCGGCGGCGCGGCAGCAGCGCTGCATCGGTGTGCAGCACGGCGCGGTTGCGCTGATAGCGCACGGCGCCCAGCAGTCGCCGCTCTTCGGCTGTGGCGCCGTCACCAAGAATGGCCAGCGTCTGATCCGTATGGCATGCGAATACGACCTCGTCAAAGCGCTCCTGCGCGCCATTCGAGCGAACCCAGACGCCGCCTTGGTCGCGCGTTACACGCTCGACCGGTGCATTCAATCGCGCATCGGCAATCGCCGGCAGCATGCGCTGAACGTACTCGCGTGCGCCGCCGCGCACCGTCATCCACTGCGGGCGATCCAGCACCTGCACCAGTCCGTGGTTGTGACAGAAGCGCACGAAAGTGGCCAAGGGATAGGCCAGCATTGCCTGCGTCGGGCAGGACCAGATCGCGGCCGCCATCGGCAGCAGATACCAGTCGCGGAACACCTGGCTGTAGCGCTGAGCGTCCAGATACTCGCCAAGCGACATGTCGGGAGCTGTGCCGTTGGCGGCCATGGCCGTCGCCGTGCGATTGAAACGCATGATGTCGGCCAGCATGCGCCACATCGCGGGACGCAGCAGATTGCGCCGTTGCGCGAATACCGTCCCTAGATCGGAGCCCGCCCATTCGAGATCGGGCGAACGCATGCTCACGCTGAAGGACATGTCCGAGCGCGCCACCGGAACATCGAGCAGACGGAACAGCGCGCACAGGTTCGGATAAGTGCGCTCGTTGAACACCAGAAAGCCGGTATCAACGCCAAAGCGCTTGCCGTCCACCTCGACATCAACGGTGTTGGTATGGCCGCCGAAGTAACTGCCTGCCTCGAACAGCGTGACCTGTGCCTTGCGCGACAACAGCCAGGCCGAGGTCAGCCCGGCAATGCCGGAGCCGATCACCGCAACACGCTTGTCGCCACCGCCGATCCGACCGATTTCACCCATGTCCATTCTTGTTTCTCCGCTGCGGGCAACGATCAGGCGTTGCGTCCCTCAATCAGGGCATACGCAGAATGGTTGTGGATGGATTCAAAATTCTCGGACTCGACCGTCCAGTGTTCGACGCGCTTGTCCGCCGACATGCGCAGCGCGATGTCACGCACCAGGTCTTCGACGAATTTGGGGTTGTCGTAGGCGCGCTCGGTCACCCACTTCTCGTCCGGCCGCTTGAGCAGCCCGAAGACTTCGCAGGAAGCCTCTTCTTCGGCGATACGCACCAGCTCTTCGATGTCCATGTCGTCGAGAAGCGCAGCGGTAATGGTGATACGCGAGCGCTGGTTGTGCGCGCCGTAGTCGGAAATTTTCTTGGAGCACGGGCAGAGACTGGTGACCGGCGCAGCCACCTGCAGCGTCACGGCCACCTCACCATCCTGCGCCACTTCGGCGATCCACGCCACATCGACATCCAGCAGGCTTGCCACACCCGACACCGGCGCCAGCTTCTCGATGAAATACGGAAAGCGTAGCTCCAGGCGTCCGCTTTGAGCCTCCAGCCGCGTCAGCATGTCGCGCATGATGCGGCGCAGCTCTGCCTGCGTCAGTTCACCCCGCTCGCTTTCCAGAATCTCCACAAAGCGCGACATGTGCGTGCCCTTAACGTCCGGCGCCAGCCCGACCGTCATCTCCAACGTCGCCACGGTATGCACCGCTTTGCCGGAGGCCGAGCGCACGCACAGCGGGTAGCGCAGGCCGCGCACACCGACCCGCTGGATGGCCAGCGCACGATGGTCGGGGCTGGACTGAACGTCGGGAAGAAAGGCGCGATCAGGAGCGTTCATGGCGAGAGACCTCTTGGTAAGTGCCGGTCAGGCGAATTGCGGCACGGGAACGGCCGTCACGATGAGGGCGTTGCGGTGCAGGAAGATCTTGGTATCCAGATCCATGCTCGGTTTTTTGTCCTGTACACTCGGAGCGGGATCAGGCTTGATGACCGGGGCGGTGCGCGCCTCGGCCCGCACTTCACCCTCCCACCAGAAAACGCTGGCAGCCAGCACCATTGAGGCGACCAGCAGCATCGAGGAGCGGTTTATTGCTTTGGTGGTGTTCATTTTTTGTCCTAGACAAAAGTGGTACGCAGCCCTAAGATAGAGCCGTCGATGCTTCAAGTCAAGCGTTTGTCCAGGACAAAATGGAAAAAGAAGCGCCTAAAGAAGTACTGCTCAACATCGCCGCGGTCGAACGTGACACAGGGCTGGCCAAGGACACCCTGCGCGTGTGGGAGCGCCGATACAGCTTCCCGACACCTACCCGCGATGAGCACGGCAATCGGCTCTACAGCAGCGCAGATGTCGAGAAGCTTCGTGTCATCCGTCGCCTGCTTGATCAGGGCCGTCGTCCGGCCGCGCTGATCCGGGCCACCACCGATGAACTGCTGTCGCAACTCGATCAGAATGCAGTGCGACCTGAAGTCACATCGAGCTCCGTAGACGAAACGGCTTTTCTTCAGCTCGTGCGGCTGCACCGCAACCAGGAACTACGGGCAACGATGCAGCAGATGCTGCTCAAGCAAGGCTTGCAGCGCTTCGTCGCCGAGACCGTGAGCACACTCAACGTTGCGATCGGTCAGGCCTGGATGCGTGGTGAAGTGGATGTGCCCGAAGAGCACCTGTACTCGGAACAGGTCAAGAATCTGCTGCGCAACGCCATCAGCTCACTGCCGGACGCCTCATCAAGACCGCGCGTGCTGCTGACGACCTTCCCCGACGAACAGCACGGGCTCGGCATTCTGATGGTGGAAGCCATGCTGGTACCTGAAGGCGCCAGTTGCGTGTCGCTGGGCACCCAGACTCCGCCCGGGGACATCAGCAAGGCCGCCATCGAGGGGCGCTTCGACATCGTCGCGCTGTCGTTCAGCAGCGCCTTTCCGCTGCGCCAGGCGGTTGACGGCCTCAAGTTGCTGCGCCAGCAGCTGCCGTCCACCATTTCGCTGTGGGCCGGCGGCGCGGCACTGGCCACGCGGCCTCCCAGCCTGCCGGGCATTCGCATCGTCGACTCGCTCGATGACGCTGTCGTCGCCCTGCAGGAATGGCGTGCCAGCAGCAAGGGCGGCGTGCACTGAGCGGTATCCTCACATCCAGCGCAGGCGCTACACTGCCGGCCAGCCCACTGCGATGTGAAACCCATGCCCGCCAGCCCTGACTTCGAGCGTAAATTCTGTCCGCCCCAGGAACTTGCCACACGCGGCGCGGCCCTGCCCCGCCCCATGGTGTTCACCAACGGCTGTTTCGACATCCTGCATCGAGGTCACGTCACCTACCTCGCCCGCGCCCGCGCGCTCGGCGGCGCATTGACAGTGGCGCTGAATACGGACGCCTCGGTGCGTCGCCTCGGCAAAGGTGACGATCGCCCGATCAACACCCTCGAAGACCGCATGGCCCTGATGGCTTCACTGGAATGCGTCGACCTGGTGACCTGGTTCGACGAGGACACCCCGATCCAGCGCATTCTCGAACTGCGTCCGGAAGTGCTGGTCAAGGGTGGCGACTGGGCGCCGGCCGACATCGTCGGGGCACCCGAAGTCATCGGCTGGGGAGGCGCGGTGCATTCGATCCCGTTTGAGCACGAGCGCTCGACCACCGCCTTGCTGAAAAAAATCAGGGCCGCATGACGCGGCCCTGAATTCCGACTCGGTCTGCCACCCGCTTCAGCGCGGGCCTGCCTTCCCGCCCGGATTATCCTGCCACCAAGTGATGGTGTCCGGATTGTCCAGGTGATCGAACTGCTCATCATGCTCGTTGAGCAGACGGAAGATCGTCGAGGCGTGCTCTGGCTCGAAGCCCTTGCGCGCGCCGTCGCGCGAATCGCTGAGCAATTCGAGCAGCAGCTTCCTGCATTGGGCGGTCCCCCACATTTCATCGATGCGCGAAAGATGCGGGTAGGCGGAATACAGGTCGGTGGTGTCGGTTGTTCGCTTGGAATCCATTCTATGACTCTTGGGTAAATGGCAACTACTTACATGGCACTATCGGCCATGCGCCCCCCCACCGTCAAGGACTGCACACAAGCGTAGCGGTGCAATCTCACGATGCGCGTAAAATGCCTGCCATCATGGCAAGCAGCTCATCCCCCTCCCCGCTCCACATCCTTGAACACGTCTTCGGCTTCACGGCCTTTCGTGGGCCGCAACAGGCCATCATCGAACATGTCTCAGACGGCGGTGACGCGCTCGTCCTGATGCCGACCGGCGGCGGCAAGTCGCTGTGCTACCAGATTCCGGCGCTGGTCCGACCCGGCACCGCCATCGTCATTTCGCCGTTAATTGCACTGATGCAAGACCAGGTCAGCGCGCTGTGCGAAGCCGGCGTGGCGGCGGCGTATCTGAACTCCAGTCAGTCACTCGACGAGATGAATGCCGTCGGCCGTCAGCTGCTGGCCGGTGAGCTCGATCTGCTTTACGTCGCACCTGAACGTCTGCTCACCGGCCGCATGCTGGGTACCTTCGAGCGCATGCATGCCGAAGGCCGGATCGCGCTGTTCGCCATCGACGAAGCCCACTGCGTGTCGCAATGGGGGCATGACTTCCGCCCCGAATACCTGCAACTGTCGGTACTGCATGAGCGCTTTCCGGGCGTGCCGCGAGTTGCACTGACCGCTACAGCGGACCCGGAAACGCGCGAGGAAATCGTCACCCGCCTGCAGCTGCAGTCTGCGCGCCGCTTCGTATCCAGCTTCGACCGGCCGAACATCCGCTACCGCATCGACGACAAGGACAATCCGCGCAACCAGTTGCTCGCCTTCATCCGCAGCGATCATCTGGGTGAATCCGGCATCGTGTATTGCCTGTCGCGTCGCAAGGTCGAGGAAACCGCCACCTGGCTGGTCGAGCAAGGCATCAACGCCCTGCCGTATCACGCGGGGCTCGGCAACGACATCCGCTCGGCCAACCAGACCCGCTTCCTGCGCGAAGACGGCATCGTCATGGTGGCCACCATTGCCTTCGGCATGGGCGTGGACAAGCCCGACGTGCGCTTTGTCGCACACCTCGACCTGCCCCGCTCGATCGAGGGCTACTATCAGGAAACCGGCCGGGCCGGCCGTGATGGCCTGTCGGCCGAAGTGTGGATGGCCTGGGGCGCACAGGATGTCGTGCAGCAACGCCGCATGATCGACGAATCCGAAGGCGCCGAGGACTTCAAACGCCGCGCCCGCGCGCGGCTCGACGCACTGGTCGGATTGGTCGAAACCGTCGCCTGCCGGCGCCAGCATCTGCTGTCCCACTTCGGCGAAGATTCCGGCCCCTGCGGCAACTGCGACAACTGCCTGTCCCCGCCCCGCACCTGGGACGCCACCGAATCCGCACGCAAGGCACTTTCCTGCGTGTATCGCACCGGACAGCGCTTTGGTGCCGGCCACATGATTGACGTGCTGCGCGGTGAGCGCACCGACAAGGTCGGTGAATGGCAACACCACGAAGTCAGTACCTTCGGTATCGGTGCTGAAATGGACGAAAAGACTTGGCGTACGCTGTTCCGCCAGCTTGTCGCGCGCGGTCTGCTGGCCGTGGACCACGACCGCCACAACGCGCTGATCCTGACCGACGAAGCACGCCCGCTGTTACGCGGCGAGGCCGGCTTCGAGCTGCGCATCCCGCCCGAGAAGAAGCGCGCACGCAGCCATCGCCGTCGCGTGCTCGACATCCCGGACGGCGTGCCGCAAACCCTGTTTGACCAATTGCGCGCCTGGCGCATGGAGACCGCACGCGAGCGCAACGTGCCGGCCTATGTGATCTTCCAGGACTCCACGCTGCGAGAGATCGCGATTGCGCGCCCCGCCTCGCTGAGCGAACTGGGCGCCATTTCAGGCATCGGCGACCGCAAGCTGGAAGCCTACGGCAGCGCGATTCTCGAACTCGTCGAAGCGACCGTTTGAGTGCAGCTTACTTCTTGCGACGCGCGGCGAACTTCGCGCGGAACTTGGCCAGCTTGGGCGCCACCACTGCCTGACAATACGGCTGCCCGGGGTTGTTGGCGTAGAAGCTGAAGTGATAGTCCTCAGCCGGCCAGAACGGCGCGGGCAGTTCGATCTTCGTCACGATGGGCGCGGGAAAGGCATCCTCCAGATCCGCCATCAAGGCCGCCGCGTCGTGCAACTGCTCCTCGCTGGTGGGGAAGATCGCCGAACGGTACTGGGTACCGAAGTCGTTACCCTGGTAGTTCAGCGTGGTCGGATCATGCGTGGCGAAGAAGATTTCGAGCAGGTCGCGGAATGACACCACTTCGGGGTCGAAGCTGACGCGCACGACCTCGGCATGGCCGGTGTCGCCGCCGCAGATCTGCTTGTACGTCGGGTGATCAATCGCGCCGCCGCAATAGCCGGGTTCGACCTTCAGCACCCCCTCGACCTCGTTGAACACCGCCTCGGTGCACCAGAAACAACCGCCGCCCAGAATGGCGGTTTCGGTGCGACCACCTGTCGCTGCATCGGTCATTGCGCTCTCCCTGTTGCTCCGCGGTTCAGCGGAAACTGATTGTGTAATAGATATCGGCTGCGTTGTCGCTGCCGCCGCGCGCCACGACCGAAAAGCGGCGTGTGAGCCGGTAGGTCAGCAGCACCAGACTCTCTGCGCCGCTCAGACTCTGTTCAAAGGATACGCTCAGGTCTTCGCCCAGACGCTTGCCCAGCGTCAGCACCTGCCCGCTCAACTCGCCCTCGCCGGTCACCGTGGTACCGCTGCCCACCACGCGACTGGTCTGCACCCGCCCGACGCCGGCAGCCGACTGGCCGATGCCGAATTCGTCGAGACCCAGGCTGCGCGAGAGCTGCTCCGTCATGCCCCCTCCGGGGCCACCCAGCAAGGCCTGCGCAGCGGGCAACAACAGGCTCAGATCAGCGCCGCCGCCCGCCGTGGGGGCACGCCCCAGCACGATCCACGATAGCTTTTCAGCATCCGGCACGTCCGGCTGGGACACCAGCCGCACCTGCGGGCGTCGAGCACTGCCGGTCACGGCCACACCGGCCTCCACCGCAAGCCCTTTGCGCAAGGCCACCACGTTCAAGCCCGGGTTATCGAGCGCCCCCTGGAAATTGATCACTCCGCGCTCGATCACCAGGTTCTGACCATAGCCGCGATAAATGCCACCGGCGGTTGCGATACTGCCGGTGGCCGACAGTGCGTCTCCGGGACGCATCTGCAACTGCAGGTCACCCGTCAGTCGCGTATCCAGCCCGAGTGCGCTCAGATACAGCGCGTCACCCATCGAAACCGTCACAGCGGCGCTGAGTTTGAGACCCGCGCCACCCGCCTCTTCCTCGGTACCGAGGATCACGACATCATCCGACAGGCTGGGCGGGGGCGACTCGGCAAACTCGATGTAGCCGGCATCCGCCCGGAAATAAGCCTCAATGTCGAGCGAGGTCCAGGTACTGACAGCCGAGCCCGAGCCGGACATGATCAGCCAGCGGTCGTTGCGCTGCAGGATGGGCAGGCGGTCGGCCTCGAAACTGAAGCTCCCTTCGCCGGTTTCCAGGGCAATCTCGCCGGAAGACGTCAGGCGGCCTGGCTCACGCGTCAGTGCGTCGAACGGAATACGCCGTTCTGCGGGACGCACCCGATTGGGCGAAACAAAATCGAGTTTGCGCAGATACAAGCGGTTGCGATCAAACTCGGCCAGCAGTTCGCCGCCGGACAACTGCACGCCGTGCTCAACCAGCACCATCGACAGCCCGTCGCCGCTGATACGGCCGGTGGCGACGGGCTCTGCCGGCGTACCCGTAACCGAGAACTCGGCACGCAAGGCGCCGTCCAGCACCGTTTCCTGCTGCATCAGACGCGACAGCCAGGCGATGGACGGCATGTCGAAGCGCACCGAACCGAGCAGATCGGCGTCCTGCGCCACCCCCCATCCAGTCACGTCATCACGCGCCAACAGCGCGGTAGCCGAACCGCTGACGGTGCCCATTTCGCTGCCGCGCGCATCGAGTGACGCTGCCAGCCGCTCTCCGGAGGCAACAACCACCGCTTCCAGATGCTCGAGACCGATGCGCGCGCTCAGCTCACCGGGAATCGCGATATCACCGGATTCGCGAAACACCCGCAGCCGGCCGTCTGCCTGCTCGGCCAGCTCAAGCTCCCATTCGGCACCCAAGGTCAGCGGGCCGGGCCCGCGTCGGCCGCGCGGACCCGGTTCGATCACGGCCAGGCCGGTGAGATGGCCGACCAAGCGGGTCATACCGGGAGACCACACGGTTTCGTCGAGCACCACGCGGCCTGCCTCGCCAGCCTGCAGACGCGCCGGCGCAAGCTCGGCGCGCTCAGGTGACAGATTCAGAGCAACCGGGGCCTCCAGCTGCAGCGGCAGGCGCCCTTCGATCTGCAGGTCCTGCAGCATGCCGTTCCAGGCCAGCGTGCTGTCATCCGGCTGCCCACCCTCCAGGCCGAGCCGCAAGCGGTCGCCTTCTGGCGTGGAAACATCCAGATCAAACACATGCGCGAGCCGCGTACCGCGGACCGACGCATCCAGGCGCTCCACCCAGCGCGCGTCGCCGCTACCCAACCCGGCAAGCTCAATACTCAGCTCGACCGGCCCGTCGATGCCGGTCTCCGCAACGCCCGAGGCCGTAATGCGCTCGATGCCGATCCCGTCAGGCAGCCGCAGCGCATCGCCGCGCAACTGGAAGCGCCCGGCCGGCGCCTCCAGCGTGCCGCTCAGGCGCGCATCCAGATCCGCACGGCCAGCCAGCCCCATGCCGAGGCGATCGAGTCGGCGGGCCACCAGCTTCAGGTCCATCACATCACCCGGCGCGCCCCATGCACCCTGCGCGCTCAGCTTGCTGCCCCCCAGCGCAAGGCGCAGATCGGCTTCGGGCACACGCATGCCGTCAATGCGCAAGCGCCCCTCACCACCCAGCGCCAGATCCAACAGCTGACCTTCAGCAAGCTTGAAATCCAGTTGAAGCTGATCCGGATCGGTGAAAGCCGCCTGCACATCCATGCCCACGCTCCCTTGCGGTGCCAAGGCATGCAGGCTGGACGGGTTAATGCCCGATGCGACCACCGTGGCAGAGCCGGACAGCGCTTGCAGTCCGGCCGGCAGGAGAAGCTCCGCTTCACCCGCCAGTCGACCGCCACCAACCAGGGCCACATCCACAGCGCTCAGGGAGACTTGTTGCAGCGATGCGCGCACACGGGCGCTCAACGAATCAAACGGCAGACCGCCCTCGTCCACGCGCAGCGGCCGAGCGTTGCTCACCACGACATCGCCTTCGAGCACGCCGTCCGCAACGGTCGTCAGCGTGCTGTCGATGGCAAGCTGCGCCGCCGGAGCGCCTGCCACGAAGGCCGCAGGATCAACTCCCTGCAAGGCCAGCCGCGCGCCCAATAATGGCCAGGCTTCGAACGGCGCGATCTGCGCCTGAATCTCGCCGGAAAGCAGCTCACCTGCCCCTTCGGCACGCACCTCAAGCCGCGACAGATCGCCCGCGATGCCGTACGACAGGATGAACTCGCGCTCATCGAGCACGGCCCGCGCCGTGCCGTCGGCGACCACCCCGTGCGGGAAGACGCCGGTATCGAAGCGGCCGCGCAAGCTCGCCTCGCCCCACGGCGAAGTCAGTTGCAGTGCGTCAATCGCTTGAACACCCTCCTCGCCGGAAAGGCTGGCACGAAGGTCGGAGAAGGCCAGCGGCGCAGTACCGTCATCGCTCCAGGCTTCGATCAGGACGCGTCCGAGCGCCAACTCGGCGTCGACCAGAAACGGCAACGAAATCTGAGGCATCTGTGGCGGTTCAGCCGTCTCGTCCACCGACGGACGAGTGGCGACACGCAGCGTGTCGAGCTTGAGCCCGTCAATGCGCAGGCGACCGCCAAGCAAGCTCAGCGGCTGCCAGTCGAGCTCAAGCGAAACGGCCTCAAGGCGCAGATCCGGGGTTTCGACACGCAGGGAATCGACGGCCAGCGGCCCGATCAGCCGACCGGACAGTCCCTCCGCAACCAGACTGACACCACTCACGCGCCGCGCAAGGTCAAACGCCAGGCGCGCACCGGATTCAGTGGTCAGCAGCCAACCGGCAAACAGCAATGGCAGGACGACCAGAGCGGCGAGCGCCGCCAGAACAATGCGTCGCAGGCCACCAGAGGTGTTTGGGTTCGGGCCGGCCGTCATTCTCCCCGGCCGAACAGCGCACGCAGCGCCGCGCCGGGATCGGGTGCGCGCATGAAGGCCTCGCCCACGAGGAAGGCATGCACATCATGCGAGCGCATGTGCGCCACGTCAGCCGGCGCAAGAATGCCGGATTCGGTGACGACAATGCGACCGTCCGGGATGCGGTCGAGCAGATCGAGTGTAGTAGTGAGGCTCACGTCGAAGGTGCGCAGGTTGCGGTTGTTGATGCCGATGAGGGGAGTGGACAACTGCAAGGCCTGTTCGAGTTCCGCAGCGTTGTGCACTTCGACCAGCACGCCCATGCCCAGCTCATGCGCAACGGCTTCAAACTCCTGCATTTCGGCCAGACTCAGCGCGGCCGCGATAAGCAGGATGGCGTCCGCGCCCATTGCGCGCGCCTCGTACACCTGCCACACATCAACGAGAAAATCCTTGCGCAGCACCGGCAGCGCGCAGGCCGCACGCGCGGCCTGCAAGTATTCCGGCGCGCCTTGGAAGAAGTCGCGGTCGGTCAGCACCGACAGGCAGGCCGCACCGGCCGCTTCGTAGCTCGCGGCGATCTCGGCCGGACGGAAATCGGCGCGGATCACGCCCTTGGAGGGGCTGGCCTTCTTGATCTCGGCGATCACCGCGGAATCGCCCGCAGCAATCTTTGCGCGCATTGCGGCCACAAAACCACGTACCGGCGTCGCAACTTCGGCCAGACGGCGCTGCTCGGCCAGCGACACCAGGGCTTTGCCGTGGGCAACCTCCTCGCGTTTTTTGGACAGGATGCGTTCGAGGATGTCGCTCATGCGGGAGCCTTGCAGGATTGGGTGAAACGCACGAAGGCGTCGAGCTTGGCGCGTGCCGCGCCACTGGCCAGCACCTCGCGCGCACGGGCGATGCCCGCGCCGATGTCAGGCACCAGGTTGGCGGTGTACAGCGCCACGCCAGCATTGAAAACAACGATCTCGCGCGCCGGACCTTCGCGGTTCTCCAGCGCACCGAGCAGCATCTCGCGCGAAGCGTCTGCGTCCGCAACCTGCAGGTTGCGCGTGCCGGCCATTGCCAGCCCGAAGTCCTCGGGGTGGATCTCGTACTCGGTGACTTCACCGTTCTTCAGCTCACCCACGCGGGTCGAGGCACCAAGGCTGACCTCGTCCATGCCGTCCAGACCATGCACGACCAGCACGTGATTGGCGCCCAGACGCTGCATCACACGCACCTGGATGCCGACCAGATCGGCGTGGAACACGCCCATCAGCGTATTCGGCGCGCCGGCCGGGTTGGTCAGCGGGCCGAGGATGTTGAAGATCGTGCGTACGCCCATCTCGCGGCGCACGGGTGCGACGTTCTTCATCGCGCTGTGGTGGTTGGGCGCAAACATGAAGCCCACGCCGACCTCCTCCACGCAGGCCGCAACCTGCTCGGGCGACAGCGCCAGATTGGCGCCCAGCGCTTCGAGCACGTCGGCCGCGCCGGACTTGGACGACACGCTGCGCCCGCCATGCTTGGCTACCCGCGCGCCGGCCGCAGCAGCGACGAAGATCGTCGCGGTAGAGATATTGAAGGTCTGCGAGCCATCCCCGCCGGTACCGACCACATCAAGAAAATGATCATGCGGCGGCGGCACGACCACCTTGGTCGACATCTCGCGCATCACGGTGGCAGCAGCGGTGATCTCGCCAATGGTTTCCTTCTTGACGCGCAGGCCGGTCAGGATGGCGGCCGTCATCACCGGCGAGATCTCGCCAGCCATGATCTGCCGCATCAGCGACAGCATCTCGTCAAAGAAGATCTCGCGGTGATCGATGGTGCGTTGCAGGGCTTCCTGCGCGGTGATCGTCATGGTTTCAGTCCTTCAAGCAATCAGGCCGGGACGTGTTCGTCCAGAAAATTCTTGAGCAGTCCGTGACCGCTATCGGTCAGAATCGACTCGGGGTGGAACTGCACGCCTTCCACCGCCAGCGTCTTGTGGCGCACCCCCATGATCTCGCCGTCGTCGGTCCACGCCGTGATCTCCAGGCAGTCGGGCAAACTCTCGCGCTCGATCGCCAGCGAGTGATAGCGCGTGCAGGTCAGCGGATTGGGCAGACCGCGGAACACACCCACATTGTTGTGATGCACAGGCGAAGTCTTGCCATGCATGAGCTTCTTGGCATGCACGATCTTGCCGCCAAACGCCGCCCCGATGCTCTGATGCCCCAGGCACACGCCCAGCAGTGGAATCTTGCCCGCAAACTCGCGGATCGCCGCCACCGAGATGCCGGCCTCAGCCGGCGAGCACGGCCCCGGCGAGATCACCAGCTGATCCGGCGCGAGCTGCGCAATGCCGGCCACATCGATCTCGTCATTGCGGAACACGCGCACATCGGCACCGAGTTCGCCAAAGTACTGCACGAGGTTGTAGGTGAAGCTGTCGTAGTTGTCGATCATCAACAGCATATCGCGTGTATCCTCTTGATTCTATTGGGCTTTCAGCCATTCTTTAGGGCTTGATACCCGCTTGGATACCCGCAAATTTTTTCGATACCCTAGGCCGATGATCTGGAAGCGCCCGCACTAAACAGGGCATTTTCGCACGTATCGCCTTTCGTATAAACAGTCAAGCTACCGAACCCCGCCGAAGTCGGACGAAAAAAAACCCGGCACGAAGGCCGGGCAAAAGTCCCATGGCACTGGGGTTCGGTTAGAACTGAACGCGGGTCGAAGCCTTCGCGGCAAGTGTGGGGTTGTAGAAGCTGTTTCGAACACTGTTCGCAGCCTTGGCGAACTTCGGCGCAAGTTCGGAAAGCGCAATGCTGCTAGTCATGCGCTTGTAAGCGTCGGGCAACCATTTTTCGGTCGCTTCGAAACGAAGCTTCGAATGCGTTTCGGGGTTGATGCCCACAAGGAAGCCGGGCGAATGGAAGATAACGGCGGCAACGTCCTTGCTTTCGAGCATGGCCGCACGAATCTTCGAAGGGCCGTCGGCCTTGTTCGCAAGCTCCCGAATGTACGTGCGAATTTCGCTTTCAAGCGCGGCATGGCTGGCACGGGGCGAAAACTCCCGTTCGGCCTGCGCTACGCCGTCGCTGTACAGCAGTTCGGCCCGGCGTTCGATTGCGGCTTTCGACTTTTCCAAGGCTTCCACGGTGCGCGCGGCAACAACGCCCGCGACTTCGTGCCGCTGAACTTCGTTGCGGGTTTCGTCCTTCAACAGTCGGGCGATGGTTTCGACGCCATCCCGCAGCGCGATTTGTGCGTTCAGAATGTCCGGCCCTACGTCACTGTCGAACTTTTCGGGGTCGCCAAGGAAGGCTTTTCGGCCCGTTTCGGTTGCGGCCAGTTCAAGAAAGCCGCTTGCTTGCGGCGTCTGTACAAGGCTGTTCGTGTATGCCGGGGCTGCGGCGTTGGTCGTTTGGTTCATGGTGAAATTCCTTCGAAGGTTGCGACGCGGAATGCGCCGACGCCTGAACGGTTCGCGTCATCGGCCCCCTATTCGACGAATTCGCCGGTTGTGCGGTCGAAGGTGCGACCGTCTGCCAGTTCAACGAAACGCGCGCCCTTTTCGCCTTTGCGCGTCGGTGCGGGTACGTCTTCGGCGATGGTGCCCACAACATCGGGCGCTTCGGTCGCCGGTTCGTTGGTGCGGCTGCGGGCCGTTGCCAACAGTTCCTTTTGCTGCCGTTCTGCCGCCGCTTCCCATTCCGCAGCCGAACCGAAGTCGGGCATAAGGGCAAACCGGCCCGCAAACGCGCGTAGCGGCCCGCTGGCGGGGTTTTCGCCCGCCCGCCAATACCCAACCACCCGAACGGGCAAATCGGCGCTTACGGGGCCGCCTGCAAGGTCGGCGGGGTTGTAGTGAAGAACCCGGTTCGGCGACGGCTTGCGGCGTTGCTTTTCCAGCTTCGACAGCCGGGCTTTAAGTCCGATGCGTGCCATCAGTGCAAGCCCCCGCGTTGTTCCAAGGCTTCGATGCGCGCTTCTAGTTCGCTGTCCGACAGGATGCGCGACAGAATCGAAAGCATGTTGGCAAGGCGCGAAGCGTCGGCAACGTCGATTCGACCGCTACGGGCTTCGCGGTACAGCTTGGCAAGCTCCCGGCTTACGTCGGTCGAAGTCGCCAGCTTGGCGCGGGCGTATTGCTTGGGCATGGGGGGTTCCACGTCATCTTCAACAGTGACGCGGCCTTGCCAGCCGTCGGCGTGCAAATCGGTACTATTTTTCATGGGTCTGTTCCTCAAATTTCCAGCCTTGAACTTGGCAAAGAAGCGTCGCCAGTTCGACGATGGTTTGCTGTCTTTCTTTCGCCATGCGGCCTTTGCTTATGTCTTCGATGCAGCGGCAAACGAAGTCGAAAAATTGCGACTTGGTAACGATGGTGTCGCCGCTTGCGTACCCTTCATCAAGGGCGATAATTTCAGCCGCTACGATTGGATCGTTCGGCCACTTAACCGCAATGAACGTCGCAACCTTCGTCGTTACGTCATACGGGTAAATCTTCCGCGCCGCGTTGTATGCCGCTATCTGCGGGTCAAATACGCTCTTGCGTTCGAAGTACAGGTTTGCCGCGAATTGCTTTTTCAGTGTCACTATGTCGCCGCGTTCGCGCGCTACTGCGGCCAAAGCCTTTTCGACTTCGCTAACAAATTCTGCGCTTGGTTCAAATTCGAAGTTCATACGATCACCTTTAACTGTTTGCCCACATTCCAAGCCGGACACTGCAACCGGACATAGGACAGCCCTAAAGGGCTGCTGTCCTGTCTGTCCGGGTAGTTGCAGCCCCGGACGTGTCGCGTTGTGTCCGCTGTCCGTCCGGTTGTCCGGTCTGCTGAATCACCTTTGCTATGCAGGCTTCGGCCAACTTTCCGGCCAGACCACCAAGGCGATACACGTTGTTTTCTTCGACAAGTTCGCCGCGTTCGACCAACTCTTTCCGCACGCGCTCGAATGCCTTACGGCGGGCTTCGTCGCTTGGCGCTTCGACGTGCAAGCGGTAGAACACGGGCCGCCATGCTTCGCGGTTGATGCCAAGGAAGTTCCCGCCAGCATCGACGCTTCCGTTACTTCGGCAGGCTTCGCGGAACGATTCCATCGCAAGTTTCTGAATGGCGTTCAACGGCTTGGCCCCCGGACTTGTGGGCGCTTCTTCCGGCACAACGACACAAGACGTAATCGCGTCGCCGTCTTCGTCTATTCCGATTTCAACGACGTTAAGGCGGAAGTAATGCGTTTCGCCGTCGCGCCCGTCCTTCGCCTTATCGACCTTCCAGCTTCGGGCGCTGTCGTCACGATTCACCAGAACGGCGGCATCTAGCGCGGCAAACAGGCTTGAATGCCCGCGAAGCCCCTTCGCCGAATCTTTGCCAGTGTGGGCAACAAGAACGACAAGCCCGCCGATCAAACGTTGAAGCGTCTTCGCGCCTTCGATCACTGCGCCCATATCGCGACTGCTGTTTTCGTCCATACCCGGCGCGGCCCTGTTCAGCGTGTCGATAAACACGACGCAGCCGGGCGGACAGACGGCGGCAAGGTCTGCCACGTCCTGCGCGTCGGTAAGGCGGAACGGTTGCAGCAGGAACCGCACGCTATCGGGTATGGCGCGCCCGTGGTGGCGTTGCCACGCGACAACCCGGCCCCGGTAGCCGCCTTCACCTTCAAGGCCGACATACAGCACGGCAGCGGGCTTTGTGGCGTGTTCGAAGAACGGCAACCCGTCGCCGATGGAAGCGGCCATTTCGAGCGACAGAAACGACTTGCCAGCGGTCGAAGCGCCATAAACAACGGCCAGCCCTTCGATTGGAAATACGCCCTTGATTCGCCATTGCTGCGGCGGCATTGCTTCCAAGGCTTCGACGGGTAGCGGGCTGAAACGCTGTTTCTTGCTTAGGGCTGCTACCTGCCGTTCGATAACTTCCGTCATCGCGTCGGGGTCGGCCTTCACCTTTGCCCACAAGCCTTTTGCTTTGTAGCGCCCGAACGGCGTAGCCCATTCAAAAAAGAGTTCTTCGAACTTCGGGCCGTGCGTCTTCAACGCTGCGGCAACCATCCGCACGTCATCTTCTTTCTTCGGGGCAAGGTGCGACAGAATCCCGCGCATCGCTGCCAGTTCTTCGGCAGGCGACGACGTAAAGCCGAAGTCTGGTGCGGAATTGTGGGCAGACACTAGCGAACCCCCTTCAAGCCGATGCAATCAGGGCGCGTATGTCTTCGACACGCCACGCGGTAACGCGCGGGCCAAGCTTGACCGGCTGCGGGAAGCGCCCGGTTTTGACGCCCTGCCACCAAGTCGATTTCTTGACCGGGATAAGGGGCGGCAAACCCTTGGCGGGGTCGCCGATAATCTGCGGCAAGCGCAGAAAGCCAGTTTCAGGAAGTTGGTTCATTGTGGATTGCTCCCGTCCGTTGCGGTATGGGGCAATCCTAGGTCGGCCAAGTTAGGCCATTAAGGGTTAGTTCATGCGCGAACTTAACCCTACTGAATCACAAGCCTTTTTTCCAATTGCGAAGATAGTTCTTAATCGTTTCTTCGTTCAACGACGGGTCTTCGTTTTCAACCGCTTTGATAGCGGCGTACTTCGACAACCCCTTTTCCATGTGTTCGAATACGCGATAGCAGATTGCGGCTTCCTGCCGTTGCTGCGAACGCTTCCGCCGAACTGGCGGCGGGCTGTTGCCGCGCAAGTGTTCGGCAATCATTTTGCGAATCGGCTTCGACAGCGGTTCGCCGCTTTCGATCATGTCGGCAACGCGCCGCCAGTCGCCGCTAAGTGCGTCTAGGAAAGGTTCCGCCGCCTGTTCCAGCGGTTCGCGTTTTAGCCTTGGCATTGCGCACCCCCTGCGGTCATTTCGCCGACCATATCCGCCCATTCCTGCATCATGTTTCGGCGGTCTTCCATGTACTGCGCTTGGTTGTAGCTGGCGCGAACCTTGTTGCGTTCGGCGTGTGCCAACTGGCGTTCGATCACGTCGGGCCGGTAGCCCATTTCGTTAAGGATGGTCGAAGCGGTAGCGCGGAAGCCGTGCGCGGAAAACCCGATGCTGTCTTTACCGTTGAAGCCCATACGTTCAAGCGCCCGGTTCAACGTGGTAGCGGTCATGCACTCTTTCGGGTTGCGGTAGTTCGGGAACAGGATTCCGCGCCCGCCCGTGTGGGTATGCAATTCGCGCAGCAGTTCGACGGCCTGTTTCGACAGCGGGACTACGTGCGGTTCGCGCATCTTCATTCGTTCTGCGGGTATCCGCCATTCGGCCCGGTCTAGGTCGAATTCCGACCATTCGGCTTTGCGAAGTTCGACGGTACGAACGAAGGTAAGCAACATCAGCCGCAGCGCGATAACGGTTGTTCGATACCCGCCGTATTCGTCTAGCGCCTTCGCAAAGTCGCCGATTTGTTCGCGCGAAAGCGGCTTGCGGTGTTCGACCTTCGGGCGATGAATCGCGCCCTTCAAGGCTGCGGCGGGGTCGCTGTCGGCGCGAAGCGTTGCGACGGCATAGCGGAAGATGGCCGAAGACCATTGCCGCACCAACAAGGCGACGGTTTCAGCGCCCCGGCCTTCAATGCGACGGATGATTTCGAGCAAGTGCGCCGCCGTGACGCTGCGAATCGGTAGCTTGCCCACATAGGGGAACACGTCGGCGGCCATGAAGCGTTCAACCTGCCGCAGATAGTACGGCGTCCATCCTGCCGACTTCTTCGCTATCCACTCCCGCGCGACGGCTTCGAAGGTGTTTGCGTTCGCCGTGACGTTCGCCAGCCGTTCGGCCTGTCGATTGTGGGAAGGGTGGATGCCTTGTTCGACCAATGCCCGCGCCTTGCGGTGTTCGTCGCGTGCGTCCGATAGGCCGATGGTCGGGTACTCGCCGACGGCAAAGACGTTTTCTTTGCCCGCGATGCGGTAGCGGTAGCGCCACAACTTCGCGCCGGTCGGGCGAACTTCAAGGTACAGCCCGCCGCCGTCCGCCAGCTTCTGCGGCTTGTCTGCGGGCTTCGTGTTGCGAATTTTGGCGTCGGTTAAGGACATAATGCGGGTATCCGTGTTTCGATACCCGCTAAGATACCCGCAATTTTCCCGGATGACAATGGACAATGACGGTTACTGTTGGCCGTAAATCCCCGTATTTACTAGGCTTTACCTTGGGTATCGGACAACTTTGGATTTCACTGGATGCCGATGCTAGTTATCGATCATCAGCAGCATGGCTGGTTGGCTCCATGAAACAGGGGCTGCGCGGACGGATACGCCTGACGCTTTCGATAGGCCGTATTGTCGCGCAGTTCGTCGGTCACAAAAACATTCGGGCGCTCTCAGACCTGGTCGGCGACCAATGCAGACAGATCGGTCGCCAGTTCGGCTAGCTCATCCGCATCATTGCCGGCCAAAGCACCTCCTATCCGAGTGCGATCGCCTTCATGCCCGGTTCGTTCGTACAACCTGAACGGCACGAAACGGCCGCTTTCGATATGCACACCGAGTCGCTCGAGCGCTGGTCCGATCGGCTGCGACAGCACGACTCCCCAGGAGCGCGAAACCCGCGCTCCAATGCGTCGGGTGACGGCCTCGTGGTACAGCACCTGCTCGGTGCACGCGACCAGGCGAAAATTGAGATCGAACACATACGGCCTGCCCTGCCGGGTCTCACCGATGTCGAAACCACACACGCCCACGAAGCCAGCACGTCGTGCGCGCCGCCCGATCTCCAGTGCCATCTCGCGTGTCTGCACCGAGGGCTGACTCGCCGGATCAATCAAACTGCCGGACTGACGCGCAGGCTCCGAGAACAGCTGCGAAGCGGCACCCAGATAATGCTCGGCCGTTTCGCTTACACCGATGTTGACGCACCAGCAGTCGCGCAGATCAATCTCTTCCTCGACACGCAGCACGCTCCAGTCATTCGGACGCGTCTCCAGCCATGCCCTGAAAGCGCTGCGCGCTTCCTGATCCGCGCAGTAGCGAACATCCGAACCACCTCCGCTGACACCTGGGTGGCACAGCTTCACGAACACGCCTCTCCCCGGCAGAACCGTTTCCAGATCGTCGACCCGCTGCGGCGGGATATGGACACTGGCGGGCAACCACTCGGGATCACAGAAATGTCCGATGTTGCTCTTGTCGTTGAGCCAATCGTAGAGCGTGACCGGGAGCACCACTTCACATTGCCCGATAACCCGCGGAGCCGGAGGATAGGAATAGGCAAAGCGATACCCTTGGCGCGACAGCGCCGCGACCTGCGCCGCGGCATCCTCCTCGCTGCGGTAGGTCAGCACGCCCGGCGCCTGCGGGACACCCGCCAGAACCAGAACCTCGCGGATCGAAGGCAAATAGGTGTTCTCGTGGCAGACCACGGGCAGACTGCCGCGCATGGACAGAACCGAACCAGTCACAGCGTCGACACGGAATGCGTCATACCGCTCCACCCAGCGCAGGGTACTCGCGCAGGTCTTCAGCGACAGCGCCGTACGCGCAGGGAAAATATCCGAGAGCGACATTGACGGCTGCAAAGGAGCCAACCTGCTCCCCGTCATTCGACGTATCCGAACAGCGCATCACCAACCGACATCAAGAGCGGTCGAGGCATGCTACTGGCGGCAGTCGGCGTCTTGTTGGCGTCGATCAGAACGGCCTGACCGTCGACTTCGACGTAATCGAATTTACCGAGATCCATGCCCATCTCGGCGCGCAGCACGCGCAACGACTCGGGCACCACATCGAGGATCTCGTGGCGGATCACCTTGCCTGCCTTCACGATGGGGTCCGAGCCATAGAGCTTCACGACATAGTCGCGATCACCAAAAAACAGCCATGAACGCAGCACATAAGCCCCATCCTCGATTTCCGGCAGAAACCGCTCGACCACCAGATCGTCGCGCTCCCAGACCCACGCCGGCACAGCACTCAGACTGTCGAGCACGGGGTAGGTACCGCCAGGGAGCTCGCGCATGGCCTGCCAGGGCAGATACCTGGCCAACTTGCGCCGCATGCGGCGTGAATCAAAGCGCGACAGTTGAGAGAACTCGCGGGACCCGAAACAGTTGGCGTCCGTCTTGACGATCACCGGGCCGCGGTAGTTGCACCCCGCTGTGAGCAGGTTGCTGCTGATGCGCTTCTTGGAGATATCCCGCACGCCTCCGTTGAGCAAAGGCCTGCCCTGCGGGTTGGGCGGGATGCATTCGAGCGGAACGCGGGTCAGATCGACATGCATGATGCCGATGTCTGCCTCAAGCTGCGCAGTTGGGCCAATCGTTACGCGTACGCCACGCTCCACCCAGGCCCGCACCCAATGCCCCAGCAGACTGCGGCGCGGCAACGGCCCGTCCGTTTCAGTCACGACGTGCACATGCAACTGGCTCACACGACGCAACCGAAAGCGCGCCGGACTTCATCCGGTGTAGCCACGGCGACGCCGAGCGTATCGAGCACTCCGGCCAGACGCCCGACCTGTTCGG
The DNA here is from genome assembly GCF_059703705.1 of Pseudazoarcus sp. NS36. Classification (NCBI taxonomy): domain Bacteria; kingdom Pseudomonadati; phylum Pseudomonadota; class Betaproteobacteria; order Rhodocyclales; family Zoogloeaceae; genus Pseudazoarcus; species Pseudazoarcus sp. NS36. The sequence goes on along the minus strand of NZ_BAAKJA010000006.1, from coordinate 171,858 downwards.
CATTGTCCGCAAGCGGCTGGCCGTGCGCGGAAACGATGTTGTTCTCGAAGCCGACGCGGCAATGGCCGCCCGCCAGCGCGGCCTGCACGTTGCAGGCCAGTTCAGGCGGACCGAAGGCGCACAGCCCCCACGACCAGGCTTCGGGCAATTCCGGCAGGTAGCCGAGGATGTCGGCCGGACGGCTGACGCTGCCGCTGTAACGCCCCAGCACCAGCAACAGGAAGGGTTGCGCCTGCGGCAACCAGCCGCGCGCGTGCCAGTCACGCAGGGTTGCGAGCTCGGCGTGGTTGTAGACGATGTACTGCGGCACTGTGCCGCCCGCGTGCAGTTCTGCGAGGAAATCGCACGCAGCAGCGGCTTCCGCATCCGAACCGTCGCCACACAACTCGGTGAGGTTCAACGACATCATCTCGGGCGTGAGTTCGCGCCCGACGCGCATCATGTCCGCCGGCGCGAAAACGCCGACACGTTCGGTGGTGGGCTGGATGACCAGATCGCAGGTCTCGCGCACGGCCGCGATGGCCTCGCGGTAGAGGCCGGTATCGAGGCTGTGACGGGCGTTCGCATCGCGCACGTGCAGATGCAGGATGGCGGCACCGGCCTCGCGGCAGGCGCGCGCTTCGGCGGCGATCTCGGCGGGCGTCAGCGGGATGGCAAGGTGGTCGGCCTTGCCGCGACGCGCACCGTTGGGCGCGACGGTGATCGAGAGCGGCACGCTCATGCCCCCGCCTTCGGTAAGAGCTGTGCCACGGTGGCGTTGATGGACTGCACCAGCAACTCAACCAGCCGGCCGATCTGCGCCCGAGTAATGACGAAAGGCGGTGCGATCAGGGTGTGATCGCCACGTCTGCCGTCGAGCGTACCGCCCATCGGGTAGATCACCAGGCCCTTGCGGAAGGCGGTCTCGCGCAGCACGCGGTGGAAGGCCAGTTCGGGCTCGAAGGGTGTCTTGCTGTCGCGGTCCGCAACGAATTCGATGCCGACGAACAGGCCACGACCACGGATGTCACCGACGTTGGGGTGCTCACCCAGCGCCTCGCGCAGACGCTCCAGCAGTTCGTCGCCAAGACGGCGGCTGCGATCGATCAGCTTGTGCTCGTCGATGTACTTGATCACCGCCACGCCGGCCGCGGCCGCCAGCGGGTGCCCCATGTAGGTATGGCCGTGCTGGAAGATGTGACGTCGGCTGCTGAAGGTGTCGACGATGCGGTCGTGCACGAGCGTCGCGCCGATCGGCACGAAGCCCGCGGCCAGACCCTTTGCGAGGCACAGCATGTCCGGTACTACACCGAACTGACGGATCGCATACCACGAGCCGCAACGGCCCAGGCCGGTCATGACCTCGTCGGCGATGAACAGCACGTCGTACTTGTCGCAGATCTCGCGCACACGACGGAAGTAGTCCGGATGCGGTACCACCGCGCCCGCCGTGGCGCCGACCACGGGTTCGGCGATGAAGGCCGCGACCTTCTCGGGACCGGCTTCGAGGATGGCGCGCTCCAGATCCTCGGCGCACTCGATGGCACACGAATCGGGCTCCTTGCCGAACGGACAGCGGTAGCAGAAACAGGGCGCGACGCGCGGTGCCTTGAACAGCATCGGTTCGTAGATCGCCCGTCTCCAGCGGTTGCCGCCGGCCGCCAGCGCGCCCAGGGTGTTGCCGTGGTAGCTCTGGTCGCGGCCGATCACCATCCACTTGTCAGGACGGCCCATCTGCACCCAGTAGGCGCGCGCGAGCTTCATCGCCGATTCGACTGCTTCCGAGCCGCCGGAGACGAAATACGCGTGGTTGAGCCCGCCCGGCGCGCGGTCGGTGAGCATCTTGGCAAGCTCTTCCTGCGCAGGGTTGGTGAACTGGCTGGTGTGGGCAAATTCGACGTGGTCGAGCTGCGCCTTCATGGCCGCGACGACTTCCGGCACGGAATGACCGAGCGAGGACACCACCGCCCCGCCACAGGCGTCGAGATAGCGTTTGCCATGCTCGTCGAAGAGGTAAGCGCCGTCGCCGCGCACCACCGTCGGGTAGTAGCTGAACGGGTTGCGGTAGAAGACGTGGGTGTCGTCATTCACCTCCGGCTCGAAGGAAGCGCTCTTGCGTCTGCGTTGTGCCGGTTCAACCATGATCAGTCCGTCCGTGTATCGAGTCCCGCCTCGGCCATTTCGGCCGCCCTGAGCATGGCGCGCGCCTTGCTCTGCGTTTCCTGCCATTCGGCATCGGGGTCGGAATCGGCAACGATGCCGGCTCCCGCCTGTACGTGGATGTTGCCGTCCTTGACCACTGCGGTACGGATGGCAATGGCGATATCCATCTCGCCATGAAAGCCCAGATAGCCGACCGACCCGGAATAGATGCCGCGTTTGACCGGCTCCATCTCGTCGATGATCTCCATCGCGCGCACCTTGGGTGCGCCGGACACCGTACCGGCCGGGAAGGTTGCGCGCAGCACGGCCATCGCATCCAGCCCCGCTTTCAGACGACCTTCGACGTTGGAGACGATGTGCATCACGTGCGAATAGCGCTCGATGGTGAAGCTTTCGGTGACCTTGACCGTGCCGATCTCGGCCACGCGGCCGGCGTCGTTGCGGCCCAGGTCCAACAGTTGCAGGTGCTCGGCGAGCTCCTTCTGGTCGGACAGCAGTTCGCGCTCCAGCGCCAGATCCTGCTCGGGCGTGGCTCCACGCTTGCGTGTGCCGGCGATGGGACGGACGGTGACGCGACGATCTCCCGTTTCGTCATCGAGCCGCACGAGGATCTCGGGCGAGGCGCCGACGACATGGAAGTCACCGAAGTCGAAATAGAACATGTAGGGCGACGGATTGAGCGAGCGGATCGCGCGGTACAGCGCCAGCGGACTGGCGGCAAAGGGCTTGCTCATGCGCTGCGACAGCACGACCTGCATGATGTCGCCATCAACGATGTACTGCTTGGCTCGGCGCACGGCGTCCTTGAAGCCCTCCTCGCCGAAGCTCGACACCGCCGGCGCGGATTCGCCCCGCGCGTCGGCCGGAATCGCCACCGGCTCACGCAGTTGCGTGATGAGTTGCCCCAGGCGGGCCTGCGCGGCCGCATAGGCCCCTTGCACCGTGGGATCGGCGTACACAACCAGCGTCAGCTTGCCGGAGAGGTTGTCGACGATGGCGATTTCCTCGGACAGCAGCAGCACGATGTCCGGCGTACCGAGCGCATCCGGCGCACGGCACGGGCCCAGACGCGGCTCGATGTAGCGCACCGTGTCGTAGCCGAAACAGCCCACCAGGCCGCCGGCGAATCGCGGCAGGCCGTCACGCGGGGGCACGCGGATGGCGGACATGAAGTCGGTGATGAAGGCCAGCGGATCGCGGCTTTCCAAGGCCTCGACGACGGTTTCGCCATCGATGACCTTGACGGCGTTCTCGCGCACCTCGATGCGCGTGTTGGCGGCCAGGCCGATGATGGAGTAGCGCCCGAAACGCTCGCCACCCTGCACGGATTCGAGCAGGTAGGTACGCGGCGCGTTGGCCAGTTTCAGATAGATCGACAGCGGCGTGTCGAGGTCGGCGAAGGTCTCGAGCGTGACCGGGATACGGTTGTAACCCTCGGTGGCGAGACGGTTGAATTCCTGCTCAAGCATGGGGACTCCACAAGCACGTTGGTACGGGTACGGGGTGGCGGGCGCAGGCCCGCAGAAGACGCGTCAGTTCAGTGGCCGGCAGGCCAGCGCCAGCACCACCGGCTGCCGTTGCCGGTCGCGCGGAGCACGTCATTCCCGTAGAGATCCCGTTGGCTGAGAGTCACGATGTACGAATCGAAGTGTGATCGGAAATCCGCCGCTATGCGCGCTGGATGCGGGCAAGTGCGTCGGATGCGCTCGATAGTAGCCCATCGCATTCGATGGTGTCCACCGGCACTCTTTCACTGTAGCCATAGGTCACAAGCAGCACCGGCAGGCCCGCCGCGCGCGCCGCTACAGCATCGTTGGCAGAGTCTCCAATCATCAGCGCACTAGACGCACCGAGCAGTGCACAGGCGTGATGCAGCATGGTCGGATCGGGCTTCTTGACCGGCAGCGTGTCGCCGCTCACCACCGCGTCAAAAAAGTGCGTGAGATCGAGCTTGCTCAGCAGCGGCAGCGTGAAGGCTTCCGCCTTGTTGGTGACGCAGGCAAGCCTCAACCCCATCGCGCGCATCTGCGTGAGCGTGTCCAGCACCGTCGGATACACCACGGCGTGCTGACCGTTGATGTCCGCGTAGTAGCGGCGGAACACCGCGATGGCGGACTCGATGTCGGCCTCATCGGCCTGAGCACCCTCCGTCATGCAGCGGGTGACGAGATTCGGAATGCCCTTGCCGACAAAACGACGGATCTCGGCAATGTCGCGCTGCGGCCGGCCGAGTTCGGCCAGCATGCGGTTGGCCGATAGCGCGATGTCGGGCAGTGAATCGACCAGCGTGCCATCGAGATCGAACAACACCGCCTCGACGGCGAACTTCGCAGCGCTCATGCGGCCGCGGCCAGTTCAGCGCGCAGCGAGGCAATCACGCTGTCGTAGCGGTGCGGGTCGGCAGCAGACGCCGCGCCGAACACAGCTGATCCGGCCACGAAGGTATCGGCACCCGCGCGCGCAATCTCGGCGATGTTGTCGGTCTTCACGCCGCCATCCACCTCCAGCAGGATGCGTCGGCCGCTCTCGCGCTCGTAGGCATCCAGGCGAGCTCGTGTTTCGCGCAGTTTGGTGAGCGTGCCAGGAATGAACTTCTGCCCACCGAAGCCGGGGTTCACGCTCATCAACAACACGATGTCGATGCGGTCCATGACATGGTCGAGGTAGTGCAGCGGCGTGGCCGGGTTGAACACCAGACCGGCCTGGCAACCATGATCGCGGATCAGCGCGAGGCTGCGGTCGATATGATCGGATGCCTCGGGATGGAAGGTGATGACGTTGGCACCGGCCTTGGCGAAGTCCGGAATGATGCGATCCACCGGCCGCACCATCAGATGTACGTCGATTGGTGCCGTGGTATGCGGGCGAATGGCCTCACACACCAGCGGACCGATGGTGAGATTCGGCACGTAATGGTTGTCCATCACGTCGAAGTGGATCCAGTCGGCGCCGGATGCAACGACGTCGCGGACCTCTTCGCCCAGACGCGCGAAATCGGCCGAGAGGATGCTGGGGGCGATGCGGAACATCAGTGAATTCCTTGCTTCCCTTGGGAGCCGCGATTCTACCGCATCCCCCGCTCCGGCCTTAGCGGCTCAGAACTCGAGCACATCCCCACGCTGCAGCACCCTGGGCCGCAAACGCCCGGCGCCGGCCCCGATCTGCCCGACAATGCGTGCTTCGAGGCCCGGCTTGAGGTGGCTCACGTAAACCTGCGGACTGCCCTCGACGGCGTCGAGCAGCCGCCGCAACGACTGCGGACACAGATGACTGGAGTCGCGCGCGAGTTGATCCTGCTCGTCGGAAAATGCGGTTTCGACCAGAAGGTGGCTCACCGGCCCCAGTGCGTTGAGGGCGGCGACAAAACCATACTCGAAACGCGTGTCACCGCTGAACACCAATCGACCCGCCCCACTGTCCAGACTCCAGGCCAGAGCCGGCACGCTGTGAAAGGCGGGCAATGCCGTCAGGCTGCGCGTGCCGACGCGGATGCTCGCCCCAACCGCCACCTCCCGCAGCACGAGCACCGGCGCATGGCGCGGCAAGGCGGTGAAATCCGGCCACATCGTTCCATTGAAGACGTGCGTGCGCAGCGCCTCCAGCGTACCTGCGAGGCCGTGCACGATGATTGGCGAGCGCCGCAGTTCGGACACCGAATCCGCCAGCAAGGGCAGGAAGGCAACGTGGTCGAAATGCGCGTGCGTGAGAAATACGTGATCGATGCGCGCGAGCGCCTCAAGCGACAGGTCACCGACGCCGGTACCGCAGTCGAGCAGGATGTCGTCGTCGACCAGGAACGACGTCGTGCGGCGTGCATCACCGCCAATCCCGCCACTGCAACCGAGCACCTCCAGCTTCATGATCTTTCCGGCTCCTCGCCTCACGGACGGAGAGCCCTAGCCGCGAAGCTCGAACTCCATCCGAATGCCTGACAACTCGAATACTGCCTTGTCGCTCAGCTCCAGTCCTTCCTCGCCGATCACCTCACCATTCACGGCCGGACGATCCCCTTCCACGGCGACCAGGCAGAAGCCGTCAGGCTTGCGGACGATCGCAACCACCTGTCCGCCCGGACTGCCCAGCATGGTGCGCGGTTTCGAGAGCGACACTTCACGCCCGGCATGCGGGCCGCTGACGACCTTTACCACTGCCGTGCGAGGCTTCTCTGGCGGCGGCTTCGGCGGAGCCTCGCGCTCACCAAGCGGCACCACCGCAGAAGCACGCAAACTCTTGGCAGCATCCTCCTGCGACATCTGGGCGGCGATGAACTTCAAACGATACTTGCCAAGATCGATCACGTCACCGTCCGACAGCGCCTTGCGCGTGACAGGTTTGCCATTGACGTTCGTTCCGTTGGTGCTGTCGAGATCCTCGAGGAAGGAATCGCCCAGAATCGTGGTGATCCGGGCATGCTCGCCGCTGATGGCGAGATCCTCGATCTGGATCTCGTTGGTTCCCTTGCGGCCAACATTGATGCGCTCACGATCGAGCACGATCTCGCGCAGTACAAGGCCGTCCATGCTGAGGATGAGGCGCGGAACAATGATCATCGGATTCGCGCCGGGAGCGTGAAGTAATTCATGGTGGGAATTCTATCCGCATCGACGCGGGGACCGGCAATCGGGCCGTAAACAAAAAAAGCGCCGGACGATGCCGGCGCTTTCGGTACTCAACGCGGTTCGATTACAGCAGCGACTTGAGCAGCTTGCCCATGACCGACGGGTCGCGGGTGATCTTGAAGCCGGACTCTTCCATGATCGCCAGCTTGGCGTCGGCGGTGTCCTCGCCACCCGAGATCAGCGCACCGGCGTGGCCCATGCGCTTGCCTGCGGGTGCGGTAACACCGGCGATGAAGCCGACCACCGGCTTCTTCATGTTGTCCTTGCACCAGCGCGCGGCCGTAGCCTCGTCCGGGCCACCGATCTCGCCGATCATGATGACGGCATCGGTATCCGGATCGTCATTGAACATCTGCATGACGTCGATGTGCTTGAGACCGTTGATCGGATCACCACCGATATTGACCACGGTGGACTGGCCCAGACCGACGTCGGACAGCTGCGACGCGGATTCATAGGTCAGCGTGCCCGAACGCGACACGACACCGATACGGCCCTTCTTGTGGATGTGGCCCGGCATGATGCCGATCTTGATTTCCTCAGGCGTGATGACGCCCGAGCAGTTCGGTCCGATCAGCAGCGTACGCTTGCCACCGGCGGCTTCCTTCGCACGCATCTTGTTGCGCAGTTGCAGCATGTCGCGCACGGGGATGCCTTCGGTGATGCAGATCACCAGATCGAGATCGGCGTCGACCGCTTCCTCGATGGCAGCCGCAGCACCTGCCGGCGGCACGTAGATCACCGAAGCAGTCGCGCCGGTGGCGGACTTGGCGTCAGCCACGGTAGCGAAAATAGGCACATCCATCAGCGACTCACCGGCTTTCTTCGGGTTCACGCCGGCAACGAAGCAGTTCTTGCCGTTCGCGTACTCGATGCACTTCTCGGTGTGGAACTGACCGGTCTTGCCGGTCATGCCCTGGGTGATGACCTTGGTGTCCTTGTTGATGAGAATCGACATTCGGAGGCTCCCTTACTTGACCGCAGCAACGATCTTGGTGGCGGCTTCAGCCATGGTGTCGGCCGAGATGATCGGCAGGCCGGATTCAGCCAGGATCTTCTTGCCGAGTTCTTCGTTCGTGCCCTTCATGCGCACGACCAGCGGCACGCTGAGCTTGACCTCACGGGCAGCGGTGACGACGCCGTTGGCGATGGTGTCGCAACGCATGATGCCGCCGAAGATGTTCACCAGGATGCCCTTGACCTTGGGGTTCTTGAGCATGATCGTGAAAGCCGCAGTGACCTTCTCGGTGGTCGCGCCACCGCCGACGTCCAGGAAGTTGGCCGGCTCACCGCCGAACAGCTTGATGGTGTCCATGGTGGCCATGGCCAGACCGGCGCCGTTGACCATGCAGCCGATGTCGCCATCGAGACTGATGTAGGCCAGGTCGTACTTGGAAGCCTCGATTTCCTGCTCGTCTTCCTCGTCCGTGTCGCGGTAGGCCACGATGTCTTCGTGACGGAACAGCGCGTTGGAGTCGAAATCGAACTTGGCGTCGAGTGCCTTGACCGTACCGTTGCCCTCGCGGATCAGCGGGTTGATCTCGGCCAGCGAAGCATCGGTGTCCATGTAGCAGGTGTACAGCTTCTTGAACGCGTCGATGGCGTTGGCACGAGCTTCCGCCGGCATGCCGATGCCGTCGGCGAGTTCGCCGGCTTGCGCGTCAGTCAGGCCCTGCAGCGGATCAACGAAGACCTTGATGATCTTTTCCGGGGTCTTCTCGGCCACTTCCTCGATGTCCATGCCGCCCTCGGACGAGGCCATCAGGACAACCTTCTGCGTAGCACGGTCGGTCAGCGCTGCAACGTAGTATTCGTGCTGGATGTCGGCGCCTTCCTCGACCATCAGACGACGGACCTTCTGGCCTTCGGGGCCGGTCTGGTGCGTGACGAGCTGCATGCCGAGAATGGAATCCGCGTGGCTCCGCACTTCGTCGAGCGACTTGGCGAGTTTGACGCCGCCGCCCTTGCCGCGGCCACCGGCGTGAATCTGCGCCTTGACGACCCAGATCTTGCCGCCGAGCTGCTCGGCCGCTTTCACGGCTTCATCGACGGAGAAACACGGAACGCCCTTCGGCGTGACGATACCGAACTTCCTCAGAACTTCTTTTGCCTGGTACTCATGAATTTTCATGGTTGCCCTTCGATCGAAGTTGCGGCCTCTGCCGGGCCGCGAACAGTTGATGGGACGATTCAAATTTTTGAATGTTTGGCGGACGATGTCTGTCTGGTGCTGACACCCTCCAGGGGATTCGCCTGATGGGCCAACCCGATCTCGCGCATGCCCCCCGGTCGGGGACACTGATGCCAAGAACCGCGCAGTATAACTTGTTGTTGCCTTGTGGAAATCCCGTATACGACTTTGCGCGGTGCACCATCGTGCGGATGCCTCCTCACACCGGATTGTCGATATCCAGGAAGTCTGCCCTGAGCCCCAACGCGCGCTGCAGATGTTCACCCAATGCACGGATGCCGTAGCGCTCGGTCGCGTGATGACCGGCGGCAATGTAAGGCACGCCGGATTCACGCGCGAGATGTACGGTCTGCTCGGAAATCTCGCCGGACACGAAGACATCCGCCCCCGCGGCAATGGCCTGTTCGAAATAGCCCTGTGCGGCACCAGTGCACCACGCCACACGCTGAACCGCGCGCGCGCCGTCGCCGACCAACTGCGCTTCTCGCCCCAATGCCACAGCCAGGCCAGCAGCCACGTCGGCGGCGGTGCCTTGACCCGCCGGCGCACCGGTCCAGCCCAGCTGCTGTTCTCCGAAACGCACGGTACCAGGCGTCCAGCCGGCAACCGCAGCCAGCTGCGCGTTGTTGCCCAGCTCGGCATGGGCATCCAGTGGCAAGTGATACGCAAACAGGCTGATGTCGTTGCGCAGCAGGCTTGCCAGACGCTGCTTGCGGATGCCGGTCACGCGACCGTCCTCCCCACGCCAGAAATAACCGTGGTGCACGAAGACTGCGTCGTATCCACCAGCCACTGCCGCATCAAGCAAGGCCTGACTGGCGGTCACGCCGCACAGCACGGAAGCCACTTCCGGGCGTCCTTCCACTTGCAATCCGTTTGGGCAATAATCCTTGAAGCTCGACGCGTCGAGCAGACCATCCACATATTCCCGCAGTTCGTTCAGTCGCATTCTTCCTCCGCAGCACGGCACCTCCAAGGATGATACCGGAGGGCCGCAGGTGGCAGCGACTGGCACCTGCGCCCACTGCGGACTCGCTGCATGCATCGTCTCTGGTTGATCTTCGCTCAGGCTGTCACCGTGGCCGTGGCGGCTCTGTTCGTGCTCAGCACGCTCAGGCCGGACTGGCTGGCACCGGTATCCGCACACGCAACCGTCGTAACCGTGCGTGAGGCGCTTTACGGCCCGCAGGCCCAGAGCGCGGATCTGGCCACGGCTTCCTACTCCGATGCGGCAGCCCGCTCGATGCCCGCTGTCGTGCACGTGTTCACACGCAGCGCAGTGCAAACGCAGCGCCATCCGCTGCTGGACGATCCGCTGTTCCAGCGATTCTTCGGAGCACCTCCGGACATGGCGCCGCGCGAGGAGTCCTCCGGACTGGGCTCGGGCGTCATCGTCAGCTCCGACGGGTTCATCCTGACCAACAACCACGTCATCGAGGCCGCCGACCAGATCGAGGTCGCATTGAATGACGGGCGGAAGTTTCCGGCGGAAATCGTCGGCCGGGACCCCGAGTCAGACCTGGCCGTGCTACGCATCCAGGGTGCGGGCGAGCTGCAGCCGATCAGTTTTGCACCCAATGAAGCCATGCGTGTCGGCGACACCGTGCTGGCCATCGGCAACCCCTTCGGCGTGGGCCAGACCGTGACGATGGGCATCGTCTCGGGCCTGGGCCGCTCGACGCTGGGCATCAACACCTTCGAGAACTACATCCAGACGGATGCGGCGATCAATCCGGGCAACTCCGGCGGCGCACTGGTCGACAGCCAGGGCCGCCTGATCGGCATCAACACTGCGATCTACTCCAACTCGGGCGGCTCACTCGGCATCGGCTTTGCGATTCCGGCATCGCTCGCGCTCGACGTGTTCCGCCAGATCGTCGCCGACGGGCAGGTTACGCGCGGCTGGATCGGCGTCGAGATTCAGGAAATGAGTGCCGAGCTGGCCGCATCCTTTGGCCTGCCCACGACCGAAGGAGCGCTGATTGCGGGGATTCTGCGCGGCGGCCCGGCCGAACGCGGGGGACTGCTGCCGGGCGATGTGCTGATGCAGGTAGAAGGCAAACCCATCCGGACCGCGCGCGAAGTGCTGGACACCGTTTCGGCCATGCGCCCGGGGCAGCACGTGCAGGTCAACCTGTGGCGGGAACGCAAAGAGGTGGAACTGGGCATCGAAATCGGACGACGCCCCACGCCGCAGCAGAACGTGCGGCGCTGAAGACGCCGCACGCTCAGGTCACTTGCGTTCGGATTGCTCGATGCTGTCGAGTTCGCGGTCGAGGTCCGCTTCGCCCGGGGCAACGTAGCCGGCATCCGCTTCACCCGCCTCTTCGCGCTTGGGCTTGGCCATCATTCGCACCATCAGGATGCCGACCTCGTACAGCGTGATCATCGGCACCGCCAACATGAACTGCGAGATGACGTCGGGCGGCGTGATGATGGCCGCAATCACAAAGGCCCCGACGATCACGTAAGGACGGGCCTCACGTAACTTCTGCACGTCCACCACCCCGACCTTGGCCAGCAGGATCACCGCCACCGGCACCTCGAAGGTCAGGCCGAAGGCGATGAACAGCGTCATCACGAACGACAGGTATTGCTCGATATCCGGCGCCACCATGATGCTCTTGGGTGCGAACTCGTAAATGAACTTGAAGACGGTCTGGAATACGAAGAAGTAGCAGAACGCCATACCCGCAATGAACAGCAGCGTGGTACCGACGACCAGCGGCAGACCAACGCGCTTTTCGTGCGAATACAGCCCCGGCGCAATGAAGGCCCAGGCCTGATGCAGCACATAAGGCAGCGCCACCAGAAACGCCGCCAGCAGGGTGACTTTGATCGGCACGAAGAACGGCGTGACCACACCGGTGGCGATCATGTTCGTGCCTTCGGGAAGCGTGTTCATCATCGGCAAGGCGAGGATGTCGTAGATGTCGCTGGCCCACGGCATCATCGCCAGGAAGATGACGAGCATGGCGATCACGGCGCGCAACAGCCGGTCGCGCAGCTCGATCAGGTGCGAGATGAAGGTTTCTTCCACGGTGCTCAGGACCCCGATTCGGTCGGGCGCTTCGAGTCGGCCCGGGTGTTTTCACCCAGACCGAGTTCCAGCTGTGATTCACTCTCCGCGCGTACAGGCGCGGCTTCGGGGATCTGCACTTGCGCGTCGCTCACCGGCGCAAGTGAAGGCGGGTCCATCGGCGGTGATCCGGGTTCGACCGGATCGACGCTGCGTTCGATGTCGCTTGCGGTCTCGCGCACGCTCGATTCAATGCCGTCGGCCTGCTTGCGCACCGTCGTTTCGAGTTCCTGCGCCTGTTCCTTGACCTGTTGCTGCAGCTTCTTCAGTTCGTCGAGCTGCATCTCGCGCGAGACATCGGACTTCACCTCCGCTACGTAGCGCTGCAGCCGCCCGAGCAGATGGCCCGCAGTACGCGCGACCTTGGGAAGACGTTGCGGGCCGACCACGATGAGGGCCACGACCGCAACAAGGACCATCTCGGAAAAACCGAAGTCGAACATGGGCTGGAATCCGCGAAACCGATGAGTGCTACGGGCGCGCAGCGCACCGCGCAAACGCGCGATGCACTACATGCGGACGCTCAGGAATTGACCTTGTCGGACTTTTCCTTGACTTCGGCGTCGAGCGTATCGACGTCGGCGATGCGGTTCTGCTTGCTGTCGTCTGCCGAGGCTTCGGACTCCTTCATGCCGTCCTTGAAGCCCTTCACGGCACCGCCGAGATCGGAGCCGACATTACGCAGTTTCTTGGTGCCGAAAACCAGCAGCACAATGACCAGAACGACCAACCAGTGCCAGATGCTGAAAGAACCCATTACGCTCTCCTTAATGCTTCAACATGGCCGGCAAAACGTCCGGACCACCAAGTACATGGACGTGGAGATGATACACCTCCTGCCTGCCGACCTTTCCCGCGTTGATGATGGTGCGGAAGCCGTCGTTCAATCCCTGCTCACGGGCGAGTTGCGCCGCGACAGTCATGATCTTTCCCATTAGCGCCGCATGCTCTGCCTGCACGTCGAGCATGGTCGGGATGTGGAGTTTCGGAATCACGAGAAAATGCACCGGCGCAGCCGGATTGATATCGTGAAACGCGATGCAGTCGTCGTCCTCATACAGCTTCTTTGCCGGGATCTGCCCCGCGACGATCTTGCAGAAAATGCAGTCACTCACGCTGTCGTCCTCATGCCTTGTTGCGGGAATTCTTTTCGTCGATACCCGAAATGCCCTCACGGCGCCGGAACTCGGCAACGACATCATCCACGCTGAGCCCGTGATATGTCAGCAACACCAGCGAATGAAACCACAGATCGGCGACCTCGTGCACAAGATGCAGCCGGTCGCCATCTTTCGCAGCCATGATGGTCTCGGCGCCCTCCTCCGCAACCTTCTTGCAGATCGCATCATTCCCTTTGGCGTACAGGCTGGACACATAGGAAGCGTCGGGACTGACGTTCTTGCGCGCCTGAAGCGTCTCCGAGACGCGGCGCAACACTTCGAGGTCGATCATTTGTAGATGTCCTTCGGTGACTTGATCACCGGCTCCACGGCTTCCCAACGGCCGTCGCCCATGCGGCGCTGGAAGAAGCAGCTGTGACGACCGGTATGGCAGGCGATACCGCCGGCCTGTTCGACCTTGAGCAGCACCACATCGTTGTCACAGTCGATGCGCATGTCGAGCACGCGCTGCGTATGACCGGATTCCTCACCCTTGTGCCACAGCTTGTTGCGCGAACGCGACCAATACACTGCCTCACCCAGCTCGGCCGTACGCGCCAGCGCCTCACGGTTCATCCACGCGAACATCAGCACGTCGCCCGATGACGCTTCCTGCGCAATCACCGGCACCAGACCATTCTCGTCCCACTGCACTTCGTCGAGCCAGGCTTCGCTCACAGTCTCACCTCGATGCCACGCGCACGCATCAACTCCTTGGCCTCGCGCACCGTATGCTGTCCGAAATGGAAGATGCTTGCCGCCAGCACTGCATCTGCGTGGCCGATCGACACGCCATCGGCGAGGTGATCGAGATTGCCCACGCCACCACTGGCAATCACCGGTACCGACACCGCGTCGGACACCGCGCGGGTCAGTTCCAGATCAAAACCGGACTTGGTGCCGTCGCGGTCCATGCTGGTCAGCAGGATCTCGCCGGCGCCCAGCGCAACCACCTGCCTGGCCCATTCGACCGCGTCCAGCCCGGTATCCTTGCGCCCGCCGTGGGTAAACACGTTCCACCGCCCCGGCGCGACCGCCTTGGCATCGATGGCGACGACGATGCACTGGCTGCCGACCTTGCCCGATGCCTCCGCCACGAGTTGCGGGTTGGTCACCGCCGCGGTGTTCATGCTGACCTTGTCGGCCCCGGCGTTGAGCAGGCGACGCACATCATCAACGCTGCGAACCCCGCCACCGACGGTCAAGGGAATGAAGACCTCGTTTGCGACCTCTTCGACCACATGCAGGATGATGTCGCGCGCATCGGAACTTGCGGTGATGTCCAGAAAGGTCAGCTCGTCCGCACCCTGCTCATCGTAGCGCCGTGCGATCTCGATGGGATCGCCCGCGTCGCGTAATTCGACGAAGTTCACGCCTTTGACCACGCGCCCCGCATTGACGTCCAGACAGGGAATGATGCGCTTGGCCAGCATCAGTCGCCGGCGCCGTTGAGCTCGTCGGCGCGTGCCTGCGCAGCGGCGAAATCCAGCGTACCTTCGTAGATCGCGCGGCCGGTGATGGCGCCCATCACGCCCTCTTCCTCAACCGCACACAGCCGGTCGATGTCGGACAGGTCGGTAATGCCGCCGCTGGCGATGACCGGAATGCGCAGCGCCTGCGCCAGACGCACGGTGGCTTCGATGTTGACGCCGGAGAGCATGCCGTCGCGGCCGATGTCGGTGTAGATCACACCTTCGACACCGTAGTCCTCGTATTTCTTGGCCAGATCGACGACATCGTGGCCGGTGATCTTGGACCAGCCATCGGTCGCGACCTTGCCGTCCTTGGCGTCCAAGCCGACGATCACGTGACCGGGGAAAGCCGTGCAGGCATCGTGCAGGAAACCCGGATTCTTCACCGCCGCAGTACCGATGATGACGTAGCGGATACCGCTGTCGAGATAGGCCTCGATGATGTCCAGATCACGGATGCCGCCACCGAGCTGCACCGGCAGGTCCTCGCCGACTTCGTCGACGATGGCGCGGATGGCAGCCCCGTTCTTCGGTTTGCCGGCGAAGGCTCCGTTGAGGTCTACAAGGTGCAGACGCCGCGCCCCCAGATCAACCCAGTGGCGCGCCATGGCGGCCGGATCTTCGGAGAACACGGTAGCGTCGTCCATTTCTCCCTGCTTGAGGCGCACACAGTGGCCGTCCTTGAGGTCGATGGCGGGGATCAGCAGCATTTGGAAATCTTGATTCGATAAGTGATTCGGTGGCGTCCGCGCTCAGGGATTCCAGCGGACGAAGTTGGAGAGCAGTTGCAGACCGGCTTGCGCGCTCTTCTCGGGGTGAAACTGAACCGCAAAAATATTATCCCGCCCCACCGCACTGGTAAACCGCAGACCATAGGTGGTTTCCGCAGCACGCACCGCGGGATCGCTTGGCGAAACGTAATAGCTGTGCACGAAATAGAAGCGCGCACCGTCATCAATCCCGGCCCACAACGGGTGCGTGGGGTCGAGCTGCACGACTTCATTCCAGCCCATGTGGGGCACCTTGAGGTGACCGCCGTCAGCCGTCTTCATGCTGGCCGCCTCGGGAAAGCGCACCACCTTGCCGGGGAGGATACCCAGGCCTGGCACATCGCCCTCTTCGCTGCGTTCGAACAGCATCTGTTCGCCAATGCAGATACCGAGGAAGGGCTTGCTTGCCGCGGCGGCAATGACTGCCTCACGCGCTCCGCGCGCTTCCAGTTCACGCATGCAGTCGGGCATCGCACCCTGGCCGGGAAAGATGACCCGGGAAGCCGCAGCAATCTCGCGCGGATCGGAGGTCACGACAATTCGGTCGCCCGGCACGACATGCTCAACGGCCTTCGCGACCGAACGCAGATTGCCCATGCCGTAATCGATGATGGCGATATCCGTCATCACTGTGTCACTCGCAGCTCGAAACGGGGAAAACGGGAGCGGTCAGAGCGCACCCTTGGTCGAAGGCACACTGCCGGCCGTACGCTCATCGCGTTCAGCCGCCATGCGCAAGGCGCGCCCGAAGGCCTTGAAGATGGTCTCGCACTGATGGTGTGCGTTGTCGCCGCGCAGGTTGTCGATGTGCAAAGTCACCGCCGCGTGATTGACGAAGCCCTGAAAGAACTCACGCGCCAGATCCACGTCGAAGTTGCCGATGCGCGCACGGGTGTAGTCAACGAAGTAGTGCAACCCCGGACGGCCGGAAAAATCAACGACCACGCGAGACAACGCCTCATCGAGCGGCACATAGGAATGACCGTAACGACGAATGCCCTTCTTGTCGCCGAGCACCTTGGCAAAGGCCTGCCCCAGGGTGATGCCGACATCCTCGACCGTGTGGTGATCATCGATGTGCGTATCACCCTCGGCACGCACTTCGAGGTCAATCACGCCATGACGCGCAATCTGGTCGAGCATGTGATCAAGAAAAGGGACGCCGGTCGCAAAATCGCCCTTCCCGCTGCCGTCCAGATTGATCTTGACGGTGATGCGGGTTTCGAGCGTATCGCGGGTAACTTCTGCCTGCCGCATGTGTTTCCGTTCGGGGTAGTGAATGGGTTGCCATGGCAGGGCCATGGACGCGCCATGATACCATCGCGATGCTGTCCGGCAGCAAGCCGTCGCAGCATCCGCAGTACGCAAAAACCCCAGCATCACGCACAACTGGAAGCACGATGAGCCGCTACTGGAGCCCTGTCGTTCACGGACTCGACCCCTACGTCCCCGGCGAACAGCCGCGTGTGGACAATCTGATCAAGCTCAACACCAACGAAAGCCCGTACGGCCCCTCGCCACAGGCCGTCGCGGCCATCCGCGCCGCAGCCGACGATGCGCTGCGGCTGTATCCAGATCCGCGCGGCCACGCCTTGTGTGCAGTGCTTGCTGAGCGCTTCGGCGTGAAGCCGGAGCAGGTCTTTGTCGGCAACGGCTCGGACGAGGTGCTGGCGCACGTCTTTCAGGGGCTGCTCAAGCACGAACGTGCGCTGTGGATGCCGGACATCACCTACAGCTTCTATCCGGTGTATTGCGGCCTGTACGGCATCCACTACGAGGCCCTTCCGCTCGACGACGCGTACCGCATCAATCCCGACGACTACCTGCCGCGCGAAGAGGCGCGAGCCGGCGCCATCATCTTCGCCAACCCGAACGCGCCGACTGGCCGGCCACTGACACTCCCCGAGGTCGAGCGCATCGTCGCCGCCAACCCCCAGTGTGTCGTGGTGGTCGACGAGGCCTATGTGGATTTCGGTGGCGACAGCGCCGTCACGCTGGTGGACCGCTTTCCCAACCTGCTGGTGGTACAGACGTTCTCGAAATCACGTGCACTCGCCGGCCTGCGCGTTGGCTATGCCATCGGTCACGTTGATCTGATCGAAGCCCTCGAACGGGTCAAGAACTGCTTCAACTCTTACCCGCTCGACCGACTCGCGCTGGCCGGAGCCATCGCCTCGGTCGAGGACGAGGCGTATTTCGTCGAAACCTGCGAAAGAGTCATCGCCAGCCGTATGCAACTGACGCAGGACCTGGAAGACCTGGGATTCGAGGTCCTGCCGTCGGCGGCCAACTTCGTCTTTGCGCGCCACCCCGACCACGACGCAGCCACGCTGGCCAAGGCTTTGCGCGCACGCGCGATTCTCGTGCGCCACTTTGCCAAGCCACGAATCGATCAGCATCTGCGCATCACGATCGGTACGGACGAGCAGTGTGCAGCCTTGATTGCAGCACTGAAAAGCGCGCTGAACCACTGAAGCATTCTCAGCTGCACAAACAAACGGGGCGCCAGATCTGGCGCCCCGTTTGCGTTGGAGAACTCCCCGCGATTACTTCAAGCGCATCTCAGCGGAGCGTGCGTGAGCCTGCAAGCCTTCACCGTGCGCGAGGATGGAGGCCACTCGGCCGAGCTTCTGGGCCCCGGCTTCAGAAATCTCGATGATGCTGGTGCGTTTCTGGAAGTCGTACACACCCAGCGGCGACGAGAAACGCGCACTGCGCATCGTCGGCAGCACATGGTTGGGGCCGGCACAGTAATCGCCCAGCGCCTCGACCGACCAGTGACCGACAAAAATCGCACCCGCGTGACGGATATGCTCCACCCACTCGGAGGCATCCTCCAGCGACAGCTCAAGGTGCTCCGGCGCAATGCGGTTGGCGATGGCGCAGGCCTGTTCCAGCGAATCCACCTTGATCAGCGCACCGCGATTCTTCAGCGAGGTCGCGATGGTGTCGCGCCGCGGCATGGTCGGCAGCAGACGGTCGATGCTGGCGGCGACCGCCTCGATGAAATCAGCGTCGGTGCATAGCAGAATGGATTGGGCCAGCTCGTCGTGCTCGGCCTGCGCAAAGAGATCCATTGCAACCCAGTCCGGATTGCCGCTGCCGTCGGAAATGATCAGCACTTCGGACGGACCGGCCACCATGTCGATGCCGACGGTACCGAAGACACGACGCTTGGCTTCGGCCACATAGGCGTTGCCGGGGCCAACGATCTTGTCCACTTGCGGCAGGGTCTGCGTGCCATAGGCCAGCGCGGCCACGGCCTGCGCACCGCCAATCGTGAACACGCGGTCCACGCCGGTGATCGCGGCCGCTGCCAGCACCAGCGGGTTCTTCTCTCCGCCCGGCGTCGGCACCACCATGATGAGTTCCTTGACGCCGGCGACCTTGGCCGGAATCGCGTTCATCAGCACCGAGCTCGGGTAGGACGCCCGCCCGCCCGGCACATACAGCCCTACGCGATCGAGCGGCGTGACCTTCTGGCCCAGACGCGTGCCGTCTTGCTCGGTATAGCTCCAGGACTCGGCGGTCTGACGCTCGTGATAGCGCCGCACCCGATCGGCCGCCTCACGCAGGGCCTCGCGTTGTTCAGCGGGAAGCCCGTCCAGCGCAGCCTTCAACTCCGAATGCGGCAGCTCCAAACCCGCCATGGTCGACACGTCCAGTCGGTCGAAGCGACGGGTGTACTCGATGACGGCCGAATCGCCGGCAGTGCGCACCGCCGACAGGATCTCGCTGACTGCTTCGTTGATACGAGCGTCAGCGCCTCCTTCGAAGGCAAGCAAGGCGTCGAGGTCGGCGAGAAAGCCCGGCTCGCGGGCATCCATGCGGCGGATGGTCATGCGGCGTTCCTCTTGCCGATGACGTCAGAGAAAGCATCGAGCATCGGCTGGATCAGATCATGTTTGAGTTTCAGCGAAGCCTGATTCACCACCAGGCGCGAGCTGATGTCGCGGATATGTTCGACCTCGACGAGCCCGTTGGCGCGCAGGGTTCCGCCGGTGGAGACCAGATCGACAATGGCGTCGGCCAGCCCGACCAACGGCGCAAGCTCCATCGAGCCATACAGCTTGATCAGGTCCACATGCACGCCCTTCTCGGCAAAGTGCGCCTTGGCGCTCTCGATGTACTTGGTCGCAACCCGGATTCGACCGCCGGGACGCGATGCGGTTTCGTAGTCGAAACCCGTGCGGGTGGCAACACTCAGCCGGCAGCGCGCGATCTCCAGATCCAGCGGCTGATAGAGGCCTTCACCGCCATGCTCCAGCAGCACGTCCTTGCCGACAATGCCCAGATCGGCCGCGCCATGCTGGACGTAAGTCGGCGCATCGGTGGCGCGCACGATGAGCAGCCGCACTTCGGGCCGGGTGGTGCCAATGATGAGCTTGCGGGAGCTCTCCGGACTATCGGTCGGCACGATGCCTGCGGCAGCGAGTAGCGGCAGGGTCTCTTCGAAGATCCGCCCCTTCGACAGGGCGATGGTAATGCTGGACACGGATGAAGCCTCGGTCGGTCGTCAAGGGCGGGATTGTAACCCGTCAGGGGAAGTGATAGCCTTCAGACAAATGGCTGAGCCGCGCCCGGGCGCGAATCAGCCATTTCCTTTTTTTGACCTCGATTCACGGAAGTCCGGACATGAAGCCCGAAATCATTGTTTCCTCGCACGACCTCGACCGACTGGAGGGCCTGCTCGCCACGCCGGCTTCGCGCAAGCGCACGGACCTCGACGGTCTGCGCGCGGAACTTGATCGGGCCGAGATTCGCGAGCCGGCAGACATGCCGACCGACGTCGTGACCATGAACAGCCGTTTCCGCATCCGCGAACAACCCTCCGGGCGTGAGCGCGAACTGACGCTGGCGTGGCCGGGGGACCGCAGCCATGGTGACGCAGGCATCTCGGTGTTCACACCGGCCGGCAGCGCGTTGCTGGGGTTGTCGACGGGCCAGATCATCGACTGGCCGACCGTAGAAGGCCACGAGGTGCACCTCGAGGTACTCGAAGTGGTTTCGCAACCCTCAGCGGAAACCGCTTGATCAGCTGACGCGGAAGGCCTTCGCGCCAAGCGCCGCAAGCTTCTCTTCAAGGCGCTCGTAACCGCGATCGAGATGGTAGATGCGCTCGATCGTCGTTTCGTCTTCGGCCACCAGGCCCGCAATGACGAGACTGGCCGACGCACGCAGGTCGGTAGCCATCACAGTTGCCCCTTCGAGCTTCGGCACACCCCGCACTACGGCGGTATTGCCGTCGATGGCGATATCGGCGCCGAGGCGCTGCAACTCCACCGCATGCATGAAGCGGTTCTCGAAGATCGTCTCGCGGATCACTGCCGAGCCTTCAGCGATGGTGTTGATCGCCATGAACTGCGCCTGCATGTCGGTCGGGAAAGCCGGATACGGCGCCGTGCGCAAACCAACCGCCTTGAGGCGACTCGGCGCACGCAGGTAGATCGCGTCGGCTTCGGTCGTGATGCTGCAACCTGCCTCGGTCAGCTTGTCGATCACGGCGTCGAGATAGCCGGTGGACGTTCGCGTCAACCGCCCTTCCCCGCCGCTCGCCGCGATCGCACAAAGGTACGTGCCGGTCTCGATGCGATCGGGCATGACGCGGTGCGTCGCGCCGTGCAGACGCTCGACGCCGTCGATATGGATGACGTCGGTGCCGGCACCGCGGATGCGCGCACCCATTGCGATCAGACAATTCGCCAGATCGACAATTTCGGGCTCACGCGCTGCGTTCTCGATGACGGTTTCGCCGTTTGCCAGCGTGGCGGCCATCATCAGGTTGGCAGTCCCGGTAACCGTGACCATATCGGTCACCAGCCGCACGCCTTTCAGCCTCTTCGCCACGGCGTGCACGTATCCGTGTTCGACCGTGACCTCCGCACCCATGGCCTGCAGGCCGCGGATGTGCTGATCGACCGGGCGTGCGCCAATGGCACAACCGCCAGGCAGCGACACCCGCGCCTCACCGCAGCGCGCCACGAGCGGGCCAAGCACGAGAATGGAGGCGCGCATGGTCTTGACCATTTCATACGGCGCCACGGGCTCGGTGATCTGGGAAGCATCCAGCGTCACCGTATCCGCCTCGCGCGACGACTTCACGCCCATGCTGCCCAGCAAGCGCAGCAAGGTATCGATGTCGTTTAGGTGCGGGACGTTATGCAATACCAGCGGTTCGCGTGTCAGCAAGGCTGCGCACAGGATCGGCAAGGCCGCGTTCTTGGCACCGGAGATCGCGATCTCGCCGCCAAGACGAACGCCTCCCTGTATCCGAAGCTTGTCCATCTGATCTCAATACCCCAGGGAAGAGCGGACCGTGGCCCAGCGCGCCGGCGTGTAGGTCTTCAGACCCAGGGCGTGAATTTCACCGGTATCGAGGCGCTCGCCCAGCGTGCCTTTGACCATGCGGTGTTGATCCGGCAAGGACGACCCTTCGAACATCGGACTGACCACGATGGCGCTGAAATGCACACCGTCCTCGCCTTTCACTTCGATGAATTCACAATCCAGCCCTTCGGCGATCAAACGCTCTATTTCTGATGCCTGAAACATCTTCAGCTTTCCTTTGTTGCACTCAGTTGCGTAGTTTGTAGCCTCGCGCCAGCAGCGCGAGAGTCAGTACCGCCAGCCCACCCAGGCACATCCCGACAACGGCGAGACTCAGCCAGGGGGAAACATCCGACTGGCCAAAGAATCCGTAGCGGAATCCGTCAATCATGAAGAAGAACGGGTTCGCATGCGAAACGTCCTGCCACAGCGGGGGCAGCGAATGGATTGAATAGAATACGCCGGAAAGCATGGTCAGCGGCATGATCAGGAAGTTTTGAAACGCAGCAAGCTGATCGAACTTCTCCGCCACGATACCGGCGATCACACCAAAAGACCCAAGGATGGCTCCGCCGGCCAGAGCGAACGCCAGAACCCACAACGGATGCGCGATCGGCAAGTCGACAAACGGCAGTGACGCGAGCCACACGCCCGCCCCGACAAATACGCCGCGCAGCATCGCCGCACCCACATAGGCGCAATAGAATTCGAGGTAGGAAATCGGCGGCAACAGCACGAACACAATGTTTCCGGTGATCTTGCTCTGGATCAGCGAGGACGAGGTGTTGGCGAAAGCATTCTGCAACAGCGACATCATGATCAGGCCGGGCACCAGGAAAGTGGTGTAGCCGATCTCGCCATAGACCGTGACATGCCGATCTAGCACGTGCGAAAAGATCAGCAGGAACATCACTGCAGACAGCACCGGCGCCGCCACGGTCTGGAAAGCCACCTTCCAGAAACGCAGGACTTCCTTGTAGAGCAGCGTGCGAAAACCCGTCCAGCGGGAGACGCGGGGACGAGGTGTAGATTCAGGCACGGCTCATCACCTCGACAAAGACTTCTTCAAGATCCGGTTCGCCGAGACGCAGCTCCTCGACCCCTGCATCGTTCTGACGCAAACGCGCGAGCAGCGGTTCGACATCCGCATAGGTATCAAATCCGAAGCGAACCCAGCCATCCTCAGACGAGACCCCGCCCAGGGCCGCACCCACGGCGGGATTGCGCATGCGCACGGCGAGGCTGTGCGTGGCAAAACGCTCCAGCAACGCACGCGTGTGATCAAGCGCCACAACCCGCCCGCCCTTGAGCATGGCGATACGCCCGCACAGGGCTTCGGCTTCTTCCAGGTAATGCGTGGTCAGCACGATGGTGTGGCCGTCGCGGTTGAGCTTGCGGATGAACTGCCACAGCCCCTGGCGCAACTCTACGTCGACGCCTGCCGTCGGCTCGTCAAGCACGATCACCGGTGGGCGATGCACCAATGCCTGGGCCACCAGCACGCGACGCTTCATGCCGCCTGACAGCGAACGCATGTTGACCTCCGCCTTCGGCAGCAGATCAAGCTTGTGCAGAATTTCGTCAATCCAGTCGTCGTTGTCGGCGATACCGAAATAGCCCGACTGGATGCGCAACAGCTCGCGCACGGAGAAAAAGGGATCGAACACCAGTTCCTGCGGCACCACACCGAGCTGCATGCGCGCATTGCGGTAATCGCGCACCACGTCGTGCCCCATCACGGACAGCCGCCCGGAGGTCGGCCGCACGAGACCGGCCAGCGCAGAGATCAGGGTGGTCTTACCCGCACCGTTGGGGCCCAGCAGGCCGAAGAACTCGCCCTGCGCCACTTCGAGGCTGACGCCCGAAAGTGCATGAAGGTCACCGTACTGCTTGGTGACCTCCTCGATACTGAGTGCTGAAACCGGCATCAGGCGTTCCTGGAAGCCTCGTCGAGCGGCAACAGCTCGTCGACCCCGTACAACTGCGCCAGACTCGCCAGACCGGGCGGCACCGAGCTCAGGCTGAGTTTGCCGCCACTGGCTGCGCTGGTACGCATCCAGTCGAGCAGCAAGGCCAGCGCAGCCGAGTCAAAGTCGGACACCGCCGAAAGGTCGACCTGCAGATCCCCACCGGCCGCCATCTCACGCCCACTGCGCAGTTGCCCGGCCGCAGTGTCCATGGTGAGCGCACCGCTCGGCTTGAGCACAGCCCCCATCAGGACTTGCCTTCCGCGGCCTTCGCGATCTCGCTTCCACGCGTTTCGAGCGCGCGGATCAGGCCATCGATACCACCCGCCCGGATTTCCTGGGCGAAAGTCCCCCGATAGTTGGTGACCAGACTGACGCCAGCGACCACGACATCGAATACCTTCCAGACCTTGCCGTCCTGCTCCAGCATGTAGTCGACCGGAATCGGCTGCCCGCCGGGCTGACGGACTTCGGTCTGCACGCGCACGGTGCGATCACCCGGATTCATCCGCAGCGGGCGAAAGGCGACGGTCTGGTTGCGATATTCGGTCAAGGCGTTTGAATACGTACGCACCAGCATTTCGTAGAAAGAATCCACCAGACGCTGCTGCTGGGCCGCACTGGCATTGCGCCAGTCGCGACCGACAGCCAGCATGGTCATACGACGCAGGTCAAAGTGCGGCAGCACGAGTTTCTCGATGCTTTCCACCGCGCGACTGGCATCGCCCTTCTTGAGATTGTCGTCACCACGCAGGATCTCGAGCACGTCTTCCGTCAAAGCCTTGACCAGTTCGTCAGGCTTGTCCGTCGGGACAGCAGCAGATGCCAGCACGGATACGGCGGACAGACACATTGCCAGAATGAGGTTCTTCATCAAGCTCACCTTGTGATCACGACTTCCGAACGCTGATCGACCGCGGAATGGTCAACAAATTCCATACGACCAACCGCAGCCAATGCCAACGCATCCGGATAGGTCTGATAGAACGGAGCGTGCGAGGACTTTCCGTTCGCATCAAAATTTTCATACTGGACCGGCGGGTTGCCGTCATGCACTTGATAGCGACGGGCCTGCAGATAGGCATCGCGCACAAAAGCGTATTTGTCGAGTTGGTCATCCAGCGTGCGATCCGTCTTGAGGAGCAGCGACCGGGTATGCACAACGCGCGTTGCCAGTACGGTATTGCGCGTCGGCACGTGATCAAGCTGCACCAGACCATTGCCACGCATGTCGACCGGCAGCACCACGGCGTCACGCACCGTTCTCGGTCCGAGGAACGGCACCACGAAGTAGGCCCCTTCACCCACGCCCCATACGGCCAGGGTCTGACCCAGATCTTCGTTGTGCTTCGGCAAGCCCATCTCGCTCGCCACATCGAAGATGCCAAGGAAACCGAAGGTAGAGTTAACCGCGAAGCGCATCAGGTCAGACATGCCATCGCCAGCCTTGCCTTGCAGCAGGTTGTTGATGCCGACCCACACGTCACCGAGGTTGCTGAACACGTTGCCGATACCGGTACGAACAAGCTGCGGCACCACCGCCTCATAGCCCTGAGCAAGCGGTTTCACGACGGCCTTGTCCACGCCCTCGTTGAAGCTGAACATCGCCCGGTTGTAGCCCTCCAGCGGATCGTCAGGGTTGCGTGGATTGGATGCACAGCCGGTCATCACGAGCATCGCGAATGCCAGCAGCAGCACGAAGGCACGGGTAAAGTTTTGTTTGGCCATGATGTTTTCTCTGTTGTTCTTCACTATTGTTCAGACCCACTACACCTCGGGACGCGAGCGCCCGATGTACAGCATGTTATTCATTTGCTGCGCCAGCCCGGTCAAACAGGAACTGTCCGATCAGCTTCTCCAGAACGATGGCTGACTGCGTGATCTGCAGCTTGTCACCGTTTTCGAGGTTCTCGACATCGCCGCCCGCATCGAGCCCGATGTACTGCTCACCCAGCAAGCCCGATGTCAGGATCGAGGCAATCGTGTCGCGCGGAAACTCGAACTCCGGCGCAATGTTCATCTCAATCACGGCCCGGTAGGTGTTGGTGTCGAAGCGAATCGCGTTCACACGTCCGACGATGACCCCCGCGCTCTTGACCGGCGCACGCACCTTGAGCCCGCCGATATTGTCGAACTCCGCCTGAACGGTATAGGCATCGGCAAGGTTCACGCTCGATACATTGCCGACACGCAACGCCAGGAAAAACAACGCGCCGACACCGATGACAACGAAAATCCCGACCCACAGGTCGAGCGTGCTGCGGCTCATGATGTACCCCGGAACATGAATGAAGTCAGTACAAAATCAATTGCGAGAATAGCCAGCGCCGAGCTGACCACTGTACGGGTAATGGCCCGCGAAATTCCTTCAGCCGTCGGGTGGCAGTCGAAACCCTCGAACACCGCGATCAGCGAAACCGCAATCCCGAACACAAAGCTCTTGATCATCCCGTTCATGATGTCATAGCGGAAATCGACGGCATTCTGCATCTGCGACCAGAACGCGCCGGAATCCACGCCGATCACCACAACACCGATCAGCCAGCCCCCGAATATGCCCATCGACGTGAAAATCGCGGCCAGCAGGGGCATGGCGATGACGCCGCCCCAGAATCGCGGCGCAACAACACGTGCAATCGGGTTGACGGCCATCATGTCCATGGCCTTGAGCTGTTCGGTGGTCTTCATCAGCCCCACCTCGGCCGTTACGGCCGACCCGGCACGGCTGGCGAACAACAGCGCAGCCATCACCGGCCCGAGCTCCCGCGTGAGCGATAACGCCACCAACACGCCAACTGCGTCACCTGAGCCGAAACGCTGCAGCGTTTCGTACCCCTGCAGACCGAGCACAAGCCCGACGAAAAGCCCGGACACGACAATGATCAGCAGCGACAGCACGCCGCTGAAGTAAATCTCGCGGATGGTCAGGTGCGCCCGGCGGAGTGACTGCCCCGAATACAACAAGACCAGCATGAAAAAGCGCGCGGCAAAGCCCACACGCCACACGCCATCAAGAACCAGACTGCCGACCCGGCGTACCGCCGCGACCGGGCCGCTCACGCCGCTCTCCCGCCCAGCAGGGCCTCACGGATCGGCGGTGCAGCCATGTGGAACGGCACCGGGCCATCAGCCTCGGCATGCACGAACTGGTGTACGAAAGGATCGGCAGAGGCGCGGATCTCGTCCGGCGAGCCCTCTGCAACAATCTTGCCGTCCGACACGAAATAGACGTAATCCACAATACTCAAAGACTCATGCACGTCGTGCGTAACCATAACGGTGCTGGCGCCAAGCGCATCATTGAGCTTACGGATGAGCTGGCCGATGATGCCGAGCGAAATCGGGTCCAGACCTGCAAACGGCTCGTCATACATCATCAGCATGGGATCCAGCGCAATCGCACGTGCCAGCGCCACACGTCGCGCCATACCCCCCGACAGTTCAGCAGGTGAAAGATGCGCAGCCCCCCGCAAACCGACGGCATTGAGCTTCATCATCACCAGCAGCTCAAGCAATTCGGGAGGCAGATCGGTGTGTTCACGCAACGGAAACGCCACGTTTTCGAACACCGACATATCCGTAAACAGCGCGCCGAACTGAAACAGCATGCCCATGCGCCGACGCAGCTCGTACATCCGATCACGGCCGACACGCCCGATGTCTTCGCCCTCCACCATCACCGTGCCCGAACTGGCCCGCAACTGACCACCGATCAGGCGCAGCAGTGTCGTCTTGCCACATCCACTCCCCCCCATGATCGCGACCACCTTGCCGCGTGGCACGACGAGGTTCACACCCTTCAGAATCTGGCGTTCGCCATAGGCGAAGCAGACGTCGTGAAGCTCGACAAGAGGGGATTCCTGAATGCGGGTCAAGGGACGGGCGCCGAGGGCTTAGGTACGGGCTGCAAATCTATCACACACGGCCGTTCAATCCGTCGCATCGGCACAACAGAACGCTCGCTCCGGCGTCTCCGTCATTCGCGCCACAAGCCCCAGCCACGGCGCACTCCAGACACCCTCTGATATACTCGAACGCCCGCACACCCGACAGGTCGAAAGCCGACAACATGAGCAGCGCAAGCGACATGGCAAAGCGCGTACTGCGCATCGAGGCCGAAGCGGTGGCAGCGCTGATCGATCGCATCAACGGCGACTTCGAACGCGCCGTCGAACTGATCCTGTCCCGCCACGGGCGGGTGATCGTCACCGGCATCGGCAAATCCGGCCACATCGGCCGCAAGCTGGCCGCCACCCTGGCCAGCACCGGCACCCCCGCCTATTTTGTCCATGCCGCCGAAGCTGCACACGGCGATCTGGGCATGATCACCCCTGACGACGTCGTCATTGCGCTGTCCAACTCCGGCACCAGCGAAGAGATCCTGACCATCGTGCCGCAGGTCAAGCGACGTGGCGCCAGCCTGTTGGCCATTACCGGCGCTGCCGGCTCGCCGCTGGCGCGCGAGGCTGACGTTCACCTGGATGCAGCCGTCGCCGAAGAAGCCTGCCCGCTCAACCTTGCGCCAACTGCCAGCACCACTGCGGCTCTGGCGCTGGGCGACGCTCTTGCGGTTGCGCTGCTTGATGCGCGCGGCTTCAGCGCAAGCGATTTCGCCCGCGCCCATCCCGGTGGTGCGCTTGGTCGCCGCCTGTTGACCCATGTCCGCGACGTCATGCGCCCTGCCGCCGACGTTCCACAGGTATCGCCTGACGCCCCCGTATTGGACGCCCTGCTGGCCATGACCCGCGGCGGCTTGGGCATGACCGCCATCATTGCGCCCTCCGGACAGATTGCCGGCATCTTCACCGACGGCGATCTGCGACGCACGGTTGAACGCGGCGCGGACATCCGCAGCGCCTCGATCGGCGACGTCATGAGCCGCAACCCGCAATGCATTCGCCCCGACGCGCTGGCCGTCGAAGCAGCCGAAACCATGGAGCGGCTGCGCATCAGCCAGCTGCTCGTCGCCGACGAGGGCACGTTGCTGGCCGGCGCCCTGAACACCCACGACCTCATGCGCGCGCAGGTGATCTGATGAGCGCACTCGGACACGCCGCTGGCGTACGCCTGATGGGCTTCGATGTCGACGGCGTAATGACCGACGGAAGCCTCTACTTCACGCCCGCCGGTGACGAAATCAAGTCGTTCTCCAGCCTCGACGGACATGGCTTGCGCATGCTCATGGACGCCGGTATCGAGGTCGTCATCATCAGCGGCAGGGCGTCGCGAGCACTCGAACTGCGTGCGGCCAACCTGGGTATCACCGAGCTGCACATGGCAGTCGAGAACAAGCGCGAGCGCATGCAGAATCTGCTGGATCAACGCAAACTGAAGCCTGTTCAGGCAGGCTATATGGGCGACGACGTCGTCGACCTCCCGCTACTGCGCTTTTGCGGATTCTCGGCCACCCCGCTCGACGGACACGATTTCGTCAAGCAGCATGTCCATTTCGTCGGCACCCGACCGGCGGGCCACGGAGCGGTACGCGAGGTCTGCGACCTGTTGCTGCAGGCGCAGGGCAAACTCGACACCCTGCTTCAAGGCTATTTGCGCTGACCAGACCCCAAATGCACATCGACCGCCTTTACCCTGTTGTCGCACTGGTCTTGCTGGCTGCCGCCACGCTGTGGCTCGAGCGCGTGACGCGCGCCCCAGAAGCCGTGCAACAGGTTGATCGGACCCATCCTGACTTCATCGGCGAGAACATCCGGGTCGCACGCTTTGACACCGACGGCAGGCTCGCCTACGAACTGGATGCCGACCGCATCACCCACTACCCCAGGTCCGACATCACCGATCTGGAACGCCCCCATCTGCGCTATCACAGCCCCCGCGGCCAGATCACGGCAACGGCCAACCGCGGCGAAAGCGGCCCGGACGGTAGCGTGGTGGATCTGCGCGGCGAAGCCGTCGTAGTACGCAAGACGCCGGAGGGCGATGAGCTGATCATCGAAAGTGAAACCCTTACGGTGTGGCCTGATGCACAGAAGGCATCAACCGACTCACCCGTGGTGCTCAAAAACGGTAACATCACTGCTTACGGCGATGGCATGCGTGCCGACAACCTCGCCGGCACCCTGGATCTCGTTGGCGCAACTCGCCTCCAAATGCCCAGCTCAAGACGGACTAGACCATGATCAAGCCAATCCTTCCGCTGCTTTTCTGTTGCGCACTTACCGCCTCCTCATTCAGCGCATTTGCCGAACGAGCTGATCGCGAAAAGCCCATCAACATCGAGGCCGACAAAGTCGCGGTTGATGAACGCAACCGCACCCACACCTTCGATGGCAATGTCGTGCTGACCCAGGGCACCCTCGTCATGCGGGGCAATAAGCTGGTGGTCATGCAGGGCGCCGATGGCTTCCAGACCGGCGTTGCCACCGGCACGACCACCAAGCTCGCGACCTTCCGCCAGAAGCGCGAAGCCTCACAGGAATACATCGACGGCGAAGCCGAGCGCATCGAATACGACAGTCGCAACGAAACCGCCAAGCTTTTCGGGCGTGCCCGCATCCAGGCCGGTCAGGACATCCTTACCGGCGATGTCATCGAGTACGACGCGCTGACCGAAAACTACACCGCCTTCCGCCTGCCGCCGAAAGGCAGCAAGCAGGATGAATCGCGTATCCGCATGACCATCCAGCCCAAGGCAGCCGCCAACCCCTGACCCCCGCGCCAGTGACCTGGACCTGCATCCGCACCGACCAACGAGGCCGCACCGGCCTCGTCGAACTGAATCGCCCCGAAGCCCTCAACGCCCTCAACGATGTCCTCGTCGACGAACTCGGCCTTGCGCTAGACCACTTCGAGGCCGATGAGGGCATTTCCGCTGTAATCCTCAGTGGCTCCGAGAAAGCCTTCGCGGCAGGTGCTGACATCGCTGCGATGGCAGACCTCTCGTGGATGGACGCCTACCTCGGCGATTACATCACCCGCAACTGGGAACGCCTCAAGACCTTCCGCAAACCGGTCATCGCCGCAGTACGCGGCTATGCGCTTGGCGGTGGCTGCGAAATCGCGATGATGTGCGACATCATCGTCGCCGGCGAATCAGCCAAATTCGGACAGCCCGAAGTAAAGCTCGGCATCCCGCCCGGCGCTGGCGGTACCCAACGCCTGCCCCGCGCAGTCGGCAAGGCCAAGGCCATGGATCTTTGTCTGACGGCGCGTTTCATGGATTCCGCGGAAGCCGAGCGCGCCGGACTGGTGTCGCGTCGGGTGCCCGACGATCGGGTACTGGCTGAGGCCTTCGCAATCGCAGACACCTTGGCCGGCTACTCTCTACCGACGCTGATGATGATCAAGGAGTCGGTCAATCGGGCCTTCGAGATGCCACTCAACGAAGGTCTGTTGTTTGAGCGTCGAGGCTTTCACGCCGCCTTCGGACTCGACGATCAGAAAGAAGGCATGACCGCCTTTCTTGAAAAGCGCCAGCCCGACTTCAAGCATCGCTGACTACCCCTGCTTCCTGTGCACCGCCAGAATAGACACTCCGAGCTCGGCTGAGCCCCTTGGACCAGCCCAGAACTACGAGCTTTCAAGATTGTTTTAAAACAACTTTCCAGTCAGTCTCGACCCACTTTCTGGACTTTTGTGCACCGCAATATATTTTCCTTGACAAGCAGCTTGTCCGCCCTATACTGGGAACCATGCTGCACCGCAGCACCGAATTTAATCAAGTCAAGGAGAACACCATGTTTGCGACTCCGGAACAAATCGCTGCTGCCAACAAGGCCAATCTCGAAGCATTCGTCAGCATCGCCAACAGCGCTTTCGCCAATGCCGAGAAACTTGCCGCACTCAACCTGAGCGCTGCCCGCGCCATGGTCGAGGACAGCATCACCAGCACGCGCAGCCTGATGGGCGTCAAAGACCCACAGGAGCTGTTGAGCCTGCAGAGCTCGCTGGGCAAGCCGATGGTCGAGAAGGCCGTGTCCTACAACCGCAGCCTGTACGAAATCGCGACCAGTAACCAGGAACAGATGACCAAGCTGTTCGAGAACCAGGTCGGCCAGCTCAACAAGGCTTTCACCGGCATCATCGACAAGGCCGCCGAGTCCGCTCCGGCCGGTTCTGACGTAGCCTTCGCCGCGATGAAGTCTGCCATGGCCGCCGCCAACAGCGCCTATAACACGGTCAACAAGGCCGCCAAGCAGGTTGCAGAACTGGCCGAAGCCAATGTCAGCGCCGCGACCGACGCCACGGTCAAGGCCGTCGGCACGGCGAGCAAGGCTCCCGCTGCCAAGAAAGCGGCCGCCTGATACCTGTGTTGGGGCGAAAGCTCCCGAAGCTCTTCTGCACAAAAACGCCAGCCCGAGGGCTGGCGTTTTTTTGTTCACTCCTGGCCGGCAGGGCTACCGAGTCGTGACACCCTTGGCATAGTGATGCGGAAACAGCCGCCGCATCTCGGCCTCGATCCACGCTTCGGCTTCGGCATTCACCGCGTCAGGCGTCCGCCCCTCCGCTTCGATGGCTGGACCAATGCTTACCGTGATCTCGCCGGGACGCTTGACCAGCGCATTCTTGGGCCAGAACTCGCCGGCGTTGTGTGCCACCGGAACGACCTTGGATCCGACGTGCGTGGCCAGCCACGCACCGCCGATCTTGTAGCGCGCCGAACGCCCTAGCGGCACACGCGTCCCCTCGGGGAACACCACCACCCAGAAGCCATCGCGCATCCGTGCGCCGCCCCGCTCCACCACCTGCGCAAGGGCATCCTTGCCGGCCGCGCGATCGATGGCCACAAACGGCATCTGCGCCAAGCCCCAACCAAAGAAGGGGATGCGCAACAACTCGCGTTTGAGCACGAAACTGATCGGCGGAAAGATCTGCTGAAAGGCCAGCGTTTCCCAGGCCGACTGGTGTTTGGACAGAATCACGCCGGGCTCGTCAGGCAGATTCTCCAGGCCCAGCACCCGATAGCGGATACCGAGGAAATGACGCGCCATCCACAAGGCGATACGCGCCCACGAGCTGATGATGCGATAGCGCGTGAGCGGCCGGAACGGAAAGGTCAGGAACGAGAACAACGCATAGGGCGGAATCGTCACCACCAGGCCGAGCGCAAAGAGGAAGGAGCGCAACGCGTTCATTTTTCCGCCACCAGTTCTGCCGCTACGGCGGCCAGATCCGGAAAGATTCGGGTTCCCGCCGGCAAACCGCCCTCATCCAGCGTCCGCCCGCCTTTCCCCGTGAGCACCAGGTAGGGCACAGCACCGACGGCGGCTGCAGCCTCCAGATCGCGCAGACTGTCGCCGACCACCGGCACGGTGGCCAGATCGAAGTTGAAGCGCTCGCCGATATCCCGATACATGCCGGGCTTGGGCTTGCGACAGTCGCAGGTCGAATCGGCCGCATGCGGGCAGAAGAAGATCGCATCAAGCCGCCCGCCAAACTGCGCGAGGCTCTTTACCATCTTGTCGTGAATGGCGTTGAGCGTATCCATGCCGAACAGACCGCGTCCGACACCGGACTGATTGGAGGCCACCACCACGCGCCAACCGTACTGGTTGAGCCGCGCAATCGCTTCGAGCGAGCCCGGAATCGGCTTCCATTCGTCTGGCGACTTGATGAACAGATCGGAGTCATGATTGATGACGCCGTCGCGATCGAGAATGATGAGCTTCATCCGTGACCCCGCTTACTGCGCCGACAGGCGCGACAAGTCGGCCACCCGGTTCATGAGCCCGGCCAGTGTGCCGAGCAGCGCCAGACGGTTCTGGCGTGTCAGCGGCTCTTCGGCATTGACCATGACCTTGTCGAAGAAGCTGTCGACCACGCCGCGCAACCCCGCCAGCGCACGCAGCGCCTCGGTGTAGTTTTCGTTGTCCACGTGTGAGCGCACCAGCGGCACGATATCGACAACCGCATGGAACAGCGCCTTCTCGGCCTCTTCCTGCAGCAGCGCGACATCCGGCTCAACCGCTGCTGCCCCGCTCTTCTTGAGGATGTTGACGATGCGCTTGTTGGCCGCGGCCAGCGCCTCGGCCTCGGGCAGCGAGAGGAACTCGCGCACCGCGTCGAGCTTGGCCGGCACGCGGTCCACACGCGTCGGACGCAGCGCCAGCACCGCGTCAATCGCATCCACGGCGTGACCGGCGTCGCGCAACTGGTTACGCAGGCGCTCGAACATGAAGTCCAGCAACGTGTCGCGGAAACCTTCTTCGGTCAGCACGCCCGGCGCAAAACCGGCTGCGGCCTCTCCCACCAGATCAGCCAGATCCAGCGGCAACGGCGACTCCATCACGATGCGCAGCACGCCCAGTGCCGCGCGGCGCAGCCCGTAGGGATCGCGGTCGCCGGTGGGCACCTGACCGATGCCGAAGAACCCCACCAGCGCGTCGATCTTGTCCGCCAGCGAAACTGCGCAGGCAATATTGCCGCTTGGCAAGGCATCGCCTGCAAAACGCGGCTGGTAATGCGCAGCAATGGCATCGGCCACAGCCTGCGTCTCACCATCAGCAAGCGCGTAGTAGCGGCCCATGAAACCCTGCAGCTCGGGGAATTCGCCGACCATGTCGGTGACCAGATCCGCCTTGGCAAGCTTGGCCGCGCGGGAGGCGGCATCGACATCGCCATTCAACCGCGCCGCGATGCGACCTGCCAGACGCTCCAGCCGCGCAACCCGCTCAAGCTGGCTGCCAAGTTTGTTGTGATACACCACCGAACTAAGACGCGACAGACGGCTTTCCAGCGTGTTGCGGCGATCCTGTTCAAGGAAGAAGCGCGCATCGGCCAGACGCGGGCGCACCACGCGCTGGTTACCGGCCACGATATTGGTCGGGTCAGCCACCCTCATGTTCGACACGATCAGGAAGCGATTGAGCAGCCGCCCCTTGCCGTCGAACAGCGGGAAATACTTCTGGTTGGCACGCATCGTCAGGATCAGGCATTCCTGCGGCACAGCGAGGAATTCGGCCTCGAATTCGCCAACATATACGCTCGGATGCTCGACCAGCGCGCTTACCTCGTCGAGCAGGTCAGCGTAGTCGCCCAGCGAGGCCTTCTCGCGCGCGGCAGCATCCTTGAGCTGACGCTCGATCTCGTCACGACGCTCACCGAAATGCGGCACCACCTTGCCTTCGGCCAGCAGCGTCGGCTCCCAGGCCTCGGCGTTCGCAATCTCGATTGCGCCACGGCTCATGAAACGATGGCCCATCGTCGTGCGGCCGGCTTCCAGTCCCAGCACGGAACCCGACACCACACGCTCGCCGTGCAGCATCACCAGGCGATGGACCGGACGCACGAACTGCACCTCGGACGCACCCCAGCGCATCAATTTCGGGATCGGCAGCGCGCGCACGGCGTCACCAACAATCTCGGCCAGCACCGCATCAAGCGCTGCACCCGCTTCGGTTCGGGTATAGAACAGCGCCTCCGCCTTGCCGTCCATGCGGCGCTCGAAGCCTGCAACAGCCTCCTCACCGATACCACGTGCAGAGAGCTTCTTGAGCAGCGCCTGCGTCGGCTTTCCGTCGGCATCCAGCGCGACTTGCACCGGCATCAACTTTTCGGTGACCTCCTGCGCAGCGGCCTCAGCAGCCACGCCACGCACCAGCACCGCCAGGCGGCGAGGCGCAGAAAAACCACGGAATTCTCCGTCAGCGGCAGCCAGCCCACGGGCACGCAGACCCGCGACGACGCCGTTGGCAAAAGCCTCACCCAGGCGCGGCAACGCCTTCGGCGGCAATTCTTCAGTGACCAGTTCAACCAGCAGATGGGCGTGTTTCGACATCATGCGCCCTCCCCGGCGAAGCTCTGACTGCGGGCAAGCATCGGGAATCCGAGCGCCTCACGTGATTCGAAATAAGCCTGCGCGACGGCGCGTGAAAGGTTGCGGATGCGGCCGATGTAGGCCGCACGCTCGGTCACCGAAATGGCGCCGCGCGCGTCCAGCAGGTTGAAGGTATGACCGGCCTTGAGCACCATCTCATAGGCCGGCAGCGCCAGCCCCTCGGCGATCAGGCGTTTGGCTTCGGATTCGTAGTTGCCGAACAGCGAGAACAGGAAGTCCACATTCGCGTGCTCGAAGTTGTAGCGCGACTGCTCGACTTCGTTCTGGTGATACACATCGCCGTAGGTCACCGGCATGCCATCCGGGTACACCGTCCAGATCAGGTCATACACGTTCTCG
Source organism: Pseudazoarcus sp. NS36 (assembly GCF_059703705.1). Lineage (NCBI taxonomy): Bacteria > Pseudomonadati > Pseudomonadota > Betaproteobacteria > Rhodocyclales > Zoogloeaceae > Pseudazoarcus > Pseudazoarcus sp. NS36. The sequence continues at coordinate 135,998 of NZ_BAAKJA010000006.1, read as the reverse complement.
ACACCCTGCAGATACATCGCCAGCCGCTCAATGCCGTACGTGATTTCGCCCAGCACCGGCTTGCAATCGAGGCCGCCAACCTGCTGGAAATAGGTGAACTGCGTCACCTCCATGCCGTCCAACCACACCTCCCAGCCCAGACCCCAGGCGCCCAGCGTGGGGTTCTCCCAGTCGTCCTCGACGAAGCGGATGTCGTGCTCCATCGGATTAATGCCGAGCGCGCGCAGGCTGTCCAGATACAGTTCCTGGATGTTCGGGGGCGAGGGTTTGAGCACGACCTGATACTGATAGTAGTGCTGCAGACGGTTGGGGTTTTCGCCGTAACGACCGTCCTTGGGGCGGCGCGAAGGCTGCACATAGGCAGCGTTCCATGGCTCGGGGCCAAGCGCGCGCAGGCAGGTAGAGGGATGCGAGGTGCCGGCACCGACCTCAAGGTCGAGCGGTTGCAGCAGCGCGCAGCCGCGTTCACCCCAGAACTGGCCGAGCGTCTGGATGATCTGCTGGAAAGTCGGTTTCTTCAAAGACATGGTCCGCGGGACACCAAGCAAAAGGGTGGATTTTACTGGCTTTCAGGCAGCGGGGCGACGCGCAGCGCAAATCAGGCGCGGCGACGCACCAACAGCACCATCGCCAGGCCGAACGCCGCGAGCACAAAGGCCAGCCAGTCGCCCCAGCGTGCATACGGCGTAATGCCGGTGAAGCCGGTCACTTCCGCGCGCAGCACGCCACGTTCGAACTGCGGCAGCACATCGCTAACTGTGCCGTCAGGCTGAACAACTGCCGTCATGCCGGTATTGGTCGCGCGCAGCATCGGGCGGCCGGTTTCCAGCGCCCGCACGCGGGCAATCTGCAAATGCTGCGGCTGGGCGAAGGAATGCCCGTACCAGGCCAGATTGGAGACGTTGAGCATCAGACTGGCTTCGGGCAGGGCATACAGCAGTTCGCGCCCGAACAGATCCTCGTAGCAGATGTTCAAGGCGATGCGCTGCCCGCCCAAGGCAAGCGGCGGCTGCCCGGCGGGGCCCGGAGTCTGATCGGACATCGGGATCGCCGCCAGTTTGTAGAACCAATCAAACAGTGGCGGTGAATACTCGCCGAACGGCACCAGATGGCGCTTAGCATAAGACTGTGACGGCGACGCACCCAGGCTGGCCGTGGCGTTAAACACCTGCCCTTGTGCATCGCGCAGGAACACGCCGAACAGCAAATCGGCATCATTCGCCGCTGCACGCGCTGCAAGCGTCTCGACATAACCCGGCGGCAGGTTCTCAGCGAGCATCGGCAAGGTCGACTCCGGCAGCACCACCAGATCCGCATCCGGCACGTCCGACATGCGCAGATTCAGCTCCAGCCAGTCGCTCACGTGCTCGGGTCGCCATTTGAGCTCCTGCGCGATGTTGGTCTGCACCAGCGCCACGCGCAGCGGCTCGCCCTCCGGCTGCGTCCAGGCAACGCGCCCCAACGCACCGCCGACGACCAGCAAGACACCAATCAGCACGGCCGCCGGAGCGGCCTCACGCAATATGCGCCACGGCGCGAAGGCGACCAGCCCGGCCATGAGAGCCAGCAGGCCGCCGACGCCATACACACCGAGCAACGGCAGCCAGCCGGCCAGCGGGCTGGGTGGCGCCTGCGAATAGCCGATGGAAAGCCAGGGGAAACCGGTAAACACCCAGGCACGAAGGCCTTCGGCAGCGACCCATAAGGCAGCGAACAGCACTGCCCGCAACAGCACACCGCCCGTGCGCAAACGCACGAAGAGCGCACCCGCCAGCGCCGGATACAGGGCCAGATAGGCACAAAACAGCGCAATGGCTAGCGCGGCCAGCGGCACAGGCATGCCGCCGTAACGGTTGAGTGCAACAAACAGCCACGAGATGCCGGCCGCGAATGCACCAAAGCCCCACGCAAAGCCGAGCAGGAAGCCGTCACGCCGACGCTCGGCGCGTGCCAGCAGCCAAGCCAGCATCGCCAGACTCAGCGGCGCAACGACGAACACGCCGAACGGAGCGAATGAAAATACCGCAGCAGCGCCGGCCAGCAGCGCAATACCGCCGTGCAACCAGCGTGGCGCCATCACTCCGCTTCGGCGGCAGGCGTCGCCGGCTGGGCAACGCGTTCGACCAGCAGGGTGTAGACCCGCCGGCTGTCGGCACGCATCACCTGAATGCGCAGGCCGTCGAGTTCGATCACCTCGCCACGTTGGGGCAGACGCCCCAGGTGACGGATGACGAGGCCGCCGATGGTGTCGACCTCCTCGTCACTGAAGGCGGTCTCGAAGGCGTAGTTGAAGTCCTCGATTTCGGTGGTGGCCTTGACGCGGTAGCGACCGTTCTGGTCAAGCCGGATGCTGTCGGATATCTCGTCGAAATCGTACTCGTCCTCGATATCACCGACGATCTGCTCCAGCACGTCCTCGATGGTCACCACACCCGCCACGCCGCCGTATTCATCCACGACGATGGCCATGTGGTTGCGGCTGACGCGGAACTCGCGCAGCAGCACGTTGAGGCGCTTGGATTCGGGCACGAACACGGCCGGGCGCAGCATGCCTCGCAGGTCGAACTCGCGGCCGGCGTAAAAGCGCAGCAGATCCTTGGCAAGCAGGATACCGACCACGTCATCCTTGTTTTCGCCCACGGCCGGGAAGCGCGAGTGGGCGGTGTCGATGACGAAATTGGCGATCTTGTCGATCGGGTCTTCGAGATGGACCACGTCCATCTGGGCACGCGGAATCATCACTTCGCGCACCTGCATGTCGGACATCTGCAGGGCACCTTCAATGATGGACAGCGCATCCGCGTCGATCAGATTGCGATCACAGGCGGAGCGCAAGCGCGCGAGGAGATCGTCGCGATCTTCCGGCTCGCGCGAGAGAAGGGCCGAAAGTCGCTCCAGTAAGGAGGGTCTGTCTGATGGACTGTCCATTTTCCTGCTTGAGTGAAGAACGAGGATTTGGGTCCGTCGAACCCAAATCCTCGGCCTTCACCGCATCATGCGTATGGATCGCCGATTCCGAGCTGCGCGAGAATCTGCGTCTCAAGCGCCTCCATGACCTCGGCTTCCTGCGTGGTCTCGTGGTCGAAACCCTGCAAATGCAGCATACCATGCACCATCAGGTGGGCGAAGTGGGCCGCCGGCGCCTTGCCCTGCTCGCTTGCCTCCCGCAGCATCACCGGCACGCACAGCACGATGTCACCGTACAGCGGCATGCCCGGAACGCTCGCCTCGTCATAAACGAAGGTCAGCACGTTGGTGGCGTAGTCGCGTTCGCGGTACTCGCGGTTGAGCGTGCGCCCCTCGTCCTCACCAACCAGACGTACGGCCACTTCAACATCACGGTCACGCAGCGCAGCACGCGCCCAACGGCGCAGGTCGACCGCCTTTGGCGCCTGCTCGCGCTCACCGAGCTTGAGCGCGCGCTGCACGCTCATCGTCAGTCTGGGTCGCGCTTGTTGCGCCGACGTTGCAGCGCTCACGTGTCCGCCTCGCGGCGCTTGGCGGCAGCCTCGCGCTCGGCATCGGCCCGGTCATAGGCCTCGACGATGCGCGCAACCAAGGGGTGGCGCACCACGTCTTCCTTGCCGAAACGGGTGAAGGCGATCCCGCGGACACCGGCGAGAATATCGGCCGATTCGCGCAAACCGCTCTTCTGGTGGCGCTGCAGGTCGACCTGCGTGAGGTCGCCGGTGACGACCGCCTTGCCGCCGATGCCGATCCGCGTCAGGAACATCTTCATCTGCTCGGGCGTGGTGTTCTGCGCCTCGTCGAGGATGATGAAGGCGTGATTCAGCGTGCGCCCGCGCATGAAGGCCAGCGGCGCAATTTCAATGCTGCCACGCTCGAACAGCTTGGCCACCCGATCAAAGCCCATCAGGTCGTACAGCGCGTCGTACAGCGGGCGCAGATAGGGATCGACCTTCTGCGCCAGATCGCCGGGCAGGAAGCCGAGCCGCTCGCCGGCCTCGACCGCAGGACGCGTCAGGATGATGCGCTCGACCAGTTCGCGCTCGAAAGCATCGACGGCACTGGCCACTGCGAGGTAGGTCTTGCCGGTGCCGGCCGGACCGATACCGAAGGTGATGTCATGCGCCTGGATGTTGGTCAGATACTCAACCTGCCGCGGCGTGCGTCCGTGCAGTTCGGTCTTGCGCGTGAGCAGCTTCGGCGAGGCGATCTGCGGCTCGCTGCGGGCGGAAGCCTCGACCAGGCCGAGCTGGATGTCGTCCAGGCTCAGATGCTCCTCCGCGCTGTCATAAAAGCGCTGCAAGGCGTCCGCTGCCAGCCGCGACTGGTCGCCGGAGAGACTGAAGCGCTCGCCGCGGCGCACGATGCCGACGTCGAACGCCGACTCGATCTGGCGCAGGTTCTCATCCAGCGCGCCGCACAGATTCGCCAGTCGCGCGTTGTCGACCGGCTCGAATACCACTTCCACGATGTCGCCCATCACGACTCCCGCACGACGATTTCGCCGCGCAGACTGTGCGGCATGGCCGAGACGATGCTCACATCGACGAACTGGCCGATCAGCCGCTCGTTGCCCGGAAAGTTCACGACGCGGTTGTTGGCGGTACGCCCGGCCAGCTCGCCCACGCCCTTCTTCGCCGGGCCTTCGACCAGGATGCGCTGCTGGCTGCCGACCATGGCTTCGCTGATGACCTGCGCCTGAGCCTCGATGCGCTTCTGCAGGCGCGCAAGCCACTTGAGCTTGGTCGTCTGCGGCACCGTATCTTCCAGATCCGCAGCCGGCGTACCGGGCCGGGCGCTGTACACAAAGCTGAACGAGGCATCGAAACCGACGTCCTCAATCAGCTTCATGGTCTTTTCGAAATCCTCTTCCGTCTCGCCGGGGAAGCCCACGATGAAATCCGACGACAGCGACAGATCCGGCCGCACCGCGCGCAGCTTGCGCACCAACGCCTTGAATTCCAGCGTGGTATAGCCGCGCTTCATGGCCGCCAGCACACGATCCGAACCCGATTGCACCGGCAAATGCAGATGGCTGACCAGTTTTGGAATCTTCGCGTAGGCGTCGACAACGCGCTGCGTCATCTCGCGGGGATGCGACGTGGTGTAGCGCATGCGCTCGATGCCCGGCACCTCGGCCACACATTCGAGCAGGAAGGCAAAGTCCCCGAACTCGTCACTTTCCTTGCTCATCGGTCCGCGCCAGGCGTTGACGTTCTGCCCGAGCAAGGTCACTTCCTTGACGCCCTGCTGCGCGAGGTTGGCCACCTCGGCCAGGATGTCGTCAAGCGGACGCGAAACTTCCTCGCCACGCGTATAGGGCACTACGCAGAAGGTGCAGTACTTCGAGCAACCTTCCATGATCGACACAAAAGCACTCGCACCCTCGACACGCGCCGGCGGGAGATTGTCGAACTTCTCGATCTCGGGGAAGGAAATATCCACCTGTGAGCGCCCACTGCGGCGGCGTTCGGCGATCAACTGCGGCAAACGGTGCAGGGTCTGCGGGCCGAACACCACGTCCACATACGGCGCCCTCGCCACAATGGCCTCGCCTTCCTGACTCGCCACGCAACCGCCGACCCCGATGATCAGATCAGGCTTTTCGAGCTTGAGCAGACGCGCACGACCGAGGTCGTGAAACACCCGCTCCTGCGCCTTTTCACGCACGGAACAGGTATTGAACAGGATCACATCCGCGTCTTCAGGGCTATCGGTCTTGACCAGGCCTTCGCCGGCCCCGAGCACGTCCGCCATCTTGTCCGAGTCGTACTCGTTCATCTGGCAACCGAATGTGCGGATGTAGAGCTTCTTCATTGATTGAAACCGTTGCTTGACGCTTTATTTGGAGAGCGGCTATATTAGCAGGCTTGTCGGTGATGTAGCTCAGACGGTTAGAGCGATGGATTCATAACCCATAGGTCGGCGGTTCGATTCCGCCCATCACCACCAGAATTCGATTGGCCGCCGGTTCATGGAACCGGCGGCTTTTTCGTTTCTGCGCGCCTCTTCAGGAAGGTATAGCCGATCAGCCCTGAGTACGCGGCACGCGCTGGCGCCACCACCACGCCAACAGCGCCCCCGACAGGTTGTGCCAGATGCTGAACAGTGCGCCCGGCAGCGCTGAAAGTGCCGAGAAATACTGCAGCGCCAGCGCCACGCCAAGGCCGGAGTTCTGCATGCCAACCTCAATGGCGATGGTTCGCGCGGTGACCACCGGCAGCCGCAATAGCCGCGCGCAGACGTAACCCAGGCCGAGCCCGACCAGGTTGTGCAACACCACCGCCAGCGCGGCGAGCGCACCACTGTCGGCGATACGCGCATGGTTGAGCGCAACGATGATGGCGATCACGAACACGATGGCGCCGACCGACAGCAAGGGAAACAGCTCCTTGGCCGGCGCGATGAAGCGGCCAAACAGCGTATTCAGCGCCACGCCCGCGGCAACCGGCAGGAACACGATCTCGATCAGGCTGCGCAGCATGCTGGACACCGGCACCGGCACGCTCTCGCCCAGATACAGCCAGATCAGCATCGGCGTGAGCAGCACAGCGAGAAAGGTGGTGACGAAGGTCAGGCTGATTGACAGTGCGACATCCGCGCGGGCGAGGTAGGCAATAACATTCGAAGCCGTGCCACCAGGGCAACACCCGACAACCACCAGCCCGATGAGCAAGGCCTCGGGCAAGCCCAACAGCCGCCCGACGATCAGCGCAGCCAGCGGCATGATGATGAACTGCAGTGCGGCACCGATGGCAATCGCCATCGGGCGGCGCAGCGCGCGTCGGAAGTCGTCGGGCGTGAGCGTCATGCCCATGCCGAACATGATCAGCATCAGCAAGGGCACGATCCACCCGCCCAACCCGGCCAAGGCCTCCGGACGCACCCAGGCGAAGGTGGACGCCAGCATCGCCCACAGCGGGAACAAGCGCGTCAGCAGTCCGACCATCGCGCTCATGTCCGCCGCCTGCCGGCAACCCACATCAGCGTGCCCAGCGCGAGTGCAATCAGCAACATACCTGCAGCCTCCGGAAGGCTGGGACGCTCACCCAACTCGACCCAGGCCGCCAGAACACCAACAGCCGGCACGGCGAGCGAAGCCAGCCCGGCGATACCGGCCGGCAGACGGTCGAGCACGAACAACCACAGCAGCCATGCCAGCGCGGTGGCAAGCACGGCGTTGTAGGCCAGCGCACCAAAGAAATACAGGCTGGGTTCGATCTCGCGCGAAGGCAGCATCCAGGCCGCCACGCAGACCACGATGGAGCCGAACAGCATCTGCCAGGCAGTGAGCGACAGCAGGTCGAGCTGCAGACGATTACGCAGACGCTTGGCATAGACCGCAGCGCCCGCCCACACCAGACTGGCCAACAGGGCAATGCCGCTACTCAGGATGGAGGCCTCGAAGTTCCACGGCTCAAGCACCAGCATCAGACCCGCCGCTCCGATCGCGATGGCCGCCCACTGCAGCTCGCGGATTCGCTCTCCGAGCAGCAGCCAGGCCAGCGGCAGCAGCCAGAACGGCATGACATATACCAGCACCGCCGTCTTGCCCGCCCCGCCCTGCACCAACGCGAGCTGGATCAAGGTGCTGAACGCCCCGCACTGCAGCACACCCAGCACGATGGTCGGCCCCGGCGCGGCAAGACGGAACGATTTGCCCATCAGCGCCATCACAACAAACAAGCACAGTGTGCCGAACAGCACGCGCAGCGCGGTAAAGTCCACCGGGTCGGCAAACATCAGGACCTGTTTCATGACGACCCAGTTGTAGCCCCAGATCAACGACAGGGCGATCAGTGCCAGGGCTGCCTGCCACATGGGACGCTGACCGCTCATTTCAAATTCATCCGCAACACCTGCAATCCAAAGCCAACATGCTCAAGACCCTGAAAGACCTGTTCGACAACGCCCTCAACCCCGGCATGAATCTGCCGAGCAGCAAGGGCGAACACAGCCTGCAGCTTGCCACCGCCGTGTTGCTGGTGGAAGTGATGCGCGCGGACACTGACATCGGCGAGGCCGAACGCGCCATCGCCATCGACGCGCTGCGCGACAAGTTCGGGCTGGACGAAGACGAAGTAGCACGCCTGCTCGAACTGGCCACCACCACCGCCGAAGAATCCTACGATTTCCACCGCTTCACCTCGGAGATCAACCGCCGCTGCGACATGTCTCGCCGCATCCGCATCATCGAATATATGTGGCAGGTGGCACTGGCCGACGGCAATCTGTGCGCCCACGAGAACCACCTTATGCGCAAGGTCGCCGACCTGCTGTACATCCCGCACGGCGACTACGTGGCTGCCAAGGCACGCGCCCGACAGGCCGCCGGACAAGGCTGATCAGTCCGGTTCGCGCAGCAGCCGCCAGATGATCAACGCACTGGCGGTCGCGTTGATGATCACCAGCGCGCTCAGTACAAAGGCCACGCCTGCGCCCGGAGTGTATTGCACCAGCACATGCAGAAAAGCCGTAGACAGCGCCTGCAGGGCGACCAGCAACCAGAACATCGGATGACGCGGACGCACGATGCGTGACAGTCTCACGGCAGGCTCGCCTCCCCTTCCCAATAGCCGGGCGCGTTGTAGATCTCGCGCAGATGGTCGATGAACAGACGCACCTTGGCGGGCAGATAGCGTTGCTGCGGGTACACGGCCTGGATGTCATAGTTGGGCATGGCGTACTCGTCGAGCACGGTCACCAGTTCCCCGCGTTTGAGTTCCGCCTGGATCTCCCACATCGAACGCCAGCCCACGCCAAGCCCCTGTTTGACCCAGTTGAACAGCAACTCGCCATCGTTGCAGTCGAGATCACCCGACACCTTCACCGCCACCAGCTTGCCGTCCCGCAAGAAGGTCCAGCCGCGCTGCTGCCCCCCCTGCAGGTTGAAGGCCAGACAGTTGTGATGGGCCAGATCCTCCACCGTCCGGGGCTGACCATGCTCCGCAAAATACTCCGGGGTCGCACAGATCACACGGCGGTTCGGAAAGAGCCGCATGGCGACATAGTTGGGATCGGTCACTTCGCCGATGCGGATCGCCATATCGTAGCCCTCACGCACCAGGTCAACCACACTGTCCGTCAGGTTGAATGACAATTTCAGATCCGGGTGCAGCGCGCGGAAAGCCGGCGCATGCGGCGCCACGTGACGCCGCCCGAAAGCGGCCGGCGCCGAAACCACAAGGTGCCCCCGCACGGTCTTGCGATCCGCTGCAATGCTCGCTTCGGCCTCATCGAACTCGCGCAGCAGGGTGCGCGCACGCTCCAGAAACTGCTCACCAAGGTCCGTCAGCGACAGACCGCGCGTGGAACGGTGCATCAGTTTTACGCCCAGCCGACGCTCGAGCGCATCCAGCCGACGCCCCATGACGACCGGAGTTACCCCCTCGATCATTGACGCCGCGGCGAAGGTGCCCTTCTCGGCCACCAGAACAAAGCTCCGAAACTCGGTATAGCGATCCACTCGATACTCCTGATATCGACAGTCTTGAATTATGCGGCAGTTGCGGGGCGTACCCCAAGCCCTTATCCTTGCCGCCATTCACCGGAATTTCCGCCACTTTTCCAACATTTCCAGTCAAGGAGTTCATCATGGCCCGCATGAGAGCCGTAGATGCCGCTATTGCCGTTTTGCGCAAGGAAGGCATCGACACCGCGTTCGGTATTCCCGGCGCTGCAATCAACCCGTTTTACTCTGCCATGCGCAAGGATGGCAGCATCCGCCACATCCTCGGCCGTCACGTCGAAGCCGCTTCGCACATGGCCGAGGGCTACACCCGCGCCAACCCGGGCAACATCGGTGTGTGCATCGGCACCTCCGGCCCTGCCGGCACCGACATGATCACCGGCCTGTACTCGGCTTCCGCCGACTCGCTGCCGATCCTGTGCATCACCGGTCAAGCTCCGCTGGCCCGTCTGTACAAGGAAGACTTCCAGGCCGTGGACATCGAGTCCATCGCCAAGCCGGTCACCAAGTGGGCCACCACCGTGCGTGAAGCCGCGCTGGTGCCGCGCGTATTCCAGCAGGCTTTCCACGTCATGCGTTCGGGCCGTCCGGGTCCGGTGTTGATCGATCTGCCGATCGACGTGCAGATGGCCGAAATCGAGTTCGACATCGACAGCTACGAGCCGCTGCCGGTCTACAAGCCTGCATGCACGCGCACGCAAGCCGAGAAGGCCCTTGCGATGCTCAACGAATCCGAGCGCCCGCTGATCGTCTCCGGTGGCGGCGTGATCAACGCCGACGCCTCCGACCTGCTGGTCGAGTTCGCCGAGCTGACCGGCATTCCGGTCGTGCCGACGCTGATGGGCTGGGGCACCATCCCCGACGACCACAAGCTGATGGCCGGCATGGTCGGTCTGCAGACCTCCCACCGCTACGGCAACGCCTCGATGCTGGCCTCGGACTTCGTGTTCGGTATCGGCAACCGCTGGGCCAACCGTCACACCGGCTCGATCCCGGTCTTCACCAAGGGTCGCAAGTTCATCCACGTTGACGTCGAGCCGACCCAGATCGGCCGCGTGTTCGGTCCGGACCTGGGCATCCCCTCGTGCGCCAAGGCCGCGCTGGAGCAGTTCATCGCCGTTGCCAAGGAAATGAAGGCTGCCGGCAAGCTGAAAGATCGTTCGGCATGGGCCAAAGAGTGCCTCGACCGCAAGCTGGACGTGGCCATGCAGCGCAAGACGCACTTCGACGAAGTGCCGATGAAGCCGCAGCGCGTGTACGAAGAAATGAACAAGGCCTTCGGCAAGAACACCTGCTACGTGACCACCATCGGTCTGTCGCAGATCGCCGCTGCCCAGCACCTGCACGTGTACAAGCCGCGTCACTGGATCAACTGCGGTCAGGCGGGCCCGCTGGGCTGGACCATCCCGGCTGCGCTGGGCGTGGTGGCTGCTGACGCGAACCGTGAAGTTGTCGCCATTTCCGGCGACTACGACTTCCAGTTCCTGATCGAAGAACTGGCTGTCGGCGCGCAGTTCAAGCTGCCGTACATCCACGTGCTGGTGAACAACTCCTACCTCGGCCTGATCCGTCAGGCGCAGCGTGGTTTCGAGATGGACTTCTGCGTGCAGCTGTCCTTCGATAACATCAACGCGCCGGAACTGGCGGGTTACGGTGTTGATCACGTTGCCGTGGTGGAAGGTCTGGGCGCCAAGGCGATCCGCGTTCGCGAGCCGAAGGAATTCGGCCCGGCCGTTGAACAGGCCCGCAAGTTGATGGCCGAGTTCCAGGTGCCGGTCGTCATCGAGGTCATCCTCGAGCGCGTCACCAACATCCCGATGGGCCTCGAAATCGACGCAGTCAACGAGTTCGAGCCGGTTGCCGAGAAGGCCGAAGACGCGCCGACCGCCAACGCGTAATGCCCCTGCGCCCCGCTCACGCGGGGCGCTTCGCCCGAACGGGCGACAAGAGGATGGATTTCCGTCACAACGGTAGTCCATCCTTTTGACTTTCCTGCCAACGAACACACGGAGAACCGCAATGCCGAAATTCGCCGCCAACCTCACCATGCTCTACAACGAAGTCGATTTCATGGATCGCTTCAAGGCTGCTGCCGACGACGGTTTCACGGGCGTCGAGTACCTCTTCCCGTACGCCTACCCGGCTGCTGACCTGGCTGCCAAGCTCAAGGAATTCGGCCTGACCCAGGTGCTGCACAACCTGCCGGCCGGTGACTGGGCTGCGGGCGAACGCGGTATCGCCGTCGATCCGTCGCGCGTTGAAGAGTTCAAGAAAGGCGTCGACCAGGCCATCGAGTACGGCAAGGCTCTGGGCACCAAGCAGATCAACTGCCTCGCCGGCAAGGTTCCGGCTGGCGTGACGAAGGAACAGGCTCACGCCACCTTCGTGTCCAACCTCAAGTACGCCGCCGAAAAGCTCAAGGCCGCCGGCATCCCGCTGCTGATCGAGCCGATCAACACCTTCGACATCCCGGGCTTCTTCCTGAACTACACCGCTCAGGCCGCTGCGATCCTCGACGAAGTCGGTTCCGACAACCTGTTCATCCAGTACGACATCTACCATGCCCAGCGTATGGAAGGCGAACTGGCCAACACGTTCAAGGCCAACCAGGCGCGCATCGCGCACGTGCAGCTCGCCGACAACCCGGGCCGCAACGAGCCGGGCACGGGTGAAATCAACTACGCCTTCATGTTCAAGTACCTCGACGGCGCCGGCTACGACGGCTGGATCGGCTGCGAGTACAAGCCGGCCGGCAACACCTCGGCTGGTCTGGGCTGGCGCGAAGCGCTCACCAAGTAATAGCGACACGTCGGCGCACACGCGCCGATGATGCCGTGCAACAATCCCGGCACGCGCCGCGCCCCAAGGCCGGCGCGTGTCGCACGTCTAACGTATCCAGGAATTAGCGACATGCCCGCTCCCCGTGAATTGCTGCGCCAGATGTTCGACGCTGCCGTCCTCGCCGCCCAGCCGGAACACTGCATTCCGCGCTTCATGCCGACACCGCCCAAGGGCCGCACCATCGTCATCGGTGCCGGCAAGGCCTCGGCTGAAATGGCGCGCGCACTCGAGAAGCACTGGCCTGGCGAACTGAGCGGCGTGGTCGTCACACGCTACGGCTACGCCGTGCCGTGCGAACGCATCGAAATCCTCGAAGCCGCCCACCCGGTGCCGGACCAGGCCGGTCTGGACGCCGCCGAACGCATTCTGGCCACCGTGCAGGGGCTCACCGAAGACGACCTCGTGATCTGCCTGATCTCGGGTGGCGGCTCGGCGCTGCTGCCGCTGCCGGGCGAAGGCATCACGCTGGAAGACAAGCAGGGCATCAACCGCGCGCTGCTGCGCTCGGGCGCCAACATCTCCGAGATGAACTGCGTGCGCCGCCACCTCTCGCGCATCAAGGGTGGCCGTCTGGCCGCCGCCTGCCATCCGGCGCGCGTCGTGAACCTGCTGATCTCCGATGTACCGGGCGACAACCCGATGGACATCGCCTCCGGCCCTACCGTGCCGGACCCGACCACGCGTCAGGACGCGCTCGACATCCTGCGCCGCTATGGCATCGAGCTGCCAGCGGCCGCGCGCGCCTTCCTCGAATCCGCCGACGGCGAGAGCGTCAAACCGCAAGATGCGCGTCTGGCCGGTCTCGAAACGCATCTCATCGCCACGCCGCAGATGGCGCTCGAAGCCGCTGCAGAAGTGGCCCGCGCTGCCGGTGTCACGCCGGTGCTGCTGGGCGACACCATCGAGGGCGAGGCAAAGGACGTCGGCAAGGTATTTGCCGGCATCACCCACCAGATCGCCACCCGCGGAAACCCCTTCCCGCGCCCCTGCGTGCTGCTTTCCGGCGGCGAGACCACCGTCACCGTCAAGGGCGAAGGCCGTGGCGGGCGCAACGTGGAGTTCCTGCTGTCGCTCGCCATCGAGCTCAACGGCCAGGAAGGCGTATGGGCGCTGGCCGGTGACACCGACGGCGTTGACGGTCTGGAAGAGATTGCCGGTGCCGTGATCACGCCCGACACGCTGGAGCGCGCCTGGGCCGCCGGCATCCGCCCGCGCGACGCGCTGGCCGAAAACGACGGCCACGGCTTCTTCGAGAAAGTCGGAGACTCGGTCATCACCGGCCCGACGCTCACCAACGTCAACGACTTCCGCGCCATTCTTCTGCCGTAAAACCACCCAAGGAGCCCCCCGATGCGCACACGCCAGGTCATGACCCTCGACGACGCCCGCAAGATTGCCGCAGCCGCTGAAGCCGAAGCGCTGAACAACGGCTGGAAGGTCGTCATCGCCGTGTGTGATGAAGGGGGCCACCTGATGTGGCTGCAGCGCCTCGACGGCGCTCAGTTGATGAGCGTCGAAGTCGCGCCGGAGAAGGCTCGTGCCAGCGTGCTCGCGCGCCGCCCCAGCAAGGCGCTGGAAGACATGGTCAATGGCGGCCGGCTGGCGGGCCTGCATCTGCCGGTGCAGTGCATCGAAGGCGGCGAGTTGATCGTGGTCGACGGCGAGATTCTCGGCGCCGTTGGCGTGTCCGGTGTCAAACCGCACGAAGACGCGCAAGTAGCACGTGCCGGCATCGCGGCAATCGGTGCAAGCTGCACCCTCTGAAGCATTGCGGCACGCGGCCTGCGGGCCGCCAACGGAGCAACACATGACGGACTTCGACGAGCAGCTCAAGGCCTTCGGCGAGCGCATAGAACGCGAGATGGTCGAAGGCCGTCTCAACTTCCCCACCGTGCTCGACCTGTCGCTACGCATCAAGACCGTGGCCGACGACCCGGACTCCTCGCTCGACGATATCGCCGCCATTGCCCGCGCAGAACCCGTGCTGTCGGCCAAGGCCGTACGCATGGCCAACGCCGTGCTGATGAATCCATATGGCGCTTCGGTCACCAACGTTGGCGACGCCGTGCGCCGCATCGGGCTGGATTCGCTGCGCAGCCTGGCCTTTGCCGTGGCGGCCGAACAGGTCGCTCAGGATTTCCGCTCCCACACGCTGAAGCTGATCGCCACCGGGCTGTGGATGCACACCGTGGACATCGCCTGCTGGGCCAACGTGATCGCACGTGAAACCCGCTCCGCTCACCCCGACGCCGCGATGTTCGCCGGCATGATGGTCGACATCGGACAGTTCTTCCTGCTCTCGCGCGCCGCCGAGTACCCCGCGCTGGAGCATGACATGGACCGCTTCGCGCAGTTCGTCAGCACCTGGAACGCACCGGTCGGGCGCGTCATCCTTGAGGTGTTCGGCCTGCCCGACAGCATCCTTGACGCTTATCGCGAGCCCGCACACGAGATCAAGGCCTGGCCGCCGCGCAACCTCTCCGAAACGCTGAAGCTCGCGCGCATCCTCACCGAATCGCCGAACCCCTTCGAGAACCTGCTCGGCCAGAACACGCCCAATCTCGCCGACGCCGTAGCCGCCAGCAACATCGACGCCCCCGCGCTGCAGGAAATGGTCGACTCCGTCCAGCACAGCCGACGCCAGCTCATCTCGTCACTGTGCGGCTGACCGCCGTGACGACTTAACGCCCCACTCTCCGGAATACGCGCAGACCCGAACGCCGCGAGCACGCACTGCAGAGTGCGTACTCGCGGCGTTCGCAGTCGCGCGTCCCTACTCCGCAATCGTGCTCACGCACGCATCGGCGTTCCGCTGTAAGGAATGCCGGCGGCGCACGACCAATCCTCGTAATCCGCACGCAGCCGTCGCGAACTCGCACCGGCCGACGCGCTCCAAACCCGCACATACCGAGGAGTTGACCATGTCCCGAACGGCCTCACACCTTACCCGCGCACTGATGGGGGCAGCCGCTGCACTCACCGCACTGAGCCTGCATGCCAACGAAGCACGCAGTGACGGCTATGCCGTCGCCACCTTTGCCGGCGGCTGCTTCTGGTGCATGGAGCCGCCCTACGACAAGCTCGACGGCGTGATCTCGACCACCTCGGGCTACACCGACGGACGCACGCCGAACCCGACCTACAGCCTGATTTCCAGCGGGCGCACCGGCCACACCGAAGCCATGCAGGTGGTGTACGACCCGAGCAAGGTCAGCTTCGAGAAACTGGTGGAAGTGTTCTGGAAAAACATCGACCCGACCGACGTGAAAGGCCAGTTCTGCGACCGCGGCAACCAATACCGGCCGACGCTGTTCTATCACGACGAGGCGCAGCGCGAAGTGGCCGAGCGCTCCAAAGCCGAACTCGAGAAGAACAAACCCTTTCAGCAGGACATCACCACCCCGATCGTCGCCGCCAGCACTTTCTATCCGGCGGAGGAATACCACCAGGATTACTACTTGAAGAATCCGGTGCGCTACAACTTCTATCGCTCGTCCTGCGGCCGTGACAAGCGCCTGTATCAACTCTGGGGCAGCACCAAGCCCTGATCCGGAGGAAACCACCATGCAACGACGCACTTTCCTGGGCAGCCTGGCCACACTGGCCGTAACCCCCGTATTCGCTTCGACGCCGCAGGACGGCAGCGCGCCGGTCATCGAGAAGTTGGAGCGCAGCGAGGAAGAATGGAAGCAGCTGCTCACGCGCGAACAGTTCGCAGTGCTGCGCCGCGAAGCCACCGAGCGGCCGCACACCAGCCCGCTCAATCAGGAGAAACGCAAGGGCGTGTACGAGTGCGCCGGCTGCGGCCTGGCACTGTTCACGTCGGAGATGAAATACGAATCCGGCACCGGCTGGCCCAGCTTCTACACCCACCTGCCGGGCGTGTTCGGCACCAGCCGTGATTTCAAGCTGATCATCCCGCGCACCGAATACCACTGCGCGCGCTGCGGCGGCCACCACGGCCACGTTTTCAACGACGGCCCGAAACCGACCGGCCAGCGTTGGTGCAACAACGGCGTGGCGCTCAAGTTCGTGCCTGATCAGGCCTGATTCAGTCGGACCAGCGCGCCCGAACCGCCTCGACCTCGGGCAAGACGCCAAGGAAGAGTTCGACCAACTTCGGGTCGAAGTGGCGCCCGGCCTGGTCGCGGATGAAGGCCACCGCCTCTTCGACCGGCCAGGCATGCTTGTAGGGGCGCTCGCTGGTAAGCGCGTCGAACACGTCGGCAATCGCGACGATGCGCGCCTCCAGCGGGATGTCTTCTCCTGCCAGACCCTTGGGGTAGCCCGAACCGTCCCACTTCTCGTGATGCCCGAGCGCGATGCGCCGCGCCATCGCGAGCAGCCCGGAGGCGTGTTCGCCGATGATGCGGCCACCGATCTCGACATGGCTGGCCATCACCTTCCACTCCTCCGCGTCGAGCTTGCCCGGTTTGCGCAGGATCGCATCCGGGATGCCGATCTTGCCCACATCGTGCATCGGCGCCGCGTTCAGGATGTCGTCGGCCGCCGCCTCTCCCAGCCCGGCCGCCAGCGCCAGCAGGCGCGCATAGTGACTCATGCGGATCACATGCTGACCGGTCTCGTCGTCCTTGTACTCGGCCGCCACGCCCAGGCATTGCACGATGGCCAGGCGCGTTGCGCGCAGTTCCTCGACACGCACCAGCCGCAGGTGGTTGCGGATGCGCGCCCGCACCACCGACGGGCTGACTGGCTTGGTCAGGTAATCCACGCCGCCGGCGTCAAAGCCGCGTGTTTCGTCCACGCTGTCGCCCAGCGCGGTCACGAAAATCACCGGGATCGAAGCCGTCGCCGGGTCCGCCTGGAGGCGTTCGCACACCTCAAAGCCGGTCAAGCCCGGCATCATCACGTCGAGCAGGATCAGATCAGGCCGTTCAACCGCGACCAGTTCCAGAGCCCGCCGGCCGTTGCGGGCGAACTGCAGCCGATAGTCAGCCTGCAGGATCTCGCGCAGCACATGCAGGTTGGCCGGCTCATCGTCGACCAGCAGCAGGCGGGGGCGCGCATCAACGGGGGTGGAATCGGTCATGCGGGCTCCGGGTCGTCAGCGGCGGCATCAATCTCGGTTTCAAGGCACAGCACGGCCAGATCGAAATCAAAGTCATCAATGGCCGCGCTCAGGTTGCGGAAGCGCTCGGCCGGCATCAGCGAGCCCAAGGCGGCGAGATGTGCGGCATCGACACTGCCCCGCCGCAACAGGGCAAGCAGCGCACGAGCATGCTCGAGCAGCTCGGCACGGCCTCCCGCCACACCGGTCGCCACTGGGCTGACAGACGGCAGGCTGGCCGCGCCGAGTGCGGCCGCTGCGGCATCCAGCGCCGCCGACAACTCATCCAGACCAGTCGCCACACTGAGCGTGGCCGCGCCGTCTGCGAGCGCGCTCTCCACCCGCATGGCGATCCGCCGTACGCGCGGCAAGGCCAGATTGGCGGCCGCTCCGCGCAAACGGTGCATGGCGGCCGCAAGGCTGGTGCGATCCCCCTCGCGCAAGGCCGTACGGGCATGTCCAAGGCTGTCGTCCCGGCGCGCAAGGAAACGTTGCAGCGGTGCCGCCAACGCGGCCGCACTGCCCCAACGACGCTCGCCCTCGATCCAGTCCACATCCTCCTCAATCGGCGCACGCAGGCCCGCGGGGGCAGCATCCTCGCCGAAATCTCCCTGCAAGCCGATCACACGCGCCATCTCGCGCTGCAGCACCGGCCACTCGATGGGCTTCGACGCAAAACCGTCCATGCCTGCCTCGCGCGCCGCGGCGCGATCCTTGTCGAGAACGCTCGCCGTCAGGGCGATGATCGGCGTCGGCACGCGCTCGGCGCTGCGCTCGAAATCGCGGATCATCACGGTGGCCTCCAGCCCATCGACGCCCGGCATCTGCATGTCCATCAGCACCAGATCGTATTCGCCGCGGCAGAACAGGCGGAAGGCTTCTTCGCCGTCGACCGCCGAATGCACGGTGTGGCCGGCTTTGCCCAGTGCCACGCGCAGCAGTTCGAGGTTCTCGGCCACGTCGTCGGCCACCAGCAGGCGCAGCGGCGGCAACACCGGCGCTGCAACGCCCATCGCACGCTGCGCACTGCCCTCCGGCAGCGGCAGGAAGACGCCAAAGGTACTGCCCTCGCCCAGCACACTTTGCACGTCGATACGCCCGCCCATCAGATCGACCAGCTGCCGCGCGATGGTGGTGCCCAGGCCGGTGCCGCCGAAACGCCGGCTCATCGACACATCGGCCTGCACGAAGGGCTCGAAGATCAGCGCCAGCCGCTCCTCGGCAATACCGATCCCGGTGTCGGCGATAGCGATGTAGACGCCACCGCTGCGCGACTCCACGCTCAGCGTCACGCTGCCGCGCTCGGTGAACTTCACCGCGTTGCCGGCAAGATTGGTGACCACCTGCCGCAACCGCAGGGCATCACCGCGATAGAACTCGTTTGGCGCGGCGTAGTTGAGTGTGATCTCAAGCCCCTTGCGCTGGGCCTGCAGCATCAGCATTTCCACAACCTGCTGACACAGCTCACGCAGGGAGAAATCCTCGCTTTCGAGCTCGATCGCGCCCTTCTCCAGCTTGGCGGTATCAAGCACGTCGTTGAGCAGTCCGAGCAGGGAGCGCGCGGCGCCATGCACGGTGTTCAGGTGGCGGCGCTGGTCCTCTCGCAGCGATGTGTCGAGCAGCACCTCCGAGAAGCCGATGATGGCGTTCATCGGGGTGCGGATTTCATGGCTCATGTTGGCGAGGAAGCTGCTCTTGACCTCGGCCGCGCGCTCGGCCCGGTCCTTGGCCTGCCGCAGATCCATTTCCATGTCACGGCGGGCCGTGATGTCGATGATCACTCCGTCGATCCAGCGCGGCGTGCCGTCCTCATCAAATACGCCGCTGGCGCTCTCCCACACCCATCGCACCGTGCCGTCCCGGTGCAGCATGCGGTACTCGGTGACATAGCCGGCGCCTTGCGCCAGGGCGTCCATGATGCACTCGTACACGGGCTCGCAATCGTCGGCATGCATGATGTCGGCCAGACACTTGCGCCCGGCAATGAAGTCCGCCGCCGGCCAACCCGACAGCTGCTCGATGGCGTCACTGATGAACAGCACTTCCCAGGCGCGCGACGGCAGGCAACGGAACGACGCGCCGGGGATATTGCGGATCAGCGAGGCGTACTGCTCCTCGCGTTCGCGCAGCGAGGCCTCCATGGCCTTGCGCGTCGAGATGTCGGTGATAAAGCCGACGTAGGTCGCCCCCTCGACCATCTGCGCTTCGCCGATGGCCAGCCGCATCGGCATCCGGCTTCCGTCCTTGCGCAAGCCGGTGACCTCGCGGGCGGTACCGATAATGCCTTTCACCCCAGTCAGCCAGGGATGCGCCGGATAAGCATCAGACGCCGCCGCATCCGGCTCGGGAATCAGCATGCTGACGTTGCGCCCGATGAGTTCTGATGCAGCCCAGCCAAACATCTGTTCAGCCGCCGCATTGAAGCGCGTGATGCGCCCCCCTTCGTCGAAGGTGATGATGCCATCCACTGCGGTATCCACGATGGCACGCAACTGCGCCTCATCGTCCAGCACACGGCGGTACAACAGAATGAAGCGCGCCGCCGCATTCGCCAGCGCCACCAGCACCGTCAGGCCCAGACTGATCAATGCGATCCACAGCGCCAGACCGGAATTGGCGTCGGGCTCAGCAGGAATCAGCGTGTCGCCTCGCGCAATGAAAACGGCCGCGGCCATACCCGTGTAATGCATGGACGCGATGGCCAGCCCCATCACCGTGCCGCCGGCCAGTACCGCACTCCACTCGGCCTTGCCCGAGTCTCGCAGCATGCCGAAGCGGATCCACAGCGCACCGATGGCCATGACCACAGCCACCACCAGCGATGCCGCAAACCACCACGGATCAAGACGCAGGTCGGCCTCCATGCGGATGGCCGCCATGCCGGTGTAGTGCATCGCGCCGATACCCACGCCCACGCACACGCCACCAATGACCAGCTCGCGCCGCGACACGCGCCCGCGCGCAAACATGCGCAGCGCAATCCACGAGGCGAAGAAGGCGGGCAGCAACGACAGCGCGGTGACATCCGGCGCATAACGCACGGCAATGCCGACGTCCATGGCCAGCATGCCGACAAAGTGCATCGCCCAGATGCCTCCGCCCAGCGCGGCGGCACCCGAGAAGACAGCAAAATTGCGGTGAAAGCCCGGCGGTGTGCGACGCGCCAGCCCGCCGACCTGCAAGGCCATGCAGGAAGCCGAAATGGCGATGAACAGCGACAGGCCGATCAGCCACACCTCGTGGTGGGCCATCAGCACATTCGCCGGATCATGCGCCCCGGCCAGATGGAATACATGGCTCAGCATGCGGGGCCGCCGACTTCAAAACACTGGGCATGTGCGGAAGGAATCATGCTCGTCCAGTCACCCGGCGCGGTGACCTCGCTTCATGCCACGTCAGATGGCCGCGCCGGTCGGAAGCATCCTACAACAAAGCCCGGCGAGCCCGCACGGCAGTGGCCCGACTGTCACATCCGCGCCATGCCGGCTCGGCTCAGACGTAGAAGTCGAGCGACTCCTGTTTCTTGAGCAGATCACGGATCTCGTACGGATCCGGGCCGAAGAAGTACACCAGGCCCCAATGCGTACCGAAGGCCGTGCGCTTGGTAACGATCTCTTCCAGCGGCGGCGTCAGCTCATGAGACTCGAAGTACGGGTGCTCCTCGGTTTCGGCCGGAATCTCCAGCTTGCTCACCACGCGCCGGCGCGGATACACGCCGAAGCAGCCGGCATGTCCCTTGGCATCGACCACTTCACGCGGAAAGAAGGCCTTGATCTCCTCATCCGTGGTCTTGGGATCAAAGGCCAGCACCAGGCCCTGATAGGCATTGAAGCCGTAGGCACGTTCGAGCAGCTCGAACACTTTGAAGCCGGGCGGTCGGTAGGCCACCTCGCCGAGGTACATCTCGTTGTCGCTGGTGACAAAGTACTCCGGGTGGATGAAGCCGAAATCGATGTCGAAGGTTTTGATCAGCTTCTCGATCTGTTTCTCCACCAGCGGGCGCAGCTTCTCCAGCTCGGGGGTACCCGGCACAAACACCGAATAGCCCAGCGTCACGTACTCGGACAGGTTCAGGAACATGATCTTGCCCTTGTGCACCCAGGCCTCGACCGCAAATTCCCAGCCGTCGAGGTGGCTTTCCATCAGCACCGGGAATTCCTCGTCCGGAATCGCATCGATTTCGTCCGGCGTGCGTATCACGCGGTGCCCCAGGCAACCGGCCTTGTCGAACGCTTTGAGGTGGATCGGATCATTGGGGTCACCGTCGAGCTTGAGCAGAGTCTGATTCACGCGCTTGAGGAAGCGGATCACGTCGCTCTTGTCGTGCGCCTCCTCGAAGATGCCCACGCGGATGCCGCCGAGCTGCGCGCGCCGCTTCATCAGCGCCTTGTCACGGAACAGGATGGACTGGCCGAACAGGCGCGGATTGTTCATCAGCACCGAGTTGATCGCTCCGGCCCACTCCACGGTTTCCTCGAACAACGGAATCGCCACGTCCACGCCCATGTCCTTGAGCCGCTGCGCGATCTCCATGGAACGGTCATTGATGCGCTCGAAATCCCAGGAAACGTAGGGAATGTCATGCTGGGTGCAGTACTCCTCCGCCCACGGCGGCGCGACGACGACATAGCGGCGATCGAAACGCTCGAGCGCATCGACGGCATTGAGACTCCAGCCCAGCAGGGCCACATAGCCTTTCTCGGGATTCTTTTGCATGTTCGTTTTCCTTGTCGTTTCGTCGCGGCAAGCGGGACGCTGCAGGGCGGATGGCCCTTGGTCGCCTCAAGCGAGCGAATGCATCGGTGGGATGCAGGTTGTCGTCGGGCCGCTCGTGGCGGACAACGAAAAGAGTCGGCAATGCGGTGCAATGGCTGACCGCGACCGGGGGTGCTGCAGAGACCGGCCGAAGCCGGAATATGGACGCCGGCAAATGCCGGTCTGGTGAAGCGTGGGGGAAAGTGCAATCGACGCTCAGCGCGTCGCGCGGACTTCCTCGGGCTTTTTAAAATGCCCGCCTGTGCCGCCCTCGTCAACCGATGGGCCGCTCGGAAAACTCGTATTCAGACCGGTTCGGCGGCCTGCAGCATGTCCGTATCCGGGCCGATACGGTCACGCGCCCAGCTCTCTTCAGCCATGCGCCGCACCTCGGTTACCACATCGGACGGCACGCTGTCGGCGTGGCCCGGCTCGAGCGGGTCGTAATGAAAGATGTACAGGCGCGAGGCCAGCTGCGCGAAGGGCAAGGACGACTCGCCGAAATATTCACCGTTGCCCTCGGTCGACACCACCACGCCGCAACCCCAGTCCTGGCCGCCGTCGTTGTTGGGGTTGTAAAAGTAGGCGCGCATCTCGCCGCGCATGTCGAGTGCGCTGCGAATCAGCGTAATGGCGTGCCAACCGACGAAACGTCCGCTCGAATCCGTCACCGCCACGCCAGCCGGCTGCAGGTGGATCTGCGGCTGGTTGCCGTTGTAGTACGGATGGTAGGACGCATGAAAGCTGCGCACGAAGCCCTCGTAATCGGCCAGACGGCCCGTTGCCACATCCACTGCGATGGCAAAGCCACGGCCCACCCACCAGCCGTGGAACTCGGGGTTGATCCACTTGTGCGGGTCCTCGGTGCGCGCCGCCGCAAGCCGCCCCATGCCGAGGTAGATGCGGTCCAGATGCGGCACCAGCACCAGCGACACCGCGTCCAGATCCAGGTGCAGCGCCTCGACCAATCCGGCCGGTTGCTGGGCCGAGTCCAGAGGTGACCCCTCGAAATGCATGGTGATGGCGTCGTCGCGCGCTGCCCAGGCCAGCAGCTGCATCAGGTAATCCGGGTCGTTATAGGCCCACATCGAAATCGCACGCGCGCTTTGGCACGTCGGGTTGTGGCCCTGGCCGACGCCAAAGGGCTGGCCCAGCACGTTGAGCAGACCCGCCAGCAGATGCACCTTGGGCGACACCGCCGTGCCGAACACACCGGCGATCAGCGCAGCCGTTTTCTCATGCAGCGGCAGGCGGATCTGGCGCCACAGCGCCGGCGCCACCGGCGGCGAGAAGAGGATGCCGCGTTCGAGCAGGCAGGACAGGCCGTAGATGGCCTGACAGGTTTCAGGATGCACGGCCTCGTCGATCAGCGCACGGATCAGCTCGACATAGGTCAGAAAGGTGTCGGTACCGGTCGAACTCAGGCCCAACGCGGTCGGCAGCAGATCAGGCTGCTGCTCAAGCAGCCAGCGCACGAGTACCGCGTGATAGACCGACACCAGCCCGGTATCGGCCATCGAGCGCGCGAAGCCGCCTGCCTCCTGCCGGAGCGTCTGCGCATCCATGTGCGCAAGCGCCTCGCTGTAGGCCTCCAGACCCGGATCGTACTGCGTCGCCTGAGTCGGCCCGAACAGCGCGCTGGTCAGCCGGTCTGCGCCGCGCAGGCTGTGCACTTCGGTTTCGGGGTCGGCCAGCACGACGGCCAGCTTGGTGATCATGGTTTTCGCGCCATCGACCTTGACCGGGCGCTGACGCAGGATGCGCCACACCTCGTCGACCAGTTGCTCGAGCATCGAGTCGTAACCGATGCGCTCCGCGATGAAGGCAAAAACCTGACGTGCCGCGTCGGTGCGGCGCTCACGTGCGGCCTCGGTAGCGCGGTCGAAGACGTAGTCCAGATTGACCGCCAGCGCTTCACGCAGGAAATGCACGGCCTGCTCGGACGCAATACCGGGATGACGCCCACGTTCCTCCGCCAGCGCCAACCAGCGCAGCAGACTCAGGCATTCGACGGCGACAGTGCGCTCCTCACCGAACTGCAGCGTGGCGGGGATCAGCTGCGGCTGCAGACTGCCCGGATCGGCCCAGTCACTGCCATCGAACACCCCGGCCGACTGAAAGCGACCGGCGCATTCGGCCAGCACCTCGACCCCCTGCGGCATCGCCAGCAAACGACTGGCAGCGTCGATGACTTCAATGGCGAGCGCCGCCTTGGCGACGCGACTGGCCTGTTCCAGGCGCGAAAAACAACGCTGGAAACGCGAAATGGCAAGCTGCAGGCGTTCGGAAGAATCGGTAGGAAGCGGAATATCTGACATCAGCGGGAGGGGACGGCGGGCTGCCGCTTGGGCGCTTGCAGCGCAAACAAGGCGGCATGACGGGACCCAGCATACACCAGCGACACGGACCGTGCCGCCGGTGTCCCGCCCACGGCCTCAGCCGGGGACGCGATCTTCGAGCGTCGGGTAGTCGATGTAGCCCTCTGCGCCACCGCCGTAGAACAGCTTCGGTCGGGGCGGGTTGAGCGGCGCATCCTCCTGCAGACGGCGCACCAGATCGGGATTCGCAATGAAGGGCACGCCGAAGGCCACCAGGTCGGCATCTCCGGTCGCCACGGTCTGCATGGCCAGCGCACGGTCGTAGCCGTTGTTGACCATCCACGCGCCTGGGAAGGCCTCGCGCAGCGCCGCGTAATCAAAGGGTTTGGCCAGCCCTTCCGGTTCGCGTACGCCCCCGGTTTCGCCCTCGACGACGTGCACATAGGCCAGGCCGAGCGGCGCCAGCGTGCGCACGACGTAGCCATACAGCGCTTGCGGGTCGCTGTCGCGCGGCGTGTCGTTGAAGGTGGTGATCGGGCTCAGACGCAGGCCGCAACGCCCGGCGCCAATCTCGTCGGTCACTGCCTGCATGACCTCGATGAGCAGGCGCGCGCGGTTCTCGATGCTGCCGCCGTATGGGCCGCTGCGGTCATTCACGCTGTCGCGCAGGAACTGTTCGAGCAGATAGGTGTTGGCCGAATGGATCTCGATGCCGTCGAAACCGGCGGCAATCGCATTGCGTGCAGCGCGGCGGTAGTCCTCGATCAGCCCCGGAATTTCGTCGTCACGCAGCGCGCGCGGCGCCGAGGTGGGAACGAAGCCCTCGCGCGTGACGGTCTTGGCATTGGGCCGTTGGCTGGTGGACGACACCGGCTGTGCACCGTCCGGCAGCAGCGAGGTGTGCGAGATGCGGCCGACGTGCCACAGCTGGATCACGATGCGCCCGCCCTCGGCGTGCACGGCGTCGGTGACCTTCTTCCAGGCCGCCACCTGTTCGCCACTGTAAATGCCCGGCGTGTCGATATAGCCCTGCCCCATCGGGCTGATCTGGCTGGCTTCGGTGATGATCAGGCCGGCGCTGGCGCGCTGGCGGTAGTACTCGACGGTCATGTCGTCAGGCACGCAGTCGCGCGCGCGGTTGCGCGTCAGCGGCGCCATTACGATGCGGTTGGCGAGCTCGATGTCGCCGATACGGATGGGGTCGAACAGCGTCGTCATGTGTTTCCTTGTTCTGCTGTGGTTCGGGGCCGGTTGGAGCGCGGCTTGGGGAAATCGTTCGCAGCTTACTGCAGCAGGCAACGGTCGTCGTCGGCCCGGTCAGCACAGCGTCGTCAATCCACCTCCATCCTGTCGAAACGCGCAGGCCAACGCATTGTCCGTAGTCCGCTCGGGAACCACCGCCTGCGGCTAGAATCCGACGCCAGTCCTTTGCAAGGAGCCCCCGTTGTCTGACACCCCGTCATGGCGCAAGCAGCTGCGCAAACTGATCCTCGGCCCATCACCCGAAGACCATCTCGGCCGCATGCCCTTCGTCGCGCCCAAGCGCGGGCTCAAGCTGTTCGGCAACAAGTCCGACGAAGCGCCGCGCGCGCCCTACGTGCCGCCGGACTCGCCGGGCTTCCGCCGCATGTTCGCGCGCGACCAGCTCACGCTCGGACTGTTCTTCGCCATCGACAACTACGACGCGGACCTGCCCGACATGAGCCGCCAGGTGGAGCTGGCCCAACGCGCCGACGAGCTCGGCTTTGCCGCGCTGTGGACACGCGATGTACCGCTGCGCGACCCGAGCTTCGGCGACGTCGGGCAGATCTACGATCCGTGGGTGTGGCTGGGGCTGATCACCGGCGCCACGCGCAACATCACGCTGGCCACCGGCTCCATCGTGTTCCCGCTGAGCCACCCGATCACGCTGGCCAAGGCCGCGGCGTCGGTCGATCAACTCTCCGGCGGGCGGCTGTTCCTCGGCATTGCCTCGGGTGACCGGGCGGTGGAATTCCCCGCCTTCGGACTCAACATCGACCAGCGTGGGGACGTCTTCCGCGAGTCTCTGCTGTATTTCAACCGCCTGCTCTACGAAAGCTTTCCGCGCATCGACTCCCCGCTCGGCAAGCTAGAAAAGGCCGACCTCATTCCCAAGGCGCGCTTCAACCGCATCCCGCTGGGCATCACCGGCCACTGCCGGCAAGATCCCGACTGGATCGCCGCGCAGTGCGATGCCTGGATCATGTATGCCAACAGCCCGAGCACGCAGGAGATCGTCATGCGCACCTGGCGCGACGCCGTGCGCAACAGCGGCGCGGACTTCAAACCCTTTGCCCAGCCGCTGCACATCGATCTGTCGGACGACCCGAACGAAAAGCAGAAGCCGCTGCGATCCGGCTTCCGCCTCGGCCGCAACCTGCTCGTCGAACTGCTGGAAGAGCTGCGCGGCGTGGGCGTGAACCACATCATGCTCAACTTCAAACGCGGCCAACGCCCCGCCGCCGAGGTCATGGAGGAAGTCGGCCAGGAAGTGCTGCCGCTCTTCCCCAGTCATAGCACGCGCGACTGAGATGCAAACGCGGCGCCGATCACCTCCGGCGCCGCGCCTCACACCCCGACATCCAGCCCCGCCCAACCTACCGACTCGACCAGCTTCTTCAGTTGCGGCGGGCGGTAGCTATCGTCCGCCTCGTAGCGCCGCTTCACGCTTGGGTGAATACGCGTAGGCTTGTCCGTCACGATCAGCTCGCGGTCGAGCGGACGCTTCACGCGGTAGATGTGCCGTCGCGACTTGTGCGTGCCCGCCAGCGTGCCGTCAGAGAGCGAAGCCCTCAGATGCGGCTCCACACCCAGCCCGGCCTGTTCGGCCTCGTCCAGCATCCAGCCCAGCGGCACGTCGGACGCAAAACACCCCGTGTCCTTGTCCGGCGGGTAGGAGCCGCCCACGTCCGAATGCACACCGGCAAACCACACCTGCTTCAGATTGACCTCCGGCCGCGGCGTCCACACCGTCGGCTCGAAATCCTGCCGCCGCTCGTCAACCGCCAGCGCATGGCGCGCAAACTTCACGTTCGCCCCCATCTTGGTGTCGTAAAACTCGTCCCGCCCCTCGAACAAGCCCATCAGCGAGAACGGAATGCCCAACGCACCCACCGTGTCCCACACCCCGACGAAATGCACCTCGCGCGACGAATGGCTGTGCTTGGCGCGAAATTCAACCGACTTCACACCGTCGGGGTGGAAATCATTGTTCGGGTTCTTGTAGATCTTCCAGGCCTCGACGATCAGCTGCGCATCCGGCCGTTTGACGATGCCGCAGTTATTGATCAGCCCGCACAGCGCCCGCACCGTATAGGCTCCGCGACTGAAACCGAACAGATAAATCCGGTCGCCCTCGGTGTAGTTCTGCACGAGGTAGAGATAGCCATCCAGGATGTTCTTGTGCAGCCCTTTCCCCGTCGCGCCGGCAATCACCGAGTCGTGGTACGAGCCGATACCCCAGTCGTAGAACACATGCTGCTTCGCCCCGCCCCCCACCGGATCAATCGCCCGCGCCAGCCGCAGCACATTGGTGGGGTACTCCTTCGCAAGGTCTTCCTCCGGCCGGTTCCAGGTGCCGTCGGCACAGATCACGAGGTTTGCCATGGCTTGCACTCCTGTTCATGAGCCGGCCCACCGCGAAATGTCGGAAGACCTTCAAACTCATGACAAAGTGATAGCAGGAAAAGCCCAAAGGAACAAACAAAAGCCGCCTGAAATCAGCCGGATAGGCATGACTCCAGGCCGCAGAATCATCGCAACCTCCTATTTCAGACCGAGCTCTGCCAGATAGCGACGTGCGCCCGGATGGATGCGTTCGGGGTCTCCTGCCGCGCTCCAGGTGTTCTCAGGCAAGGTGTCACGTGCCTGGGTCAGGCGTCTGGCCAGCTCGGGCTGTGCCTCATGGATGGCCTTGGCCAGCCGGTAGGCAACGTCCTCCGGAAGGTCGGCACGTGCCAGCAGAAAACTGTACGAACCCACCGTCAGCAGGGGTTCGGCCTGACCTGGATAGGACCCGGCGGGAATCGTCATCGGCTGCAGGAAGGGGTACTTCGCATTGACCGTGCGTGCCTGCTCGTTGCTCAGACCCACCAGCCGTCCGCCACCTTCCATGATGCGCGTGAAGTTGGGCCAGCCGACTCCGCCACCCCACTGCGCGGCGACCTCGCCGTTCAGGACCATGGTCGCGCCGTCACCGGCGCGCTGCAGATAGACCGCATCAAAGTCCTTGTCCCGGTCCAGGCCGAGCGCTTCGGTGACATACAGGCCGAGCAGGGTCAGGCCGGACGCCTCCGTGCCCCAGGCAACCTTCTGCCCCACCAGATCGCTGAAGTTCGTGGCCGGGCTGTCGCCACGGACGGCAAAAGCCCCGAAGGTCGGGTAGATGGCGGTGATGATCTTCAGCGGTGTCGGACCGGGACGATCAATGCCTTCAAATGCTTCACGCGCCGGCAGACTCGCAACCAGCGCCACGTCGAGCGCTCCCTCCTCCAGCAGGGGAATGTTCTCGCTGCTACCGCGCGTGCTGCGGGCTGTAACTGCAAGAGACGCATCCGCCGCGTTGACCTCCTCCGCCAGAGCCTTGCCGAAGAACTCGAAGCCCCCGCCCGGCGTGGCCGTACCCATGACGACCGCGCTGCGATCTGCCGCCTGAACGTGGCTCGTCAGCACACCACAGGCCAACGCCACGCCCATCCATTTCTTCCATCGCTTCATGCACTCTCTCCAGAATCAGACGGTTTCGCTCGCCGCCACGAGGGGCCGCACCGAAGCGTCTGTTCCCAAAATACCGCGAACGTTCCCGCGCATCCGGCAAGGCGCGCGCAAACTGGCGTGGTAGGCCGCACTGGCACCAGCCTTCAGGCGCCTGAGTCGCACCCACCCCACCTATCCACAATCCCTGTGGATAGACCTGGGGACAGCCGCTGAGCAAGCACCGCAAGCCCTTGATGGGGCGTCACCCTTGCCGGTTGCGCAAGGATGAGGCGGCCGACTCCGTATAAGGCGCAACTGTGCGGTCAGCGCGCTCGCGCTATGGTTGCGGAATCGTCATCGACAGGAGCCGATATGACCCGCCTGACCGCCGACCAGCTTGAGCTGCAGACTCGCGCGCGCGAGCTCGCGCAGAGCCGTTTCGCCCCCACCGCTGCCGACACCGACCTCACCGAGGAATACCCGTGGGACAACATCGCGCTGCTGCGCGACGCCGGCTTTGTCGGCATGACGCTGCCGCGAGAGCTGGGTGGCCAAGGGCGCAGTTATCTGGACGCGGTGATCGTGATCGAGGAGATGGCCAAGGCCTGCGCGACCATGGGGCGCATCACGGTGGAGACCAACATGGGCGCCATCGGGGCCATCGTGCGCTACGGCACGCCCGAGCAAGCGAAGCTCGCGGCCGAGCTGGTGCTCGACGGTGACAAGCCGGCGATCTGCATCACCGAGCCGAAGGCCGGCAGCGCGGCAAGCCAGATGACGACGCGCGCCGACCGCAAGGGCGACCACTACGTGCTCAACGGCGAGAAGTACTGGATTACCGGCGGCGGTGTGTCGCGGCTGCATCTGATCTTCGCGCGGGTGTTCGACGACGGCGTTGAGCAAGGCATTGGCGCCTTTATCTGCGTGCGCGACGACAACGGGCCGGAGGGGCTTGTGGTGGGCCGGCGGCTGTATGCGATGGGCGTGCGCGGCATTCCCGAGACCTATCTGGAATTCCGCGATCTCTCGATTCACAAGTCGATGATGGTGGTGCCGCCGGGCGGACTGAAGCGTGGCTTTGCGTCGCTGATGACAGCCTACAACGCGCAGCGCGTGGGCGCCGGCACGGTGGCGCTGGGCATTGCGCAGGGGGCGTTCGAGGAAGGCGTGGCCTACCTCAAGACGCGCGAGCAGTTCGGCCGGCCGATTGCGGAATTCCAGGGTTTGCAATGGATGGCGGCCGACATGTCCACGCAGCTCGAAGCGGCGCGCCTGCTGCTGCACGACGCGGCCACCAGCGGCGAGCAGTTTCCCGATCTGGACCGCGCGGCGCGCGCCAAGCTGTTCGCGGCCGAGACCGCCAACAAGGTTGTGAATGACGCGCTGCAGTTCTTCGGATCATCCGGCTACGGCCGCGACCAGCCGATGGAGCGTCATGTGCGCGACGCGCGCATGTTCACGATTGCCGGCGGTACGGCGCAGATCCTGCGTACGCAGATCGCGGCGCAGGTGCTGGGCATGCGGCTGCCGCAGACGCGCGACGGCTACGTTCGGCTGGCCGAAGACAAGGGCGGCGCCTGAGCGGATACCCGCCGCGCAGACTGGGCCAGCGCGCGCGACAGCGTGGCCGCGCCGGAATAGCCGGACAGGCCGGCGGCACGCTTGAGCCCCGCCCCGCCCTCGATGGCGCGGCGGGCAATCGCCAGTCGCAGGCGGTTCAGATACGCACCCGGCGGGCAGTGCAGCAGATCACGGAAGCGGTTGGCAAACGCGGTGCGCGACATGCCGGCCTCTTCCGCCAACCGTTCCAGCGTCCAGCCCTGTTCCGGTGCGGCGTGCATGGCCACCAGCGCGCGGGCAATGCGCGCATCGGCCAAGCCGCTGAACAGGCCGCCGTCGGTCCGCGGATGCGCGATCAGATGGCGCAGCAGGCCGATGAACAGGATGTCGCCGGCCCGTTCCAGCAGCAGCGGCTGGCCGCAACGCGGTGCGGCGATCTCGCCTGCAATGAGCTGCACGATCTGCTGCAGCGCGCCGTCGCTCTCCGCCAGCGGCACGACCAGGGCCGCACCGAACTCTTCCAGCAACAGCGGACCGACCGGGCCGGCGAAACGTGCGCGGATGCAGGTCAGGCCGGCCTGTGCGGCGGCATCCAGCGGCTCTACCACGGTCTGCGGCCGCGGACGACACACCACGACGGCCGGGCCGACGATGCATTGCGCCGCCCTGCCCAGCACCTCGACGCGTGCGCTGCCTTCGGTCAGCAGATGCAGCAGCAAGTCCTGCTCTGCCGCTGCGGCCAGCGGTTCGGCTGCCTCGCGCGCCGGGCACGCAAGCTCGAACTGCGGGGCGAGCCCCTGCAACAGGGCGGACAGGCGATCCAGTCGGGCGGGTGTGTTCATATGTACGGATTGCAATGTTTTTGGTTCGATGGGTTGCGCATCGTACGCCACACTGACAAGGCCGTCACATACCCAGGAGACTCTGATGACCCCGTTGATTCCGCGACAAGCCGTTCCCGCCCTTGATCTGCCGCTGGTCGGCGGTGGCCGTTACACGCTCGGCGCCGAACCGGGCGAGCACTTTGATCTGCTGGTGTTCTACCGCGGCCTGCACTGCCCGTTGTGCGCCAAGTACCTGCTGGAACTGGAGCGCCTCGGCGAGGAATACGCCAAGCGCGGCGTGAAGATCGTCGCCCTCAGCAACGACGGCGAAGAGCGCGCGAAGCAGATGGCCGACAAGGTGAAGGCCGACCACGTGAAGTTCGCCTACGACCTGCCTCTGCCGGACGCGCGCAAATGGGGGCTGTACGTCAGCGCCGGGCGCGGCAAGACCTCCATCGGCATCGAAGAGCCCGACCTGTTCAGCGAACCGGGCGTGTTCCTGGTGCGCCCGGATGGCACGCTGTACTACGGCGCGGTACAGACCATGCCGTTCTCGCGCCCGCCGTTCCAGGACCTGCTGCTGGCCATCGACTTCGCCATCGACAAGAACTACCCGGCGCGCGGCGAGTACACCGGCGCCGTGTGAGGCGCGGCCGATCATCCGCGGCCGTGTGACTGTTCTCACCTGCCGACCGACTTCCTCCCCATGTCCAGCGCAAGCACCTAAGCTGATGACATCCGACTTAGGCACCCGACTATGGGTGCCGGTCGCATCGGGGGATGAGCATGTCGCAACGCAGACTGGTGGTGTACGTGCCGGGCATCGGCATGACGTGTGCACAGTGGGAAAAGCTGATCGCGCGGCTGCGCGAGCAGCCCGAATTGTCCGACAGCGACTGGCTGGCCTGGGACCACGGCGTGTGGCTGTTCAGCACGGCGCGGGTGATCGACAGGGCCGCCGAATTGCAGGCCGTGATCGATGCGCGCTGGCGCATCGCCGATGGCTACGACGAAATCGTGCTGGTCGGGCACAGCTTCGGCGGCATGCTGGTGCGTCAGTGCTACCTGCTGGCCAGCGGCTGCGAGCGCTGGCTTCCCGGATCGGTCTGGGCAAGCCGCGTTCGACGCATCGTGCTGCTGGCCGCCATCAATCGCGGACTCGACCAGCGCAAGACCTCGGTGCGCCTGTACGACTGGGCCACACGCCTGGCCGGCTTTGTTACCCGGCGCCGATTCATCGGGCAGGAACTGATCTCGGGCAGTGCAACGGTCACCAACATGCGGCTGACCTGGATCCGCCACATGCGCGGCTTGCCCGAAGATCAGCGACCCGACATGGTGCAGATGCTCGGCACCGTCGACTCGGTGGTGAGCCGCCGTGACAGCGTCGATCTGGAGCAATTTCCCAACGCCATGCACATCTCGGTGCCGGGCCTCAACCACCGTCAGCTACCCGTACTCGATCGCGGCCCCGACCCGGAGCTGAGGGTGCGCCTGATGCACGACGCCATCCTGGGCAAGGCCATGCCGGAGGCCGACGCCCGCATGCTCGCCACGCCCCACGAGGACATCGTGTTCGTGCTGCACGGCATCCGTGCCGCCAACCGCGGCTGGGTGCAGCAGCTGGAAGAACGGGTGCGGGCGCACATGCCGGGGGCTCGCGTCATCACGCCCAGTTACGGCTATCTGTCGGCGCTGGAATTCGCCATTCCCTTCCTGCACAAGCGCCCTGTGCGCACCTTTCAGCAGCTGTACAGCGACTGCGTGGCGGAAAACCCCGGCGCGCGCTTTCACTTCGTCGGCCACAGCAATGGCACCTACATCCTTGGCGAATCCTTGCGGGTTCTGCCCGCCATGAGCTTTGAACGTGTGGCGCTGGCTGGCAGCGTGCTGCCGCGCGACTACGCCTGGCGCGATCTGATGCGCGGCGACAATCCCCAGGTGGGCATGCTGCGAAACGACTGCGCCAACGCCGACGTTCCGGTCGGATTCCTGTGCAGCGGCTTGACCGGCCTGCGCCGTCGCGACATCGGCACCGGGGGATTTGAGGGCTTTCTGCACGACGACGAACGGGTGTTCCAGTACTGGTTTCACGATGGCGGCCACAGTGCGGCGCTGAACGAAGACAACCTGGACAGCATTGCGCGCTTTCTGGTCGGCGGAGACGCCAGCCCGCCACCTGCTCGGCTGGCCGAAGGCAAACCCTATTTCGGACTGCTGTCGCGTGTTGCTCCCTGGCTGTTTCCGATTCTCGTGGCCGGAGTGCTGGGGCTTGTCGCCTACGCAATCTGGACCGGAAACGGCATGCTGCTGGGAGGTGTGGTGTTGGGCGCGCTGGCCCTGGTGGCGATTCTGAAGGTGCTGTGAGCCGGCTCAGGGCAGCAAGGCGCGCATCGGGTCGTCCGCGCGGATAGTGCCCGGCGCCTGCGGCGGCGGGTCGTTGTACATGGCATCCAGCCGGATGGTGACGCGGCGGTTGCGGGCGCGCCCCTCTTCGGTGAAGTTCTCGGCGATGGGACGCTGATCGGCATAGCCGATGGCGGACAGCCGCGAGGGAGCTATGCCGGCGTCGGCAAACAGCCGCACCACCGATGACGCACGCACCGAGGACAACTCCCAGTTCGACGGAAAGCGCGGGGAGTTGATCGGCGAATCGTCGGTGTGGCCCTCGATGGTGACGGGGTAATCCCCGCCGACAAAGACCTCCGCAATCGCGCGCAGCGGTGACTGGGCGGCGGGCTGCAAGCTGGTTTCACCGGCCGGGAACAGCAGGCTGGCATTCACTTCTACCGTGATGCCGTGAGCGCCCTCGGAGATGTTCACCTGACCGGTGCGCGTGAGCGGTTCGAGCGCGCGGCGAATGCTCTCGCCCATGCGGCGGATATGCTCGACGTGGTCGCCCTGCCCGCTGGCCGGTTCGCGGTCGGTGCGGCTCACCGGCGGCTGCGGGCGCGCCGGCACCACGAAGGGCGCGACCACCACCTGCTCACTCGGCTGATTGACGGAGACGCTGCGAAAGGCGGAAAGCAGGGAATCGGAAAGGATGCGGTATTTGCCCTCGTTGACCGAGGACAGCGAATACATCACGACAAAGAAGGCAAACAGCAGCGTGATGAAGTCGGCGTAGGAGACCAGCCAGCGCTCGTGATTCTCGGGATGCTCATCGTGCTGGCGGCGTTGGCGCTGGCGCGGCATGGCGCCCTCACACCAGATAGCCGCGCATGCGGGCTTCGATGATGCGCGGGTTCTCGCCGTTGCCGATGCCGACCAGCGCGTCGACGATCATCTCGCGCTCGGCCGAGATGCGCCCGATGTGCGCCATGAGCTTCTTGGCAAACGGCAGGAAAACCAGGTTGGCAAAGCCCACACCGTAGATGGTGGCGACAAAGGCCACGGCAATGCCGGCGCCCAGCCGCGAGGGCTCGGAGAGGTTTTCCATGACGTGGATCAGGCCCAGCACGGCCCCCAGAATGCCGATGGTCGGCGAATAACCACCGGCCGCTTCCCACACGCGGGCGCCGAGTTTCATCTGGGCTTCGGAGGCGTCGATCTCGACGTTCATCAGCTCGCGCAGGCGCTGCGGATCCACGCCATCGACCAGAAACTGCAGGCCACGCCGCAAAAACGGATCGTCCTGTTGTTCGATACGCGGCTCCAGGGCCAGCAGGCCGTCACGTCGGGCGATGGTGCCCCATTGCGTGACCAGCCCGATGAGCTCTTCACCACGCTCGGGCGGCGGCACGAAGACCCAGCGGGTCATGCGCGCACCCTCGACAAAGACCTTGAACGGGCTCTGCAGCATCACGGCGCCGAGCGTACCGCCGATGACGATGAGCAAGGCCGTGGGTTGGAACAGGGAGGCAACATGACCGCCTTCCAGCACCTGCCCGACGACAATCGCGGCAATACCGAGAACGAGGCCGAACAGGCTGATGCGATCCATCGGCTAGCCGCTCAGACCTTGGCGCGCGGCGGACGACCGCGCCGCTTGGCCGACAACGGGGCTGCCCCGTCGGAGAAGACGTGTGCGCGCAGGCGGGCCACGGCCTGGCTGTGCAACTGACACACGCGTGATTCGGTGACGCCCAGCACTTCGCCGATTTCGCGCAGGTTGAGTTCTTCCTCGTAATACAGGCTCATCACCATCTGTTCGCGTTCGGGCAGGGCCTCAATGGCCTTGACCAGATTGCGGCGCAGATCGGCGTCTTCGAGCATGCCGAGCGGATTGGCGTCCTGATCGACGATGTGACGTTCGAGGAAGTCGTCATCCTCGCTGCCGCTGAAATCCTCGAAATACACCAGCTGGTGGCCGCGAGCGTCCTGCAGGATCTGCTGGTACTCGGGCAGCGGCACGCCGACTTCATCGGCCAGCTCGGTTTCGGACGGCGGGCGCCCGAGGCGTTGTTCCAGCGTCTGCACGGCAGATTCCACGCGGCGCATGTCGCGACGCAGGCTGCGCGGCATCCAGTCATCTTCGCGCAGGCCGTCGAGCATGGCGCCGCGGATACGCTGCGCGGCGTAGGTCTCGAACTGCGCACCAAGGCCGTCCTCGTAACGCGAGACGGCATCGAGCAGGCCGATCATGCCGTTCTGCATGACGTCGTCGAGCTGCACGCTGGCCGGCAGCTTCGCCATCAGGTGATAGGCGATGCGCTTGACCAGTGGTGCATACAGCTCAACCAGTTGTGCCTTGTCGGGGTTGCCTTCGGAGTCGTACATCCACAGAGCCCGGGTGTTGCGGGGCGCAACCCGCCCCTTGCCGACATTATGCACGCCGGAAGCACGGGTTTGACCGATGGGTGCAGCGACTTTTCGGGCAGTGGTCAGCATCGACGCTTCTTCCTCACAACGTCGCGCCGCGTGGCGGCGTGAGACGCGCCCCACTGAGCGATGCCAGGCGGCGCAGGAAAGCCGCCTCAGGTTCGCGCGGCGAAGATTCGACAACATCGGCCGTCAGCCCACCGGCCAGATCGTCGCGCTCGACTTCGCCAAGCCAGGCCAGCGGCACGCCAACGTGCTTGCGCACCAGCGCGTCGAGGCTGTCGAAGAAGGCATTGGCCTCGTTGCGCGAGCGTGCGCCGGACACCGCCACATGCAGCGAGCCGGCGCCGGCCGCAGCCAGTGCCTTGATGACCGAATAGGCTTCGATTGCACCGCTGCGGCTGGCCTCGGCCACCAGCAGGCGGCGCGGCGCGGCGAACACGAAGGGCGACGGGTCTGCCGCCTCCTCGCTGTCGGCGTGCACCAGCACGATGCCGGCGTAGCGATGCAGGCTGCGCAGCGCATCGATAAGTTGTGTGCGGCGTTCTTCGTCGAGCAGCGGCAAGGCCAGCGCGGCGGCACTGACCGGCACGCGGCCAACCAGCCCCGGCACGGACTGCACCAGCGAGGCGGCTTCGCACTGTCCGCCCAGCACGCCGAGCAGATCGCCGCCGTCGGCCACGCCCAGCGACGGCGCCAGCGAATGTTCGCCGCGCGCCTCATCCAGAATCAGCACGCGCTCGGCACGCGCCGCGAGACGGAAGGCCGTGCGCACTGCGGTAGTCGTACGCTCGCGGCCGGTGGTGTACAGCGCAACCACCGTGGGCGGTGCGCGTCGGAACAGCCGGCGCAGACCGGCTGCCTGATCTTCGTGGCTGTCGATCATGTCGGGCCTCCGCTCAAGCACCGGCACCAGCGGCAAACTTCAGCGCCGCCTCGTCGGCATCGAGTTTCCACGCCGCATCACGCACGCGGGCGTTGAGGCTGCGATGCAGCAGGTAGGCGCGGTTGGGCAGGTGCAGGTCTTCCGGCACGCGCTGACCGTTGGTGACGTAGAACACTTCCAGTCCATTGGAAATCGCGGCACCGACAGCCGGCGCCAGCGACACGGCCTCGTCGACCTTGGTCAGCACGCAGCCGGCCAGATCCGGGCCCTTCCAGGCGTCAATGACGTCATCAAGCGTTTCACCGC
This sequence comes from Pseudazoarcus sp. NS36, assembly GCF_059703705.1. Lineage (NCBI taxonomy): Bacteria > Pseudomonadati > Pseudomonadota > Betaproteobacteria > Rhodocyclales > Zoogloeaceae > Pseudazoarcus > Pseudazoarcus sp. NS36. Next base: position 98,527 of record NZ_BAAKJA010000006.1, on the reverse strand, counting down.
TGGCGGTGGCATTGAGCAGCAGCAGGCGGTGCACGTTGCCGGCGCCGGAGAGCATGGCGGCCTGCTTCATGACCATTTCGTCACGCTGGCTCATGCCGACCGTGTCGATCAGGATCATGTGCTTGCCGCGCAGCTCGGCAATGGTCTGGCGCAGGTCGGAGGCGTCACGCACCGGGAATACCGGCACGCCGAGAATGCGGCCGTAGATGCGCAGTTGCTCTTGCGCGCCGATGCGGTAACCGTCGGTGGTGATCAGTGCGATCTTGTCGGCGCCATGGCGCATCACGCAGCGCGCGGCGATCTTGGCGGTGGTGGTGGTCTTGCCCACACCGGTCGGGCCGACAAGGGCGAACACGCCACCACGATCGATCAGATCGGCGTCCGACGACATGGCGCGCAGATCGCGGCCAAGCGTGTTGCGCACGACCGTGCGGGCCTCGTCGGCGCTGTGTGCTTCATCAACGGATTCGACCAGCTTGCGCGCCAGACGCGTGGGGAAACCGGCGTCGAGCAATTCGCCCAGCACTTCGGCCGCACCCGGTGCATTGCGACGCGTGTCGCCCCAGGCAAAGGCCGCGAGCTGGCGTTCGATCATGCCGCGAATGCCGCCCAGCTCCGACATCAAACGGGCATTGGCGTCCTGCAGTTCGGTAATGCGCGGGTCGGCAACCTGTGGGCGTGCCTTCTCGCCAAGATGGCGTGAAACCGTTTCGGCCACCGGCGCGACATCTTGCGGCAGCACCGGCTCGATGCGTTCTGCAACGGCCGCGGGGCGTTCGACCACCGGCGCCGGGCGAGCCGGAGCCGGTCGCGGCGCTGGCGCTGGCGCCGGCGCCACATCCTCATAGCCACGCTTGCGGATGATGTAGTCGGGCGTTTCCATGCGCGGCGGATCGAAAGCGCGAATCTGCTGCGCGGGCTTTGCAGCCGGCTGCGGGCGCGCGGCACCGAGGCTCACGCGGCAATCCTCGTCTTCGTGCTCGGACACCGGCGTGACCGGCGCGGGCTCGCGGCGCGGCGGGGTCGACACGGCGCCAACCTCGTCGGCCGGCAGGGCCAGGATTTCAACGCCGCCTTCAACGGCGCGATTCGACAGCACGATGGCGTCGGCGCCCAGTTCGGCCTTGAGGGCACGCAGGGCCTCACGGGCAGTGGCGGCAAAGTAGCGCTTGACGTTCATACCGGTTCTCCAGACTTTCCGCGCCTGTAGCGCAGCATGAGTCCATTATTCCTGCGCCCCCCGCCGTGGCGAGGGTGGAATAAACGGGGTTGTTCCCGCTTATTCCCCTCTTCAGAACCGCACTCAGGCAGCGCCGCCGACCATGGCGGTGACACGCACGGTGCGCGATTCGGGCACTTCGGTATTGGCCACGACCTTGAGCGAGGGCACGGCGCGACGCAGGAAGCGCGACAACAGCAGACGCAGTTGCGGCGGCACCAGCAGCACCGGCGGCACACCGGCGTCTTCCATGCGCTGTGCGGCTTCCGCCGTCTGGCGCAGCATGTTGTCGGCCAGCCCCGGCTCGATCGCCCCGCCATCACCGCCGCTGGCGCCCATGGCCTGCGACAGGATGCGTTCCAGCGTCGGTTCGAGGGCGATGACCTGCACCTCTTCGTTGCCCGGGAACAGGCTCTGCACGATGGCGCGGCCCAGGGTTTCGCGGATGCGGGCCACGAGTTCGACCGGCTCCTGCGTGCGCGGCGCGTTCTCGGCCAGCACCTCGATGATGCTGCGCATGTCGCGGATATTGACGCCCTCTTCCAGCAAGGCCTGCAGCACACGCTGCACCACCGACAGGGCCAGCTGGCCCGGCACCAGGTCTTCGACCAGCTTGGGCGCGTCTTTGGCGATGTGATCAATGAGCTGCTGCGTTTCCTGCCGGCCGAGCAGTTCGGCGGCGTGATTGAGGATCAGGTGGTTGAGGTGGGTGGCCACCACCGTACCGGCGTCGACCACGGTATAGCCCAGCGCATGGGCCTGCTCACGCTGCGCCGGCTCGATCCAGAAAGCCGGCAGGTCGAAGGCCGGATCGCGCGTCTCGCGCCCCTGCAGCGGGCCGGACACGCGGCCCGGATTGATCGCCAGATACTGACCCGGCCAGGCTTCGCCGGCGCCGATCTCGACGCCCTTGAGCGCGATGCGATAGGCGTTGGGCTTGAGTTCGAGATTGTCGCGGATGTGCACCGAGGCAGGCAGGAAGCCCACGTCCTGCGCGAACTTCTTGCGCAGGCCGCGGATGCGCTTGAGCAGCTCCCCGTCCTGCGCCTTGTCGACCAGCGGGATCAGGCGGTAGCCCACCTCCAGGCCCAGCACGTCCACCGGTTGCACGTCGGCCCAGCTCGCTTCGAGATTCTCCGGTGTGGCGGCGGCCTGCGCGGCGGGCGCCTTCGCGGCTTCGGCCTCGGCCTCGACAGCGCGTTCGTTGATCTTGCGCCGCTGCCACGCCAGCGCGAACAGGCCGCCGGCGATCAGGATGAAGACCAGGTTCGGCATGCCGGGGATGAGGCCCAGCACACCGATGATGCCGCCGGTGAGGATCAGCACCTGCGGGTTGGAGAAGACCTGCGTGATGACCATGTCGCCGACGTTGGACTCGTCACCCACGCGCGACACGACCAGACCGGCGGCCACCGAAATGACCAGCGCCGGAATCTGCGCTACCAGACCGTCACCGATGGTCAGCAGCGTGTAGGTTTCGACCGCCGTACCCATGGCCATGTTGTGCTGCACGGTACCGACGATCAGGCCGCCGATGATGTTGATCAGCAGGATCAGGATGCCGGCGATGGCGTCGCCGCGCACGAACTTGGAGGCACCGTCCATGGCGCCGAAGAAGTCGGACTCCTGCGACACTTCCTTGCGGCGGCGCTTGGCTTCGTTCTCGTCGATCAGGCCGGCGTTGAGGTCGGCGTCGATCGCCATCTGCTTGCCGGGCATCGCATCCAGCGTGAAGCGCGCGCTGACTTCCGCAATACGCCCCGCGCCCTTGGTGATGACGATGAAGTTGATCAGCACGAGGATGCCGAACACCACCAGACCGATGGCGGTGTTGCCGCCGACCAGGAAGTAGCCGAAAGCCTCGATGACCTTGCCTGCTGCGTCCGGCCCGGTGTGACCTTCGAGCAGCACGATGCGGGTGGAGGCCACGTTGAGCGCCAGACGCAGCAGCGTGGTGACCAGCAGCACCGTCGGAAACACCGAAAATTCCAGCGGCTTGCGCGTGTACATCGCCACCAGCAGCACCATCACCGCCACCGCGATGTTGAAGGTGAAGAACAGGTCGAGGATGAAGGCCGGCAGCGGCAACACCATCATCGACAGGATCATGATGATGAAGATCGGCGCCCCGAGCAGGCGCATGTTCTCCGGCCGCATCAAGGCGCGCAGGTTCAGCGTTTCATTCATTCAGAAGCCTCGTTTCGCCAATGCATTGCTTGCTCATTCGACCGCACCCGGATCCATGTTTTCCGGCACAGCCAGCTTGTTCGGCGCCGCCGGCTTGCGCCCGCCACGCGACAGCCACGCGTTGAGTTGATAGACATAAGCCATGACTTCCGCCACGGCGGTATAGAGCTGTGCCGGCACCGCCTCGCCCAGCTCGCAATGCGCGTGCAGGGCACGTGCCAGCGGCGGCGCTTCGAGCAGCGGCACATCGTGCTCGGCGGCGATCTCGCGAATCTTCAGCGCCACGTCGCCGCGGCCCTTGGCGACGACGACCGGCGCGCCCATCTTGTTGCTGTCGTACTTCAGCGCGACCGAGAAGTGCGTCGGGTTGGTCACCACCACGTCGGCCTTGGGCACCTCGGACATCATGCGGCGGCGCGCCATCTCGCGCTGCAGCATGCGAATGCGTGCCTTGACGTGCGGATCGCCCTCCTGCTCCTTGTTCTCGCGCTTCACTTCCTCGCGCGTCATGCGCAGCTTGCGGTGGTACTGGTAGAGCTGGAACGGCACATCAATCAGCGCAATGATGGCCAGCCCGAGCACGATGATCAGCGACGCGAACAGCAGCGTCTGGAAGAACTCCGGCAGCGCATATTCCAGCGGTTGCATCATCAGCGAAAACACGTGGTCCCATTCGCGCCACACCGCAAACACGGCCAGCACGCCAATGACCACGGCCTTGAGCACCGACTTGATCAGCTCGACCAGGCCATGCACCGAGAACATCCGGCCCAGCCCCTTGAGCGGGTTCATGCGTTCCGGCTTGAGCGCCAGCACCTTGGTCGAGAACACGAAGCCGCCGAGCGTGATCGGGGCCGCCAGCGCCGCGATCACCAGCACGCCGAACAAGGGCAGCATGGTCAGCAGCACGTCGCTGAAAATGGTGTGAAAGGTGTCGAGCATCAACGCGGTGTCGAACACCGCCTCGCGCTCGAAGCTGAAGCCATGGCGCAGCGTGTCGGTGATGCGTCGGCTCACCCAGCTCCCCATCAGCCACAGACTGGCCACGCCGGCGATGAGCACGAAGAACGTCGACAGCTCCCGCGATTGCGGGACCTGGCCTTCCTCACGGGCTTGCTCTATTCGCCGTGGGGTTGGTTGTTCTGTTTTCTCGAGATCGCTTTCTTCGGCCATTGCCGCTCCACCTCAGGCCGTGCCGCAAAACTGCGGACGAACGGCCACGTGCGGCAATTATCGGGAGGAGGCGGCAAGATTTGCCGGTGGATAAAGACGGGGTTTCTACCCCAATTCGGCCCTTCGGCCGGAGCGCACTGCGCGCAGATCAGCGCGTGGGACGCAGTTTGCTGGCGCCGCCGATGACGTCGCCAGGGCCGATGCCGCGTTGCGCGAACCAGCCCTTGTTCATTTCCAGCGCGTAGCGCGCAGGCTTGGCGGCACAGTGATTGGTTTCGGTCTGCGGGGCCATGTCCTCGATGTTGAGGATCTTCCCATCGGTGTCCAGAAAGGCCACCGACAGCGGAATGAGCGTGTTGCGCATCCACATGCAGTGCGTGGCGTCGAACTCGAACACGAACACCATGCCGCGGTTCTCGCCCATGGACTCACGATGCATCAGCCCGGTCTCGCGGTGTTTCGGGGTATTGGCCATTTCCGCAGTGATGCGGTACATGCCGGCGGTGAGCTGCACCACCGGCATTTGCTGCGCAAAAGCCGCCGGAACGAACAACATGAAAGACAGCAGGAGCAGGCAGCGGCGAAAATTCATCGTCAATCCGGTCGTGGAAGAAACAGCGCAGATTCTAACGCGAGCGCCGCACACGCGGACCAGGCTGCGGCAGCGCGGCCGCGACTTCCTCGCGCCATTGTCCCGGCGCCAGCCCGTCCAGCGACCACGGCCCGATGGCCGTGCGCACCAAGCGCAGCGTGGGAAAGCCGACCTTGGCCGTCATGCGCCGCACCTGCCGGTTCTTGCCCTCGCGCAGCACGATCTCGATCCAGCTCGTCGGGATGTTCTTGCGGAACCGCACGGGCGGATCGCGCGGCCACAGCCAGTCGGGCTCTGCCACCTGCCGCGCCTCGCAGGCTTGCGTGCGGAAGTCACCCAGATCCAGTCCGCCGGCGCGCAAGGCCGCCAGCGCGGCCTCGTCGGGCTCGCCCTCGACCTGCACAAGATAGGTTTTCGGCTGCTTGTTGCGCGGATCGGTGATGCGGTGCTGCAGCGCGCCGTCATCGGTCAGCACCAGCAAGCCCTCGGAATCGGTATCGAGCCGCCCGGCTGCATACACGCCCGGCACGGCAATGAAGTCCTTCAGCGTGGGCTTGTCGCCTTCCGGCGAGAACTGGCAGATCACGCCGTGGGGCTTGTTGAAGAGGAGGATGCGCGCCATTCAGCGCCCGTCGGGATCAGACGCTTCGGGCGGCACCGGCGCCTCGATGTCTTCCACCACGATGGCCAGCGCATTGGTGGAGATCAACACCTCGGCCAGTGACATCAGCAGCGACACCGTCAGCGCCAGCAGACTCGCGCCAAACAGCAGCTTGCCGGCAAAGGCCTCGCCCACATACAGCCCGAACATCGACAGCGCGCACAGCAGAAAGCTCAGCACGGCAAAGCCCTGCATGTACTTGATCAGGACGATGCGATGCTTCAGGCCAGGAATCTGGCGCTGCACGATGGGCGCATGCGGATCCCGCGAGGCATGCAGTTGACGGATCACCTGCGCGAGCGTCAGGAAACGGTTGGTATAGGCCAGCAACAGCAAGGAAATCGCGGGAAACAGCAGGGCTGGTGTGGAGATATCCATGATGTATCCGGGTCAATTGGCGGAGGCGGTGAGATTCGAACTCACGAGGGGCGCAAACCCCTGCCGGTTTTCAAGACCGGTGCATTCAACCACTCTGCCACACCTCCGTAAGACCCATGCGGGCCTGCGGCCCGTGCCGGTTTTGGCTTCGCCAGCGCTGGCGCGCCAAGACCGGTGCATTCAACCACTCTGCCACACGTCCATCTAAACCCGTGCGGATCATTGATCCGCGGCGGAGTATACCGTTCCGCCTCGCTCTGCGTCAGGCCATGCGTTCAAACAATGCGATGGATTCGACGTGCGAGGTCTGCGGGAACAGGTTGGCGATACCGGCGCCGCGCAGCGCGTAGCCCTTCTCGCGCACCAGCACCGCGGCGTCGCGCGCCAGGGTCGCGGGGTTGCAGGAGACGTAGACGATGCGACGCGGCGCGGCCTCGCCGAGCGCCTTGACGATGGCGATGGCACCATCGCGCGGCGGATCGATCAACATGCGGTCGAAATGGCCCAGCGCGGCGAAGCTGTCAGGCGTGACCTCGAACAGGTTGGCAGCGTGGAACTCGCTGTTGGCGGCAAGGCCGTTGGCGCGGGCGTTTTCGGCGGCACGTGCGACCAGCGCATCGCTGCCCTCGATACCGACCACGCGTGCGCCGCTGCGGGCAATCGGCAGGCTGAAGTTGCCCAGCCCGCAGAACAGGTCGGCGATGCGCTCGCCCGGCTGCGGATCGAGCAGCTGCAGGGCGCGTCGCATCAGCAACTGGTTGGTCAGCACATTCACCTGCGTGAAGTCGGTCGGACGGAAATGCAGCTTCACGTCGAACTCCGGCAGGCTGTAGGACAGCCCCGGCGCCTCTTTCGGGTGCAGTCTGCGGATGCTGTCAGGCCCCTTGGGCTGCAGCCAGACCTGAACGGCGTGGGCCTCGGAGAACGCAACAAGACGCCTGATATCTGCGGCGGTGAGGGCTTCGAGATGACGGAACACCAGCACCGTGACATCGTCATCGCCCATAGCCAGCTCGATCTGCGGAATACGGTCGGGAATCGACAGACCGCCGATCAGATCACGCAGCGAGGGTAGCAGGGCCGAGACATGCGGCGGCAGCACCTCGCAGCTCGTCATGTCGATCAGGTGGCTGCTGCTGCGCTCACGAAAACCCACCCGCATGCCGCCCTTGCTCGGCACCAGCCGCGCACCGATGCGAGCGCGGAAGCGGTAACCCCAACTCGGGCCGTGGATGGCGGCATAGATGGTTTCGGCGCGCACCTTGCCGACGTGCCACAGCGCGTCTTCGAGCACCCGCTGCTTGACCGCGGCCTGCGCGGTGGCGTCCAGGTGCTGCATGGAACAGCCGCCACAGGTGCCGAAGTACGGGCAGCGCGGCGTCACGCGCAAGGCGCTGGGCGTGATCACGCGCACCAGCTCGCCCAGCTCGTAGCTCGGCCGCGCACGCACCACCGCGTACTCGACTTCCTCACCCGGCAGCGCCCCCTCGATGAAGACGGCCTTGCCGTCGACGTGGGTGACGCCGCGGCCTTCGTGGTCGAGTGATTCGATGGTGGCGACGGGCATGGGCAGTTCCACGGAAAAGTCCGGCATTTTAACGGTGCAGGACCTCGCGCGTCGAAGCAATCGGCGATAATCCCGGCCATGAAAAGCGAACTCCTTGGCGGCATCACGCCGCAGCAATTCCTGGCCGAGTACTGGCAGAAGAAGCCCCTGTTGATCCGTCAGGCCATTCCGGGCTTCACCGGCGTGGTCGAGCTGGAAGAACTGTTCGAGCTGGCCGGTGACGAGGACGTCGAATCGCGCCTGATCCGGCACGACGCCAGCAAAGGCTGGCAAGTCTCGCGCGGCCCGCAAAAGGCGTCCGCGCTGAAAGGCCGCAAGCAGCCGTGGACGGTATTGGTGCAGGGCCTGAACCTGTGGGTGCGCGAGGCCGACGAGTTGCTGCATCGCTTTGACTTCATCCCGCAGGCGCGGCTCGACGACCTGATGGTGAGCTACGCCACCGACGGCGGCGGCATCGGTGCGCATTTCGACAGCTACGACGTGTTCCTGCTGCAGGGCTTCGGCCAGCGACGCTGGCGCATCGGCGACCAGACCGAGCACACGCTGGTGGAAGGTGCGCCGCTCAAGCTCATCGCCGATTTCCGCCCCACCGAGGAATGGGTGCTGGAGCCGGGTGACATGCTGTATCTGCCGCCGCGCTACGCGCACGAAGGCACGGCCATCGGCGAATGCACGACCTACTCCATCGGTTTCCGGGCGCCGCAGGCACGCGAGCTGGGATCGGGTTTTCTCGGCTGGCTGGCCGAGCGCGTCGATCTGCCGGGCATGTATACCGACCCCGACCTCGCATTGCAGGACAACTCGGCCGAAATCGGCGACCTCATGGTCGATCGCGTCACTGACATGCTCAACGCCATCCGCTGGAACCGCGACGATGTGGCCGCCTTTCTGGGCGACTACCTGAGCGAGCCCAAGGCTTCGGTGTTCTTCCTGCCGCCGGACGAGCCGCTGACGCGCAAGCGTTTTGCCGCTGCGATGGCACAGCACGGCTTCATGCTCGACCCCGGTACATTGCTGCTGCTCCGCGGCGGGCGCTTTCATCTGAACGGGGAGCAGCTGGAGATCGGTGCAACGGATACCGCCCTGCTCGCCGACCTCGCCCACGCCCGCCGTCTTGCGCCCAGTACCGGGCTGTCGGATGGCCTGTTCGAACTGCTCTACCGCCTGTACTGCGACGGCCTCGGCGCACCTGATATCCCCGACGAGGATTAAGGCCCACCAAAACAAACGGCGCCCCGCAGGGCGCCGTTTTTCATTGCACCAGCCTCGCTCAGCGCAGCTGTTCCTGCAGCAGCGTAAGGATGTTGCGTGCGATGTTGCCGGACTCGACACCACCTTCGCGCGACAGCACGGTAACGCGGGATGTGGCGCTGTCGCCTTCGACCAGGATGCGGTACTCGGAACCCGCCTTGGCCGGCTTGTCCTTGCCGAAGCTGAACATGCGGCTGAAGAAGCCCTTCTCGTTGGCCTTCTTGTTGCGCGCTTCTTCATCCGGATCGATGTAGCGCACGAAGTACAGGCCCTGCGAGCGGTCACGGTCTTCCACCGTGAAGCCGACGCGATCCAGCGCCAGACCGACGCGACGCCAGGCGCGGTCGAAGGACTCGTCCAGCCCCAGCCCCATACGACCGTCGGGCAGGCCCAGCGTGGCACGCGGCGCAGCCGGCTCGGCCTGCAATTCGGCAGCAACGCGGGTTTCCTCCGCACCCATATAGACCATCAGGCGACGCAGCATTTCGACTTCGAGCTCGGGATCAGGCTCGCGCGGCTGCCACACAGTGCTGTCCTGGTTGGTGTTGGAATACACCTCTTCGGCACCGCGGTGGCTGATGAAGATTTCGACCGTGCCTTCTTGCTGCCCTTTCTCCAGACGGGTGCGGAACTTGTCGCGCGTGCCGGTGGAGAACAGGCTGTCGAAGATGCTGCCGAGGAAGCGACGCACGAAGTCCTGCGGAATCTGTGCGCGGTCTTCCGCCCAGTCGGTTTCCATGATGCCGATGCTGGGCTGGTCGAGGGTAAGAATGAAGCCCAGCTCGCCCCAGAAATCGCGGATCTGCGGCCACAGGTCGTCCGCGTTGCCGCGGATCACCAGCCAGCGCTCGGAACCCGCACGCTCGATGCGCATGTTGTCGATCGGCGCCAGCACCTCATCGGAACCCTTGACGGCGGCCGCTTCGCGATCACCCTGATAGGCCGAATAGGTGGCGATGCCGCGCGGCGACACGTCGGGCACCGCATAGCGGTCATCGCGCGACGGGGCGGTGAGATCGGGCGGTACTTCAAGCGTGTTGCCCACCGGGCGTGCGCTCTTGTAGTCGATCTTCTTGCCTTCGAGGAGACCGCTGCTGGTGGAAGAGCATGCGACCAGCGTAACTGCCAGCGCCGCAATCGATACCGAGCCGAGAAACTTTGCGTTCATGAGCCTGAGGATTCCTCGCGTGTCAGAGCTTGATGCTGGCGCGGCGCAGGGATTCGCGCACACGCTCGTGGAAGGCTTCGGAAAGCGGCGTAAGCGGGAGACGGATACCGCCCTCGATCAGCCCCATCTGCTGCACGGCCCACTTTACCGGGATCGGATTGGCCTCGCAGAACAGGTTACGGTGCAACCACAACAATTTCCTGTTGATGTCACGCGCCGTCACGGCGTCACCGGCCAGACCGGCGACGCACATCTCGTGCATCAGGCGCGGCGCGACGTTGGCCGTCACCGAGATCGCGCCATGGCCGCCCAGCAGCATGAAGGCTGCGGTGGTCATGTCGTCGCCGGTGTACAGCGCGAAATCCGCGGGGGCACGCTCGATCAGGTCGCAGGCGCGGTCGATGCTGCCGGTCGCATCCTTGATGCCGATGATGTTCGGGATTTCAGCCAGGCGCAGCGTAGTGTCGTTGGCCATGTCGGCCACCGTGCGGCCGGGCACGTTGTACAGCACCATCGGCAGCGCAACCTTCTCGGCGATGCTGCGGAAATGGCGGTACAGGCCTTCCTGCGTCGGCTTGTTGTAGTACGGCACGACCGACAGATGGGCATGCGCGCCGACCTTCTCGGCGAACTGCGCCAGCTCGATGGCCTCGGCGGTGGAGTTCGCGCCGGTCCCGGCAATGACCGGAATGCGGCCGGCGGCGTGCTCGACAGCGACGCGAATCAGTTCGCAATGCTCGTCCATGTCCACCGTCGGCGACTCGCCCGAGGTGCCGACGATGACGATGCCGTCCGTGCCCTCCGCGATATGCCAATCGACGAGGGAACGCAGCCGCTCGAAATCGAGGCGACCGTCCTCGTGCATGGGAGTGACGATGGCGACCAGGGAACCGGTAATCATGGGGCGGGCGGGCAGGCGTGGATCAAGTGGGCGATTCTACCTGAAGCGGCCGGCACGGCCAGCCCCGGCTGAGTACTTTTCAACGCTTGGGACACGCGACCGGACGCCACCACGTCAAAGATCGGCCAGCGCCCGCACATGGGCCACCGCCGCCCGCCCCAGCGCGGAGAGCGCATAGCCACCTTCGAGCATGGACACGATGCGCCCGCCGCACTGCTGCCTGGCAAAGCGCCGCAACTCGGTGGTGACCCAGGCGTAGTCGTCCTCGACCAGTCCGCAGGAGGCCATGTCGTCCTCGTAATGCGCGTCAAAACCGGCCGAGATGAAGATCATCTCGGGGGCGAAGGCCTGCAGCGCAGGCAGCCAGCGGGTAGTCACCACCTCGCGGAAGTCCGCAGCGCGCAGGCCGGCTTTGACCGGCACATTGGCCCAGTGCGCCGGCACGTTGTCGGTGCCGCTGTACGGGTAGAACGGGTGCTGGAAGATGCTCGCCATCATGGCGCGCGGCTCATCGCGCAGGATGTCTTCGGTGCCGTTGCCGTGATGCACGTCGAAGTCCACCACCGCCACGCGCTGCAGGCCGTGCGCTTCAAGCGCATGCAACGCGGCGATGGCAACGTTGTTGAGCAGGCAGAAGCCCATCGCGCTGGCGCGACCGGCATGGTGACCGGGTGGGCGCACGGCGCAGAAGGCATTGTCGGCCCGACCCGACACCACCAGATCGGTCGCCAGCACACCGGCGCCGGCCGCGTGCAAGGCGGCATCCAGGGTGTGCGGATTCATCGCGGTGTCGGGGTCGAGATGGTGCGTGCCGTGCTCGGGCACGCTGTCGCGCAGGCGCTGCAGGTAGGCCGGATCGTGGGCTCGCAGAATCTGCTCGTCGGCGGCCCGCGGGGCATCGTGAAAATCGAGATAGGCCTCAATACCGGAGGCGATCAGCCGGTCGTTGATGGCGCCAAGCCGGGCCGGACATTCCGGATGATGCGCGCCCATGTCGTGCAGCGAGCAGTCCGCGTGGGTGATGAAAGCCGTCGCCATGCGCGCCGCTCCTGAACCGTTTGAGACCTGTGGTGGTCTATTATCGCGCCATGCCATCGCCCAGCCAAACTCCCGCCGAGAGCATCCGCAGACTGCTCACCGCCGCCAACGAGATCATTCTTGGCAAACCGCAACCGCTGCGTCTGACGCTGGCCTGCATCATCGCCCGCGGCCACCTGCTGATAGAAGATCAGCCCGGCGTCGGCAAAACCACGCTGGCACATGTCTTTGCGCGACTCATCGGCCTGCACTTCCAGCGCGTGCAGTTCACCAGCGACCTGCTGCCGGCCGACATCACCGGCGTGTCGATCTTCGACCGCGAGGCCGGCGCCTTCCGTTTCCATCCGGGGCCGCTGTTCGCCCAGCTCATTCTTGCCGACGAAATCAACCGCGCCACGCCAAAAACGCAAAGCGCCCTGCTCGAAGCCATGGAAGAACATCAGGTCACGGCCGACGGCGAAACGCATCCGCTGCCCGACCCCTTCTTCGTCATCGCCACGCAGAACCCGACGACGCAGATCGGCACCTTTCCGCTGCCGGAAAGCCAGCTCGACCGATTCCTGATGCGCATTCACCTTGGCTTTCCGGGGCGCGACGCCGAACGCGCGCTGCTGATGGGCGAAGACCGCCGCGACCTGCTCGAACGCACGCCACCCGTCATTACGCCCGACGAGCTGCTCGCACTGCAACGCGCCACCCGCAACATCAACGTCGCGCCACGCCTGATCGACTACGTACAGTCGCTGCTCGCCGCCACACGCAACGACGCCGAACTGACCGGCGGACTGAGCCCGCGCGCCGGCCTCGGCCTGCTCTCCGCCGCGCGTGCCTGGGCACTGATCCAGGAACGTGACCACGTGCTGCCCGAAGACGTGCAGGCGGTGTTTCCGCACGTTGCCGGACATCGCCTGCACCTCGCCAGCGACGGCCGCAGCGCGCCACCTGCGGTGATTGCGCGCATCGTGGCGTCCGTTGCCGTGGACGGATGAACTTCGTCGACCGCCTCGAACGCATTCCCGACCGCGCCGCGGTCTGGCTCGGCCGTCGCGGCCCGCACAGCCTGCCGCTGAAGCTGACGCAAGGCCGCATCTACGTGCTCCCCTCCGGCGCCGGACTGGCCTTTGGCGTAGCGCTGGTCGTGATGCTGATCGGCGCCATCAATTACAACCTGAGCCTGGGCTACGGGCTGGTCTTCCTGCTCGTTGGCGCCGGCCTTTCAGCCACCGTGCAGGCCTTTCGCAATCTGCTCGGCCTGAATATCGCACGCATCCGCATCGATCCCGTCTTCGCGGGTGAGGCGGCAAGACTTCAGATTCTCATCGAGAACCCTTCAAGCCTTCGCCGCCCTGCGCTGCGAATGCGCTGCGGTACCGCTGAAACACTCGCCACGCTTGAAGCCGCCACGTCCGCCGACATCGAACTAGCGCTGCCCACGACGCAACGCGGCTGGATGCCCGTCGAAGCCATCCGCGTCGGCACCACCTGGCCGCTGGGCCTGGTGCGGGCCTGGAGCAGGATCCGTCCCGACCTCAACTGTCTGGTGTATCCCGCTCCTGAAAGCGACCCGCCACCGCTGCCGCAGGGCGACAGTCCGGAAGCAAACGGCCGCGTAACACCCCGCAGCGGCGACGACGATTTTGCCGGGCTGCGACCGCACCGCATCACCGACTCGCCCGGCCACGTCGCATGGAAAGCCGCCGCCTCGGGTGGCCCTTTGCTGACCAAGGAGTTTTCCGCCCAGCAAGGCAACAGTCTGTTGCTCGACTGGAACGCCCTGCACTGGCTCGACGACGAAGCCCGCGCCGCACGTCTCACCGCCTGGGCGCTCGCAGCCGAAAACCGTGGCCTGCGCTACGCCCTGCGCACTCCCGAAGGTCTGCTTGAGGCCGCGAACGGCGCTCCGCACCTGCGCACTTGCCTGGCCCGTCTGGCACTCGCGCGAAGCCGTCATGAACACGCCTGACACGCGCCCCGCTACGCTGTGGGCGCTGGCCACAGCCACCATCACCCTGGGCCCGCACATGCTGTATCTGCCGGCATGGGTGTCCGCCTGCTGCGTCACCCTGCTCGGATGGCATGCCGTGCGCCACCGCAGCTCGGCCCCAACCGCCGGGCGCCTGCTGCGCCTGTTCATCCTGCTGTTGGCCGCCGCCATCGCCGGCGGCATACGCCTGCATTTCGGCTACTTCCTCGGCAAAGATCCGGGCATCGCACTGCTCGCCGTGCTGCTGTGCATGAAGCTGCTCGAAGGGTCCTCCACCCGCGACCTGCGTGCGGCCATTCTGCTTGCGCTGTTCTTGCAGCTCGGCCTGTTCTTCAATGACCAGAGTCTGCCGGTAGCCGCGCTCGCGCTGAGTGGCGCACTCTGCGCCATCGCCACACTGACGGCCATCGAGGACCCTGCAGCGCGGCCGCTGCTTGCCCTGCGCAGCAGCGGCTTGTTAATGCTGCAGGCGCTGCCCTTCCTGCTCGTACTGTTCCTGCTCTTCCCGCGCCTGCCAGGGCCGCTGTGGGGCCTGCCGGCGGATGCGCACAGCGGCGTCACCGGGCTGTCGGACGAAATGCAGCCGGGCTCGATTTCGCAACTGATCGAGTCCAGCGAGATCGCCTTGCGCGTGGAGTTTTCGGGCGAACCGCCGCCTCCAGCGCAACGCTATTGGCGCGGTCCGGTACTGACTGATTTCGACGGGCGCACCTGGCGCGCGCGCAACGCGCCGCTGCTTGAAGCCCCGCCCTACACGCCGAGCGGGCCACGATACGACTACATTTCCATCATCGAACCACACCAGCGACGCTGGCTGCTCGCCATGGATTTCCCCGGTGAGGTGGATCGCCCTCGCACGCGTTACGCGGGCGACCTGCAACTGCTGTCGGATGCGCCACTCGGACAGCGCACCCGCGTTGCACTGAACGCCTGGCCTGAAACTCCAGTCGGGCTGAACGAATCACCATTTGTGTTGCGCCTGGCGACGCGCCTGCCGGAAGGCTCCAACCCCCGCACGCTTGCACTGGTCAAACGCCTCACCGACGGCGCCGACAGCCCGCGCGAAGCGCTCGATCGCGTATTCGCGCACCTGAAACAGGCCGGCCTTACCTACACCTTGTCACCTCCGCTGCTCGGTGACCAACCGGTAGATGAGTTCCTGTTCGACACCCGGCGCGGCTTCTGCGAACACTTCAGCTCGGCCTTTGCGGTAATGATGCGCGCCGCGGGCATCCCCGCGCGCGTTGTCACCGGCTATCAGGGCGGCGCCATCAACCGCTTCGACGGCAGTCTGGTGATACGCCAGTCGGAAGCCCACGCCTGGGTCGAGGTGTGGCTGCCGGACAGCGGCTGGTTGCGCGTCGACCCGACCGCGCTGACCGCACCGGACCGCATCGAGCGGGGCCTATCCGATGCGCTTCCCGCCGGCGAAGCACGACCGTTCATGATGCGCCCGGGCTTTGCCATCGACACGCTACGTAGCCTGCGCGACCGCTGGGAAGCCCTGTCCAATGCCTGGAACCGCAACGTCGTCGGCTTCGACCAGCAACACCAGCGCAACCTGCTGTCGCGCCTCGGGCTGGACAGTGCCGATCTGCGCACCCTGCTGCTGATGCTCGTCGGTACCGTCTCCCTGCTGCTCACCGGCTTGCTGGTGTGGGCGCTCCGACGCCGCCCGCAGGGCGACGCACTCGACCGTATGTGGCAGCGCTTCTGCACCCGCATGGCACGTCGCGGACTGGCCCGTTTGCCTTCCGAAGGCCCCATCGATTACGCTGAACGCATCGCTCGCGAAAGCCCGCAGAACGCAGCGCGCGTGCGCGCCATCGCACACACCTACGCACGTCTGCGCTACGGCGCGACACGTTCCGACACCGCCGCCCGCACACGTGAGCTGGGCCACCGCATCCGGGAGTTTTCTCCGCAATGAAGCAGCCGTTCCGCACCGCACTCGTCAGCGCACTGGCAGTTTTGCTGCCGCTGGGCGCCGCCGCCTCCTACGTCGACCACAATGAAGCGCGCGATTTCATGCGCGACATGCAAGAGCGCCACGGCTTCTCTGCCGCCGAACTGGAAGCGGTACTGGGCCAGGCCACCCGCATCGAACGCGTGATCGAACTGATCCGCCCACCATCCGAACCCGGCCAGCGCTCCTGGCAGCGCTACCGCTCACGCTTTCTGACCGACGACCGAATCCACCAAGGCGTGGGCTTCTGGCTTGCCTATCGCGACACCATCGAAGCCGCCAGCGCGCGCTACGGAGTGCCGCCCGAATTCATCGTGTCAATTCTTGGCATCGAGACCAACTACGGCGGCTACACCGGAAATTTCGAAACCGTCTCGGCACTCGCCACGCTGGCCTTTGACTACCAGCCCCGCGCGCCGCTGTTCCGACGCGAACTCGAAAACCTGCTGCTGCTCGCACGCGAGCAGAACCGCGACCCGCTCAGCTACTCCGGCTCCTACGCCGGCGCGCTGGGCTACCCGCAGTTCCTGCCCAGCAGCGTGCGTGCCTATGCCGTGGATTTCGACGGCGATGGCCGTATCGAATTCGATGCCAACCCGGTGGACGCCATCGGAAGCATCGCCAACTACTTCGCCATGCATGGCTGGCGCCCAGGCGAGCCAGTGGCGCAGCAGGTGCAACTACCGGCAAAGCTCGACCCGACACCACTGATCGCGGCCGGCATCGAGCCGGCCATCCCGACCAGCACTCTGCGTGCACAGGGCATCTCCGCTTCATCAGGTCATTTCGCGCCCGATCTGGCTACCCTGTTCGACCTGCCTACACCCAACGCAGACACCGAGTACTGGATCGGCTATCGCAACTTCTACGTCATCACCCGCTACAACCGCAGCAGCTTCTACGCGATGGCGGTGTATCAACTCGCACAGGCCGTGCGCGCGCAGATCGAAGCACTCTCACAAACTGCCGCGCGCTGACGCTCCCTGACGCCCACAGATCGCAATCCAAGCCTGAACGGGCTGGCTTGGTGGGCGTGCTATAATCGCCGCCTTGCACCAATCGCGTCGCCCTTGCTATTTGGGCGACACATCCCCGGGAAGCAGCGAACTCCCATCCGTATTCAGACACGGTTCGAGCCGCAATCCGCGGTTCGCCAACGGGTTTTGCCAGTCGCCACACGCGCAGGCCGGCCCGATTCGTCCGTCGCCAGACGCCACGGACAACATGAGGAAGCCATATGGCCAAGGAAGAACTGATTGAAATGCAAGGCTCCGTCACCGAAGTGCTGCCGGACGGCCGCTACCGTGTGACGCTGGAGAACGGGCACAACCTGATCGCCTACTCCGGCGGCAAGATGCGCAAGTTTCACATCCGCATCATCGCCGGCGACAACGTCTCGCTCGAAATGTCGCCCTACGACCTCTCCAAGGGGCGCATCACCTTCCGTCACTTGCCCGGTCGTCCCCCCGGCACGACCGGCGCACCGCCGCCCAAGCGCCGCCGCTGATTGCCCGCCCTCGGGCCCGCGCTGAGTCATCGCGCCGGGCCCAACGGCCGGAACACCACTGAAGACGGGCGAGAGAGGGGTCACTGCGCAACGCAGCCCCCTTCCCGCCACCCACTCAGCTTCTAGCGCTGACCGCGCCGTACCCGACGCTGGTCCTGCCCCTCGGCGCCCTGGCCGTTCTGATACGCGCTCTGCGCGGCGGCCATGGCTTCCAGTGCAAGCGCCACCCTGTGGTTGATCGTGCCTTTCGCCAGCACACCTTTGGTGTCCGGCTCTCCGGCTTCGAGTCCGGTGAGCAGCGTCATCGCGTCATCCACCGTCTCGATGGTGTGAACGTGGAAGTTGCCGCGGCGCACCGACTCGACGATGTCCTCGCGCAACATCAGGTGCCGCACGCTGGCCGCCGGAATCAGCACGCCTTGATCGCCCGTCAGTCCACGCATCGCGCACAGGTCGAAGAAGCCTTCGATCTTCTCGTTCACGCCGCCGATCACCTGGGCTTCGCCGAACTGGTTCACTGAGCCGGTGATCGCAAGGCTCTGTTTGAGCGGTACATCAGCCAGCGCTGACAACAGCGCGCACAGCTCAGCCATCGAGGCTGAATCGCCCTCGACCATGCCATAGCTCTGCTCGAACACCAGACTGGCCGACACCGACAAGGGGCGATTGCGCGCATATCGCGCCGCCAGGAAGGCCGTGAGGATCATCACGCCCTTGCTGTGGATGGCGCCACCGAGCTCGGTTTCGCGCTCGATGTCGACCACTTCACCGTCACCCAGGCGCGCCGTGGCAGTGATGCGCACTGGATGGCCGAAGTGCTCGCCACCCAGTTCCACCACCACCAGACCATTGACCTGCCCGGCACGCTGGCCGTCGGTCGAGATCAGCGTCGAGCCTTCAACGATGGATTCGATCACACGCTCGGCATAGCGGCCGAAGCGGCGCGCGCGCGCCGCGATGGCCCATTCGACATGCTCCCGCCCGGCCATCTCCAGCCCGGCTTCACGCGCATGGAAATCCGCCTCACGCATCAGATCGCCCACCCGCCGCGTGTATAGCGACAGCTTGGCCGCATCCTCGGCGTAGCGGGCGCCCTGCTCAATCAGGCGCGCCACGGCATCACGGCGGAACGGGATGAGCTTGGCGTTGCGGCCCAACATGGCCAGCAAATGCGCGTAGTACTTGACGTTCTGCGGCGTACGCGGCATCTCGTCGTCGAAATCGGCCGCCACCTTGAACAGCTCGGCAAAGTCGGAATCATGCTCGTTGAGCAGGTAGAACACCTCGCGGCTGCCGATCAGCACGACCTTGACCTTGCACGGCACGGGCTGGGGCTCCAGCGTGACCGGCGCGCTCCAGCCCTGCGCCTCAGCCGGCGGCTCGATGCGGATCTCGCCGCTGCGCAGCGCGCGCTTGAGTCCGTCCCAGGCATAGGGCTGGCCGAACAGACGCTCGGCGTCGAGGATCAGGTAACCGCCGTTGGCGCGATGCAAGGAACCGGCGCGGATCATCTGGAAGTTCGACACCTGGTTGCCCATGTGCACGAGGTGCTCGATACGCCCGATCAGGTTGCCGAAGCCGGGGTTGTCCTCATACACGATGGGCGCGCCGGTGGTCTCGGCGTTGTCGACCACCAGCTTGACCAGATAGCGCTGGAAACGTCCGGTGTTGTCCTCGCCCTCGTCTTCCTCGTCGAGCGCACTGCCCCAGTCGATACCGCTGTCGAGCAGATCCTTCTGCACCGCGTCGAGAAATTCCTGGACCGCGTCGATGTCCTTGAAGCGCTCGCGCAGATCACGCGACAGATGCGCAAAGGTCGGCGCCAGCGCGTCGCGCTCGGCACGGCAGATGGATTCACGCAGCGCCTTGCGCCAGCCCGGAAACTCCTCGAGCAGGTCAGCCAGCCGGTCGCTCCAGTCACCCACCTTTTCCTCGATGACATCGCGCTCGGCTTCGGGCAAGGCCTCGAAATCCTCGGGCGACATGGTCTCGCCGTCCTTGGTGGGGGCAAAGACGAAGCCTTCGGGCGTCTTGAGCAGCGACAGATTGTCGGCCGCGCAGCCTTCGCCAAGCTTCTGCAGGGCTTCTTCCTCGCGTTCCTTGTGCGCGTCCTGCAAGGCCTCAATGCGGTCCTCGTGCGTTTCACCGTCGAGCGCGGCATCAATCGCCGGCGCCAGGTCGCGCACGAAGCTCTGCATGTCGTTACGCAACTGCGTACCCCAGCCCGGCGGCAGTGACAGCAGGCGCGGACGCTGCGGATCCTCGAAGTTGTAGACGTAGCAGAGGTCCAGCGGCACCTCGCCTTTCGCCGCCAGCTCGGCCAGCAGCCGATTGACGATGGCGTGGCGTCCGGTGCCGGACTCGCCGAGCACATAGACGTTGTACCCGGGGTGCTGCATGGCCAGACCGAAGCGCAGCGCCTCATCGGCGCGCGCCTGCTCCAGACCGTCGGGCAGGTCGGCCAGCTCGGCCGTAGTTTCGAATTCCAGGGATTCAGGCTCGCAGCGGGTGCGCAGGCGTTCCGCAAGAAGGCGGGTATGCGTCATTCGTTCCATTCCTTGTCATGTCGCCCTGCACACGTGCCGGCCGCGATGCGGCACGTCGGGGCTACAATGTGCATTGTTGCATGACACGCCCGGCGGCAGCGACGATCCGCCTGCGCAGAATGAACCGGCGACAATCGTCGGCGGTCAATTCACCAGCACCGCATGCGCTCACACTGCGCAATGGCGAGTCCGAACAGCGAATGAACATGAAGATCATCCCCATCCGCGCTGAGCTGACAAACACCCTGCCTGAAGTCGAAGGCAGCATCCCCGCGTCCGGGCCGCTCGCCGACCGCATGGGGCGGGAAGTGCGCGACCTGCGCATCTCGGTGACCGACCGCTGCAACTTCCGCTGCACCTACTGCATGCCGCGCGAGGTGTTCGACAAGGATTACCAGTTCCTGCCGCGCAACGACCTGCTCAGCTTCGAAGAGATCGAGCGCGTCGCACGCGTGTTTGCCGACCGCGGCGTGCGCAAGCTGCGCATCACCGGCGGCGAACCGCTGCTGCGCAAGAACGTCGATGAACTGATCGAACGCCTCGCGCGCATCCCCGATGTCGAGATCACGCTTACCACCAACGGCGTGCTGCTGCCGAAGATGGCGCAGCGCCTGAAGGACGCCGGCCTGCATCGCGTCACGGTCAGCCTCGATTCGCTCGATGACCCGACCTTCCGCCGCATGAACGACGCCGACTTCCCGGTGCAATCCGTGCTCGAAGGCATCGCGGCCGCGGCCGACGTCGGACTCGGCCCGATCAAGGTCAACATGGTCGTCAAGCGCGGCGAGAACGACGGCGGCGTAGTCGACATGGCGCGCCACTTCCGCGGCAGCGGCCACATCGTGCGCTTCATCGAATTCATGGACGTGGGCAGCTCGAACGGCTGGGACATGGCGGCGGTCATGCCCTCGCGTGAGATCGTCGAGCGCATCTCGGCGGTCTTCCCGCTCGAAGCGGCCGACCCCAACTACACCGGCGAAGTGGCCGAGCGCTGGCGCTACGCCGACGGCTCGGGCGAAATCGGCGTCATCTCTTCGGTGACGCAGGCCTTCTGCTCCACCTGTACGCGCATCCGCCTGAGCACCGAAGGCAAGCTGTTCACCTGTCTGTTCGCCCAATCCGGCCACGACCTGCGCGCGCTGCTGCGCGGTGGTGCATCGGACGCCGATCTCGACAACGCGATTGCCCGCGTTTGGCTGGCGCGTACGGACCGCTACTCCGAGATCCGCACGGCCAACACCGCCAAACAGCGCAAGATCGAGATGTCGTACATCGGCGGCTGAGGCTCTACTTCCCGTCTTCCGCCGGCGGCAGCTCATCGAGCTGCGTCGATTCGATCTTCTCGAAATGCGCCGTGATCTTGCGTGAGCTGACCTGCACGTCCTGAACGTCGCGGTTGGCCTGGTCGATGTGGCGGGCAAGCGCGTTCATGCGTTCGTCGAAGCGGTGGAAATCCTTGGCCAGCTTGCCCAGCGCGTCTTTGATGATGTGGATGTGTTTGCGTGTCTCCACATCTTTGAGCACCGCGCGCGCGGTGTTGAGCACCGCCATCAGCGTGGTCGGCGAGACCACCCACACGCGACGCTCCATCGCATAGGCGATGAGTTCGGGGTGCCAGGCGTGGATCTCGGCGAACACCGCTTCGGCCGGCACAAACATCACTGCACCGTCCGAAGTCACCCCCTGCTCGATGTATTTCGTGGCAATCGCGTCGATGTGTCGCTTCACGTCGCCGCGGAAGGCCGCCTGCGCCAGTTTGCGGTCGAGCTCGGAGGACTCCAGGTCGAGCATGCGGCGGTAGTTTTCCAGCGGGAACTTGGCGTCCACACACACCATGCCGGTCGGCTCGGGCAGGCGTAGCGCGCAGTCTACGCGCGTGCCGTTGGGCAAGGTGTGCTGGAAGCTGTAGCTATCCGGCGGCAACAGGTTGCGCACCAGACCTTCGAGCTGGACTTCGCCGAAGGCGCCACGTGCGCGCTTGTCGCCGAGCAGGTCCTGCAGGCTGACGACGCTGGTGGTGAGGCCGTCGATCTTCTTCTGCGCCTCGTCGATGGTGGCGAGCCGTTCCATGACGTTAAGGAAGGTCTCGTTGGTCTTGCGAAAACCCTCGTCGAGCCGCTGGTTCACATGGCCGGCGATGGATTCCAGGCGTTCATCGAGCGTGCGCGACACGCCGGACAGCCCGCCCTGCAGTAGCTCGCGGTCGGCCCGCGCCTGCTCGGCAAGGCGTGTGAGCACTTGCTCCAGCAGTTCGGCGCGCAGGCGTTCATGCGCCGAGGCCGAGGCACCGGCCGCTTCGGCGAAACGCTGAGCGGACTGCTCGCGCTGTTCGGCCAGTCGCCCCTGCATGGCGGAATCGAAGGCGTGGAAGGCCTCGCGCATCGCGCGCAGTTCGCGCTCCAGGCTCTCGCGCGTGCGCTCGGAACCCGCATCGGCACGCTGCCCCAGACGTTCCAGAGCGGCGTACCAGTGGTCTGAGGCCTCGTCGAAACGCGCCTCGACCGACTCGCCCATCACCTGCGCCAGCCGGCGTTCGCCGCCCAGCAAGCGCAGCACCACCCATGCCAGTACCAGCAACACTGCTGCCAGCGCACCCAGCGTAAGTTCCGGCGCGTACTCGCGCATCCATTCAAATCCCTGCATCAGCATGCGGCCTGTCGTTGCGATGCAGGGATTGTACTCAGCGCGGCATCATGCGCACCTGATCCCCTTCGCCCAGCGGGCGCGGCTCGCCCAGCAGATAGCCCTGCGCATAGTCCAGCCCCAGTTCGACGAGGCGGTTCATGACGCTCTCGGTCTCGACGAACTCGGCGATGGTCTGCAGGCCCATGGTGTGACCGATGGTGTTGATGGCCTGCACCATCGCCATGTCGATGGGGTCGTTCTCGATGTCCTTGATGAAGCTGCCGTCGATCTTCAGGAAATCCACCGGAAGCGTTTTCAGATAGGCGAAGGACGACAGCCCGCAGCCGAAGTCATCGAGCGAGAACGCGCAGCCAAGCTGCTTCACCTCGCGGATGAAATGCACGACCTTCGACAGGTTGGCCACCGCGGCCGTCTCGGTGATCTCGAAGCAGATCGAACCGTGCGGCAGGCCGGACTGTTCGAGCGTGGTGCGCAGCGTCTGGCGGAAGCGCTCGTCAGACAACGAAGCACCCGACAGGTTGATGCAATACACCCCGTCCAGCCGCCCGTGACGGCGATAGCGGTCGCCCAGCCAAGCCAGGGTGTTATTGACCACCCACTGGTCGATGCGCGGCATCAGGTTGTAGCGCTCCGCGGCAGGCAGAAAGGCGCCGGGCTGGATGATCTTGCCGTTCTCCTCGAGCCGCACCAGGATCTCGAAGTGCATGCGGTTGCGGTCCGGCGCGTTGAGCGGAACGATGGGCTGCACATACAGACGCAAACGGTCCTGATCGAGCGCGGCCTGCAGACGCGTGACCCATTGCATCTGGCCGTGCTGTTCGAGCAGGCGGTCATCATCGGGCTGGTACAGATGCACGCGGTTGCGCCCGCCCTCCTTCGCCGCGTAGCAGGCGGCATCGGCCGATGACAGCACGGCGCCCAGATCGCTCTCGTGACTTTCGAGCTCAACCACGCCGATCGACACGCCGATGGAGAACACCTTGCTCTCCCATGCAAAACGGAATTCGGCGATGGCCTCGCGGAAGGTCTCGGCCAGTTCCAGCGCCCGCTCGCGTGGGCAGCTCTGCAGGATCAGCCCGAACTCATCGCCACCGAGCCGCGCCAGCACGTCGGAAGCGCGCAGATGAGTGCGCAGCAGCGCCGTGACCTGGCGCAGCAACTCGTCCCCGGCCACGTGACCGCAAGTGTCGTTGACGACCTTGAACTGGTCGAGATCCAGGTAGCACAGGTAGTGCGTCTGCCCTTGCTCGAACGGCCGCCCCAGCAGTTCGGACAACCTGCGCTCGAACTCGCGGCGGTTGGGCACGCCGGTCAGCGCGTCGTGACTGGCCTGATGTGACAGCTCACGCGCGAGGTTCAGCGTGACGGTGACATCGTGGAACACCAGCACCGCTCCGATCAGGAAGCCGTCACGCGAGCGGATCGGCGCAGCGGTGTCGAGTACCGGCACGTTCTCGCCATCCCGCCGACGCAGCAGCGCATGCTCCAGCCGCGGCATGACCTGGCCGCGATGCAGCGCCGTGCGCACGGGGTTCTCGATCACGGCACCGCTTTTCTCGTCGACGAGCCGGTAGATCATGCTCACCGGATTACCGCGCGCCTCGTGCGCCCGCCACCCGGTCAGGCGCTCGGCCACCGGGTTCATGTACTGCACGCAGCCACTCTCATCCGTAGTGATCACGCCGTCACCGATCGACGCCAGCGTGACCTGGGCGAGATCGCGCTCCTTGTGCAGTTGCGACTCCACCTGCTTGCGCTCGCTGATGTCGCGCACCATGCCGGTCAGTTGTGCCACCTGGCCGACACGGTTCTCGCTGATCGAGACCTCGAGCACGCGACGCTCACGCGGCGCGCCAAAGCGCAGCTCGAGTTTTTCTCCCGGTACGAACAGGCGCTCCAGCCGCGACTGGGGCGTGCCGCCCTCGGGCGACACAAGACGCTGCACCGGCTGCCCGATGACACCGGAGGCGGCTACGCCGAAGAGCTTCTCGGCCCCCGGATTGAGACTGGTCAGCACGCCTTCGCGGGTGAAGGTGATGATGCCGTCGCGCACATCGCGGATCACCGCGCGCGTCTGTTCGGTGGCCTCTTCAAGCGCGCCGATCACGCGGTTGTAGGCCGAGGCAATCTGGCCGACCTCGGTGAAGGGCTCGACCGGCACGCGGCTGGTCAGCCGGCCGGTCTGGCTGTGCTCTTCCATGGTTTCCATCAACTGCACGAGTTCGGTACGGGCACCGTGCTCGGACACGTTGAGGCCCAGGCGCTCGTCCTCGGGGCTGACCCGCAGCGGGCGAAAGCGTCCCAGGGCGCGCAGCACCAACCAGGCAATGCCGAAAGACCACAGACCGCAGGCGAGCACGCCCAGCGCCTGCACGCCCAGTTGATCAAAACGAGACAGGCCGGTGCCGATCAAGGACAGATCGCCGAACAAGGCCACGCACAGCGTGCCCCACGCGCCGGCGGCCAGGTGGGCGGGAATGGCGCTCACGGCGTCGTCGATACGCCGCGCCAGCAACCATTCGTTGGCAATGACCATGATGACGCTGCCGATGGCGCCGATCACGATGGCTTCCAGACCGCTCACAACGTGCGCGCAGGCGGTGATCGACACCAGACCGGCGAGTGCACCGTTGAGCGCGTACATCACCTCGCAGTAGCCGTGCAGCTTCCAGCCGATCAGGATGCCCGCAAGAATGCCGGCCGCGGCCGCCAGCGCGGTATGCGCCAGGATGGACGGCACGGCGTCGGTGAAGGCCAGCGTGCTGCCACCGTTGAAACCGAACCAGCCGAAGAACAGCAGCAGTCCGCCGAGCATGGCCACCGGCAGGTTGCCGGCCGGAATCACGCGCGCCGGCTCGCCCGGCACGAAACGCCCTTCGCGCGGGCCGAGAATCATCACCGCAGCCAGTGCCACCCAGCCGCCGGTGCTATGCACCACCGTAGAACCGGCAAAATCGACAAAGCCCATCGAGGCCAGCCAACCGGCCCCTCCATCGCCAATCACCCCGCCCCAGGCCCAGTGGCCGAACACCGGGTAGATCAGCCCGGCCACCACCGCGGACACCACGATGTAGGCCGGAAAGTGCATGCGCTCGGCCACCGCACCGGACACGATGGTGGCAGCCGTGGCGCAGAACATCATCTGGAACAGCACGAAGGCCATCATCCAGGTCGAGGTACCGGCCTCGCCGTTCATCGCGAAATGGCCCGTTCCGAACAAGCCGCTGACGCTGTCGCCGAACATCAGCCCGAAGCCGAACAGCCAGAACAGGATCGACGCCACCGCAAAGTCGGCGATGTTCTTGACCGCCACGTTGATGGCGTTCTTGGCGCGCGTCAGTCCGGATTCGAGGCACAGGAAGCCGCCCTGCATCACGAACACCAGAGCGGCACACACCAACATCCACAAGATATCCAGCGACTCGTTTTGCGTCATCGCGTCCTCAGCACGCAGTCCCGGCTGCCGGCCGGGGCGGATTGCAAGGCATTGCCACGGGTGCAACACCACGGGCAAGCTCAAGGAGGATTAGCAAGCCACATGCCACCACGCTGGAGGCCGCCAGAGGCCCAATTGCGGGGGATAGCGACCATACAGCGAGCATCGCAGGGAGCGCGACGCACCATTGCAGTGCGTCGCGTGATCAGTTTTCGAGAGTGTCCGCCGGACCAGCTGCGATGGCGAGCATGGCCTCGACATCCACCTCGTCAATCTGAGCGGCGTCGAGAAAGCGTTCGGCGTAGCGGAGGTAGATACCGGAATCGAGAAAGAGCCGGAACAGATCGGGGTCGAGGTGCTGCCCGGCCACCATGCGCGCCATGATGACCACCGACTCCGACAGGGTCTTGGGCGCCTTGTACGGCCGGTCGGCCGCGGTGAGCGCCTCGAACACGTCGGCCACCGCCATGGTGCGCGCCAGCACGCTCATGTCTTCGCGTTTCAGGCGTCGCGGATAACCGCGGCCGTCCATGCGCTCGTGATGGCCTGCCGCAATCTCCGGCACTCCGGCCAGATGCTGCGGGAACGGCAGGCGCGTGAGCATCATGATGGTCTGGATCATGTGGTGATTGATGATGTAGCGGTCTTCGGGTGTCAGCGTGCCGCGGCGGATTGTGAGGTTGTGAAGTTCGCCCCGGTCGTACTTGTAGTGCGGCACGTCCATCGAGAAGCCCCAGGGGTTGTCCGCCCCGAAGCACTCACCGTCAGGCCGCCCGATACGGTGCCAGGGCTGGTCGGCCAGCAGCGGCTCCTCGGCCGGCACGGGCACATGAGGATACGGCGCGCGCAACAAGCTCTCGTCGCGCGAGATGCCACGACGGTCATCCAGCGTGCGCGTCCAGGTGCGGGCGCCGATGCGGCGCAGCCGTTCGATATCGGCGTCACCCATGGTTTCTCCGCCGAGGTTGCAATCGGCGACAAAGGCAAACTCTGCATCGAGCTCTTCCAGCGT
Source organism: Pseudazoarcus sp. NS36 (assembly GCF_059703705.1). Classification (NCBI taxonomy): domain Bacteria; kingdom Pseudomonadati; phylum Pseudomonadota; class Betaproteobacteria; order Rhodocyclales; family Zoogloeaceae; genus Pseudazoarcus; species Pseudazoarcus sp. NS36. Next base: position 71,295 of record NZ_BAAKJA010000006.1, on the reverse strand, counting down.
GTGTTCAAGCTGCGCGGCCACAGCTTGCGCGTCTTCACCGGCCAGCCGCGCTTCCAGCGCCGCAATGCGGGCGTCGCGCTTGAGCAGCTCGAAGCGCATGCGGATCTCGTGAATGCGGTCGTGGATGCCTTCGAGTTTGGTGGCCTTGTCGACCACGTATTCGGGCGTGGTGATCTTGCCGCAGTCGTGCAGCCAGGCGCCGATGTGCAAGGCCTCGCGATCACTGTCGCTCATGCGGAAATCACGCCAGAGGTCGGCCTCGCTGGCATGTGCCGCTTCGGCCAGCATCTTGGCGAGCTCCGGCACGCGCTGGCAATGTCCGCCGGTATAAGGGCTTTTGGCGTCGATGGCGGCCGCAATGAGTTGGATGAAGGATTCGAGCAGGTGCTTCTGCGCGTCGATCAGTTCACGTGTCTCGATGGCCACCGCCGCGGTCGCCGACAGCGCCTCGATGAAGCCCACGCGCGAATCGCGTCGCGGCCCGTCACGACCGACCCGAGCCGGCAGCCACACCACAACGGCGCCGACCAGCGCGCCCTCACGCGTAATCAGCGGCACTGCCACGCGCAGGCTGTCGCCTTCGGACTGCATGCGTGTGATGCGTCGCTCCAGCGCATCGGCAACCAGACCGCCCGAACCGGCCTCGATCTCACCAGGCAATGCTGCGTCGATGTGCGCGTCACCGCGCAGACGCACCCGCACGACGCGCGAATCTTCCTGCACCCGATAGATCGCCCCGCCTTCGGCACGCGAGTTTTCGATGACGGTCCCAAGAATGGTCTCGAGCAGGGCTTCAACATCGCGCTCCAAACCGAGCGCTACGCTGGTATCGAGAAAATCCGACAGGGTCGTGCGCATGCGGTCGATACCCAGCGACAGGCGGTCGATCTCCCGGATATGTGAGCGCAGCAAGGGCCGCTGCGCAAAATCAAAGGCCGCGATGGCGCGCGCCTCCTCGGCCAGACGGCGCAGCGAAACCACCGAACGCTGCGTCAGCCACAAACCGAAAGGCACGCTGACGGCAAAAATCAGCAAGGCGATCAGGACCTGCTGAGTGGCGATGCCGCGCGCCTCGGCAAACATTTCGTCCTCGGGAATCGCCAGCAGCGCCATGAGTTCGAGCGAGCCGACCGGCTTGAGCGGGGTGCGCACCAGATGCCAGTCGCGGCTGCCGGCATGATCGGCGTGACCAGTCAGCGCATCGCCCTCCAGCCGAAAGGCATCGGCCAGCAGCGGACGGGAGAGTTCGTCGACATGCGCCAAGCGGAAGGTGTCACCGCCGTCCGGAATCAGCATTGCCACCGGATCGTGATGCGCCACTACGGTGCCCGTCGTGTCGACGATGGCCAACTCGCTCGACGCCGTCATGCGCAAATCGTTGATCTGGGCCGCGAGATTGGCGAACTCCGCATCCAGCCCGATGACAGCCTTGCCCTCGGCCGCGCGCCGCGCGAGCGTCACGCCCGGCACGCGCGTCGTGAAGAACAGATAGGGCTCGGTCAACACCGTTTCGGTGGTCCCCGATGCGCTCACAAACCAGGGGCGGTCACGCGGATCAAAGCGGTAGTCGGGCAAGGCCCGGTGCTCCAGCAAATGCCCGTCCGGCCCGTAGAAGCGGTATTCCCCGGCCGGGCCGGCATTGCCTTGCGTGATGGTCTGCACCAGCAGATCGGCGCCGGACGGCGCATTGAAGCGTGCGGACAGCCCGGCCACTCCAAGTGGCCGGAAGAGCACGAAGTCGCCATCCGGATAGCCGGCATACACGGCCTGCACGATGGAGTTGCCGCGCAGCACCGCACGCGCCAGCGGCTGCTGGGCCAGCCGCTCGTCGAGCGTGCGGGCACGCGCAAGTTCGCTGAAGGAGAGCAGCCGCAACTGATTGTCGGCCGGCTCGAAGATGCGCCCGATACGCTCATCGAGCAGCAATGCGCCCTGTTCGATGGCTTCATTGGTTGCGGTGGCCAGCGAATGCTGGGCACCTCGGTAGGCGCTGAAGGCCAGCGCCCCGACAATGCAGACCACCAGCACGATGACACCACAGGCCACGGCCACATTGAGCGGAACATGGATGCGATAAGGCTTGATGCTGCGCGACGCCACTGTCATTGCTCACCTCGCCAGTGCTCAGACTGCCGTGCTGCGGGAATGACGTCAGACTACTCCGGATTGTTGCACTCGCACCAGTCGGAAATGCGCTTCCTGCTTCAAATAGCAGCCCGCAGACTGGCCAGTGGGGGGCGATGCAACAATCCGCGCGTACCAAGCCATCCGCCAAGCATCACTCCGAGGCCTCCGCATGCCGTGGCGATGATCACCGCAGCCATGTCCGGTGCGTACTCCATACGGAAGACAAACTGCGCCAGACTCCAGCCGATCATGCTCGCTGCTGCACCGGCCAGCACGCCAGCCACCCCGCCCAGCACCGCGAATTCGGCAACCATGGCCTGCATCAGCTGCTTGTTGCGGGCGCCGAGCGTGCGCAGCACAGCCAGCTCGTGGTCGCGCTCGTCATGCGTCGATTGCAGCGCGGCGTACAGCACCACCAGGCCAGCCAGCAGCGCGAAGCCGAACACGAACTGCACGATCAGCACCAGCTTGCCGGTAATCTCCTCGACCTGGGCCAGCACCGCGGCCACATCGATCACCGACAGGTTGGGAAAGGCATTGACCAGACTGGCCGTGAAGGCATGGGCATCAGCCTCCGACAGATGGAAGGCGCTGACCAGACTGGTGGGGTCGCCATCGAGCATGCCGTCGGCAGCGATCACGAAGAAATTGACGCGCATCGAATCCCAGTCGAGCTTGCGCACACTGGTGATCGGCCCCTCGACCAGCCGCCCGGCGATGTCGTAGCGCAGCACGTCGCCCAGCTTCAGCCCGAGAGTGCGCATCAGCCCCTGCTCGACCGACCATTGCGGCGCGTCCGCATCGCCATGCCAGCGCCCCTCGGTGATCGAGATGCCATCGGCCAGCCGGCTGCCCTGACTGAGGTTGAACTCGCGCGTGACCAGGCGCTGTGCGCGATCATCTGCATAGGTGTCGGGATCAACCGCCTCGCCATTGATCGCCACCAGTCGGCCGCGAATCATCGGCAGAATTTCCGGTGCTTCCAGCCCGGCTTCGACAAAATGCTGCGCCACCGCGGCCCGCTGGTCGGGCTGAATATTGATGACGAAGCGATTAGGTGCGTCCGCCGGCGTCTTCTGTTGCCAGTTCTCGACCAGATCACCGCGTACCAGCGTCAGCAACAGCAGCGCCGCAATGCCCAAGCCCAGCGCAGTGACCTGGATCACGCTGGCCGCCATGCGCCGATTCAGCGCCGCCAGCCCGTAACGCCAGCCGCCGCCGGCCAGACCGCCGCTGCCACGCAGCCGGCCCAGCAGGCGCAGTACGCCCCATGCAGCCAGTGCAAAGACACCCAGCGCCAGCGCAAAACCCGCCGCCACAAAAGCGCCCAGTCGCAGATCACCGGCAATCCAGAAGATCAGCCCGAGCAACACCGCCGCACCGGCCAGCCAGGCCGAGCCGCTGGCCGGCTCCAGCCCGCCCAGTTCGCGGCGCAGCACGCGCAGGGTCGGCACGCGGCGCAGACGCAGCAACTGCGGCAGCACGAAACCCACCAGCAAGGCCATGCCCACCGCAATGCCGTGAGCCAAAGGCAGCATCGACGGTGCCGGCAGCCGCAGTTGCATCAGCGAGGCCAGCAGCCCGCCCAGCGTGGCCTGCACCAGCCAGCCGAGCGCAGCACCAACGCAAGCAGCCAGCGCGCCAAACAGCACGAACTCGCCGACGAAGATGAGCAGCACGCGTGATTGCCGCGCGCCAAGGCAACGCATGACGGCGCAGGCATCGAGATGGCGACGCATGAAGCGGCGCGCCGACAAGCCCACCGCCACCGCCGCGAGGATGACCGCCAGCAGCGCCGCCAGGCGCAGGAAGCGCTGTGCCTGATCGAGCGCGGAACGCACTTCAGGGCGCGCATTTTCGATGGTTTCGAGTTTCTGGCCACGCCCCAGACGTGGCGTGGCCCAGGCCTCGAAGGCATCCACGGCTGCCGGGTCGCCCGCCACGTGCAGGCGGTAGGTGGCGCGGCTGCCGGTGACGATCAGGCCGCTGTCCTCGAGGTCCGCCAGATTGAAGATCACGCGCGGCAGCAGGCTGAAGAAGTTGGCGCCGCGGTCGGACTCGAAGCTGACCATGCCGGCAAGCCGGAATTCGAGCATGCCGAGCCCGACCAGATCACCGGTCTGCACGCCCAGACTCGCGTACATGCGTTCGTCCAGCCACAGCTCGCCGCGCGCCGGAATGCCCTCGGCCACTGCATCGGGCTGATTCGGCCCCGGCGCCACACGCACCGCGCCGCGCAGCGGATAGCCTTCGCCGACGACCTTGACGCCGGCCAGTTCGGCCGCTTCCGCGGTGCTGGCCATGCTGGTGAACAACACGGTTTCGGTCAGTGCTAGCCCGCGTGAGCGCGCCTCTTCACGCACCTCGTCGCCCCAGGGCTGATCGGCTGCGAGCAACAGATCGCCGCCGAGCAGCTGGTTGGCCTCACGATCCAGCCCGTGAGCCACGCGATCGGCCAGAAAACCGACGCTGGTGAGGCTGGCCACGGCGATGACGATGGCCAACCCGAGCAGATGCAACTCGCCCGCTCGCAGGTCGCGCAGCATCATGCGGAGGGCCAGTCGCAAGGTATTCATGGAGGCTTACGACCGGGCCGGACGGGAACGGTTCAAGTTGCCGCCGCGAGCAGGCGGCGAGCCAGCTCCACCCAGTAGGCGGCGCCGACCGGGATCAGATCGTCGTTGAAGTCGTAGCGCGGGTTATGCAGCAGGCAACCGCCCTCGCCCGGCCCGTTGCCGAGCCACACGTAGCAGCCGGGCTTCTCGCGCAGGAAGAAGGCGAAATCCTCGGAACCCATGCTCGGACGCATGGCCGTGGTGACCTGGTCCGCGCCCACCAGCGCGCGCGCCACGTCAGCGCACAGCGCAGCCTCGTCCGAGGTATTGACGGTAGCCGGGTAGCCGGCGCGGTAATGCAGCGCGATCTTCACGCCATGCGCCGCACCGATACCATCGCAGATCTCCTGCATGCGGCGGCGCACGGTCTCACGCACTTCCTCGCGGAACGTGCGCACCGTGCCAGCCATCTCGACGCGATCCGGGATCACGTTCTGCGCCTTGCCGGCCTGGAAGATGGTAGTTGACACCACGGCTGCGTCGAGCGGATCGACGGTACGCGCGGCAATGGTCTGGAAGGCCTGCACCACGGCAGCCGCGGCAACCACAGGATCGACCCCCAGATGCGGCATCGCGGCGTGGCAGCCGATGCCCGTGACTTCGATGTCGAAGCGGTCGGCCGCGGCCATCACCGGCCCGTCATGCACGGCGAAGTGGCCGGCTTCCATGCCGGGCCAGTTGTGCAGGCCGAAGATGGCGTCCATCGGGAAACGGTCGAAGATGCCGTCGTCGATCATGGCCTTGGCACCGGCCATGCCCTCCTCGGCCGGCTGGAAAACGAAATACACCGTGCCATCGAAATCCGGATGCTTCGCCAGCGCTTCGGCGGCAGCCAGCAACATGGTGGTGTGGCCGTCATGGCCGCAGGCGTGCATGCAGCCGTCGTGGGTAGAGCGGTGGGCGAACTCGTTGTGCTCCTGCATCGGCAGCGCGTCCATGTCGGCACGCAGGCCGATGGCGCGGGCGCCGCTGCCGGCGCGCAATACGCCAACTACACCGGTACCCCCGATGCCACGATGCGTCTCGATGCCCAGCGCTTCCAGATGCCGTGCCACCAGATCCGCGGTGCGGTGCTCGGCATAGGCCAGCTCGGGGTGGGCGTGAATGTCCTGGCGGATTTGCGCATAGCGAGGCTGATCGCCGCGCAGCGCTTCGATGACTGTCATGGGAACCTCCGGAAAACGATGAAACGGCGGCCCTGGCTGCTGGCCGCCTGCCGCAGCGCAGAGCGCCTTACGGCTTGCCCGCGCGGGCGGCGATGGCGTCGCGCACCATCCCGGCAATGACCGTGTGCCCGTTCTCCTCGGCCCAGGTCACGGCGGTATAGCCGCGATCACTCTCACGCTTGAGATCGGCGTCGGTTTCGAGCAGGCGACGCACGACCTCGATGTGGCCGTTACGCGCGGCGAACATCAAGGCCGTGCCGCCATTCGGGGCCTCTGCGTCGACGTTGGAGCCGGCGCGAACAAGCAGATCGACAACGTCTGCATGCCCCTCGAAAGCGGCGTACATGAGTGCCGTCCAGCCTTCGTGATCGACCTCGACACCGGCATCGAGCAGGCGCAGCACGATGTCGTAATTGCCGCGCAAGGCGGCCAGCATCAAGGCCGAATCGCCCGCTTCGTTGCGGTACGAGATGCGCGCGCCACGGGTGACCAGCAGCTCGACCACGGCCGGGTGGTTTTCGCGCGCGGCGATGATGAGCAAGCTGTTGTTGAAGGCATCCACGGTATCGGGGTCGATGCCACGATCGAGCAGATTGGAGAGCTGGCTGACCCGGCCCAGGCGGGCGGCGTCGAGCGAATCCTCGTAACTGCCGGCCAGCGCGCCGGTGCTGCCGAGCAGCAGACTGGCAGCCAGCAGAAGACCAAAACGTTTAGGACTGAAGCGGTTCTGCATGTCTGAAAAGCCTGAAAAAGTTGTCGCGGGTTGCATTGGCAATGCAGTCGACCGAATCGTCGCGCAAACGTGCGATCTCTTCGGCAACATGCACCACCCAGGCGGGCTCGTTGGTGCGTCCGCGGTGCGGCACGGGCGCGAGATACGGTGAATCGGTTTCGATCAGCATGCGATCGAGCGGCACCATGCGCGCCACTTCCTTCAATTCAACCGCGTTCTTGAAGGTGACGATGCCGGAAAACGAAATATAGAAGCCAAGATCAAGCGCTGCTGCGGCCACCTCGCGCGTTTCGGTGAAACAGTGCATCACGCCGCCCACTTCGTCGGCGCGCTCTTCGCGCATCAGCCGCAAGGTGTCGGCAGCCGACGAACGGGTGTGAATCACCAGCGGCTTGCCGGTCTCACGCGCAGCCCGGATGTGAGTGCGGAAGCGCTCGCGCTGCCACTCGGGCTCATCCTTGTGCCAGTGGTAATCGAGTCCGGTCTCGCCGATGGCGACGATCTTGGGATGATCGGCCAGCGCCACCAAACGAGCCACGTCCGGCTCGTCCACATCGAGGTTGTCGGGGTGCACGCCAACCGTGGCGTAAAACCCCTCGTGGCGCTCGGCAACGGCCAGCACGCGCGGAAAGTTTTCCAGCGTGACCGAGATGCACAGCGCCTGTCGAACGTCGTTGGCACGCATCGCCGCAACGATGTCGTCCTCGCGCTCGGCAAGCTCGGGAAAATCCAGATGGCAGTGGGAATCAACAAACATCGGCAACCGCCGGGAAAAGAAAACTCAGAGGGTATGCGTCGGGCGGTTAGTGCCCACCAGACCGGCCAGCACCGTCTCGATGCGGCTGCGCAGCCCTTTGCCTGCTTCGTCACCGGCAAAGTGCAGACCAACGCCCTGGGTCTTGCCGCCCTGGGCGCCGCCCGGCGTGACCCAGGCAACGGTGGCCGCGACCGCATGCTTGGTCGGGTCATCCATCAACTGAAGCAAGACGAAGACCTCGTCGCCGATCTTGTAGCTCTTCGGTGTCGGCACAAAGATGCCGCCGTTCACGAAGAACGGGATGTAGGCCGCGTACAGCGCCGACTTCGAGTTGATGTTCATCGACAGGACGCTGGGGCGTGCGCCCCCGGGAATTGCCGGTTCGCTCATGACCTTGCTCCGCTCACGACGCGCGCATAGCGCAATAGCATGTCTTCGAGCATCAGCCGCAGATTCAGCGGATGCTGCGCGACCCTTCGGATACGCGCGAAATCATTGTAACAGCTTGACGCACCGGCGATACCGGCCTGCCCGGCGAGCCTTTGCAGCAGCGACATCTGCGCGGGAAAGAAGCGCGCGCCGCCGCCCAGCGCAACGGCCGCCAGATCGCTGACCCAACGCTGCATCCAGTCGGTGAGCACAACCACATCAAAACCTGCCGACGCAGCTTCCTTGCTGCGCAGCCAGTTCTCCCACTGCCCGGCCAGCGTCAGCGGATCGGACTCGGGCAGGCGCGAGACATCGCGCACGAAGCGCGCCAGCATGTCGCCCGCGCCCTTGTCGGCCAGCCGCTCGGCCGCCAGCGGCAGCCCGCCGGTGACCGCCAGCAGGGCCGCATCGGCGCCGCGTGCGGCCACCAGTTCGGCCGGCGGTCGGGCGAAAGACCACTGCTGACAGCGGCTGCGGATGGTCGGCAGCAGCCGGCGCGGCGCCGACGACACCAGGATCAGCACGCAGCCTGCCGGCGGCTCTTCGAGCAATTTGAGTAGCGCGTTGGCCGTGAAGCCGTTCATGGCCTCGGCCGGGTCGACGATGACCACACGGCGCGAGCTCTGGTGGCCGGTAACGGTCAGCGCCTCCTGCACGTCGCGGATCTGGTCGATGACGATCTGCGAGGATTTGCGGCCCTTGGCGTCGGGCTCGGCGTCCGCATCGGCACCGGCATCCGCCGGTTCTACGCGCATCAGATCGGGGTGGTTGCCGGACAACCGCAACGCGCAGCCGGCGCATTCGCCGCAAGCTTCGCCATCGGCACGCGGCGCGCGACACAGCAGGCGGGCCGCCAGCGCCTCGGCCAGATCTCGCTTGCCCACGCCCGGCGGGCCGACAAACAGCAGCGCATGCGGCAGGCGCTCGCCCAGCGCGAGCAGGCGCTGCCAGGTATCCACGAGCCAGGCGTGAATCACAACAAGCGCTCCGCCACGACGGCCTCGACCTCGGCGCGGATGGCCTCCGGCGCGCGATCGGCGGAGATCACGCAGACACGCTGCGGCGCGATCTGCGCACGCGCCAGATAGGCGTTGCGCACGCGCTCGAAGAAATCGCGTTGCTCACGCTCGAAGCGGTCGGGTGCCGCGCCGGTGGCGGCCACACGCGCCGCGGCCACTGCGGGATCGAGGTCGAACACCAGCGTCAGATCAGGCTGCAGGCCGGGGTGCACCCAGGCTTCCAGGGCGGCGAATTTGGCCGCATCCAGGCCGCGCCCGCCCACCTGGTAGGCGTAGGTCGCGTCCGAGAAGCGGTCGCACACCACCCAGCGCCCTGCCGCCAGCGCCGGCAGGATGCGGGCAGCCAGGTGCTCGCGCCGCGCCGCGAACATCAGCATGGCTTCGGTTTCCAGATGCATGGGCTCGTGCAGCAGCAGTTCGCGCAGGCGCTCGCCCAGCGGTGTGCCGCCGGGCTCGCGACTCTGTTCAACCTCAATGCCGCGCGCCTGCAGCAGCGCCACGACTGCGGCGATCTGCGTGCTCTTGCCCGCGCCGTCGATGCCTTCGAAGGTGATGAAACGTCCGCGCGCGTCCGATGCACTCACTGCCCGATCCCCCGGATATGGATGTTCACTGCCCGATTGTGCTCGGTCAGCGTACGCGAGAACTGGCTGCTGCCATCCCCCCGCGCAACGAAATAGAAATACTCGGATGATTCGGGCCGCACCGCCGCCATCAACGACGCCCGCCCCGGCATCGCGATCGGCGTCGGCGGCAGGCCGCTACGGGTATAGGTGTTGTACTCGTGGTCGGTATCGAGGTGGCGGCGGCGCAAGCGTCCCTCGAAGGCCTCGCCGTAGCCGTAGATCACGGTCGGATCGGTCTGCAGCCGCATGCCGATGCGCAGCCGGTTGGCAAACACCGAAGCGACCAGCCCGCGTTCGTCGGGCCGACCGGTTTCCTTCTCGATGATCGACGCCAGAATCAGCGCCTCGTAGGGAGACTCCAGCGGCAGATCGGGATCACGCGCGGCCCATGCATCGGCCAGATGCCGCTGCATGGCCGCATAGGCCATGCGCAACACCGAACTGGACGTCGAGAAGCGCGGAAAACGGTAGGTATCCGGGAAGAACAGGCCTTCCGGGTGCGCCTCATCAATCCCGGCCGCCTGAAGCAGTTCGGCTTCGGTCATGCCGCGGGTGTCGGGCCGGACCCACTCATGGGATTCGAGTGCCGCACGGAACTGCCGGAAATTCCAGCCTTCGATCAGGCGCACTTCGGCGTGAGCGACTTCGCCACGATGGAGCCGATCGACCACCTCAAGCGCCGACATGCCCGACGTGACCTCATACCCGCCGGCAACAATGCGCCCAGCCTTGCCCGTGAGTCGCGCGATCCAGTACAGCGCATCGAGCGAGACCGGCACACCTGCAGCATGCGCCGCACGCGCGGCCTGGCGCATGGTGAAGCCGCGCTCGACCTCGAAATTGACCGGCGCCGACAGCGTCAGCGGACGCTGCGCATACCACCCGCCGGCCGCAACAAGAGCAGCGACGACGATCGACACGCACAGGAGAATTCGCAGCAGCAAGGTCTTCATCGGATCGGAAACAGGTCTGAGGGACGGCAAACATGGCGCTTTGCAGCGGCCCGTATAATACTGCATCGACGTTGCCACTCCCCCGACCGAGCCATGACCCAACCCTGGAACGAATTCCTCGCCGAAGAAGGCGCCCAGACCACCGAACTTGCCGTGCACTTCCCGGCCGTCCCGGTCGACCCTGCCGGCTGCCACGCCGTGCCCTTGAGGCATCTGGCCTGCATCGGCAGCCGCGGCGCGGACACCTCCGAGTTCCTGCACAACCTGCTGTCGAACGACGTCAAGCACCTGGCCGCCGACGGCGCCGCCTGGAACAGCCTCAACACGCCCAAGGGCCGCATGCTGGCAAGCCTGTTGATGCATCGCGACCTGGACGGCTACGGCATCGTGCTGTCGGCCGACATCGCGCCCGCCATCCTCAAGCGCCTGTCGATGTACGTGCTGCGCAGCAAGGTCAAGCTGACGCTCGACGATGTCGCGCTGATCGGCCTGTGCGGCGCGCAGACCGCCGAGGTGCTGACCGCCGCCGGCATTGCCGTGCCGGCCGAGGCCATGCGCCAGAGCATTGCCGACGGCGTGCGCTGCATCCGCATCCAGGGCGACAACTACGTGCTGATCGCCGATGCCGAGCACGCCCCTGCGCTGTGGCTGCGCCTGCGCGATGCCGGCGCCCGGCCCGCCGGAACCGACCAGTGGCAACTCGCCATGATCCACGCCGGCCTGCCGCTGATCACCGCGGCCACGCAGGAGGAGTTCGTGCCGCAGATGCTCAACTTCGAGCTGATCGGCGGCGTGAGCTTCAACAAGGGCTGCTATCCGGGGCAGGAAATCGTCGCCCGCACGCAGTACCTCGGCAAACTGAAGAAGCGCATGTATCGCGTGCACGTGCCATCCGGCCCGGCGCCGGACGCGGGGGAAGACCTCTACACCCCCGGCTTCGGAGATCAATCCGCCGGCAAGCTGGTCAACATTGCGCCTGCAGCGCAAGGCGGCTTCGAAGCGCTGGCCGTGCTGCAGATCAGCTGCGCAGAGGCTGGCGAAGCCCGGCTGGGCGGACCGGACGGGCCGCAGATCAGCTTCCTGCCGCTGCCCTACGCGCTGACATGAGCTTTACGGCGCCTTCATCGGTGATCGAGCTGTATATCTATTACCGCGTGGACGACGTCGACGCCGCCGTCGAGCGCGCCCACGCCATGCAGCAGACGCTGGCCACCCGCAGCGGCATCCGCGGCCGTCTGCTGCAGCGGCGCGACGACGCAAACACCCTGATGGAAATCTATACCGGCGTCACCGACGCTCCCGCCTTTGAGGCCGCACTGGAGGCGGCCGTTGCAAGCTGCGGACTGGACGCACTGGTCCAGCGCGGAACTGCACGCCACGTGGAACGCTTTACATGTGTCTGATCGTCGTCGGCTGGCATACCCACCCGGACTACCCGCTAATCGTTGCGGCCAACCGCGACGAACATTTCGAGCGCCCGACCGCGCCTGCGCACCGATGGGAGGACGAGCCCAAGCTGCTCGCCGGGCGCGACCTGACCAGCCTCGGAACCTGGCTGGGCGCGACACGTGACGGGCGTTTCGCAGCACTGACCAACTACCGCAACCCCGCGCTGCAACGCTCGCACGGCCCCTCCCGCGGCGCGCTGGTGCGCGAGGCGCTGACCGGCATCGCGCAGACGCGCTCGGTACTGAGCCACGTTTCCAGCGTGGCTTCGCACTACACCGACTTCAACCTGTTCGTAAGCGACGGGCGCAGCCTGGGCATCCATGAGAGCGCAGCAGGCCGCAGCCGCATCCTCGACCCCGGCGTATATGCGCTGTCCAATCATCTGCTCGACACGCCCTGGCCCAAGGTCGAACTGGCGCGCCAGCGTTTCATCGCCGCACTGGACGGCCCGCAGACCGACGACGCCTTTCTGGATCTGTTGCTCGACAAGCAGCCCGCGCCGGACCCGAAACTGCCCTCCACCGGCCTGAGCCTGGAGTGGGAACGGCTGATGTCACCCGTGTTCGTGCGGGCGCCCGGCTACGGCACGCGTAGCTCTACCTTGCTGTTCGTGCGGCGCGACGGGGCGGCACGGTTGCGTGAACTGACCTGGAATGAAGAGGCCGAACTGGCCGGCGAGGTCAGCCATGACTTTCACATGACGCTGCCGCCGCAGGACGAGGACTGAAGCGCTCCGGCGCCCCACATCCGCCTCACGCCGGGCACAAGGCGCGTCGCATCACGCGATGCGCGATACCGGCCTCGTCGAACTCCGCCCCTTCCGCTACAAAACCGTGCCGGGCATAGAAGGCCTCGGCCTGTACCTGCGCATGCAGCACCGCTTCGGCCAGCCCGCGCCGGGCGGCCTCGGCCACCAGAGCTTCCAGCATGTGCCCCCCGACACCACGGCCGCGCCAGTCCTGCGCTACCGCCAGACGCCCGATATGACCATCCGGCAACAGACGCCCCGTGCCGATCACGCGCCCGCCGGCCTCACACACCACATGCAGCGAAACGGTGTCGAATTCGTCCAGCTCCATTTCCGGCGGCACGCCCTGCTCATGCACGAAGACCTCGATGCGCAGCGGCATCGCGCGCGCTTCGGCCTGCGCCCAGTCGCACAGCGACAGGTGCGTTTCACTCATGAATGAGGACTTCGGTGCCGACCGGCACGCGCTCGAACAGCTCGATCACGTCGGCGTTGCGCATGCGCACGCAGCCGTGCGAGAGCGGCACGCCCATGGGCTGATCGTTGGGGGTGCCGTGGATGTAGATGTAGCGGCGCATGCTGTCGACCTCGCCAAGCCGGTTGAAGCCCGGCTCGCAGCCCGACAGCCACAGGATGCGGCTGAGAATCCAGTCGCGATCCGGGTGCCGCGCCGCCAGCTCGGGAGACCACACTTCTCCGGTCGGGCGCCGCCCGCGGAACACCGCGCCGGCCGGCGCGCCAGCGCCGATGCGCGCGCGGATCACATGCTGCCCGCGCGGCGTGCAATTGCTGCCCTCTTGCTCGCCCGCGCCATTGGCGGCGGTGGACACCGACCATGTACGCAGACAGGCACCGCCCTCATCGAACAGGCGCAAGGCCTGCTCTGGAATACTGATTTCGATACGCATCACACCACCTGTGTCTTGTTGCGCCGGGCCGCAAAAAAACCGCTCAACAAGGCCCCGCACTCGTCGGCCAGCACCCCGCCAACGATCTCGGCGTGGTGGTTGAGACGCTTCTCGGCATACAGGTCGATCACGCTGCCGGCCACGCCGGTCTTGGGGTCGCGCGCACCGAACACCACGCGGGCAACGCGCGCATGCATGATCGCACCCGAGCACATCGCACACGGCTCCAGCGTCACGTACAGCGTGCACCCCGGCAAGCGGTAATTGCCCAGCCGCGCTCCGGCGTCACGCAGCGCCATCACCTCGGCGTGCGCAGTCGGGTCGTGACCACGGATCGGCTGATTGAAGCCGCGCCCGACGATCTCGCCATCGAGCACCACCACCGCACCCACTGGCACTTCGCCGCATTGTCCGGCCAGACGCGCCTGCTCCAGCGCGGCCTGCATGAAGATCTCGTCACTGCTCATCTGCTGTCTCCGGAGGATGGCGCAAGTGTACTGGTCCCGGACGAATTTGCCCTCCCCGGCACGCATGCTTGCAATTCCTGCCGCCGCCCTGACATAGAATCGCTCCCCGTTTCCAATTCTTTGAGCTGCGATGAACGCCCTACAACGCTTCGTAGAATCGTCCTCTTTCCAGAATTTCGTGATCGCCGTGATCGTGATCAATGCGATCACGCTGGGGCTTGAAACCTCGGCCACGGTGATGACCTCGGCCGGCGGGCTGCTGGTCCTGCTCGACCGCGCCGCGCTGGCGGTGTTTGTCGTCGAGATCGTGCTCAAGCTGGTGGTGTACCGCCACAACTTCTTCCGCAGCGGCTGGAACGTGTTCGACTTCCTGGTCGTCGCCGTCACCCTGCTGCCGACCGGTGAAGGCCTGTCGGTACTGCGCGCACTGCGCATCCTGCGGGCGCTACGGCTGGTGTCGGTGGTGCCGTCGATGCGCAAGGTCGTCAATGCCCTGCTGCGCGCCATCCCCGGCATGACCTCGGTGCTGATGCTGCTGTTGCTGGTGTTCTACGTCGCGGCGGTGATGGCGACCAAACTCTTCGCCAACAGCTTCCCGGAGTGGTTCGGCAGCATCGGGGCGTCGTTCTACACGCTGTTCCAGGTGATGACGCTCGAATCCTGGTCGATGGGCATCGTCCGGCCGGTGATGGAGGTCTATCCGCTGGCGTGGGTGTTCTTCGTGACCTTCATCCTGATCACGACCTTCGCGGTGTTGAACCTGTTCATCGCCATCGTCGTGGATGCGATGAACACCACCGACCATGCCGAGGGGGAACAGACCCGCGCGCTGGTCAAGGCCGACCACGACGAAATGATGGAGCAGATGCGCACGCTGCGCGAAGAGATTGCCGCGCTGCGCAAGGAGCGCAGCTAAGCCGTCAGCTGAGTTTTTCGCGCAGGTGGCGACGCACCGACAGTTCGCTGCCACACCAGCCCAGCAGTGCGGCAAACGCCAGCAATGCGAGGCTGTCCGGCAGCCCCGGACCGGTCAGCGCAAACACCGCGCCGTAGGTTGCCGCCAGCCCTTCCACGGGCGCAGCCAGTGCATGCACCGCGATCCATACGGTGATCAGCGCCACGACACCGCCGAGCAACCCCTGCAGGCTCCCGAACCAGTAGAACGGCCGACGGATGAAGGGGTCGGTGGCGCCGAGCAGACGGCTCACGTCAATCTCGTGGCGCTGCGTCAGGATCTGCAGGCGGATGGTGTTGAAGGTCACGATTACCAGCGCGATACCGAGCAACAGCGCCAGCAGCAGCACCGACGATTTGCCCAGTTCAAGCAGCGCATGCAGACGCTCGACCCAGGCCGAATCGAGCTGCACGTGCTCGACCTTGTCCCACCCGCCAAAACGCGCCAGCAGCGTCTGATACAGGTCCGGATCGGCTGCGGCCGGCGTGATCACAAAGGCATCCGGCAAGGGATTGGCGGCCAGCCCGCCCAGCACGTCGCCCAGGCCGCTGCGTTCCAGTTGCCGCATGGCCTCGTCGCGCGAGACGAACACGTAGCTCGCCACATCGCCGTCCGCGCCAAGACGCTTGTCCATGTCGGCAATGTCGGCGCGCGAGGCTTCGTTCGACAGGAACAGACTCAGTTCCGGCGAGCCCGATACCCCTCGCGCCAGCGACGCCACGTTGTCGAGCAGCAGATAGCCGGCCGCCGGCAGCGACAAGGCAATCCCCACCACCAGCGCGGAGAGCAGCGTACCGACCGGTTGGCGCGCAAGACGGCGCACGGCGATACCGATGGCGTGGGCGTGCAGATGGAACCAATTGTTCATGCCGCCAGATCCCTTACCAGCAAGCCCTTGCCCAGCACCAGCCGGCGCGGGCGCCATTCCATGAACAGGCGCTCGTCGTGGGTCGACACCAGAATGGTCACACCGGCCTCGTTGAAGGATTTGAACAGCGCCGCGATCTCACGCGCGTAGGCCGCATCCAGATGCGCGGTCGGCTCGTCGGCGATCAGGATGGACGGACGGTTGACGATGGCGCGCGCAATGGCCACGCGCTGCTGTTCGCCGCCGGACAGGCCGGCCGGCATCTCGCGCTCGCGCCCGGCCAGGCCGACGCGCTCGAGCGCCGCTGCAACCCGCCGCGCGGCGTCACGCGAGGACTGGCCGGTAATCACCAGCGGCAGCATGACGTTGTCGAAGACGCTGCGGTCGTACAGCAGGCGGCTCTCCTGCAGCACCAGGCCGAGGTTGCGACGCAGATAGGGAATGGCCGAAGCACGCAGACGCGAGACATCCTGCCCGTTGATGCTGACCACGCCAGAACTGGGCCGCTCGATGGCCGGGATCATTTTCAGCAGCGTGCTTTTGCCGGCACCGGAATGGCCCGACAGCACTACCAGTTCGCCGTGGCGGATGGTGAAGCTGACGCCGCCCAGACCGACGTAGTCGCCCGGATAGCGTTTGACGACCTCGTCGAAAACGATCATGCGCCGGCACCGCGCGAAATCAGCGCATCCACGAACTCCTCGACACGGAAGGGCTGCAGGTCGTCGATGCCCTCGCCCACGCCGATGAAGCGCAGCGGCTTGGGATGCTGACGCGCGATTGCCGCGACGATGCCGCCCTTGGCCGTACCGTCGAGTTTGGTCAGCACCAGCCCGGTGACGCCGATGGCGGCATCGAAGGCCTTGACCTGCGCCAGCGCGTTCTGGCCGATGTTGCCATCAAGCACCAGCAGCACTTCGTGCGGAGCATCGGGCAGCGCCTTGGCGATGACGCGGCGCACCTTGGCGATTTCTTCCATCAGGTGCAGCTGCGTCGGCAGGCGGCCGGCCGTGTCGGCCAGCACGACATCGATGCCGCGCGCACGGGCGGCATTCACGGCGTCAAAAATGACGGCGGCGGAATCGCCCTGATCCTGCGCGATCACGGTCACGCCGTTGCGCTCGCCCCAGGTTTCGAGCTGTTCGCGCGCCGCGGCGCGGAAGGTGTCGCCGGCTGCCAGCAACACGCTCTTACCCTGCGCCTGGAAATGCTTGGCGAGCTTGCCGATGGAGGTGGTCTTGCCGGCGCCGTTGACCCCGGCAATCATGATGATGAAGGGCGAATGGTCCGAAACATCGAGCGGCGCCTCAAGCGGCGCGAGCAGCTCACGCAGCAACTCGGCCAGCGCATCGCGCAATTCGTCGGCGTTGGCGAGCTCGTTGCGCTTCCAGCGTTGGCGCAGCGCATCAATCAGGAACTGGGTGGCCTCGACGCCGCAGTCCGCCATCAGCAGCGTGGCTTCGAGGTCCTCGAACAACTCCTCGTCGATACCGCGCAGGCCGAACAGGCCGGCGATGTTGCCGCGGGTACGCGACAGGCCGGCCTTGAGACGATCGGACCACGAGGGTCTGGGCGCTGTCGAAGCGGCCACGGCCACACTCGTTTCTTCCGGCGCCGGCGACTCCGGCACAACGGGCTCGGGCGCATCGGTGTCGGGGCGGGAGGACTTCTTCAGGAAACCAAACATCAGGCGTCGAGTCTCTAGGGACGATTGCTGCCGGGCAGGCATGCCGGCCATGATGGCGCTAAGATGCAGCGCCGCGCCGGTTTCGGGCCTGCCACAGCAAGCCCGAAAACTGCCCCGGATTCTAACAGATGCAGGAACCCCGAATGCTCCGTCACGCACTGCCCGCGGTCGTCCTCGCGCTGACCGCCATTGCCGCACCGGCACCGGCTCTGGCCAACCCGTTTGAAACCACGCTGCCCAACGGCATGCATGTCATTGTCAAGGAAGACCGGCGCGCGCCCTCGGTGGTGCATATGGTCTGGTACGGCATCGGCTCGATGGACGAGCCGGACGGCGTGTCGGGCATTGCCCACATGCTCGAACACATGATGTTCAAGGGCACGGAGAAACTCGCGCCGGGCGAATTCAACCGCCGCGTGGCCGCCGCAGGCGGGCGTGACAACGCCTTCACCGGGCGCGACTACACCGCCTATTTCCAGCAGATCCCGCCGAGCCGGCTCGACGAGATGATGTGGATGGAGGCCGACCGGATGGCCAACCTGGTCATCAACGACAAGGAGTTCCTGCCCGAGCGCCAGGTCGTCAGCGAAGAGCGCCGCATGCGCACCGACGACAATCCGCGCTCGCTGCTGTGGGAGCAGCTGATGGCCACGGCCTACACCGCCCACCCCTACCAACGCCCGATCATCGGCTGGATGGGCGACATCGAAAGTTACACAGTCGACGACGCACGCCGCTGGCACGAGGCCTGGTACGCACCCAACAACGCCCGCGTGGTGGTGGTCGGTGACGTCGATCACCGCGAAGTGTTTGCGCTGGCCGAAAAGCACTACGGCGCGATTGCTGCCAAGACACTCCCCGAGCGCCGCATCTCGCGCGAACCGCCGCAGCTCGGCGCGCGCCAGGTCATTGTCGAGGCGCCGGCCGAACTGCCGCACGTTGCGCTGGCCTGGCACACCCCGACGCTGAATGACGTTGAAGCCGACCGTGACGTCTATGCGCTGCAGGTGCTGGCAGCCGTGCTCGACGGCTACGACGGCGCGCGCCTGCCGCGCCGTCTGG
Source organism: Pseudazoarcus sp. NS36 (assembly GCF_059703705.1). Taxonomy (NCBI): domain Bacteria; kingdom Pseudomonadati; phylum Pseudomonadota; class Betaproteobacteria; order Rhodocyclales; family Zoogloeaceae; genus Pseudazoarcus; species Pseudazoarcus sp. NS36. The sequence continues at coordinate 52,726 of NZ_BAAKJA010000006.1, read as the reverse complement.
TGCGCGAAGAACAGATCGCCGTTGCGGTAGACGCCAGCTACGGCGGCATTGCGCGCGGCCCCTCACTGTTCACGCTGGGCGCCACGCCCGCCCCCGGCAAGACCGTGACCGAACTGGAAACGGCGCTGCGCGAGGAAATTACCCGCATCGCGCGCGACGGTATCGACGAAGCAGAACTGCGCCGCGTGCTGACGCAGACGCTGGCGGCCGAGGTGTACAAACGCGATTCGCTGATGGGTCAGGCCATGGAAATCGGCTTTCTCGAAGGCGCCGGCATTTCCTGGCGCGACGAAGCCGCGCTGCTCAAAGGCATCCGCAAGGTCACCGCTGCGGAAGTACAGGATGTAGCCCGCCGTTATTTCGGCGACACCACGCTCACGCGCGCCATCCTTGAACCGCAGCCGCTGGCCGCAGCCAGCCCCGCCCAGCCCAATGCGCTTGGCGCCACTCGTCCCCAGATCGGGAGCAAGCAATGATGAATCTCCGCCTGCCCGCCGCCATGGGGCGGCTCTTGACTGCACTGGTGCTCACCGTCTCGGCGCACGCCGCGCTGGCCGGCCCGGCCATCCAGCACTGGATCGCCGAGACCGGCGCCCGCGTGTACTTCGTACCGGGCGACACGCTGCCCATGCTGGACGTCCGGGTGGACTTCGACGCCGGCTCGTCGCGCGACCCGCAAGGCCTGTCGGGTCTCGCAACGCTTGCACGCAGCCTGCTCGACGCCGGCAGCGGCGACCTGGACGAACAGGCCATTGCCGAAGCTCGCGCCGACACCGGTGCGCAGTTCGGCGGTGGCGCCGACGACGATCGTGCCGGCTTCACCGTGCGCACGCTCTCCAGCGCCCCCGAGCGTGACGCAGCCCTGGCACTGGCGGCCCGCCTGATCGCGCAACCGGCCTACCCTGAAGCGGTCCTGGCCCGCGAAAAAGCCCGCGCCACTGCCGGCTTGCGCGAAGCCCTGACCCGCCCCGCGACGCTGGCCGAGCGCGCCTTCGGGCGTCTGGTGTTCGGCGATCATCCGTATGGCGCACAGGTCACGTTCGAGTCCATCGATGCAATCACCCGCGATGCGCTGCTCGAATTCCATCGCGCCCACTACACCGCACGCAACGCCACGATCACCATCGTCGGCGACGCCAGCCGGGACGACGCCGAGCGCATCGCCGTCGCGCTGACACGCGATCTGCCGGCCGGCAGCGCGATGCCGCCGCCGCCCGCGCCGAAGATGCCGCCAGCGGTCACCGAGCGCATCGCGCATCCGTCATCCCAGGCCCACATCCTGGCCGGCATGCCGGGCATGTCGCGCGACGACCCGGACTACTTCACGCTGCTGGTCGGCAACCACATCCTCGGTGGCAGCGGGCTGGTGTCGCGCCTGAACCGCGAGGTGCGCGACGAGCGCGGCTTTGCCTACAGCGTGTACAGCTATTTCGCCCCGCAAGCCGTTGCCGGAGCCTTCCAGATCGGTCTGCAGACACGCGGCAGCCAGGCTGACGATGCCCTGAAGGTGGTCCGCGACGTGCTGGCAGACTTCATTGCCAAGGGGCCGACGGACGAAGAACTCGTCGCCGCGCAGGCCAACCTCGTCAACGGCTTCGGCCTGCGGCTCGATTCGAACGGCAAGATCCTCGACTGGGTGGCGGTGGTCGGCTTTTACGGCCTGCCGCTGGACTGGCTCGACACCTATCCGCAGGAGGTCTCCGAGGTCACGGCACAAGGCATTCGCGAAGCCTTCGCGCGGCGTGTACAGCCGGAACACCTGTCGGTCGTGGTGGCCGGCGGCGACGGCGATACGGTCAAGCCGTGAGCCGGGTCCGCATTGTCGGCGGTCGATGGCGCTCGCGCCTGATCGACGTCCCGAAACTGACCGGTCTGCGGCCAACGCCGGATCGCGTGCGCGAGACGCTATTCAACTGGCTGGGCCAGGATCTGGACGGCATGCGCTGCCTGGACCTCTTCGCCGGCACCGGCGTACTGGGTTTTGAAGCCGCTTCACGCGGCGCAGCCGAGGTCGTACTGGTCGAGCGCGACGCACGCGCAGCCGCCTCACTGCGCACTACTGCGCACGCCCTGCAAGCTACGCAAGTGGAGGTGCTGCGTTCCGATGCGGTAGAATTCGCCCGCTCGACGTCGCGCAAGTTCGATCTGGTATTTCTCGACCCGCCCTACCGTCAGGGCCTGCTGGAGAAGATCGAACCCGCCCTGGAGCGCCTGCTCGAAACAGACGCTTGGCTGTATGCGGAAAGCGAGCAACCGCTCACGCAACTTGGCCGCTGGAAGACGATCCGCGAGGGTCGCGCCGGTCAGGTCCATTTTCATCTGATGCGAGGATGCAGCGAATGAGGGAAACCATCGCGGTTTACCCCGGCACGTTCGACCCGTTCACGCGCGGCCACGAAGACCTCGTGCGGCGCGGCTCGCAGCTGTTCGACCGCCTCATCGTCGGCATCGCGCGCAGCCGCGGCAAGACGCCGCTGTTTGAGCTGGACGAGCGCATCGAGATCGCGCGCGAGGTCTGCGCACCGTTTGCGAACGTGGAAGTGACCGGTTTCGACGGCCTGCTGATGGACTTTCTGAAGGCCAACGATGCACGCGTGATCCTGCGTGGTCTGCGCGCGGTGTCGGACTTCGAGTACGAGTTCCAGATGGCGGGCATGAACCGCAAGCTCTTCCCCGAGGTCGAAACCGTATTCCTCACACCGGGCGACGAGTACATGTTCATCTCGGCCACGATGGTGCGCGAGATTGCCCGCCTCGGCGGCGACATCGGAAAATTCGTTCAGCCGCAGGTCACCCGGCGCCTGCTGCACAAGTTTCAGCCGGACAGGTAACAGGAAAGGATTACAGCATGGCGCTGATGATTACCGACGAATGCATCAACTGCGATGTGTGCGAACCGGAATGCCCGAACGGGGCGATCTACCAGGGTGACGAGATCTACGAGATCGACCCCAGCAAGTGCACCGAATGTGTCGGCCACTTCGACGAGCCGCAATGCCAGCAGGTCTGCCCGGTCGACTGCATTCCGCTCAACCCGGATGTGGTCGAAACCAAGGACCAGCTGATGGAGAAGTTCGTCCTGCTGACCAACACCGCCGCCTGATCCTGGTCAGGCGGCGCGGACGGCTTCGCCGTCCGCATTGACGTCATTCTCCCCCGCGCCGAGGGCTGCACGCACCTCGGCCAACATCTCTTCCAGTTCGGCGATCTGCACTTCCAGCCCTTCCTCGGCATGACGCAGTTCGTCGACGCGGTCTTCCAGCGTGTCGGTGGCCTGATGGATGCGCTTGATGCTCTCAAGGCGCCGCTTGAGCTGGATCTGATACTCCCGCACCTGCGTTTCCAGCGGCGCCATGACGGCGCGCAACCACTGGTCCATATCGCGGTTGGCGACTTCGAAGGTGCGCCGCGCCTGCACCGCCACGGTGTCGAAGAACTTCTGCGTGAGCTTGCGCTTCTCGGTCGTCACCAGCGTCAGCGTGGTGTTGATCTGGCGATCGAAGATTTCCTCCAGCCGGTCGATCTCGCGCAGATAGCGCTGCGTCGAAAACCCCGCCGGCTGCGCCAGCTTGAGACCGTGCTCGACGCTGAAGCGCTTGTACATTGAGGCCAGCATCGACGAAATCTCTGAAATCTCGGTTTCGGACTGCGCCAGATTGCCGCGCAGCCGCGCGAAGAACTGCTCCATCGCCCCGCGCAGACCGGCCGTAAAGGTCGAATCAAGCATGGCCTCGCGCGTGCGCCGCGTCTCGTGGCGCAACACGTCCAGCCCCATGTGCTGCAGCAGGTTGTTGGTCAGGGTGGTGAATACCGAACGCACCGCGTAGTACTTCTTGAGGCCTTCCTCGAACTCGGCCTTTTCGCTGCCGACCTTGCGCATCATGTATTCGATGACGCTCTGGTTCTTGCCACGCAGATCAGCCAGCTCGCGCAATTGCTCGCAGACACCCCGCTGCCGCGCAAGCAACAGCTGACGCGACTGGCGCACGACATCATCGACTTCGGCCAGACTGCTCTCGCGCACGATGCGCTGACGCGCCGGCAGCACTTCGGCCGACAGTGCCTGCTCGAAGGCGCCCAGCCGGCTGCGCTCGACCAGCGCCTCGTCTCCATTGACGCGACCGACCAACCCCTTCTGCGCCGACACCGGAAATACGCTGGAAGCCGGCACGCCCAGCGTGCGCGCAACCGAGGCGACCTGCCCCTGAATTTCGGTCTCGATGCGCGCATCGTCGCGCAAACCGTCCCACAGTCCGTCGATCTTGTTGAGCACCACCATGCAGCCGTGATTACCGCTGCGCCCGGCACTGACACACTCCCGCCACACGGCCAGATCGCTTTGCGTGACGCCGGTATCGGCCGCCAGCACGAACACCACGGCATGTGCGTTAGGCAACATCGACAAGGTCAGCTCCGGCTCGGCGCCGATGGCGTTGAGACCCGGCGTGTCGAGCACCACCAGCCCCTGCTCGAGCAGCGGATGCGGGAAATGGATGATGGCGTGGCGCCAGCGGGAGATCTCGACCATGCCGTCGGCGTCCGCCACCAGCATGTCCTCACCGCCTTCTTCACCGACACGAAAACCCAGTTCGCGGGCCTCGTCGACACTGACGCGTGTGGTTTCGCCGACGCGCGACAACCCGCGCTGCAGACTTTCCGCCGAACCGGCATCCAGCGGCTCGACCTGCCAGGCCTCCGGGCGCGAACGCAACACCGCAACCACTTCGCCATCGCGACGCGATTCGATCGGCAGCAGGCGAATCTGCGGCGTGCTGCCCTGCTCCCAGCACAGCTCGGTCGGACACATGGTGGTACGCCCTGCGCTCGACGGCAGGATGCGGTCGCCGTAGCCGGAGAAGAACACGGCGTTGATCAGTTCGGACTTGCCGCGCGAGAACTCGGCGACAAAGGCAATCGTCAGGCGATCTTCATGCATGCGATCGAGCACCTGACGCAGACGCATCTCGGTCTGCGCATCGCCGACATCATTGCGGGTCAGCCATGCACGCAGGCGGCCGATCGCAGCCTCTCCCTCCTCGCGCCAGCTGCCATAGGCGGAAAACCGATCAATCAGCTCGTTCATTGCATTCTCCGGCACCGAAGGGGGACGCGATCAGATTCGCCCAGCATACCGCTCGCCCGACGCCCTGCCAATGACGCATCCGACCCTCCGCGACCGGCGGCACGTGCCGGCCGACAGACGCGCCACGCGCTCAACGCAGCAGGCTCGCACGCGGCTTGCGCAACGGCTGACAGCGCGCACACCAGAAGGTCGAACGCTGTCCGACCACGGCCTTGCGAACCGTGGCGCCGCACACGCGGCACGCCTCGCCGTCGCGGCCGTAGGCAAAGTACTGCTGCTGGAAGTAGCCGGCCTTGCCATCGCCGCCGACAAAGTCACGCAAGGTGCTGCCACCGGCCTCGATGGCAGCGGCCAGGGTTTCCCGGATCGCTTCGGCGAGTCGCCGGCAACGCTGCCGGCTGAGGCTTCCGGCCGGAGTGAGCGGATGGATACGGGCGCGGAACAGGCTCTCCGACGCATAGATATTGCCGACACCGACGATGCGATGGGCGTCCATGATGGCAAGCTTGATCGGCGTGCTGACACCGCGCAGCGCTGCATACAGCCAGTCGCCATCAAAGCCCGGCTGCAAGGGCTCGATGCCGAGCCGCGCGAGCAGCGGATGCTGCGTCTGCACGTCCGCATGCCACACCATCAACCCGAACCGGCGTGGATCACGCAAACGCAGCGCGATATCACCGAACAGCAGGTCAACATGGTCATGCTTGCCGACCGGAGCGCGAGCATCGACCACACGCAGACTGCCCGACATGCCCAGATGCACGATGACCGTTCCATCGGCAAAGCGCAGCAACAGATATTTGGCGCGTCGCTCGACCGCCAGCAGGGGCTGACCTTCGATGATTACCCCCAGATCGGGCGGAACCGGAAGACGCAGACGGCCATTGCGGATGATGCAACCGCTCACCGTTCTGCCGGTCAATACCGGACGTATACCCCGACATGTGGTCTCGACTTCGGGTAATTCGGGCATGAAAATTTCCTGATAGATGCAAGCCAAGCATCGCGCGCTTGCCCGTGCAGCATGAAACTGCATACCATCGGACACTTCGCGAGCAGCGCAGACCGGCCTTACTGGACCCGATTATGAAGCACAAGCTCTACCCGTTCGTCGCCGGCATGGCACTCAGCCTCGCGCTAGCCGCTCCGGCTGCACACGCTGCGCCCGGCGACAGCCCGGCCACCACCGAATCAGGTGGCATGCTGCCGATCCAGGAACTCTCTTCCGACGTGCTGTTTCTGGTCCTGCTGGGCGAAATCGCCGGCAGTCGCGGCGATCTTCCGGTCTCGGCCGAAGCCTATCTGCATGCGGCCCGCCAGACGCTCGATCCGCGCATTGCGCGACGCGCCACCGAGATCGCGCTGGTGGCGCGTGACATGGACAGCGCAGCAGCGGCTGCGCGCATCTGGCTTGAGACCGACCCCACTTCCGAAGACGCGCGGCGCATGCTGGCCGGCATTCTGGCCACCCGCGGTGATCAGATGAACGAGGTACAGATCGAGCTGGCACGCATTCTCGCCAATTCGGAAGGGCCGCGCCTGGAGCAGAATCTGCTGGGCCTGAACCGCGCGCTGTCGCCGATGCAGGACAAGGCGCTGGTCCGCGAGATCGTCGAACGTCTGACCGAACCCTATGTACTGCAGGCCCCGGCCCATTTCGCCCGCGCCCAGGCATTTGCGGGGGAAGGCGAAGATCTGGCCGCACTGGGCGCCATCGAGAAGGCCCTGCAACTGCGCCCCGACTGGGAACCCGCGGTGGTACTCAAGTCGCAACTGCTGGTTCAGCTCAACGCCATACAGGCCGCGCTGGACCTACTGGGCGACTACCTGACCCGCCACCCCGACAGCCGCAATGCGGCCATCGCTCATGCACGCAGCCTGGTTTCCGCAGAGGACTACCCGGGAGCGCTGGCCGAGTTTCGCGGACTGCTCGCGCGCTACCCGGAGGACGTCGACCTGATCTACGCCGTCGCCATCATGGCCACCCAGACGGGTGATTTCACGCTGGCAGTGCAACAGTTCCGGCGCGCGCTCGAACGTGGCCACCCCGAACGCGACGGCATCCTGTTCAACCTCGCAAGCATCGCCGAACGCACCGACCGCCGCGACGATGCGCAAATGCTGTACCGCGAAATCGAGGCCGGCCCGCACTACCTTGACGCACAGATCCGCATCGCACACCTGCTGGCCGATGCCGGGCAGCTTGAGGCCGCACGCGCGCATCTCAACGGCACCGAAGTCGAACCGGACGACCGCCGTCGCCTGATCTTCACCGAGGTGCTGCTGCTGCGTAACGCCGGTCGCACCGAGGATGCGCTGCAGGTCATCGACAATGCGCTCGTCGAGGCGCCGGAAGACCCCGACCTGCTCTACGAGGCAGGCATGCTGGCCGAGCGACTGGGGCAGATCGAACGCATGGAGCAGTACATGCGCCTGGTCATGGAGATCGATCCTGAGCACGCGCACGCCTACAACGCGCTGGGCTATACGCTGGCCGAGCGCGGTGATCGCCTGGAGGAAGCCGAGGAATTGATCGTTCGCGCACTCGAACTCGCGCCGAACGACCCGTTCATTCTCGACAGCATGGGCTGGGTGCGCTTCCGCAAGAACGACGCGCAATCCGCCCTGATCTACCTGCAACGCGCCTTCTCGATCCGCGGCGACCCCGAGATTGCGGCCCATCTGGGTGAAGTGTTGTGGGCACTCAATCGCCGCGATGAAGCCTCCAGCATCTGGAACGAAGCGCTGAGCCAGCACCCGGATAACGCCGTGCTCACTGAAACCGTGCAGCGTCTGCGCGGCCGATGACCCGCCTTCTCGCCACCCTGACCGCCTGCGCCGTACTCGCGGGCTGCGCCCTGCAGCCCGCCAGGGACGAGCAGATCGCAGCCGTCGAACGCCCCCGCGTGCAGTCTTTCAACCTCGAAGGGCGCCTCGCCGCCAGCGATGGCGAGCGTGCCGCCAGCGGTCGCCTGCGCTGGGCACATCGCCCTCAGGGCGATGAATGGGTCGTGCTCAGTCCGCTCGGCCAGATCGTCGCCCAAGTGGTCGGCACGCCGGACGGCGCCATGCTGCGCACCGCCGACGGCGAGCGCCTGTTCGCACCAAGCACCGCCACGCTGCTGCCGCATGTCCTGGGCGTCAATGCTCCGGCAGAGCATCTCGCCGACTGGATCCAGGCCATCCCCGCCGAAGGCGCACGGATTCTTGAAACCGATGCCATGGGCCGGCCGACACGCATCACGGACAGTGGCTGGATCATCAACTACGCCGAGTACGCAACCGACGACCCCCAATCGCACCCGCGTCGGCTGAATGCGCAATGGGGCGAAGCGCGGCTGCGCATCGTGGTGGACACATGGACACCGCTCGACTGAGGTGCCTGCGTGGCTGCCCCGCGCCCGCCAAGCTCAACCTCTTCCTGCATGTCGTAGGCCGCAGAGCCGACGGCTACCATCTGCTGCAGTCCGTCTTTCGCCTGCTCGATTGGGGCGACACGCTGGATTTCGATCTGCGCGAAGACCGCGCAATCCGACGCGTCAATGACCTCCCTGACCTCCCCGAATCCACTGACCTGGTGATTCGCGCCGCACAATTGCTGCAGACGGAAACCGGCTGCAGCACCGGTGCAGATATCACCTTGCACAAAGTGCTGCCGGCCGGGGCCGGACTCGGTGGCGGTTCGTCCGACGCTGCCACCACACTGATCGCACTCAACCGTCTGTGGAACACCGGACTGAATCGCACCGAACTGGCCACCCTCGGGTTGCGCCTGGGCGCCGATGTGCCGTTTTTCATCGGCGGCACCGACGCCTTCGTCGAGGGCATCGGCGAGGCCCTCACCCCCGTCGAATTGCCAGCGGCGTGTTACGTCATCATCGCTCCGGGCGTGCACGTGCCGACCCTCGAAATTTTCCGCTCACCCGACTTGACGAGAAACACCGAACCCATCAGAATTGCGGACTTCGCTTTCCGCGCAACCCGGAACGACCTGCAGCCAGTAGCGTGCAGACTTCACCCGGAAATTGCCGCGGCGGTCGAATGGCTGGAGCGCTTTGCTCCCGCGCGCATGACCGGTTCGGGCGCCTGTGTTTTCGCGGCGGTCGACTCCGAAAATGCGGCTTCGGATATCATTGCCGCCTGCCCGCCAAAGTGGCGTGCATGGAAGGCCCGGAGTCAGGCGCGGCATCCGCTTCACAGCTGGCTCGACGGGTAGCGAACAAGGTTTTTGGGGAGTCGCCAAGTTGGTCAAGGCACCGGATTTTGATTCCGGCATTCGAAGGTTCGAATCCTTCCTCCCCAGCCAGACGACGAACCGGGCAGGCCACGCGCCTGCCCGTCTCGCTTCCGGCTCCACAGATTTTCAATTTCGGTACTGGAGAATCGGTCATGCCCCGTGGCAGCCTGATGGTCTTCACCGGCAACGCCAACCCCAAACTCGCTGCCGATGTCGTACGCCGCCTCGGCATCACACTCGGTTCTGCGACGGTCGGTCGTTTCTCCGATGGCGAGGTCAATGTCGAACTGCTTGAAAACGTCCGCGGCAAGGACGTCTTCGTCCTGCAGCCGACCTGCCAGCCGACCAATGACAACCTGATGGAAATGCTGGTGCTGGTGGATGCGCTCAAACGCGCTTCGGCCGGCCGCATCACCGCTGCCATCCCCTATTTCGGCTATGCCCGCCAGGATCGCCGCCCGCGTTCGGCGCGTGTGCCGATCACGGCCAAGGTCGTCGCCAACATGCTGCAGGCCGTCGGCGTGCAGCGCCTGCTGACGATGGATCTTCACGCTGACCAGATCCAGGGTTTCTTCGACGTGCCGGTGGACAACGTGTATGCCGCCCCGGTGCTGCTGAACGATCTGGACAAGCAGAAGTACGACGACCTGATGGTCGTGTCGCCCGACGTCGGCGGCGTGGTGCGTGCGCGCGCCTTTGCCAAGCGTCTCGAGTGCGATCTGGCCATCATCGACAAGCGTCGCCCCAAGGCCAATGTGGCCGAGGTCATGAACATCATCGGTGAGGTCAAGGACCGCACCTGCGTGATCATGGACGACATCGTCGACACCGCCGGCACGCTGTGCAAGGCCGCCACGGCACTCAAGGAAAACGGCGCGCGTCGGGTGCTGGCCTACTGTACGCATGCCGTACTGTCGGGCGCTGCCGCGGCACGCATCATGGATTCCGATCTGGACGAACTGGTCGTGACCGACACCATTCCGCTGCGCGAAGACGCGCGCGAGTGCTCGAAGATCCGCCAGGTTTCGGTTGCATCCCTGCTGGCCGACACCATGCTGCGTATCAGCAACGAGGAATCGGTCAGCTCTCTGTTCATGGAATGATTTTCGGCCTGCAGCGTTTGCTGCGGGCCTCTTTACGATCCGTCTGGTCGCGGGCGGATCATCTTCAACCACTGGAGTACTGCAATGAACATCGAATTCAAGGCCACCAAGCGCGTGGATCAGGGCACGGGTGCGAGCCGCCGCCTGCGTCGCGCTGGCCAGCTGCCGGGCATCATCTACGGCGCCCATCAGGACGCCGAGGCGATCACGCTCGACCATAACGAGCTGTATCACCTGCTGCGCAAGGAAGCGTTCCACTCTTCCGTCCTCAACGTCGTCGTTGAAGGCAAGAAAGAGACCGTCATCCTGCGTGACACCCAGTGGCACCCGTACAAGCAGCAAGTGCTGCACATCGACTTCCAGCGCGTCAGTGCCACCGAGAAGCTGCACATCAAGGTGCCGCTGCACTTCGTGAACAGCGAAATCAGCCCGGCCGTGAAGCTTGGTGGCCAGATGATCTCGCATGTCATGACCGAGATCGACGTCGCCTGCCTGCCGAAGGATCTGCCGGAGTTCCTCGAGATCGATCTGTCCAAGATTGAGAACGACCAGTCGCTGCACGTTTCCGACATCGCGCTGCCGAAGGGCGTCGAAGTGGTTCATCACGGTGAAGGCAACCCGGTTATCGCTACCGCCCTGAAGACCGGCGGCGGCTCCGCCGACGACGCGGCTGAAGACGGCGAAGGCGGCGAGGCCGAGGCCTGATCGGCACCGCACGCTGACCGATGAGCTCCGCACCCGTGCGCCTCGTCGTCGGCCTCGGCAACCCCGGGGCCGAATACACCGAAACCCGGCACAACGCCGGGTTTTGGTTTTGTGAGCGTCTCGCCGACGAGCTCGGCGTACGCTTCGCACCCGAATCCCGTTTCCACGGCCTCGCGGCCAATGCGCGCAGTGCCGGCGCCTGGCTGTTGATGCCGCAGACCTTCATGAACCGCTCGGGCCAGTCGGTCGGTGCGCTGGCGCGCTTCTATCGCATCCAGCCGGCCGAGATCCTCGTGGTGCATGACGAACTCGACATTCCGCCCGGCCAGCTGCGGCTCAAGTTCGGTGGCGGACTGGGTGGCCATAACGGCCTGAAAGACACTTCGGCCCACCTCGGCACCAACGATTACTGGCGCCTGCGTATCGGTATCGGTCATCCAGGCGATCGCAACGAAGTGGCCAATTTCGTGCTCAAACCACCGCGCCGCGAAGAGCAGGAAGAAATCGACGCCGCCATTGATCGCGCCCTGGGCGCCTGGCCGCTGATTGCCGCAGGCAGCTGGACCGCCGCGACGACCCGACTCAACACCCGCCCGAAGCCGGCGAAGAACAAGGAAGAACCCCAATGAGCCTCAAATGCGGAATCGTCGGCCTGCCCAACGTCGGCAAATCGACCCTCTTCAACGCGCTGACCAAGGCCGGCATCGAAGCAGCCAACTATCCCTTCTGCACCATTGAGCCCAACGTTGGCATCGTCGAAGTGCCGGACCCGCGTCTGGCCGCACTGTCGGAAATCGTCAAGCCGCAGAAGATCCAGCCGGCCATCGTCGAGTTCGTCGACATCGCCGGACTGGTGGCAGGTGCCTCCAAGGGTGAAGGTCTGGGCAACCAGTTCCTCGCCAACATCCGCGAAACCGACGCCATCGTGCACGTCGTGCGCTGCTTCGCCGACGACAACGTCGTGCACGTCTCCGGCTCGGTCAATCCGATCCGCGACATCGAAGTCATTGACACCGAGCTCGCCCTTGCCGACCTCGCCACCATCGACAAGGCCATCAACCGGTACAAGCGCCCCGCCGCCGCCGGCGACAAGGAAGCCAAGAGCCTGCTGCCGGTGCTCGAGAAGTGCCTCGCCCAACTCGACCAAGGCAAGCCGGTGCGTGCGCTCGATCTGGCCAAGGACGAGTGGATTGCGATCCGCCCGTTCTGCCTGATCACTGCCAAGCCGGTGCTGTATGCCGCCAACGTGGCCGAAGACGGTTTCAGCAACAATCCGCATCTGGACGCCGTGCGCGCCCACGCGGAGGCTGAGGGTGCTCAGGTGGTCGCATTGTGCGCTGCCATCGAAGCCGAGATCGCCGACCTGGAAGACGCCGACAAGAAGGACTTCCTCGAATCCATGGGCCTCGAAGAGCCGGGCCTGGATCGCCTGATCCGCGCCGGCTACACCCTGCTCGGCCTGCAGACCTACTTCACCGCCGGCGTGAAGGAAGTGCGCGCCTGGACCATCCACGTCGGCGACACCGCCCCGCAGGCGGCCGGCGTGATCCACACCGACTTCGAGCGCGGCTTCATCCGCGCCCAGACCATTGCCTTCGACGATTTCATCCAGTTCAAGGGTGAGTCGGGCGCCAAGGAAGCCGGCAAGATGCGCGCCGAAGGCAAGGATTACGTGGTCAAGGACGGCGACGTTCTGAACTTCCTGTTCAACGTCTGAGCCTTCGCCCCTTCTCGTGATTGCAAAAGGCCTCTGATCGACGATCAGAGGCCTTTTTGTCTGTATCTTCGGAATGCCTCACACAACACAGGAAATGGGCGCCGGAACGGATGTTCCGGCGCCCATTTGCGTTCAGCAGGCCGCTCCGTCTTCGCCGCTCAGAACGTCGCCAGCACGTTCAGGAACCAGCCACGACTGCGGTAGGACAAGTCGGTCAGGTCGTCCGAGTAGGTGGTGAAGTTGTAACCCACGCCCACCTTCACGTGCTCGCCGACATGGCGATACACCCCCAGCAGGAAGCCGGCACGCGCATCTTCCGCTTCGTCGGCACGCAGCTTGCGCCACTCGACCACCGCATCCCACTCGCGCACGAAGTGCCAGTCTGCCCGCAACACCAGCAGATCGGCGCGGCTCGAGAACCACTCGCTGTCGGGGTTGGTGAACTTGAGCTCACCGATCCGCACACCATACTTCGCGCCCAGCGACAGCCACGGACGGAAATCCCACACCGTATCGACCGACAGCACCTGGCTGCGCTGCGCGTAGTCTGCCGAGCCACCGCTGGGCGAGCGCTGCCCGGAGGACGGCACGTTGTGATAGTTGGTGTACTTGAACAGCGTGTTCCAGCGGTCGTTGTTGATCGGGCGATAGGCTGCACCGAGCACGATCTCGTGGAAATCGCCGTCCCAGAAGTTGGCTCCGCTGTTGCTGCTGCGCGAGAGGTTGAACTTGCCGATCAGGCGCCACGACGGATCAAGCTGGTAGCCCAGCGAGTTGCGCATCAGCCAGGTTCGGCCCACGCCGAAGTCGGACTCGTCACGGCGGAACTCCACACTGCCGGCGTAGCGCACCCGATCATGCTTGTAGCCGATCGACAGCCCCAGCGCGCGGCGTTTGAAGTCGCCCGCCAGCGGGTCGGTGATGCGACCGGTTTCGAAGGTCGCGCCCATGGTCCAGCGGTCGGTCGGCGCCAGATCCACACCGAAGGCGTGGGTCAGGCCCTGCGGACCGGCACCGTGGGTGTAGCGGTTCTCGCCGAACACCCTGGCCGTTTCGCTGACACGATAATCCGCGCCCGTAACCCACGAACCGTGACGGCCACGCCAGGCGTATTCCGGGTCTTCGGTTTCGATCACGTAGTTCAGGTAGGCATTGCTGCGATCACTGATGCGGTAGTCAGCACCGAGCAGTCCCCCCGGGCCACCATCGCCCCCGGAGGCTTCGGCACGCAGGCGCACGCGGTCATTGACCTGCACGCTGCCGCCGGCACCGACGCGGTTGTTGTCGTCGCGCTCGCCCGACTTCGCCACCGTGCCCTGCACGTAGGCGTAGGTCGCCCAGTCTGCAACGGTGCCGTCTTCCGTCAATGGCTGGTAATCGACGCGACCGATTACGTCGGTACGCCGCCCTTGCTGCGCAAGCGTCGGGCTGGCGATCAGGCCGGGCGCCTTGTTGTCGCGCTCGTCCTGACGCACGCCGATGGAGGCCGCCCATTCTTCGGTCACGCGATGCTGCCAGGCGAGCTCGACGTTGTGGCGATCCTGGATGTCGCCTTCGCGCTGGTCGGCCTTGACCGTCACGCGGTCGGCGTCGGTCACGTCGACTTCGGCGCGCACGCCAACCTGGGTCACGGCTTCACCCGCTACCGAGATCTGCCCCGGACCGCTGTACCCCGCTTCGCGATCCTGCCAGTAGGCGGTCACCGATCCGTTCGTGTCTTCCGTTACCTCGGCCAGATCGATGCGCGCCTCGATGCGACGCGCATCGGCCGATACATCGCTGCCGCCTGCCAGACTGTCCTGGAAGCCGAAGCCGCCATCGACCGATGAGGTCAGCGTGCCGGCTGCGCCGGTCGAGCGCGCGAATTCGGCCTTCAGGGTGGTGCCCGCTGCCACGCGCACGGTGATGTCGAGGCCCTTCAGGGTCTGGCGAGCTTCACCTTCACCCTGGCGGAAGCCGGTAACGCCCAGCATCACGTGATCATTGAGCCAATGGCTGGCGCGCAGACCGACGGCCAGGCTATCGACCTTCTCGACGCCGGGCACGTACTCGTAACTGACCACCAGATACAGCGGGTTGCCGGACGATGGCGAAGTCTGCACCAGACCGCTGGCGCTGCCGGTCGAGGGCAGCGGGCTTTCCAGCATCAAACGGCCCTGCAGATAGCTCACGTCGTAGTCCAGACCGGCCGTGAGCATGCGGCGTTCGAGCACCAGACCGGAGTCGCGGTCGCGTACTTCGATCCAGGCGCGCTCGGAACCCACCGTGATGTCCTGGTTGCGCAGGTAGTACAGCGAGCCGCCGGTGCCGCGGAACTCCTCGCGGGCGGGCAAGGTGCCCGGATCGGCCGCGAACACTTCAGCGTGCGTACGGCGCTCGCCGAAACTGGTCGCCTCTTCGGACACGTAGCGGCCGCGTGCGCCGTACAGGCCGCGTGAATACTGCGCCAATTCGCTGCCCGACCAGGACGTGTGGAAGTTGCCCCACATCACCTGCGAATCGCCACGTTCGAGCCGCACGTAGAACTTGCCCTGCGTCGGGGCGTCATCCACCGTCGTGCTGTCGTCGCCATACACGGGGTAATAGGCGTCGGGGTCGATGTTGCGCAGCAGGTAACGCGGGTCTTTCGACGAGAAGTTCGAGAACAGATGCTTGAACGGCTGTTCGCGGGTGTCGGCGGCGGCGGTCAGCAACCACTCGCCCTTGATCTTGCCCTTGAGGTAGAAAGCGCCACGGCCATCCACATAGGTTTCGTTGCGATAGTGGTCGTCGTCGCCGGTAATCAGCTCGGCGTTGTCGCGGTGATTGACGGCGTTGCGACCGATCGTCAGATCGCCGACGGCGACGTAGAACCAATCGTCATCCGGAATCGACACGTTGCGGCGGAACAGCGCCGAATCGCCGTTGGCCTCATCCACACGCACTTCGACCGAATGCGGGCCGGACGGCATGATCTGGCGCACCACGAAGCGGCCATCGCCATCCACCGGCACCGACAGCCCCAGCGCATGCACGCTCTGCCCCTGGGCCAGACGGGTACCGCTCACCGTAACCGTGCCGCCGCGCACCGGGATGTTGCGCAGGGACAGCGCGTTTTCACCCCAACCGGTCAGTGCCTCGCGTGCGTCCACGTCGCGATCGGCCAGAGGACGCGGCTTGGACGAAACCGTCAGCGTCTTGATGGCGGTTTCGTCGTAACGGCCGGCGCTGTCATACACGCGCAGCACGTACTGGTAATCCGCATCGCGCAGATCGCCGGTGGGGAATATCGCCCCGTCCTCGTCGCGCGCCGGCACCGACCACGCCAGCGGCTCTTCCCAGCCCAGCGGCAAAACTGCGGTCGGCTTGCCCTGGGGCGCCTCACCCGCATGGAACAGGCGCAGCTCGGCGCGCTCGATCCACGCCACATAGTTGGCGTAACCACGGAAATGCACCGTGCTGCCGCGCTCGGCCACATCCTCTTCGACCCACACGTTGAGCGACGGACGGGCAGCCAGATCGTCGTACTTGATCTGGATGTCGGCCTGCGCCAGCGCAACGTCGGTGCAGCGCTGACGATCCGCCTCACTCATGCCGCCACGTTCGCCATCGAGACTCATTGGCTCGCCGTCGACGGTCACGCGAAACGGGAGGTCAATCGAGCCTTCTGCAGCGCATGTACTTTGCTGACCAGAGGGCAAAGCAACGGGCTGATCGGCATACCACGCCGAGATCTCGACGCGCCGGTTGCGCGCCATGCCCTCAGGCGTGGCGTTGTCGGCCACCGGGCGATCCGGCCCGAAGCCGGCCAGACTGATGGCCTCGGCCGCCAGACCAAGCTGCCCACGCAGGTACTCGGCCACCGCCAGCGCACGCGCCTCGGACAGCCCCTGGTTGCTGCCGAAGCGCTCCCGCGCCCGCGGTGACAGACGCTGGCTGTCGGTATGACCCGTCACCGCCAGACGAATGTTCGCCTTGCCGCGCAGATCGTTCAGCAGCCCATCGAGCACCGTGCGCGCTTCGGGCGTCAACTCGGCATCGCCGGAGCTGAACGCCGCTGCGCCACGCCCTTCGTCGAGCTCCAATTGTTGTTGCGGGGGCTGCTCCGGCGCAGCTGCGGCACGCATCGCCGCCAGATCACTGCGCGTCACGCCGGACGGCAGCGGCCACAGCACTTCACTCTGCCGCTCGACCGGCGAGGTGACACCCCGCGGTTCGACCCGCCGGTTATCGACGCGCTTGCCTTCAGGCTCCTGCGCGCCTTCCTGCGCCGCGACCCCCAGTGCCGGCCAGGCCGACAGAGCCGCAAGCGTGGCTACGACAGTCAGTTTGTACGGCATGGCACGATGTACGCGATGCGCTTTCATTTCCGCTCTCCTTGCGCGCTGGCCGCGACATCGATGAGTTCCGTTTCAACAATCAGGGGTGGGCCTTCGTCCTCCTGCTCGCGGTAAGCCTCGGTCAGCGTGTGGCGCAGGCCGTCGAGCCGCTTCTGCACTTGCTTTGCGTCCTCTCCGGCAGCCACGCGATAGGCCAGACGGGCGACCGAGGGCTGTGCAGAGAGCGCCGGCATCAGGCTCTTGAGCTTGCCGGCCCAGTCCGGCGCGAGCGCCTCGCCTTCACCGAAGGCACGCTGATCGACCTCGATGCGGAAGACCTTGTGCACCGTGGCGCCGAAGTTGAGCTTGGTGAGCTTGCCGCGCGTGGCGCGCACGGCACGCGGGTTCTCGGTGGTGATGCGGTAACCGGACGGCAGCGTGCGTTCGTCGAGCTTCATGACGAAGTTGCTGCCGCGATCACGCTGCGGGATCACCGCGCACGAGACGTGGAAGCGACCATCGGCATCAGCCGTGACCAGCAGGCCACGCGCGGTGACGACACGCACATTCGGGATGCCCGGCTCGCCTTCGTCCTGGTAGCCGTTGGCGTTACGGTCGTCGAAGACCTTGCCGATGATGTCGGAGCAGTCGAACACCGGATCGGGGATGACCCGCACCAACGCCGAGCCGACGTTGGACACGCGCTCCTCGACCAGCTGGTTCATGGCCCAGGCGAGGTTGGTGTACTCACCCTCACCCACACCGGCACCCACCACCAGCACGACGCGGAAGGTCTTGGTTTCGCCCGCCGCGAAGTTCATGTCACGCCATCTCAGCAGGCGGTTCTGCGCACGCGGCTCGACCGGCACGAAGACACTGCTGCTGCCGTGGCGCACGCTGGCGCTGCCGCTGCGATAGCGGAAACCGGGCGGGATCTGGTCGACCACGTCGATGCCCGAGAGCGTCGCGCTCAGGGTGTTGGTTGCGGTGATGGTGTAAGGCACCAGACCACCCTTGACGATGTTCACCAGCGGCGTCGTCTTGACGATGCGGATGGCACCTTCGAGCACCGGATCGAGCGGGATGTGGTTATTCAGCACATCGGCCGAGGTACCCGGCGTCAGGTTGAACGTCAGGTAATACTGCGTGGTGGTCGCGGTACCCGAGATCGCCGCTTCGCAGGTCAGCGGTTCGTGCTGCGTGGTGCCCGACGACGGCGCCTCGTTGGACAGCGTAACCAGTGCGGGCGAAGGCACGGCACCGATCGACGGCGTGTTGGCGCACGCCGGAATGATCGTGGATACGCCCGGCACATACGCCGGCGGCACGGTGACGGTCAGCGTATAGACGCCGGCCGGCGCACTCGGCGTAAGCAGGAACTGGTAGAAGCCCGTGACACCGGTCGTGAAGTTCTGACCCGCCTCACCGCCGACCAGGTGGTCGGCCGGGTTGAAGGCACCCGGCCCTTCGATGGTCACCACCGCACCCGGCACCGGCTGACGGGTCACGGCGTCGTACACCACGCCGGCCGGGTCGAGCGGAAGACTTTGCTCGACCACGTTCGCACCCGGCGCCAGCGTGAGCTCGCTCAGCGTTCCGCCACCGTTGTCGGCACCGCCCGGGTTGGCCGACGGATCGACAGCGCCCGGCGTGTAGCTCACACCACGCTCATTGGGCACCGGTCGCCCGAACACCATGCCGGTGCTCGGCTCGCGGAAACGGATGTCGTAGCCGCTGCCCGGCGCCAGGTTGTTGAAGCTGTACTCGCCCTGCTCGTCGGTCGTGGTGGAGCCGACCTGCACGCCGTTGAGCCACAGTTCGACAGTCCAGTCCGGCACGCGCGGCTCGCCCGAATCGAAGACCCGGTCGTGATTGACGTCGCGCCAGACCTTGCCCGACACGGACGAACGGTTCAGCACCTCGGTCGGGTCTTCGGCCGTGTTGTTGCTGGTGAAATCAGGCGGCTCGTTGCCGCCGGAAATGGTGACGGTGTTGAGCAGCATCTGATCCAGCACGGACTCGGCCACCTCGACACGCAGCGTGATCGGCTCACCCGGGGTGCCGGCCGCAATCACGGCCGCCGTGGTGCAGGTCACGATCTGACCCGACACGCCGCACTCCCAGCCATTGCCGCTCGGCACACCCAGCGCGGTGATGCCACCGGGCAGCGTGTCGACGATGGTGATCACGCCGCTGGTATCCGACAGGCCGATGTTGCCCGGCTGGATGGTGTAGAAGCCCGTGCTCGAGCCGGCACCGAAAGTGGCCGGTGAATGCGACTTGGCAATGGTCAGGTCAGGCGCATCGTTGTCCGGCACTTTCGGGAAGTTGTTCTCGCCCGAAACGCGATTGGTGCCGGAAAGATTCACGCCCGTGAGTTCGCTCGAACTCGGGGTATGGGCCGGCGAACCGCCGGTGGTACCGGCAACCGGGTTCTTGTTGGTCGCACCGTCGGGCTGGCCCGGCTGGGTGATGGTGTAGTTGTTGCCCTCGGGCACGCCGGTGAAGGCGTAGCTGCCGTCGGGGTTGGTAGTGGTGTTCAGCGAAACCGGATTGCCGTTGATGTCGTTGCCGGTCAGCGTCACGGGCAAGCCGCCGATGCCGTGGTCCACGCCATTGAGCAGATCGTTGCCGTCGTAGTCGAGGAAGACGCGGCCGGTCACGCTGCGAGTGGCCGACATCTCGGCAAAGTCATTGCCGAGCGAAGCCTCGCCCGAGCCCAGCACGATGCCTTCGATCTGGCTCTTCACGTCAGGCGTGTTCGGGTTGCTCGGAACGCCCGACGTCGTGCTGCCGGTGCCGGCGGTGGTCTGGCCGTTGGCCGTGCCTTCGGGCTGGTTCGGCTGGAGCACGCGGTAGGTGCCCGGCTCCAGATTGGCGAACTCATAGCTGCCATCGGCGCCGGTAACGGTCTGCGCCTCATCCAGCCAGTCCGGGCCGACAAGACGCTGCAGCCGGATGACTTCACCCGGCAGCGGCGACTCGGTGCCTTGCTGCGTGCCGTCGTTGTTGGTATCGACGAAGGCCTTGCCGGCAATACGGCCGTACTCCAGCTCGCCGAAGTTGTTACTGGTGGCCAGCATCGGCGTGACGCCGGCGCCGGTCAGCTCAATGCCGGTGATCGTGCTGGGCACGCTGGCGACACTGCTTGCCGTGCCACCTGCGCTGCCGGCAGTCGTCTGGCCGTTGATCGTGTTCGGTGGCTGATTGGGTTGCCGCACCTGATACAGGCCGTCGGGCAGTTCGAGGAAAGCGTAGTTGCCCAGGCTGTCCGTCACCGTGCTCTCACGCAGCACGTACTGACCCCCGTCGTGCTCCCACAGCTCCACAACCTGGCCGGAAACGCCCGGCTCTGCCGATTCGGCAGCACCGTTGTCGTTCTCGTCCATGTACACCTTGCCGGTGACGGCATGGTTGGTACTCACGGCCAGCACGGCCGTGCCCGGCTCCGGGTTCGGGCCGACGCTGGTTTCCAGCTCACCGGCCGGGATCAGGTTGTTGTACTGGCCCGGCGCACTAGCCGTGACATCGACGGCGATGACGCAGCCGCCAACCGGGATCGTGGCGCCGCTGGCATAACGGATGCGCGTGTTGGCACCGGCACCGGAATCGAGCAGCGAAATCGAGCCCATCGTGCAGGTGGTGGCCCCGGCATTGATGCCGGTCGCCGTCATCGCGCCCGGCGTCTGCGGCAGATCGTCGTTCAGATGCGCGGTGAGCGTGATCGGCGAATCGTTTTCGTTGCCTAGCAGGATGCGCAGCGTGGACGTCCCGGCAACCGGGATCTGCACCGGGTCAAAGTACTTGCCCAGCGTCGGCGGCTCAGGGACCACGAACTGGTCCTGCGCCGGGTTGGTATTGGTCGCACCCTCGGCACTCTGCACCGCGGATTCCGGGATGGTGTTGAGATAGGTGCCCGAAGCATTGCTCAGCACATCCACAGCGATGGTGCAGCTGCCGTTGGCCGCCAGCGTCGCACCGGTGAGGCGCACGAAGTTACCCGAAGGTGTGGCCGTCACGACACCATTCGTGCCGCTCGTGCAGTTCGCCACTGCGTTCGGCGTGGTGGTGTTGAAGCTGCCTTGCGGATAGGTATCCGTGAGCCGGACGTCGGTGATTGCCGAGTCGTTGGGGTTGCTGATGGTGATGGTGAGGCGGTTGGCCTGGTTCACCAGGCGCTGCGGGTTGGCGTAGCTCTTGGTCACCGTCAGCGGATCACGCACCTCCAGCGTGCCGGTCACCGGCTCACCCGGCGGGATCAGCACCACTTCATCCACCGTCACCGAATCCGGCGGCAGCGTGTTGACGTAGGTGCCGGAACTGTCGGCCGTCATTTCGACGGTGACTACGCAGGACGAGTCGGCCTGCACTGTGCCGTTGCTCAGTTCGATCCGGGTCGGCGTCACTGCCAGCACGCCGCCGCAAGTGGTGCTGGCGTTGTGCGGATTCGCCGGCACCAGGCCCGGCACCAGCGTCAGGTCATCGACGATGCTCAGATTCGACAACCGGATGGCGCCGCGGTTGGTAACGCGAATGGTCATCAGCGACGGCTCGCCCGACGCCACGCTGACCGGCGAGAAAGACTTGTCCACGCCGGCGCGCGCCACCGTCCCGAGGTTGGCCGGGAAGGTGTTGCTGTTGGTCACGTTCTGGTCGTTGGTGAGCCAGCCCGGCTGCACGGTATTGGTATGCGTGCCGGTGCGATTGAGGCTGACGTTGACCCTGATCTCGCAACTGCTGCCAGCGGCAATGGTGGCGTCCGACAACTCGATCCGGCTGCTGCCGGGGACCGCGCTCACCACCCCGCCGGCGCAGGTGGTGCTCGCCTGCAGCGGCGCAGCCACCTCGATGGCCGCCGGCATGTCATCCACCAGGCCGGCGCCTGTAAGTTCGACTGCGCCCGGTTCGTTGTTGTTGATGGTGATCGTCAGCAACGAGGTCTCGCCGAGCGTCGTCAGCGTGTCGGGTGCAAAGCCCTTCTGCACGAACGGCAATCCGGCGCCGCCCAGCTTGCTCAGCTGAGCCTCGGTGGAAGTGTTCGTTTCCAGCCCGCCGTCGGCCGTGACGGCACCCGGCGGCAAGGTATTGACGCTGGGGTTGGTGCCCAGCGAGCCATCCGTGACGACGTTGAAGGAGAAAGTGCACGAAGTCGCCGCAGGCACCTGCGCGCCTTCCAGGCGTGCTTCGGTCGTGCCGGCCGTCGCGGTGATGGCCACCGGGCCCGCGCAGGTGGTGCTGGCGGCGGGAGACTCGGCCACCAGCAGACCGGTGCCGGCGAGCGGGTCGACCACGCTCATGCCGGTAAGCGCGGCGCCACCGTTGTTGCTCACCGTGATGGTGACGCGCGAGACACCGCCGTCCGGGGCCACGGTGCCGGGCGAGAAGCTCTTGGTCACCGCAAAGGTGGGGGTCACCACCAGCGTGGATTCGGCGGCCTCAGCCGGCACGACGGAGCGGCCGTCGCGCGCATCCGTTGCCTCGACGTTCTCGGGTGGAATCACGTTGGGGTAGCTGCCGGCCAGCGCACCGACCACGTTCACCGAAACCCGGCACGAGCCGCGCGCGGGAACGGTGAGGCCGCTGACTCGAAATTCCGTGCGCCCGTCGAGATAGGCATAGACCGGCGTTCCGCTGCAGGTCGTGGCCGCGCCGGGCAGCGGCGCGACGACCAGCTGACCGGTGCCGCCGCTGGTGTCCTGCGGCAGCTCGTCGATGACGCCGACGGACTCCAGATCCCAGAAGCCATTGTTGAACAAGGTGATGGTCAGCACCGAGGCCTGACCCTGTGTGGCCGGGCTCGGCGAGAAGCCCTTGGCAACGCGCAGATGCTGGGCGCTGACGGCCGAGGCCACGAGCACCGACTGGTTCTGCCCGCCGACCTGCACCGTGCAGTCGCCTGAGGTGCAGTCAATGCCGGCATTGGGCTGGGTGCTGAGGTCGTTGCTGATGTTCGCGCCCGATGGCCAGTTGGCCGGGACCAGTGCGTGAAATTCGACGTAGCACGCGCCGTTCTGCGCGCCGCTACCGGCCGGAACCGTAAGCCCGGAGAACACGGCGGTGGTCGCGCCATCCACAGGGAATACCGGCGACCCGCCGCAAGTCGTCAGCGGATCGGTTCCGCCGAGGGTGGCACTGGTGGCCACCCGCAGTTGCGCACCACCCGTCTGCGGCAACACGTCGGTCACGCTCACACCGCTCACGACGGCCGCCGAATAGTTGCGCAACGCAACGCGGAAGCGCACCAGATCGCCCGGCACGGGGCCGACCGAACTCAAGGCCTCGCCCTGCGGACCGACGAAGGTCTTGTGCACGGTGAATTCATTGAACACCGTGACGTCGTCGCTGGCCGAGCCGGTCTGGCCCGAGATCAGGCCGATGTCCGGCAGCGTCTGCGACCAGTCGGCGTGCGCGATGGTGTTGGTGTAGGGAACGATGTTGCCGGCATCGGTGTTCGGACCGGCGGCCTGCACATCCACCTGCACCGTGCAGCGCGTGCCGGTCGAGGTGGTGTTGGCCAGCGCAGTGCCGCCGGCGAGGCTGACAGTGCTCGTGCCGGGGTCAGCCGTCACCACACCTGCGCCGCATTCCTGCACGCTCAGGCCGTTGGGCGTGGACACCACCATGCCCGCGGGCAGGTTGTCGGTGAAGCTGACGCTGGCATCGTTGTCCGAGCGGTTCGGCAGCGTGATGGTCATGCGCACCGGCTCATCGGGCCGCACGCTGTCGTACTCGAAGTTCTTGCCGAGCGTCACCGGCGACTGCACGGTGATGCCGGCCGTGGCGGCGCTGTGGCCCATGTTGCGGTCGTTGGCGACGGCGTTGGCCGGTACCGTATTGGTGTTGCTTGAGGTGTTGCCGTTGGCGGCGTTGCCGCGCACTTCCCAGGTCACCGTGCACGACTCGCCGGGATTCAGCGTATGCCCGGCGTCCAGCGTGATCGTGACGTTGCCCGTGGTTCCGTCGGCCGTACCCGCGCCGCAGGTGCCGCCCGTCACCGTGCCGGTTCCGCTGACGTTGGTCGGCAGGTTCTCCGCCAGCCCGGTGATCGTGGTCGCACGCGGCCGGGAGCCGGGATTGCTGACGGTGATGCTGATGGCGCTCGTGTCGCCCATCCGGATGGTGGTCGGGTTGAAGCTCTTGCTCACCGACAGCGTGCCGAGCGGGCCGACGGTCAGGCCGATCTCGGCGTTGCCGGCGTTGCTCACCGGCGTGCCGCCCTCGTCTCCAGTGAACCAGCCGGCATTGACTGCCGAGGTGTAGGAAGTGGTCGACGGCGGATTCACCGCGATGCGTACGTCCACCTCGACCGAGCAGGTGCCGTTGATGCCAGCACTGGCTGCCGGAATGGTGGCGCCCGTGAACTCGACATTGCGCCCGCCTGCCACCACGACCGGAGCACCGCAGGTGCTCTGAGGATTGGGCAGCGCCGCGATCTCGAACTCCGGCGGCAGCACGAAACTGCCGCCCGGAACGGCCAGCGCGCCATCCGTAACCTCGATCACCGCCGAGTTGGTGACGGTGATACGCAGCGTGCGTACATCACCGGAATAGGCGGTGGACGAATCCGTGTAGGCCGTCGTCAGCGACACTTCCGCCAGCGCAGCCGACGTGGACAAGCCCAGGGCCGAGGCCAGCAGCAACGCCGGCACCTTGCCACGCAGCGCAGTCGTGAACTCTTGCCACAGACTGGTGGTTCGGGGCGGGGCAAGGTTCCTGATGGAACTCAGGGACGATGGGCATTGGTGTCTCATGGCGGCTCGCGTGGCGTGAAAAAACAAAAACGCCGTGACCTGGGTCACGGCGTCCGATGGCGTTCCACGCTGTTCTCAATCCGCGTACGGCGAAAGCAATGGACCCCCCGGAAGCAGCGCGGAGTTTATGAACTCGTGCTATTCCGCTGGGTCACGTTCACCGTCGATGACTGACCGAAGCTCTCGTTCCTGACAGCAGACTCACAAAGCGGCGTGAAAACAGCCACGCCGAGCCCGTTTACCGCTTAAAAACCATTGAACTGATGTCGCACGAAGACGACAGGAGCCCCCCTGAGAAGGGTGAAACGGATGCCGGAAACATGTGTTCCGGACCGCAACGCCCCCTACAGGGAGAGGATGAAACCGTGCCCGCGCACGGCCCGCAGCGGCAGTTCGCTGCCCGCCTCGCGTTTCACCTTGCGACGCAAACGGCTGACCAGCACGTCCAGGCGATGATTGTCGTAGTAGTCGAGCCGATGCCCGAGGGCCTGGATCAGGCTGTCACGCGAGGCCACTTCGCCCGCGTGTTCGAAGAGATACTGCAACAGGCTGCGCTCAAGCGAGGTCAGCGGCACGAGCACGCTACGCGGCGCAAGCAAGGACCAGCCATCCGGCGCCAGCGCCCAGCCCGCAGTTGCCTCCGGGGAGACTTCCTCACCGACCGCCGATACCGCCACGCTCGCCATACGACGGCGCACGCTGACCAGGGTGGCCACCAGTTCGCGCAGATCCACCGGTTTGACGAGGTAGGCATCGCCCCCCTGCATCAAACCGCGCACGCGATCTTCAGTGGAACCGCGGCCGGTGAAGAAGACGATGCCCATGTCACGGATCTCGCGCAGCGAAGCCGCCACCGCAAAGCCATCCTCGCGCGGCAGCCCCACGTCGAGCACGACGATGTCACACGGCCCGGCCAGCAGACCGCGGTACAAGCCCGTCGAATCGTGAAAACCGCGCACCTCGAAACCGAAGTCGCCCAGCCCGGCAACCAGTTCTTCACGCAGGTCTTCATCGTCCTCGACGACACATACGCTGATGCCATCTCCCGGCTTCGATCTGGACGTCAGGCCGTCCGCCTCACTCGCACATGAATACTCATCTGAACTCATAGCCCGACCATATCAAGACTTTCCATCCATCGGAATATGCATTACGAAACTCGCCCCCTGCCCGGGCAAACTCCTCACCCCGACCTTTCCACCGTGCGCCGTAACGATCTGGCGCACCAGCGCCAGACCCAGACCGTTGCCGGGTTGCTGGACCCCCTCAGCACGGTAATAGGGCTCGAAAATGCGCGCATGATCTTGCTCCGGAACGCCGCAACCCTCGTCACGCACGCTGAGCGACCAGTCGCGTCCATCACCGGCAAGCGCGACGCTGACCGGTGCATTCGACGGCGAATACTTGACGGCGTTATCGATCAGATTGCTCAGCGCGGTCAGCATGTACTTGCGGTCTCCGCGCATCATTGCAGGCACCGACGGCAACGCCGTGGCGATGTTCGGCCGTCCGGCCATTTCGGCGCTCAACCTGACCGCCTCTTCAACCACCCCGCGCAGATCAAAGCGCTCGCCTGCTGCAACAGGGTCACTGCCCGCCAGCCGATCGGCATTGAGATACTCGTCGATCAAGCCCTGCAGACGCCGGCTGGCCCGATGCAGCCGCTGGTGGCGCGCATGGATCTCGGGCGGCACGCCGTCCAGACGCGCCAGGTTCTGCAAGGTGAGGTCGATCGCCGCCAGGGGCGACTTCAGCTCGTGCGACACGAGCCCGAGCAACTGTCGCTGCTGCTCGCTCTCCTGCTCGACCGCCACCGCCTGACGCACGCGGCGATGCAGCAGGCAATACATCGTCAGCAACGACGTCATGAACACGACCAGCAGGGGCAGCGCCAGCCAGCTTTCCTGTTGCCCGTTCAGCAACGCCAGATGCAGGCCGATGATCAAGACGCACGCCGACACGGCACTGCCGAGCACACACAGCCATCGCCTGCGCGACGATTCACGGCACACCAGGACCAATCCGAACGGCAGCAGCCCGCAGGCCAGCAATACGCCGTTCCATACGGGGGAAGGCGGCGCCAGAAAATGTCCGTTCTGCAACGCACCGTGCGCCAGCGCCCAGAACTGTGTCCCGCTCATCACGCCGCTCGGCGTATTGACGCGGTCCGCAAACAGCGCAGTCTGACCAAGGAATATCGTCTTGCCACGCAGGCGCTCCGGGTCGAGGGCAGAGCCGGGCTTGCCGAGCGCAGCCTTCACCAGCGTCGAGAACGACAACAGCTGCACAGCCTCGACGTTGGGCGGGAACAACAGCCTGACCGACCCGTTCTCCGCCACCGGCCAATGCCTGCCATTCACGATCAACCCACCGGCCGCGGCCCGCTCCAGCACGGGCTGCTCGGCATCCTGCTGCAAGGTGGCCAGCACGGCAGACGGCAGATAACCGTCGTTGATCCGGTGCAGCAAGGGCACCCGGCGCAAAACACCATCCGGGTCATATTCGACGGAGAGCACCCCGACACGCGGCAGCCCTTCCCATCCCCGCAGCATCGGTGCCGGCAGGGCGACCGCGCCCCACGGCATCGACGGCACCGGCGACAACCCGGGCTGACGCCAGAGCACGCCCTCGGGCAAACCGGATGCGCCCTCCAGCCCGCCACGACCGCGCAAGGCGGCGGCCCCCAGCACAGCCTCGGGATGGCGCCCCAGCGCGGCCGCGAAGGCTTCATCCCCTTCGCGTGCATCGGCATAGAGGATATTGAAGAAGATGGCGCGCACCTGCATCTCGCCGAGATAGTCGAGCAGCAAGGCATAGATGCTTCTTGGATACGGCCAGGCGCCCAGATAGGGCTTCAGCTCAGCCAGCGATGCGTCGTCGATGGCAATCAGCAGCACGTCATCAAAGGACCGGGCGGGCACCGCCAGCTCATGCACCGAGTCCTGCAGCCATCCTTCCACTCGGGAGAAGAACGCGCTGCTTGCCGCCAGCAACACCACCAGCAACGGCACTGTCAGCATCAACCAGGGGCTGTCGAGAAAACGCCTCACCCAGGGTCGCAACGCCCGTGCCCGCTGCATGCTCAGAGCACCAGCAGAATCGGCAGAATCATCAACCACCAGGGCTCGGAATCGGACGGCCGTTCGATCTGCTGCGGCACGCCAAAGGGCCCGGCTACACCGTCCTGATCAATGGCTTGCACCCGCACATGCACCATCCGCTCAGCACCGGTCTCAAGACGGAAGCGGGGTTCGCGCACCTCCGCCTCCGCAATCAGGTCTGCGAAGTCGGCATCGCGGGCCACCTGCACCCGCCACGTCAGCCCGGGCTCACTGGCATGCCACTGCAGCACCGTGGCGTCCTCCTGCACTTCGCTTGCCCCAAGCGCCGGACCTTCAGGCAACAACATCTGGCTGAAGACATGCGTCGGACCCACCGGCCCCTGATGCCCCTTGCCGTCGATGCTCGCGAGGCGCCAGAAGTAATCACCCGGGGGAAGATCAATGCGTGCCTGGTTCTTGCGCAAGTCCGGCAGATCGACCAGCACCGGATCAAACTCCGCGTTCCCGGCAAGCTGCAATCGATAGACGGCGACGCCATGTGGCTGCGCCCAGCGCATCGTCACGTTGTCACCACGCATCCGCTGCCCGGCCTGCGGAGCCAACGCCAGCGGTGCCTCGGGCCGGGCAGCCAGTTCGAAGTCATGCAGGCTTTCGAGGCCTTCCAGGCCGTTCTCCATCACGGCGCGCACACGCAGCCGATACTGCCCGTCGGGCAGATCCGTCCAGCTCGTCGAAGGCGCATCGAGCACGGCATCAAGCAACAGCGCATCTTCATTGTCGATCGGGAATATCTGCGCCCGCCAGCGCGCCGCTTGCGACGAGCGCGGCCACGAAAGCCGTACGGGCAGATATTGGATCTTGCCTGGCAACCCGCTCAAGTCCGGTGCCGGAGCCAGTTTGATCGGCGCTGCAGGCGCCTGCCCGGGGCGCGCCAGCGTGCCGAACCCGGCGTCCAGCACGACCGGCTGGGCGACTCGCTCGGCGGTTGCGGCAACCCTGCCCTGCAACACCCCACTGCGAGCCGTGCCGTCAGCCGCCACTTCCGCCCTGAAGCGCGTGCCGCGCACGCCGAGATTGAGCGCTTTGCTCTCGATGCGGTACTGGCCGGCCGGCGCACGCTGCGTCTCGACCCGGCTCTCCAGATCGCCTTCATCGAGCCGGATGACCGTCTCTGCCATGCCCGTGCCGCGATAGCGGCTCAGCTTCGTGAACACCAACCGGCTGTGCTCCGAAACCAGCAGACGAGATCCGTCGACAAAGCGCAGACTGACGTTGCTGTCGCTCTCCGTAAGCAGCTCGTCGCCAGACCTCAGCATGTCGCCCAACACGACTTCGCTGGAAAGCGCGCCGCGGACGCGCTTGACGCGGCCGCGCACGTGAATCACCGTTGCCGATGCGGCTTCCAGACGCAACAGATGCAGCGGGATGCGGATGAATTCGCCCGGCATGAGCCGTCGGGGATCCGCCACCTGGTTCGCGGCCTGCAGTTTTGGCCAATCGTGCTGCCGCTGCAGATACTGGTCGGCGATTCCGATCAGCGTATCGCCCGGCTTCACGACGTATTGCCAGTCGCCTGCGGCGCAGACGGCGCACCAGGCCAAAGCAACGTAAAACAACAGGCAACGGATCAAATGCATCACAACAGGCTTCCCGCAGAATGGAGCGCAGTCCGGCCGCATCAACGGACGGCGGATAAACCGAAGATCGTACCAATTCCACCCCTCCCGAAAACTCACCAAAACGCACGAAACCGAGACGTTGTTGCGATAAACCCCCGTACTATTTCGACCGCTGTGACACTAACCTTCGCCCTCCGCCGTGCTGCCGCCCAAACCCGCCTTGCCCATGCATCATGACGGCATGACCGCTCCTGCAAGCCACACCGGGCGCTTCGCTCCGTCACCCAGCGGTCCGCTGCATTTCGGCTCGCTGGTCGCAGCGGCAGCGAGCTGGTTTGAGGCCCGTGCGTCCGGCGGGCGCTGGTTGCTGCGCATCGACGATGTCGACACCCCTCGTTGCGTGCCGGGAGCGGCCGAAGACATCCTGACTACATTGCAGCGCTTCGGGTTTGAGTGGGATGCCGCGCCGGTGTGGCAAAGTCATCGCAATGAAGCTTACCGCGCAGCCTTTGAGCAACTGCGCGCCGGCGGCCACCTTTTCCCGTGCGCCTGCAGCCGCAAGGAACTCGCAGACTCCGCACTCGCGCCGGACGGCTCACGGGTCTATCCCGGCACCTGTCGCGCCGGACTCCCCCCAGGCCGTGAGGCGCGCGCCTGGCGGCTGCGGGCACTGGGCACACTGGAGTTCGACGACGCCATCCAGGGCGCGCAACATGAAGACCTGGAGCGCGATGTCGGGGATTTCGTGGTGCTGAGGGCCGATGGCCTGTTCGCCTACCAGCTCGCGGTCGTCGTCGATGACTTCGAAGCGGGCGTGACGGACATCGTGCGAGGCGCCGATCTGCTGGCGTCCACTTCACGCCAGATCGCGCTCCAGCAAGCGCTCGGCCTCACGACACCGCGCTACGCACACGTTCCGGTGGTGCTGGATCACGCTGGCGACAAACTCTCGAAGCAGACACTGGCTCGCCCCATCAACAAGACGCCCCCCAGCGCCGCCCTGCACGCCGCGCTGGCCTTCCTGGGCCAGGATCCACCTCTCGAACTGGTGCGCGCGCCACTCGCTGAAGTACATGCCTGGGGGATGAAGCACTGGCTACTGGATGCCGTTCCGCGCACCTCAAGCGCGCCATTGCCCGCGGCTTTCGGGTCAGAATGACGCTCTTTCAAACCACAGGCCTGACCATGCTCCAGACTGATCAGCAATTGCACGACCTGCTCAAGCGCACGCGCAACATCGCCGTGGTCGGCATGTCCGACAAGCCCGACCGCCCCAGCCACTACGTCGCCCAGTTCATGCGCGAGCGCGGCTACACGATCATTCCGGTCAATCCGCAGTGCACCGAGATCGATGGCCTGAAGTGCTATGCGAGCCTGCGCGACATTCCGGGCCCGGTAGACATGGTCAACGTCTTCCGCCGCCCCGACGACATTCCGCCGATCGCGCAGGACGCGGTCGCGATCGGCGCGAAGAGTCTGTGGATCCAGCTCGGGCTGGTCAGCGCCGAGGCCGAAGCCATCGCCGAGGCGGCCGGGCTGGCCGTGGTGATGGACCTGTGCATCCAGGTTGAGTACGCGCGGCTGTTCGAATCACCACACAGCTGAGCCGGCGCTCAGTGCCGGCCGCGAAAACCGGCCAGACCGACGACCAGACGCACGAACTGATAGGCCAGCCAGGACAGCGTGCGCCGCAGGCGCGGCAGGCGCTTCCAGTCTTCCGGGCGCAGCTCGGTGGCGCCGACCTGCATCGCACGCCCGAGGCTCTCGCGCAGCTCGGCAGCGAAGCCGGCGTCTTCCACCACCACGTTGGCCTCCCGCGCCAGCAGCAGGCTGAACGGGTCGATGTTGCTCGACCCGACCGTGGCCCAGCGCCCGTCGACCACGGCCACCTTGGCATGAAGAACGCTGCGGTGGTACTCGAACAGACGAATGCCATGCCCCAGGAAGTACGGGTACAGGGCACGCGTGGCATAGGCCAGCGTCGGGTGATCCGCCAGGCCCTGCAGCAGCAGCGTCACGCGCACACCACGGGCGGCGGCATCAACCAGCGCCTGACGGAACAGCCGACCGGGAAAGAAATAGGCGCAGGCAATGGTGATGTCTTCGGCCGCACCGTGAATGGCGTCCAGATAGGCGTCCTCAATGTCCCGCCGATGTCCGAGGGTGTCGCGCACCACAAAGGCCGCGCGCATGTCACCGACCGTTTTCGGTCTGCGTGCAGGACGCCGCGGAGCCGCCCCGCGTTCACGCAGGTGAGCCCAGGACACCAGCCACCACAGGTGGCGCACGGCATGCACGATGGACGCGACCAGCGGCCCCTCTACACGCACGGCATAGTCAAAACGCGGATGCGGCGGGCCGCCATCGCGGATGTCATCAATGATGTTGATACCGCCGACCCACGCCACGCGCCCGTCGATGGCAACGATCTTGCGATGCAGGCGGCGCAGCCGGTGACGACGAAAGCGCCAGCCGCCTACCTCGCGCCGATACACCAGCACCTGCACGCCGTCGGCCTCCAGGCCGCTCATGATGCTGTCGACGAAGGGGCGTGCGCCAAACCCATCCACCAGCACACGAACCGTCACGCCACGCTGGGCCGCACGACGCAGGGCGTCGGCAACGCGCCGGCCGGTAGCGTCGTTCTCGAACACATAGGTTTCCAGGTGAACTTCGCGCGTGGCCTCGGCAATGGCGGCCAACACATCCGGAAAGTAGGCCTCGCCGTTTTCCAGCAGCACCACGCGGTTGCCGCTGACCAGACTGCTCACGCCGCCAGCTCCAGCGAAGCGGTGAGCGGGGCGTGGTCGGAGATCTTGCCCCAGATGGCTCCGGCATGAACCTCGGCGGACTCGATCTCGAAGCCGCGCACATAGATGCGATCGAGCCGCAGCACCGGAATTCGGCTCGGGTAGCTGCGCGCCGGCCGACCGCGAAAGACTTCGACCAGCCCCAGGCGTTGCGCCAGTTGCGGCTCGGCACGATTGAGCCAGTCGTTGAAATCACCTGCGATGATCAATGGCGCGTCCGCCGGCACGATACGCTCGATGCGCTCGGCCAGCGCCGCCATCTGGCGCCGCCGGCTACCGCCAATCAGGCCCAGATGCACGCAGAAGCAATGCGCAGTCTGCGGCCCGCCGGGCAGATCGACCTCGCAATGCAACAGGCCGCGCTGCTCGAAGCGATGGTCGGAGACGTCCTGGTTGTACGACGAGACGATGTCGAAGCGGCTCAGGATGGCGTTGCCGTGATGGCCGTGGTCATACAGCGCGTTCTGTCCGTAGGCGGTCTGGTGCCAGTGGTCGTCGGCGAGGAATTCGTGTTGCGGGTTGGCAGGCCAGTTCAGGTGCGCAGCTTCATGGCGCAGGTTCATGCCCTGCACTTCCTGCAGGAACACCACGTCGGCATCGAGCGCACGCAGGCGCTCACGCAGATCGTGAATGACCATGCGCCGGTTGAAGTGGGAAAACCCCTTGTGGATGTTGTACGTGCAGACCTTGAGCTTCATTTACGCACCCGGGCGGCCAGGGAGGCGCCCGCGAACGGGCCGTTCAGGACACCTCCAGCATGCGATCGAGGGCAAGGCGGGCAAGCTCCGCTTCGTGCTCGGGCACGCTGATACGGTTGACGACGTTTCCGTCCGCAAGGTTCTCCAGCGCCCAGGCCAGATGCTGCGGGTCGATGCGCTGCATGGTCGAGCACATGCACACCGTGGGCGCCATGAACTGCACCAT
The DNA here is from genome assembly GCF_059703705.1 of Pseudazoarcus sp. NS36. Taxonomy (NCBI): domain Bacteria; kingdom Pseudomonadati; phylum Pseudomonadota; class Betaproteobacteria; order Rhodocyclales; family Zoogloeaceae; genus Pseudazoarcus; species Pseudazoarcus sp. NS36. Next base: position 19,417 of record NZ_BAAKJA010000006.1, on the reverse strand, counting down.
CTTGCCCTCAGGCCGCATCTCCTCAGCCAGGCGGCTGACCAGGTTCAGCTCGGTGCCGACCAACCACTTGGTATTGGCTGGCGCGGCCTGGATGGTGTTGATGATGTATTCGGTGGAACCGACGTGATCCGAGTTGAGGCACACCTCGAGGCTGCTCTCCGGATGCGAGATCACGAAGCCGTCCGGGTGCTGCATGCGCCAGCGGCGGATGTGGCTCTCCTGGAACATCTGGTGCACCGAGCAATGACCCTTCCACAACAGGATCTTCGCCTTGCGAATCTGTTCGTGGGTGAGGCCGCCGTATTCCAGATCAGGGTCCCACACCACCATCTCGTCGGCAGCGATGCCCTTCTTGTGACCGGTCCAGCGCCCCAGGTGCTGGTCCGGAAAGAACAACACCTTCTCGCGCTGCGCGAAGGCCCAGTCGAGAATCTTCGGCGCGTTGGTCGACGTACACACGATGCCGCCGTGCTCGCCGCAGAAGGCCTTCAGGTCAGCCGCGGAGTTGATGTAGGTGACGGGCGTGATGAGCTCATCCGGCGTACCGAGTACCTCCGCCAGCTCACGCCAGCAGCGCTCGACCTTGGCCAGACTGGCCATGTCGGCCATCGAACACCCGGCCGCGAGGTCAGGCAGGATGGCCATCTGCTGCGGCTTCGACAGAATGTCCGCGACTTCGGCCATGAAATGAACGCCGCAGAACACGATGTACTCGGCATCGGTTTGCGAGGCGAGTTTGGCCAGGCGCAGCGAATCGCCGGTGAGGTCGGCGTGGCGATACACATCGGCGCGCTGGTAGTGGTGACACAGCAGCACGGCGCGACTGCCCAGACGGGCGCGCGCGGCGAGGATGCGCTCCTGCGCCTCGTCGTCCTGCAGCTGGTTGAAACGATCAAAGCGGATGATGGCTTGCGTCATGATTTTCCCGGATGCCTGATCAGCCCTGAGTCCAGGGCAAGCCTGCGTGGCGCCAGCCACCGACACGATTGCGCTGGCCGTTGGCGTCGCGATCGCCCTCAAAGCCTTCGAGGATATTGTAGGCTTCGGCATAACCGGACTCGGCGGCCAGCCGTGCTGCCTTGTCCGATCGCCCGCCCGAGCGGCACAGGAACATGACCAGCGCTTCGGAATCCACTTCGCGCTGCAGTTGCTGCGCAAAGACCGGATTGGGAGCGCTGCCCGGATAACTCAGCCACTCGATTTCAACCGCGTCGGGCACGCGCCCTACCCAATCCCACTCCGCCCGCGTACGCACGTCGACGAGTTTCGCGCCCGGCGCATGTTGCAGCACTTCCCAGGCTTCCGTCGGCGTGAGAGCTCCGGCATACGGCAGGCCCAGACGTTCGGCGCGTTCGCGCGCCAGACCGAGGATTTCGTTCAATTTGCCCATGACCGTGATCAGACTAGAATCGAAACCCGCAATTATACGCCGAAGAGCCCACCATGGCCCGTAGCGCCTCCCCCCTGCACCGCACACAGACGCACGAAGGCCAGCGTTCCCGGGGCATTCAGCGCGCAACCCTGGTGGCCATAGGCACCAACATGGCGCTTGCCGTCGGGCAAATCGTGGTCGGTGTATTTGCCAACGCCTTCAGCCTCGTCGCCGACGCTGCGCACACGCTCTCCGACCTGTTCACCGATCTGCTGGTGCTGTTCGCCGGCCGACAGGGGGCCGAGCCGGCCGACGCAGACCATCCCTATGGTCACGGTCGCTTCGAGACCGCTGCAGCGCTGCTGCTTGGCCTGGTGCTGTGCGGCGTTGGGCTGGGCTTCCTGCTCGCATCGGGCAATCGCCTGCAGCACATGGAAGAGGCGCCGGCCCTGCACATGGCCGCGCTGTACATGGCTGTTGCCACACTCTTCGCCAAGGAAGGGCTGTTCCGTTTCACACTGGCCGCAAGCCGCCGCCTGAAGGCCCCGGTGCTTGAAGCCAATGCCTGGCACGCTCGCTCCGACGCAGCATCCTCGCTGGTCGTGGCCGTCGGCATTGGCGGCAGTCTGGCCGGCTACCCATTTCTTGAGCCGCTGGCCGCTGCCCTGGTCGGCTTTCTGATCCTGCGCATCGGTGTGCGGCTGGGCTGGCGCGCCATGCGCGAGCTGATCGACACGGGCCTCCCGGCTGACCAGGTCGCACGCATCCGCAGCACGGTCCGCGCAACGCCGGGCGTCGTCGGCAGTCACGACATGCGCACCCGGCGCATGGCTGACCGCGTGCTGTGCGACACCCACATCATGGTCGATCCCTACATCTCGGTATCCGAAGGCCACCGCATATCGGACAGCGTGCATGCAGCCATCCGCAAAGCCCACCCCGAGGTGCGTGACATCCTCGTACACATCGACCCCGAAGATGACCACCTGCTGCAGAACGCCAGCGCCGGCAAGCTGCCGGACCGCGAGCAGGTCACGCACGTCATCGGCCAGCTCCTGGCCAACGATCAGGCTCAAGCCATCCGGGTGCTGCTGCATTATGTCGGCGGGCGGGTCGAAGCCGAGGTGCTGCTCGATGCCGACAGCGCGATTGACCTGGATACCGATGCACTGAAATGCCGCATCGACGAATGGCTGAAAACGCACCCGGAGTACCGTTCAATCACCTTTTTCGTGCAGCGCGCACCATGATGATGCAAACTATTCCGTGCGATGCATCATCATGGTGCATACGGAGTCCGGCACGGCTCCGGGCTTCATGGATTCGACGCCGCTGGCCGCAAGCGCCATCTTGCGTATCTGCCACAGCAGATTGAGCTTTTGCGAATCCCCGAAACCAACGACATCGGGGACAGCATGACACCGCACTACGCAGGAAATCTGGCACGCAAACTGCTTTGAAGGACGCGGGGAAGTTACAACGCGCCCACCGATTCGCATCTTTTCACCAGGAGTGGATATGAATTCTCAAGAAGTCATGAAGCTGATTCAGGAAAACGAAGTCCGCTTCGTTGACCTCCGTTTCACCGACACCCGCGGCAAGGAACAGCACGTCGGCCTGCCGGTGTCCGCGTTCGAAGAAGAACACTTCGAGCACGGTCACCCGTTCGACGGCTCCTCGATCGCCGGCTGGAAAGGCATCCAGGCTTCGGACATGATCCTGATGCCGGACGCCAGCTCGGCCTACATCGACCCGTTCTATGACGAAACCACGCTGGTGCTGACCTGCGACGTCATCGAGCCGTCCGACGGCAAGGGCTACGACCGCGACCCGCGCTCGATCGCCAAGCGTGCCGAGGCCTATCTGAAGAGCACCGGCATCGGTGACACCGCCTACTTCGGCCCGGAACCCGAATTCTTCATTTTCGACTCGGTCGAGTGGTCGGTCGACATGTCGGGCGTGAGCAGCAAGATCATCTCGGAAGAAGCTGCCTGGTCCACCGCCGACAAGTTCGAAGGCGGCAACACTGGTCACCGTCCGAAGGTCAAGGGCGGTTACTTCCCGGTCCCGCCGGTTGATTCGCTCAACGATATCCGCGCTGCCATGTGCCTGGCGCTCGAGTCGGTCGGCATCCCGGTCGAAGTGCATCACCACGAAGTCGCCAACGCCGGCCAGTGCGAAATCGGCACCAAGTTCAGCACGCTGACCCAGCGCGCCGACTGGACGCAGGCGCTCAAGTACATCGTGCACAACGTGGCCCACCAGTACGGCAAGACCGCCACCTTCATGCCGAAGCCGATCGTTGGCGACAACGGTTCGGGCATGCACGTGCACCAGTCGATCTGGAAAGACGGTCAGAACCTGTTCGCCGGCAACGGCTATGCAGGCCTGAGCGAGACCGCGCTGTACTACATCGGCGGCATCATCAAGCACGCCAAGGCGCTCAACGCCATCACCAACCCGTCGACCAACTCGTACAAGCGCCTCGTGCCGCACTACGAAGCGCCGATCAAGCTGGCCTACTCGGCACGCAACCGTTCTGCTTCGATCCGTATTCCGTACGTCGCTAACCCCAAGGGTCGTCGTATTGAATCGCGCTTCCCGGATCCGGCTGCCAACCCGTACCTGTGCTTCGCCGCGCTGATGATGGCCGGCCTGGACGGCATCCAGAACAAGATCCACCCGGGCGATCCGGCCGACAAGAACCTGTACGACCTGCCGCCGGAAGAAGACGCACAGATCCCGACCGTGTGCTTCAGCCTGGATCAGGCGCTGGCCGAACTGGACAAGGACCGCGAGTTCCTGACCCGTGGCGGCGTGTTCTCCAACGACTTCATCGATGCCTACATCGAGCTCAAGTCCGAGGACGTCAACCGTCTGCGCGTCACGACCCACCCGGTCGAGTTCGACATGTACTACAGCCTGTGATCGTTTCTGCGATTCGGCAGTAAGCAAAAGGGACGGGCATTGCCCGTCCCTTTTTTATGGGTTCTAATCGTCATGCATGTACCGATGCACTCGACCGCAAGCGGCACGCCGGGCCCTCGACGGATGAACCGTTCGGCCAGCGCGCACGTCACAGCAACTGCGGCGAACACACGGAACCCTGATGACCAGAACAGCACTGTTACTGCTCGGCCTGCTGATTTCCACTGCAGCCCAGGCCACCGTCTACAAGTGCGTAGACGATCGCGGTCGGACGACCTACACCAACGACCGTACGCTGGTGCGCGGCTGTCAGCCCATGACCGGCGATCAGCCGGTGTCATCGGTACCGGCACGTGCAGCCCCTTCGGAATCCTCCGCACCCCCACGCCCGGCCACCACGCAGAGCAGCTTTCCGCGCGTCTCGTCGGAAGACCAGAAGGCCCGCGACAGCGCCCGCCGCGAAATCCTCCAGAACGAACTGAAGAACGAGCAGGAAGCGCTTGCGGCAGCACGCACCGAGTTCAAGGTTCAGGAAGAAACCTTTCCGCCCGAGGAGCGCAACGTGGGCGGCGGCATCAACGGTGCCAAGCGCAATGCACGATTGCAGCAGTACACCAATCAAATCGAACTCCACGAACGCAACATCGAATCCCTGCAGCGGGAGCTCTCCCGCTTGCGGTGAGTTTCGGCGCGTGGCCTGGATTTTGCTTTGATTGAGCAAAACATCAGGCGAGGAAACATGCCGAACACCGCTTCACACCACAAGCTCGACGGCCCGTTCGCGGGCCTGGATCTGCTCTCCTCCGCGGTAGTGCTGACCGACCACCAGCGGATCATCCGTTACCTCAATGCCGGCGCGGAGAACCTCTTCGCAATCAGCCATCGCAAGCTGGTCGGCATGCCGCTGCACAAGCTGCTTGGCAAGTCACCCACGCTCGACGCAGCCCTCGACAACGCGCTGGACCTGAACTGGAGCTACACCGGGCAGGACATCAAGGTCCCGCGACCGGACGGCGAAGCGCTGCGACTGGACTGCACCGTCACACCGGCCGAAGCCGACGGCGTGGCGCTGCTGCTGGAGTTCCGCCCCATCGACGCGCAACTGCGCGTGGCGCGCGAGGAACAGTTGCTGCAGCAGCAGCAGGCCAACCGCGAGCTCATCCGCAACCTTGCCCACGAGATCAAGAACCCGCTCGGTGGCATCCGTGGCTCGGCGCAACTGCTTGAACGCGAGCTGACCGACCCGGTGCTGCGCGAATACACCGAGGTCATCATTGCCGAGGCCGACCGCCTGCAGGACCTGATGAACCGCCTGCTCTCGGCCCACAGCATCATGCGTCCGGCGCAGATCAACATGCACGACGTGCTCGAACGCGTGCGCCGGCTGATTCTCGCCGAGTTTCCGCAGGTCACGGTCAAGCGCGACTACGACCTGAGCCTGCCCGAACTGACTGCAGACCGCGAGCAACTCATCCAGGCCATCCTCAACATCACACGCAACGCCGCGCAAGCCATGGACGGCGACGGCGAGATCCTGCTGCGCACGCGCGTGGCACGCCAGGTCACGCTGGCCAAGCGCCGCTTCAAACTGGCACTGGAATTGCAAGTGATCGACAACGGCCCCGGCATCCCGGATGAGATCCTCGACAAGATCTTCTATCCGCTGGTCTCGGGGCGCGAAGGCGGCAGCGGTCTGGGCCTATCGATCGCGCAAAGCTTTGTGGAGCAACACCAGGGAATGATCGACGTACAGAGCCAACCCGGCCGCACGTGCTTCACCCTCCTGCTGCCGATTTCCAACCGCGCATAGGGCTTGCCCAACGCGCACCAGAATAGTGCATTGATCATGAATACCGTCTGGATCGTCGATGATGACCGCTCCATCCGCTGGGTGCTCGAAAAGGCCTTGTCGAGAGAGGATATCGCTCATGAGAGCTTCACCTCGGCGAACGACGCCATCGCCGCGCTCGAGGAGACTCCGCACCCGCCCAGCGTGCTGATTTCGGACATCCGCATGCCCGGACGCTCGGGCCTTGAGCTGCTGCAGCGGATGAAGGCCGAACACCCCAGCGTGCCGGTCATCATCATGACCGCCTACTCCGACCTGGACAGCGCCGTATCGGCCTTCCAGGGCGGCGCCTTCGAGTATTTGCCCAAGCCCTTCGACGTCGACCAGGCGCTTGCGCTGGTACAGCGGGCACTGGAGCAGAGCACGCACCAGAGCGGTGCAGAGGCCGAAGCACCGGTCGCCCCCGAGATCCTGGGGCAGGCTCCGTCCATGCAGGAGGTGTTCCGGGCGATCGGGCGTCTGGCGCAGTCACACGCCACCGTGTTGATCAACGGCGAATCGGGCGCCGGCAAGGAGCTCGTCGCCCGCGCCCTGCACCGCCACAGCCCGCGGCGTGACGCGCCTTTCATTGCCATCAACACCGCAGCCATTCCGCGCGATCTGCTCGAATCCGAACTCTTCGGCCATGAGCGTGGGGCCTTCACCGGCGCAGCGGCCCAGCGCCGCGGGCGTTTCGAACAAGCCGAAGGCGGCACGCTGTTTCTCGACGAGATCGGCGACATGCCCGCGGAACTGCAAACGCGCCTGCTGCGCGTGCTGTCTGACGGGCATTTCTACCGCGTCGGCGGCCAGCAACCGATCCGCGCCAACGTCCGCGTCATCGCCGCCACTCACCAGGATCTCGAAGAGCGCGTACGTCAGGGCCTGTTCCGCGAAGACCTGTTCCACCGCCTCAACGTCATCCGCCTGCGCCTGCCGCCGCTGCGCGAGCGCAAGGAAGACATCCCCATCCTGGTACGTCACTTCCTGCAGAAAAGCGCCCAGGATCTGGGCGTCGACGCCAAACGCATCTCCGAGGCGGCGCTGCGTCATCTGCAGGGCTTCTCCTTCCCCGGCAACGTGCGGCAACTCGAGAACGTCTGTCATTGGCTCACCGTGATGGCGCCTGGGCAGGTCGTCGATCTGGCCGACCTGCCGCCCGAATTGCGCGACCAGCCCAGTACCGCCCCCTCTGCTGACTGGACCGAAAGCCTCGCGCGTGATGTCGACCGCATGCTGGCCAATGCGCCCGGAGAGGTGTTCGAGAAGCTGTCTCACAGCTTCGAACGCACGCTCATTCGCCGTGCGCTGGTCGCCACCGGTGGGCGCAAGATTGAAGCCGCACAGCTGCTTGGCATCGGACGCAACACCATCACGCGCAAGATCCAGGATCTCGACATCGAAGACGTCCGGCACTCCGCCTCGCTCGAAGCCGAGCACGGCGACTAGCCAAGGCAAGGCGCCGTGACGCACTTGGCCGGGCAGCCGGGCTTGGCCGATAATGGCGCTTTCCATCCGAGTCCGCCGGCGTGCCCCCTTTGCTCTCCATGCACCGCGTTGCCGACCTCCTCGGCGACGCGGCGGCACATTTCTCACTCGAATGCGTAGACGAATGCGCCTCGACCAATGACCTTCTGAGCGCACGCGCGCCGACGGATCACGCCATTCAGCTTGTGCTGGCGCACCGCCAGAACGCTGGCCGCGGCCGTCGCGGGCGGACCTGGCTTTCACCCGCCGGACAGGGGCTCACATTTTCCTGCGCATGGCAGCTGCCTGCCAACGCCCCTCCGCCGAGCGGGCTTTCGTTGCTCGTCGGCCTCGCCCTGGCCGAAGCCGTGGAAGCGCTCGGCGCACGCGAAGTCGCCCTCAAATGGCCCAATGACGTACTCTGCGACGGGCAAAAACTGGCCGGCATTCTGGTCGAGTTGGTCTCCGGGCAGCAACGCGCAAAGCGCGCGATCATCGGCATTGGCCTCAACCTGCGCGCAACACCCGACGCACTTCCGCCAGGCGCAACCGCGCTGCAGCAGCATGTTGGCCGACTGGCCACCGACGAAGAGGTACTCAGCATGGTGCTGAAATGCTTGCACGCGCGGCTGCTCGACTTCAGTGCAGGGGGCTTCGCAGCCGTGCGCACGGCCTGGCAGTCGCGCGACTTTTTTGCCGGACAAGCGGTACGCATCTGCAGCGAAACCGGCGAGCTGCGTGGTGTCTGCGACGGCGTGGCTGACGATGGTGCGCTGCTGCTGCGTGAAGCCTCTCGCACCCACCGCATCCTGTCAGGCGAGGTTTCACTGAGGGCCTCGGCATGAGACTGCTTCTGGACGCAGGCAACACACGGCTCAAATGGGCGGTCGTCGACGGCGAGCAGTGGCTGGAGGAAGGCGCGCTTGCGCACGCAGAGGCCGACGCACTGCACGACACGCTGAACCGCTTCCCCGGACTGACGCAAGCCCTTGGCGTCAACGTCGCAGGCGAAGCCTGCGGGGCCGCGTTGCAGGAGCGTGCTCACGCTCACGGCATCACATTGCGCTGGCTGCTGGCCTCGCCCAGTCTGTGCGGTGTGACCAATCTGTATGAGCAGCCCGCTCAGCTCGGCCCGGATCGCTGGGCTGCCCTGGTTGGCGCCCGCGCCTTGCATGCGGGGCCGGCCATCGTGGTGTGCGCCGGCACAGCGACCACGATTGATCTGCTCGACACACAGGGTCGCTTCCACGGCGGCCTGATCCTGCCCGGCGAGCAACTCATGCGTCGTTCCCTGGCGCGCGACACGGCCCAGCTTCCGCTCGCCGACGGCGACCCGCAGGATCCCCCGCGCAACACGGTCGATGCCATCGTAACGGGGTGTCTGTACGCCCAGACCGGCGCCATCGAACGCATGTTCGCCCGCATCGCAGCCGAAAAAGATGCGCTGTGTCTGCTGGCAGGCGGCAATGCACTGCGCCTGGAGCCCCTGCTGTCGATTCCCGTGCGCCGCATCGAAAACCTCGTACTGCGCGGGCTCGCCGTGGCAGCCACCGCCTGTGACGCCACTCGTGGCTGAGCCAGCGCGCAAACCAGGCGTCATGCGTTAAAGTGCGCGCATGTCGCTACGGTCGTTGCTACTCATCTTGCTGCTGCTCAATCTGGTCGCCTTCGCGGGCGGACACATGGGCTGGCTGGGCCACTCCGAACTGCGCGGCGAGCCCGAGCGCCTGACCAACCAAATCCGGCCCGACGCAATGCAACCCGGAGTTCGCCCGCCGGCCAGCGCCACGCAACGCTCGAACACCCGCACAACCATCCCGCTCGCGGCGGACAGCAGCAAGGCCCAAGTTTCTCCGCCCTCCGCCCCACCCTCCCCGCCGGTCGAATCCTGCATCGCGTACGGCATCATCGGACGCACGGCACTCGCCCAGGCCACGGCCGTGGCAGAAAACCATCGAAATACCGTCACGCTCAAACAGCAAACCCTTGATGAGCCTGCCAACTGGCGCGTACGCATCCCGCCCGCAGCCAGCGCCGAAGCCGGCGAACAACGCCTGGCCACCCTGCAACAGCGCGGCGTGTCCGACATGTATCTGATCCGCGGCGAAGGTCCCAACCGCTGGTCTGTGTCGCTCGGCCTGTTCTCGTCAGAGGCCGCAGCAGAACAGCGGCTCCAGAACCTGCGGGCGCAAGGCGTCAACAGCGCCGAGATCATCCCCGGCACGATCGGCCGCTACCGGATCGAGTTGCGCGGCCCCGAGGCCTCGCTCGATTCCGTTTCGGCTGAGCTGAAGACAAGCCTGGGACCTGACGCGCGCGAGACCTGCTCGCCGTGACCATGGCGGATCGCCCCTACATCGTGGGTCTCACCGGCGGTATTGGCAGCGGCAAGAGCGCTGCGGCCGAGCGCTTCGCCGCGCTTGGCATTGAAGTGATCGATACCGATGCAATCGCCCACGCGCTGACCGGCCCAGGCGGTGGCGCCATCGCGGCCATCCGCAAGGCATTCGGCGATGCGCTCATCGACGACAGGGGCGCCCTGGATCGCGCAGCCATGCGTGCCCTGGTGTTTGCCGACCCGGACGCGCGCAAACGCCTTGAGGCCATCCTCCACCCGCTGATCCGCACTGAAAGCGCACTGCGCTGCCACGCCGCGACGACCCCTTACGTTGTGCTGGCCGTTCCGCTGCTGATCGAATCGGGACATTGGCAACAACGTTGCGACCGGGTCTGCGTCATTGATTGCCCGGAGGACGAGCAAGTGCGCCGCGTCACCGCGCGCAGCGGTCTTGCCGCGGAGCAGGTGCACGCCATCATGGCGACCCAGGCCATCCGGAACACACGCCTGGCTGCAGCCGACGATGTCGTCGACAACAGCACGGATCTCCCCGCCCTGCATCGCCAGATCGACGCACTGCACAAACGTTATCTCGCTGCAGCAAAGGCCTGAAGCTGCGGGCCTGACGGTCGATTTCGCTGTGCTATCATCCTTGGCTGAAACACAGGCAGCAAGCCACAAAAGGACCGGGCGCGAAGCAGTGATCAGCTACGAATACCCACTGAGCGAACGCATTCGCACTCTGCTGCGTCTGGAAGACCTGTACGCCCGGCTCGCCTACTTCTGCCGCAGTGACGGCCCGCATGAACATCACGTGGCGCTGCTGACTTTGTTCGACGTCCTGGAAGTCGCCGGACGCACCGAACTCAAGGTCGATCTCATGCAGGAACTGGAGCGCCAGCGCCAGATCCTCATGGCCTTCCGCAACAATCCCGAGATTTCCGAGCAGGCGCTGGACGGCGCGCTGTACGAGATTGAACAGGCCTCATCCTCGCTGCAGGCCATGGCCGGCAAAGTTGGCCAGTACCTGCGCGAGAACGAGTGGCTGATGGCCATCCGCAGCCGTGCAGCGATTCCTGGCGGGGTGTGCCAGTTCGACCTGCCCTCTTACCACTACTGGCTCAGCCGTGACGCCGTATCAAGGCGGCATGATCTGACAACATGGTCCACCCCCATGCTGCCGATCCGCGACGGGCTCACCATTGTGCTGCGGCTGCTGCGCGCCAGCGGGCATACCGAATCACTGGTGGCGCGCCACGGCTGCCATCAGCTCGCCATGACCGGCCGCACAGCACAGCTGGTGCGCGTGAGCATTGAAGGGGGCGGTCAGGTTGTCCCCGAGATCAGTGCCAACAAGTTCGCACTGAACATCCGCTTCCTGTGTCCGGAAACCCTTGCACGCCCGCGTCCGACCGAACGCGACGTGCAGTTCGGACTGACGTTCTGCAGCATCTGACATGCCCGATACAAAGCAACTGACCGTCAAGTGCCCGCAATGCGGCACGCTGGTGAAATGGGAGGCGGCCAGCAAGTACCGACCCTTCTGTTCGCAACGCTGCCGCCAACTCGATCTCGGCGCCTGGGCCTCCGAAGAGTACAGGGTTGCGGCAGACGCCCCACCCGACGACGATCAAGAACCTCCCCGCGACAACTAGGCGCGCCAGGCCGAACGGATGCTGGCAACGCCGTGCGCGCCATGCGCGCGCGCCTCGTCCACATCCTCGGCTGACAAGCCCCCCAGACCAAGCACCGGCATCGGCAGATCCGCCGCCAACGCGGCAAAGCGCGCCCAACCGATTCCGCTCGCGCCAGGATGGGTCATCGTCGGCCTGACAGGTCCGAGCAGTGCGTAATCCAGTCCCAGCAACGCCGCGCGCTCAAGCTCCGGACGGTCATGGCAAGACGCTCCGACCCATTCGAAATCCGGCCGGGACGCGGCGCCCGCAAGATCGCTGCTTTTCAGGTGCACGCCATCGGCCCCAGCCGCTTTTGCAACATCGAGCGCACCATTGACGACCACGATGGCGCGGTGCTCGCGCGCACGCGCGAGCGTCTCGCGGGTGAAGTGCAGCAGCGCATCCGGCGGCATGCCTGCCTCGCGGATCTGGATCAGCCGCAGACCGCCGGCCAGCGCCGCGTCCACCCGCCGCAACTGTTCATCAGCTCCGATTTCCAGTGCGTGCGTAATCCCCATGAACGACGGCAAACGCAGCGCCTTCAACACCGGCCCGTTGGCCGGGAGCATGGGGCCAAGCTCGCACGCCTCGGCAAGCTGCCACGACAGCGCGTCGTGCACGTGATCGTTGATTTCGCCATCCCACTGCGTGACGCGAAAGAAACGCAAGGTCACGCAGGCGTGCTCATAGTCGTGCCGGCGCACGATCCAAGGCTCCAGCGCCTTCACACGGATACCCAATTCCTCGTCGAGCTCGCGGATCAGTGCGGCCGCGGCATCCTCGCCCGGCTCGACCTTGCCGCCGGGAAACTCCCAGTATCCGGGGTAGAAAGTGCCTGGCGCGCGACGCCCAAGCAAGAACGAGCCATCGCTGCGGACGATGACGCCCGCAGCCACTTCCACACGCTTGCTCACGGTCACACCAGGCCGGCGCGGCCGGCGTAATCACGTGCGAACTGTGTCGCCACGCGGCCCGAACGCGAGCCGCGCTGCAAGGCCCATTGCAGCGCCTCCGCACGTGCCGCCTCGATGGCCTTGCGATCCAGCCCATAGGCCTTGAGCCAGTAGGCCACGATCTGCAGGTACTCCTCCTGTGAGAACGGGTAGAAGGAGATCCACATGCCGAAGCGCTCGGACAACGAGACCTTCTCCTCGATGGCCTCTCCCGGATGGATCTCGCCGCCGACGTGGCGCGTCTGCTGGTTCTCGTCGTGGTACTCGGGCATCAGGTGCCGGCGATTGGAGGTGGCGTAGATCAGCACATTGTCGGGCAGCGCCGAGATCGAGCCGTCCAGCACGCTCTTGAGCGCCTTGTAGCCAGGCTCGGCGTCCTCGAAGGACATGTCGTCACAGAAAACGATGAAACGCTCGCTACGGTCCTGCACCATTTCGATGAGATCAGGCAGATCGATCAAATCGTCCTTGTCGATTTCGATCAGACGCAGCCCCTTCTTCGCGTAGGCGTTAAGCAAGGCCTTTACCAGCGAGGACTTGCCCGTGCCGCGGGCACCAGTCAGCAATACGTTGTTGGCGTAGCGCCCCTCGACGAACTGACGGGTATTGAGCTCGATGCGCTCCTTCTGGTCGTCGATGTCACACAGATCCTTGAGCCGGATCGGATGCGGGTGCGTCACCGGCTGCAGCCAGGTGCGTCCTTCGCGACGTCGCCAGCGGAAGGCGATGGCGGATTTCCAGTCAGGCTCCTGCGCCGCGGCGGGCAACATGCGCTCAACCCGTTCGAGCAACTGCTCGGCTCGGGCCAGGAAACTTGCAAGTTCATTCATCAGCGTTCTCGTCCTGTTGCTTGTTCTTGCGTCGTGACGGCAGCGTGAACCATACGATGAGCAGCAGCAGGATCAACGCAACTGCGGCTTCCAGCAGAATCACCCACATGTTCGCTCCCCTGGGCATCGGACGGCCCGTATACTGTCGTTGCGCAAATTGCCGAGTTTACCCGAAGCCCACATGAATCCATTCTTCCTGCGCGCACTGCTGCCCTTCGCCGTGCTGCTGACTGCAGCTCCGGCCGTCGCCAATCAATGCCCGACCCCACCGGCCTGCCCGGTTTGCCCTGTGTGCCCGTCCGCCGAGCAGCCCCCTCCGCCCGCGGCAGTCCCGCTGCAGGAAGGAACCTGGGCCGATCTGACCGACTGGTCGTCAGACAGCCATGCAGAAGCCTGGCCCGCACTGCAGCGCAGCTGCTCGGTACTCGCCAGACGCGCGGGCTGGGGAGATGTTTGCGCCGCCGCCGCCGCACTCGGCGACTCGCCGTCCAACCGCCGGGTACGCAATTTTTTCGAGAAGCACTTTACGCCCTGGACCGCAGTCAATCCCGACAGCACGCGCGAGGGCATGGTCACGGGCTACTACGAGCCGGTCATCAAGGGCAGCCGCAGCCCCTCCGCAAACCACCGTTGGCCGGTGCACGCTCCGCCCGCCGACATGATTTCGGTTGAGCTGGCGGGGCAACAGCCCGATCTGCGCCACATGCGTCTGCGCGGCCGCCTGGTCGGCAACCGCCTGGTGCCCTACTGGACGCGCGGCGAGATCGCGGCGATGGGCGATGCCTTTCCGGCCAAGACCCTGTTCTGGGCCGCAGACGCACTGGATCTGTTCTTCCTGCAGGTGCAGGGTTCGGGGCAGATGGAGCTCGATGACGGTACGCGGGTGCGCATCGGCTATGCCGACCAGAACGGCCATCCCTATGCTTCGATCGGGCGCTGGCTGATCGAACGTGGCGAACTGGAACTGGATCGGGCGTCCATGCAGGGCATCCGGCAGTGGGCGCGCAACAACCCGCAGCGGCTTGAGGAGTTGCTCCACGCCAACCCGAGTTACGTTTTTTTCCGCGAGCTGCCGCCGGCCAACGAAGGCCCCATCGGTGCGCTGGGTGTGCCGCTGACCGCTGGGCGCAGCATTGCTGCCGACCCCCGCTACGTGCCGCTGGGCGCTCCGGTGTTCCTCGACACCACCCATCCACTGTCGGAGCGGCCGCTGCGCCGGATCATGATGGCGCAGGACACCGGCAGCGCCATCCGTGGCGTGGTGCGCGCCGACTTCTACTGGGGGACGGGACCGGAGGCCGGAGAGCAGGCCGGACGCATGCGCCAGCAGGGGCGCATGTGGGTGTTGCTGCCGAAGGGAATGCAGCCCGGGGGATGATGATGGTGGCCGGGTAGTCCGGCCACCCGACTTACTTCTTCACTTCCGCGAACACTTTCTCGAGTTGCGGACCCTGCAGGAAGCCCCCGACACGACGACCATCGGCAAAGAACAGCGTCGGCGTTCCCTGAATGCGCAGCTTTCGGCCGAGCGCGACGTTGGCCTGCACCGCTGCGGTGTCACACTTGGCCGTCGGCGGCGTCTTGTTGTCGAGGATCCATTCATTCCAGACCTTGGACCGATCACTTGCGCACCAGATGTTGTTCGACTTGGCGACCGAATCCGGCCCGAGCAGCGGATACAGGAAGGTGTAGACGGTGATGTTGTCCATCAGAGCCAGTTCGGCCCCGAGGCGCTTGCAGTAACCGCAGTTCGGATCCTCGAAGGTCGCAAGCACACGTGAGCCATCGCCGCGCACCTGCTTGATCGCGTTCTCAAGCGGCAGGATCGAAAAGTCGATCGCGGAAAGCTGGTTGCGGCGCTCGTCGGTCACATCGACGCGACGTGCGGTGTCGATGATGCGCCCGTCAATGATGAATCCGACCTTCTCGTCGGTGTAGAGCAGGTCACCGCTTTTAAGCAACACCTCGTACATGCCGGCATAAGGCGTCTTGCGAACCGACTCCACCGCCGAATCGCCGATGAAGTCATTCATCGCCTTCTTCACTGCCTGCTCATTGGCCTGCGCCATGCTTGCGCCCAGCAGTGCGGTCGCGCACAACACCGTGCGCAGCTTGTTGATCGACATGCAGTTCTCCGTTTCAGAATTTGCCGTTTGTCGCGTAGCGGACAAGAGCGTTGGTTAGGACCGGCAGCCGCGCGGTAAGGTTCATGCCCTGATTGCGCAGCTTGCGCACGACCGGACTATCGGTGGCGAAAAGGTGATTCAACGCGTGTGTCAGCCCCTGCAGCAAGGCCGGCTCCTCGGCACGCGCGCGCGCATAGGCGCGCAGTACGGCAAGCTCACCTGGATCGCGCCAGGCAGGCAATTCTCCCAGATGCTGGGCCAGCTCCGCGGCGTCGCTGAAACCAAGATTGATGCCGTGGCCGGACAAAGGGTGAATGGCGTGGGCCGCATCGCCGATCAGAGCCAGCCGGGGGCGAACCGTCTCGCTGACGCGCAGCAATCGCAGAGGAAAGGCCGCCGGCGCCCCTTCCGGCTGCATCGCACCAAGCTCGTGCTCCCCAGCCTCAGCGACCCGCTGCGCGAAGTCCTCCGGGCTGAGCGCGAGGAGGCTTTGGGCATGCGCCTCGGGCGTAGACCACACGATCGAGACGCGGTTGTCCGGCAACGGCAACCATGCCAGCACACCATCGTCCCGAAACCATTGCCGTGCGATGTTGCGATGCGGTTTCTCGCAGCGGAAGTTAGCAACCACTCCGAGCTCGCCATACGGCGAAACCGTGGCCTGGATGCCGGCCTGTTCCCGCACCCAGGAATTGGCGCCATCAGCAGCAACCACCAACCTGGCGCGCAAGTTCCGACCGTCATCAAGAAGCAGCACGGCACCCGCATCACCAATCTCCAGCGCCGCCGGACTGGCCGGACACAGCAGTTCGACATTGTGTTGACGTCGCAACGTCTCCCACAACTCGAGATGCATCTGCGAGGATTCGACGATCCAGGCCAATTCGCCGAGCCCGGCATCATAGGCGGTGAAGTCGAGGCGCCCGCCGGCATCACCGTGAATGGCCATGCCATCCAGCGCCACCGTGCGGGACTCATCAAGATGGCTCCAAATGCCGATACGCTCGAGAAACGCCTTGCTGCCGGGACTGACCGCGTAGACACGCTGATCCCAGCCTTGCGGGCGAACCGGCGGGCGGGTCTCGACCAGCGCAATGCGATGGCGGCTGCCGCGCAAGGCCACCGCCAGACTCGCGCCGGCAAGCCCTCCTCCAACGATCAGGACATCACATTCCATGCTCGGACACCACCGGAAAACCGGCCCATTCTGCCCGAGCACCGCATGGAAGTCACTGAAGCGGATGAATCAGACCGAAGTCGTCTGTTTGGCTGGAACCCGTGCGGCGTCAGCCTCTCGCGCCGAAGCAGCCGCGGCGGCCAATGCCTCATCTGCCAGGGCCATGTCGCCCCAGCGCACGACTTCGATGCGCCCGTCCATGTACTCGACGACCGCACTGCAGGTGTCCACCCAATCCCCGCAATTGAGGTAGCGCACGCCGCCCACATCGCGATCCGCCGCCCAGTGGATGTGGCCGCAGATCACGCCATCCATTCCACGTTGCCGCGCTGCATGAACGATTGCATCCTCGAAGTCGAAAATGAAGCTGGCGGCTTTCTTGACCTTCTGTTTGGCGTAGCCGGCCAGCGACCAGTAACCCGGCCTTCGAAACAGACGACGCAGTTTGGAAATGAGCAGATTGACGCGCACCAACGCGTTGTAGGCCACGTCTCCGAGCACGGCGACCCAGCGATGATGACGCGTCACCTGATCATATTCATCACCATGAATCAGCCAGTACTTGCGGCCGTCCGCCGCAACGTGGACCCAGTCGCGCTCGACGCGTATGTCGCCAAATGACACACCGGCATACTCGCGCAAGGCCTCGTCATGATTGCCGGGAATGAAGATCACTTCGGCACCGTGACGTGCCCGGCGCAGGACCTTCTGCACCACCGTGTTGTGCGACGCCGCCCACTGGATGCTGCGATTCATCGCCCAGAAATCGACGATGTCTCCGAGCAGGTAGAGGTGGTCGGCTTCATACTCGCGCAGAAAGGCCAGCAGGCGGTCCGCCTGGCATGCACGAGTTCCAAGATGCACGTCTGAAATGAATACCGCACGGACCTGGGTCATTGCGCCTCCTTCCAGACTTCGAGCAAGGCGGCCGCAAAGCGATCATTGATCGCGCCCCAATCCAGCGTGAGCGCCGTTTCACGAGCCTGCTCACCGATGGCTGCGCAGCGCTGTGGCTCGCCAATCAAACCTCTGGCCGCAAGAATGAAGGCCTCTTCGTCATCAAAGGCTGCCAGCACCCCGTTCTCGCCATTGCGAACCACGTCCGCGGCTGCCGCATAGTCATAGGCCACCACGCACAGACCGCTGGCCATTGCCTCCAGGGTCACATTACCGAAGGTCTCAGTGACGCTCGGAAACAGAAACAGATCCGCCGAAGCATAGTGACTCGCCAGATCCTCGCCGGTGCGCATGCCAGCAAACACACAGTCAGGGTTGTCCCGCGCAAGCGCAGCGCGCATCGGGCCATCTCCGACGAGGACGAAGCGCGCCTTCGGGTTCTGTGCCTGCATCACCCGGAACGCCTGCAAGGCCAATGGCAGATTCTTCTCGGCGGCAAGGCGCCCCACGTACAAAACAACCGGAGTGTCTGCCGCTGCCTTCCACGCCTCGCGTAACGCCGGGTCGCGCCGCGCGGGGTCGTACAACTGGGTATTCACCCCGCGGGCAACGACGTCGACCGCACGATATCCCTGCTCTGCGAGATCGGCCGCCATGGCCAAAGTCGGCACAAAGGTCCGAGCAGTCCGGTTGTGGAAGCTGCGCAAGTAGGCCGAAACCGGCCTGCGCAGCCAGCCGACGCCGTAATGACGGCTGTAATGATCGAAGTTGGTATGGAAATCCGACGTTACAGGGATACGCAGCTTGCGTGCAGCCGAGACCGCGCTCCAGCCCAGCGGCCCCTCGGTGGCGACATGCACGAGATCGGGACGTTGGCGCTGCCAAAGCTTCAACAACCGGGCTCGTGCTGGCAGTCCGAAATGCAGACCGTCATAACGCGGCAACTTCCAGCCCTTCGCCAGCACTTCATCAAAATCGGGTTCGGTCTGCGGCTCATCATTCGCCGCTTGACGGGGGCGGATCAACTGCACGCGATGCCCACGTTCGATCAGCCCCTCGACCATGCAGCGCAGTGTCATTGCGACACCATTGACCTCTGGAGGATAGGTCTCCGTAACCAGCGCTATGCGCAGACCGGGATCATTCCAGAATTCCTGTGCATCAAGAGTGTCGACATTCATGGCATCGCAGCTTAGGCCGCGATGAATACAGAAGCATGACGACTTGATGCCTTTTGCGTTACAGAGGCTACAGCAACAGGACAAGTCCCCATACCGTTGCCAGCAGAAGCAATGCGAGCAGCACTGCAGCGCTCCCGATGTCTTTGGCGCGCTTTGCCAGCAGGTGCTCATCAAGTGAAATGCGATCCACGGTCGCCTCGATGGCCGAATTGATCAGCTCTACCAACAAGACCAGCATCACGCTTCCGACCAGAAGAGCCTTCTCTACCCCGTTCTCGCCAAACCAGAAGCCGGTCGGGATCAGAACCAGCGCCAGCAGCAGTTCCTGGCGGAATGCATCCTCATGACGATAGGCCGCCGACAGACCATCCAGAGAGTAATGAAAGGCATTCCAGATGCGCCGGAAGCCTGACTTCCCTTTATGCGGACTTTCCATCATGCCAACTCGCCGGTTGATCGCAATGCCGTCGATCATGCCAGCTTTCGATGACAGCGGCACTGCATTCATGGGGTTGTACTGCTGAGCATGTATGTGTCGTGGACGCAAAAAAGCCCGCTCTGTTTGAGCGGGCTTTTTTGCATATGGGGTTAGTCTGACGATGACCTACTTTCACACAGGTATCTGCACTATCATCGGCGCGGGC
>NZ_BAAKJA010000005.1:0-322118 GCF_059703705.1 Pseudazoarcus sp. NS36 | reverse complement strand
GGAGTTTGCCGCCAACTGGCGCGCCGGGAAGCAGCAACAAAAGGAAGAAACACTCATCTCAACCCCAGGGCCTACTAAGTAGGCAGCGGTACTAAAACTGGGGGCAGGTCACATCGATGTGCTCGTCAGCCTCGCTGGCGGCTCGGTAATGTATGAAGCGATGGCATCCGGGAAGGCGGTCCTGTCGGCGGGCTTTACCTCGCCGAGCAACTCCGTGCATGTACGTAATGGCGAGACGGGGCTGGTCATCGCTTCACGAACACCAGAAGCGTTGGCGAATGCCTGCAGGCAATTGCTTGATGAACACACGCGTCAGCGCCTGGGACGCAACGCCGAGCGTTGGGCCAGAAGCTGTTTCGCGCATGACGCCTTGGCCCGCAAAACCGAGGAGGTGTACTCGGCAGTTCTTGATGGCAGAGCCTGAAAGCCTCAGTGCTTGCGGGGTGGTTCTCAATGGCTACACCTTAGCTTCAAGGAAGCGAAGGAGTTGCGGTCGCAGCCTGCGTTTTTCCGGTCCGACTTGCCCGTCCGCATGACCCCGCCGTTTGTTACCATCGCCCAATGTCCAAACCCCACGCAGCCCGATGATCTTCGTCCTTTCCCCCGCCAAAGCGCTCGACTACGAAACCCCGCCGACCGTCGCCAAGCACACCCAGCCTGAGCACCTCGATGCTTCCGCAGAACTGATCGAGCTCCTGCGCGAGCTGTCGCCGCAGGAAGTCAGCAAGCTCATGAGTCTCTCGGATCAGTTGGCCACGCTGAATGTGGCGCGCTATCAGGAGTGGTCACAGCCGTTCTCGCCGGACAACGCCAAGCAGGCGGTGCTGGCCTTCAACGGGGATGTTTACGAAGGCTTGGATGCACCTTCACTGGACGCAAAGAATCTGGACTGGGCACAGCAGCATCTGCGCATTCTGTCGGGCCTGTACGGCGTGCTGCGGCCGCTGGATCTGATGCAGGCCTACCGGCTGGAAATGGGCACGAAGCTTCAGACTCCGGCCGGCAACACGCTGTATGCGTGGTGGGGCGAGCGCATCACCGAGGCGCTGAATCAGGTCGTCGCCGAGCGCGAGAAGGCGGGCGAGTCGGCGGTGCTGGTGAATCTTGCGTCCGACGAGTACTTCAAGTCGGTCAAGCCCGCCAAGCTCAAGGCGCGCATCGTGACGCCGGTGTTCCAGGACTGGAAGAACGGGCAGTACAAGATCATCAGCTTTTACGCCAAACGGGCGCGCGGCCTGATGGCGCGGTACGCCATCACCAAGCGCATTACCGATGTGGACGGTCTCAAACATTTCGATGCCGAGGGCTATGCCTTTGTGCCGGACGTGTCGGATGCCGACCGGCTGGTGTTCCGTCGGCGGGCAGACTGACATGAGCAAAGTGCTGCGCATCGTCAGCGGCTTCGACTCGGGCAGTGTCGAAGTCGTCGATCTGACCGACCCGGCCAACATCCGCCTGCGTCTGCGTAATGACAACGCGGCCGACATCCGTCAGTGGTTCCACTTCCGTCTGCTTGGTGCAGCTGGACAGCCGGTGCGCATGGTGTTCGAGAACGCGTCGACAGCGACCTACCCGGACGGCTGGACGGATTATCGGGCGGTGGCGTCGTACGACCGGCAGGACTGGTTTCGCGTGCCGAGTCGCTACGAGAACGGTCAGCTCATCATCGAACACACGCCGGAGCAGGGCAGTGTGTTCTACGCGTATTTCGAGCCGTATTCACACGAGCGCCATCTGGACTTCGTGGCGCGCGCATCACAGTCGCCCTTTGCCACGCTTGACAGCATTGGCAGCACAGTGCAGGGGCGTGAGCTCGACCGCCTGATGATCGGTGAGCCGCAGCCTGGCCGTATGCCGATCTGGGTAATCGCCCGCCAGCATCCGGGCGAGACCATGGCGGAATGGTTTGTCGAGGGCTTCGTGAACCGACTGCTGGACGCCTCCGACCCGGTGGCACGCTGCATTCGTGAGCACGCCGTCGTGTATGTGGTGCCCAACATGAACCCGGACGGCGCGGTGCTGGGCAACCTGCGCACCAACGCCGCAGGGCGCAACCTGAACCGCGAATGGCTGGCGCCCGATGCTGACGCCAGCCCCGAGGTCTTTCTGGTGCGCCGCGAGATGGAGCGTACCGGCTGCAATCTGTTTCTCGACATCCACGGCGATGAATCGCTGCCCTATGTGTTCTTCTCCACTGCGGACGATGTTCCGGGCCTGCCGCCCGAACTGGCAGTGCAACAGGCGCGCTTCATTGCCGCCGTGCAGGCCGCGAGCCCCGATTTCCAGACCGAATATGGCTACGAGAACGGTCGCTTTCGCGAAGATGTGCTCAAGCTCGCCAGCAAGTGGGTGGCACATCACTTCCACTGCCTGTCATTGACGCTGGAGATGCCTTTCAAGGACAACGCCAATCTGCCCGACGCGCGTGCAGGTTGGAGCGGTGCGCGCAGCATGCGGCTGGGGGAGTCGATGTTGGGGGCGGTGCTGGAACATCTTCAAGGCTGAACCGGCGTCGCCAGTCTGCAGCGGCCTGGATAGCCGCCGATGCTTCAGCCAGCCAGCAGCCGGGCGATACGCCGGATCGGGCGGGCGAGTTTTCTGAGCGGTCGTGTGCTGGTGTTGTCGAGCCACGCCTCCAGCTTCCGGATGTGGCTGCGAACGGCCTGGCGTTGCGCCTCAAGCTGCGTCTGTTGTTCCGGCGCCAGACCGTAGCTCAGCGTCAACTCTGCGAGCGGGGCAAATGCGCCCTCAATGAGCGCGCAGCGTTGCTGTGCATCGCGTATGCGCGGCCACCACACTGCCAGCTCGGCAATACGTTCGGGGTTCGACCAATCGCGCCGGTGAACGGAAGCAAGATGGCACAGAGTCGGCCATTTCAATGAGGTGTAGCGGCACCAGGGTTGATCCAGGAACTGCAGCCAGAAATGCAGATCGGTGTTGAAGCCGGACGGTGCCGGGAACCAGCCGCGCGGGAGGCGTCGGTAAGCGTCGAGCGTGTGGCCGCCGCTGGCGAGTCCGAAACCGGCGCGGAGCTGGCGCATGCGTTTGATCTGATCGGGCAGGCGGGCATCGTACATGCGTGTTGCGGTGCTGCCGTCCGGGTTGATGTCGATCTGCATGGTGTGCGCGAGATCGTGCTGATCAAGCATGGAAGCCATGCGCTCAAGGTGTTCCGGAAACCATAGGTCGTCGTCCGACTGGTAACAGATGTAGCGCCCACGGGCCTCTTGCAGCGCCGCATGGCGTAGCGCTTCGCCGTGGCGCTCGCCCTTCGGGTTGTCGAAGAAGCGGATCCTCGCGTCGCGCGCCATCAGATCTGCGACCACTTCGCGTGTGCGCTCCGGTACGCCGTCGCCGACAATGAATATCTCGAAATCCTGACGTGTCTGCCATTGCACGCTGGCCACCGAATACCACAGGGTGTCGGCATGGTCATGCGTCGGAATGAGCACGGTGAAGGCTGGTGTACTCATGCGTCCAGCCCCGCCAGGTGGCGCAGCTCGGCAATCCGCTCGACGATCAACAGCCCTTCAGCGGCGCTGCTTTGGGGCGGCGGCGCGTTCCCGCGCACATGGCTGACGAACGCCTCCAGCTCCTTGTACAGCGGCATGTCCTGCGCGACCGGTCGAGGATCGGGCGGCGGTGGCGCTGTCCGGGTGCTTGCGCCCTCGGTGCGCTGTACCACGACGGCTTCGTCATAGGCATCACTGATGCTGGCCACCCCGTCGCGGCAGCGCACTTCGATGGAACGGCTGTGGGTGGGGGAGCGGATGCCGACTTCGCTGGTCATCCACACGCCGTCCGACTGCAGGAACGCTGTGAGGCCGATCAGCGCGTCCGCACGCGTTTCTGCGAAGGCCGCCTGCGCTGTGGGCACGAAACCGAGGATTTCCAGTGCGATGCTCAGATCGTGTGGCAGCAGGATCCAGTCCATGCTTACATCGTCATGCGGGCATTGCCATTGCACGCGGCGCGTCTTGATGCCCAGTATAGGCCCGAGTTCGCCGGAACGCGCGATGTCGCGCAGCTTCAGGATGCCTGCGTGATAGCGCCACTTGTCCATCACGAAGATGCGTTCGCCAGCGAGCTCGACCAGACGGCGCGCTGCGGCTACGTCCGCTGTGAGCGGCTTCTCGCAGAAGACCGGCTTGCGGGTGGCGATCAGCGTTTCGAGAACCTGGGCATGCAGCACCGTGGGTACGGCCACGACATAGCCATCTGCTTCCGGCAGGGCATCGAGCGTGGACACGATGAGATCGGCCTTGCCGGCCACTGCATTGGCGTGACTGTGCTCGCCCGGTGCGACCACGCTGACGTTGGCGCCGAGGGTCTTGAGGTCACGCAGGATGTATTTGCCCCATCTGCCACAGCCGATCAGTCCGATTTTCACCACGGGAGATCCTCCCGCTGGCGCAATTGGGTGAGCAGGGTTTCGAGTGAATGAGCCTGTTGGTCGCGTGCAGACAGGATCGGATTGCGCTCAGGCCAGTCGAGCCCGAGGCCAGGGTCGTTCCACATGCAGCCAAGCTCGTCCAGTACCGGGTCCCAGTAGTGCGTGACCGAATACAGCATCTCGGAGGGTTCGGAAAAGTAGAAGCCATGCGCCATCCCGACCGGGACGGTGACCAGGGTCAGATCGTCACCGCGCAGCTCGACAATGTGTGACTCCATGAATCCGGGTGTGCCTTCGCGCAGGTCGCACAGCCCCAGATGCATGGTGCCGCGCAGCACCAGCAGGTAGTCGACGTGATGCACATGGACGTGCACGCCCCGCAGGACGTGCGGGCGGGAGCGTACGAAATTCCATTGCACGGGCGGCAGGTCGTCTCCCAGCCATTCGTTGCGGAAGACCTCGGTCAGCACGCCACGCTCATCGCCGTGACTGTTCAGTTTGCGAAAGCTCACAGGGGGTGGAGCAGTAGGCATGGGGCCGTCCGGTGGGGGCAGTGACGCACGGTTTGAGTTGTACCGTACGGCGGAGCTGCGTTCAATCGAGCAGATGGAGGATTCCGTCGAGCCCAGCATGGTCGATGCACACGTCCGCGACCGAGCGCAGCGTGGGTTTGGCGCGGTAGGCCACGGCGAGGCCAGCTTCGCGCAGCATGAGCAGATCGTTGGCACCGTCGCCGATGGCGATGGTTTGCTCCTGCGCCAGCCCCAGTCGATGGCGCGCATCGCGCAGCACGGCGGCCTTGGCCGCGGCGTCGATGATGGGGCCGGTGATGCTGCCGGTAAGCTTGCCGTTGGCAACTTCCAGGGCGTTGGCGTGGGCGGCGTCGAAACCCAGCCGGGCTTTCAGACGCTCCGTGAAGTAGGTGAAACCGCCGGACACCAGCACGGTGTGGAGGCCGGCCGTCTTGAGTGCGGTGATCAGCGTTGCGGCGCCCGGGTTGAGGTGCAGGCGCTGCTCATATACCTCGGCCAGTGCACTTTCCGGCAGGCCTTCCAGCTGCGCAACGCGGCGCGTCAGCGACTCGGCAAAGTCGATCTCGCCGCGCATGGCGGCTTCGGTGATGCGCGAGACCTCGTGTTTTCGGCCGGCCAGATCGGCCACTTCGTCGATGCACTCGATGTCGATCAGGGTCGAGTCCATGTCGGTGACGAACAGGCCGTAGTCGGCGAGTTTGCGTCCCAGTGTGGCGCTGCAGTCCAGCCCGAGGTCGCGGCACAGCGCGGCCAGTTGCAGGGTGTGATGGGCGTTGTCGAGCCGGCTGGCCTGCGGGCCGAGCGCCGTGACGGCGATGGCGCCGGCGGCGGTGCGCAGGGCCTGCAGCGTGTCGGGTGCCAGCGACGCGCCCTGCACGACAAGGTTCATCCCAGGCGGCTCCGCAGGGCACCGGATTCGGACAGCACGCGATGCGCGTCGCGCAGCATGGCCTCGGTGGCGTCCCAGTCGACACAGCCGTCGGTGACCGAACAGCCGTACTTGAGTTGCGACAGGTCGGCAGGGATGGACTGGTTGCCGGCCTCGATGAAGCTCTCAACCATGGTGCCAACGATGGAACGATTGCCCTCGCGGATCTGATTGACCACGTCCTTCATCACCAGCGGCTGCAGCTCGGGCTTCTTCCACGAGTTGGCGTGCGAGCAATCAACGACGATGTTCTGCGGCAATTTGGCTTTCTCAAGCGCCTGCTCGGCCAGCTTGATGGAAACCGAATCGTAGTTCGGCCGTCCCCCGCCGCCGCGCAGCACGACGTGGCCATAGCGGTTGCCGCGCGTGCGCACGACGCTGGTCACGCCGCGGCCGTTGATGCCGAGGAAGCTGTGCGGGTGCGAGGCGGACAGAATGGCGTTGGTGGCCACCGAAAGATCGCCGTCGGTGGCGTTCTTGAAGCCGACCGGGGTCGACAGGCCGGACGACATCTCGCGGTGGGTCTGCGACTCCGACGTGCGTGCGCCGATGGCCGTCCACGCGATCAGGTCGCCGTAGTACTGCGGTGCGATCGGGTCCAGCGCCTCGGTGGCGGCGGGCAGACCGATTTCGTTGATGTCGAGCAGGAAGCGGCGCGCCTTCTCCATGCCTTCGTCGATGCGGAAGGAGTCGTCCATGTACGGATCGTTGATGTAGCCCTTCCAGCCTACCGAGGTGCGCGGCTTCTCGAAATACACGCGCATCACGATCAGCATGGTGTCGGCGACTTCGTCTGCGACCTTCTTGAGCCGTCGCGCGTAGTCCAGACCGGCGACCGGGTCATGGATCGAGCACGGGCCGATGACCACGAACAGGCGCGGATCCTTGCGGTCGAGGATGTCACCCAGTGCGCGCCGGCTGGCCACGACGGTCTGCGCCGCGCGCTCGCTGAGCGGCACGCGCGCGATGATTTCCTCGGGGGAGGGCATCGGGTCGAAGGCGGCGATGTTGAGGTTTTCGGTCTGGGCTGCGGACATGCGGGTTCCCGGTTTCATGTGGGGCAGGGGGCGCATTGTAACGCGGGGGCCACGGGCGGGTCGGGCGCGGACGCAACAGTGCAATGCAATCCTAGTTGCCGGCGCAGAAAAGCAAAAATTGATTGCTCGGATGAAATGAATAGGTGTGCGCTATTCAGGCCTTGACCGATTCAAGCAGCAGCCGCACCGCCGCGGCGCGCATGCGCAGCTCGGGTAGCGCGATCTTCTGTACCAGCTTGTCCTGGCCGGCCATGCGGGTGTTGCGATCCTTCTGGATCAGCATGATGACCTTGGCCGGATCGATGGGCGCCTCGGGGCCGAACTGCACGCTGATCTGGTGTTCCGAGGCATCAAGCTTCTGGATGTTCCAGGGCTTCATCTGGATACGCAGGCGGTGGGTTTCAAGCAACGCCTGGGTTTGCTCGGGCATGTCGCCGAAGCGGTCGATGAGCTCTTCCTGCAGGTCGCGCAGATCGTTCTCGGTGTCGCAGTTGGCCAGCCGCTTGTACAGCGTCAGGCGCTCCTGCACATCCGGGCAGTAGGCGTTGGTCAGCAGGGCTGGCGTGTGCAGGTTGATTTCCGTCACGACATCCAGCGGATCGGCCAGATTGGGTTCCTTGCCGGCCTGCAGGTCGCGCACGGCGCGCTTGAGCATCTCGCTGTAGAGCGAGAAACCGATCTGCTGCATCTCGCCCGACTGGTTCTCGCCCAGCACTTCGCCTGCGCCACGGATTTCGAGGTCGTGCATGGCCAGATAGAAGCCCGAGCCGAGTTCTTCCATGGCGGTGATGGCTTCCAGCCGCTTCTTGGCCAGCGCCGAGGGCTTGGCGTCGGAATCCGTCAGCAGGTAGGCGTAGGCCTGGTGGTGGCTGCGCCCGACGCGGCCACGCAGCTGGTGCAGCTGCGCCAGACCGAAGCGGTCGGCACGGTTGATGATGATGGTGTTGGCGCTCGGGATGTCGATACCGGTCTCGATGATCGTCGTGCACAGCAGCAGATTGGTGCGCTGCTGCGTGAACTCGCGCATCACGCGTTCCAGTTCGCGCTCGGGCAACTGCCCGTGGCCGACCGAGATGCGCGCCTCGGGGATCAGCTCGTTGAGCTTCTGGCGCATGTTCTCGATGGTGTCGACTTCGTTGTGCAGGAAGTACACCTGCCCGCCGCGCTTGAATTCGCGCATCACCGCCTCGCGCACGATGCCCTTGCTGTGGGCATGCACGAAGGTCTTGATGGCCAGCCGCTTCTGCGGCGCGGTGGCGATGATCGAGAAGTCGCGCAGGCCTTCCAGCGCCAGCCCCAGCGTGCGCGGGATCGGTGTGGCAGTCAGCGTGAGCACGTCCACCTCGGCGCGCATGCGCTTCATGGCCTCCTTCTGGCGCACGCCGAAGCGATGCTCCTCGTCGATGATGACCAGCCCGAGCCGCTTGAACTTGACGTCCTTCTGCAGCAGCCGGTGGGTGCCGATGATGATGTCGACCTTGCCTTCACCGAGTTGCGCCAGCGCTTCGTTCTGCTCCTTGGCGGACTTGAAGCGTGACAGCTCGGCGACCTTCACCGGCCAGTCGGCAAAGCGGTCGGCAAAGGTCTGGTAGTGCTGCTCGGCCAGCAGCGTGGTCGGTGCCAGCACCACCACCTGCATGTTGCCGGCTACGGCCACGAAGGCGGCGCGCAAGGCGACTTCGGTCTTGCCGAAGCCCACGTCGCCGCATACCAGGCGGTCCATCGGCCGGCCGGACTTCATGTCGGTCACGACCGAGTCGATGGCCGCCTGCTGATCGGGCGTGGTCTCGAAGCCAAAGCCTTCGGCGAAGGCTTCCAGATCGTGCTGGCGGAAGTCGAAGCGATGGCCGGGGCGCGACTCGCGCTGGGCGTACAGCGCCAGCAGCTCGGCGGCGGTGTCGCGGATCTGGATTGCGGCCTTGCGCTTGGCCTTTTCCCACTGGCCGGAGCCCAGCCGGTGCGGGGCGACGGCTTCCGGGTCGGCGCCGGCGTAGCGCGAGATCAGGTGCAGTTGCGATACCGGTACATAGAGCTTGTCGCCGCTGGCGTACTCGAGGTGCAGGAATTCGGTGTCGCCTTCGCCCAGATCCATGTGAATCAGGCCGACGTAGCGGCCGATGCCGTGCGAGGCGTGCACCACCGGATCACCCGGCTTGAGCTCGGACAGGTCGCGCAGCCAGCCTTCGACGCTGGCGGCCTTGCGGTTGCCGCGCCGGCCGCGCGTGCGGGCGGTGGCAGCGTACAACTCGGCTTCGGTGACGATGGCGAGTCTGGCTTGCGGCAGCGTGAAGCCATTGAGCAGCGGCGAGACGCCCAACGCAAAGGCCTCGTCGGCGGCGAGGAAGCCGGCGAAATCGGCACTCGCTGCGGGCTTGAGGCCGTACTCCGCGAGGTATTCCGCCATGGTCTCGCGCCGGCCCGGCGATTCGGCCAGCAGCAGCACGCGCCCGCCGGACATCGCCCAGTCGCCGGCCAGCAGGTCCTTGAGCTTGTGCAGCGGGTCGGTGGCCTTGCGCTCGACGGCGACCTCGGGTGGTGCTTCGGAGGCGCGTAGCGCGTCGTCTGCCGCGTTTTCGTTGGCCGGAATCGACAGGCCGGGCAGGCTCTTCAGCGCCGTGAAAAACTCTTCCTGACCGAGGAACAGCGCGGCCGGCTTCATCACCGGGCGGCTGCGGTCGCCGGCGTGGAAGTCGTAGCGCTGGCGCGCGTCGCGCCAGAACTCGTCGATGGCGGCCGGCACGTCGTGGTGCAGCATCACCACCGCGTCGTCGGGCAGGTAGTCGAGCAGCGTTGCGGTTTCGTCGTGGAACAGCGGCAGGAAATATTCGATACCGGCCGGTGCAATGCCGTTGGAAACGTCCTTGTAGAGCTGCACGCGCGAGGGGTCACCCTCGAAAGTCTCGCGGAAGCGGCTGCGGAAGGCGGTGCGCGCCTTCTCGTCCAGCGGGAATTCGCGCGCCGGCAGCAGTCGGATCTCCGGCACGGGGTACACCGTGCGCTGGGTGTCGGGGTCGAAGGTCTTGATGCTCTCGATTTCGTCGTCGAAGAGATCAATGCGCAGCGGCAGGCTGGAGCCCATCGGATACAGGTCGATCAGGCCTCCGCGTACCGAGAACTCGCCGGGGCTGACCACCTGCGTGACGTGGGCGTAGCCGGCAGTGGCCATCTGGTTGCGCAGCTTGTCCACATCCAGCCGCTCGCCCTGCTTGAGAAAGAAGGTGTAGGCGGCCAGAAAGCTCGGCGGCGCCATGCGGTACAACGCCGTGGAGGCCGGCACGATCACCACGTCGGCCTCGCCACGTGTGAGCGAATACAGCGTGGCCAGCCGCTCGGAGATCAGGTCCTGGTGTGGCGAGAAGCTGTCGTAGGGCAGCGTTTCCCAGTCCGGGAACAGATGCGCGCGCAGATCCGGTGCGACCCACGCCAGCTCGTCATGCAGGCGTTGCGCTTCGGGCGGGTTGGCGCAGATCAGCAACAGGGTGCGACCGCGCGCAGCGAAATGCGCCACCGCCAGCGCGTCGGACGAGCCGGCGAGCAGGGGCAGGGTGTGGCGCACGCCGGCCTTCGGAAACGACAGGGCAGCGAGCTCGGGCAGCAGCGATTCGGGCTTGAGCGACATCAGCGGGGACTGGGCGAGGCGGAGAGCAAGCCGCGGATTATAGGCGAAGCGAGGCTTCTCAGCGGGGTGTGACCAGCTTCCAGCGTGACAGCCAGGGGTGGCCGGCGATCTCGCAGCCCCGTTCGGAGAGCCAGTCGCCGACGCGGCGCTTGGCGTCTTTGCCGGCGGTGTGGGGCGTGAACGGCAGCAGGAGGAGGATCAGCAGCAGGCCGGTGCGATCAGCCTTGTCCATCATCCGGCGCGGGCTCGACATCGCGCCAGTGGGCAATCCATTCCAGCGACAGGGTGGCGGCGTGCCGCGGTGCATCTTCGGCTGACAGGCGTTGCAGGTCGTGCTCGGCCGACAGCTCGGCCTGGGCGCGTTTGATGATGGGCAGCGCCGGATCGTCCTCGGCCACGATGATGCGTGTCGGCGCGATCAGCCGGGCGAGCGGTTCGACGCCGGCCAGATCCATGCGTCCGCCCAGACAGACGATGGCGCGAAAGATGTCCGGTGAGCGGCTCGCGGCCCGCACGGCGGCGCCGCAGGCGGTGCCGCGCGCAATCAGGAACAGGGGCAGGGCCTTGAGGCCCGGTTGATGGGCCGACCATTCGGCCGCCGCCAGGACACGGGTGGCCAGCAGCGGGATGTTGAAGGGCGCATCCGGGTCACGCTCGGCTTCGGCCTCGGTGAGCAGATCGAGCAACAGGCTGGCAAAGCCGTGGTGGTGCAGCGCGTCGATCAGCCCCGGCGCTTCGGGCGGCTCATGGGCGTCGTCTGCGCCGATCACGATGACCAGCCCCCGGACCGCCGGCGAATGGTGCAGGCGCGCCAGCAACCATTGGCCGTCGGCCGGCAGTGCGATGTGTGAATCGCGCAGTTTCACGTGGCAGTCCTCGGCAGATGCGTGACGTCAGTGCCTCAGAGCATGCACGGATTCGGACGGAAACTCCACGAAGGCGACGCTGGCATAACCCACCACCCGGCAGCGATCACCGGCGGTGTCGCCCGAGTTGCGCAGATCGAGCAGATAGGGCTCCAGCCCGCGCCGCGTCGCGAGGGTGAGCAGGCCGTTGAGTGCGTGCGCGCCGCAGGCCTGGTCACCATGCAGGCAGGGGCGCAGATCGAGCATCTGACGTGCGGTGGAGCGGTCGAGTGCGCGTGAGTCGTCGTAACCGAGGTAATGCGACAGGTCTGAACTGACGACGATCAGGGTTTCCGGCCCGCCCCACAGGATGTCGAGCAGGTCGGCGACATCCTCGGGCGGCAATTTGCCGACCAGCAGCGGGACGATCTCGAAATCGTCGAGCATGGTCTGCAAAAAGGGAAGCTGGACTTCGAGGCAATGCTCCTGCGCATGCGGGCGATCATCGACGCTGATGTCGGGCAGCGTCTGCAGCATGGTGGTGGTGCGCAGGTCGACCGGAACCACCCCCAGCGGTGTGGCAAAACCCTGAGCCGTGGGCAGCACGCAACCGCGCACGACCATGCGATGTGCCGGGCCAAGCAGCACCACGCGGCGGACCTGTTTGCGCAGCATCTGCACGGGCGCATAGCCATTGGCGGCGATCATGCCCGAATAGATGTAGCCGGCATGCGGCACCACGACCGCCTTGGGTGGCGTGGTGAGCTCCTCGGCCGGCATTGCGGCGGTCAGCATTTCGTTGATCTGGTTGCGCAGCAGCTCGGGGTCCGACGGATAGAAATGCCCGGCAACGGCCGCCGGGCGTATCAGGGCGATGGCCATGGCTCTCCTTGCTCAAGCAGGGTTTCAGGTGCGGCAAATGTCCAGGGTGAAAATCATTATAGGAAGTCGTCGCAGCATTGCTGCGGGCCTGCGGCACAGCGTCGCAATTCGCTGCGCACACGGCGGCCTGCATTAGAATCCGCGGCATGCAACACACCTCCGCTCGCCATTTCGCCCTCGTTCCTGCTGCCGGCAGCGGCAGCCGCATGGGTGCCGAACGTCCCAAGCAATACCTGCCGCTGGCCGGCCGCCCGCTGATCGCGCACACGCTCGAAGCGCTGTGCGCAGTGGACGCCATCGACAAGGTCTTCGTCGTGTTGTCGGTGAATGACCCGGAGTGGGGCAGCCACGACTGGTCGGTGCTCGGCCCCAAGCTGGTGCCCTTGTTCTGCGGCGGCGCCACGCGTGCGGCCAGCGTGCTCGGCGGCCTGCGTGCGATTGCCGGCGAGGTCGAACAGCACGACTGGGTACTGGTGCATGACGCAGCGCGCCCGTGCATCGCGCCCTGGCATGTGGACAAGCTGATTGCCGAACTGGCTGGCGACGAAGTGGGTGGCTTGCTGGCCGTGCCGGTGGCCGATACGCTCAAACGCGGCGACGGGCAGGGGCGTGTGGTCCAGACCGTGTCGCGGGAGGCACTGTGGCAGGCGCAGACGCCGCAGATGTTCCGCTACGTGATGCTGCGCCGGGCGCTGGAAGACGCGCACGACGTCACCGATGAAGCCAGCGCCATCGAGGCCGCCGGCCTGCATCCGAAACTGGTGCAGGGCGACGCCACCAATCTGAAAGTGACCTGGCCGGTGGATCTGCATCTGGCCGAATGGATACTCGCCAGCCGGCGCGAGGGAGAAGGGCAATGACGAATCTGCGCATCGGTCAGGGCTTCGACGTGCACGCGCTGGTGCCGGGGCGGCCGCTGATCATCGGCGGCGTGACCATCCCGTTTCCGCAAGGCCTGCTCGGTCATTCCGACGCGGATGTGCTGCTGCATGCACTGACCGATGCGTTGCTGGGGGCGGCCGGCCTGGGCGACATCGGACGGCTGTTTCCGGATACCGATCCGCAGCACGCCGGCGCCGACAGCCGCGTGCTGCTGCGCGAGGCCTTTGCGCGTGTGCGGGCAGCCGGTTTCGAGGTGGTGAATATCGATGCCACGGTGATCTGCGGTGCGCCGAAGATTCTGCCGCATGCGCCCGCCATGGTGGCCAACATCGCGGCCGATCTGGGCATGGACGCCGCCTGCATCAACATCAAGGGCAAGACCACCGAGAACCTTGGTTTCACCGGTCGTGGCGAAGGCATTGCCGCGCAGGTGGTGGCCTTGCTGGAGTGGCGTGAAGCCTGAGCGCGAAGAGCGCGCGCGGGTCTTCTTCGCGCTGTGGCCGGAAGCGGATGCCGCGTGCTCGCTGCATCGCCTGGCCGATTCGCTGAAACCGCGTTTCGGCGGTCGCGCGATGCGGCTCGAAACCCTGCATCTGACCCTTGCCTTCGTCGGCGGCGTGTCGCGGGCGCGCATTGCCGAGCTGCTTGCGGTTGGCGCAAAGGTGCAGCCGCGTGCTTTCGAGCTGCAACTCGATGTTCTCGGCGAATGGGCCCGCAAGCACATCGTGTGGGCCGGACCAGCCGATGCGCCGGAAGCGCTGTCTGCGTTGGCTGCCGAGCTGCATCAGGAACTTGGCAAGGCCGGTTTTGCGATGGAAATCCGGCCCTTCGTGCCCCACGTCACGCTGCTGCGCAATGCGGCCTGCGAGACGCAGCGTACGCCGCTGGAGCCGGCCGTGCGCCTGCGTGCGGACGGATTCGTACTGGTCGAGTCGAAGTTGCGGGCCTCGGGGGCGCACTACGAGGTGCTGGGGCGCTGGCCTGCCGCTGATCGGGCGTAAACGCAAAAGCGGGGCCGAAGCCCCGCTTGTCAAAGCTGCAGGTTGGTCACGTCAGACGAACATGCAGGATTCCAGCCGTTCGCGGATACGTGGTTCCGGCGACTTGGTGTAGTCCTTTTCGAAGCGATCGGTGATGAGCTGTGCGGTGGGGGTGTCGAGCACCCCGTTCAGCATCCCCATGAAGGACGGCGGCGCGAAGACGATGGCGCGCGCGTAGGCGTTGCTGGTTCTTCCATGGTAGAGCTCGTGCGCCAGTTCCTGCGCGAACACCTTGGCTTCGTGGGCCTTGGGTTCGGTCTGCGGTTGGGCGGCGCCGTGACCGTTCATGCTGCCCGGTCGGTCGGTGACAAGCTCGGAGTTCTTGAAGCGGCTTTCGGGGTGGATCATTTCCTTGACCAGCTTGAGCCCCTTGTTCGGTCCGAGGTGCTCGTACAGCCGTGCAAGGCTGGCATTGGCTACCAAAATCCAGGTGATCGCCATGGGTGTTCCTCCGCTGTTTGCATGTTTCCGTCCGACGGAATCCGGCGGGGCCGGGCGTGACAGGGGGAGCGTCGTACGCCCGCTCCCCCTAGTCAGTTCTGCACGCTTGGCACATGGCCGGTGCAGGGTGCGCTAACCGCGCTCAGGTTCCTTTCGGACTTCCTGTGTTGCCATGGAATAGGCAACGATCCCAGCTTAGACCTCTCGCGTTGGGGGGGCAAAGGTGCTCGGTTCCACATCGCAAAATATGACGACGCCAGCCGCTGTGGTGGCGGAAAAGAATATTTTTGTGACTCAATCTTGCGCCGCGCGGAGGCTGCGAAGACCTTCCTCGCCGACCGCGGGGTCGCTACCAAATAGAACTGAAAGCTGTTTGTAAACAGCAGGATGTGCGCTCTTCAAGGCATTCGGTGCCTCAAAGAATACTTCGGACGCGACGGCAAAGAACTCGGCTGGGTGTTCGCCCGCATAGGGGTCGAGCAGCGTTGGCAGGCCCATCTCGAGTGCGCGGCAGAAGCTGTCGTAGGCACGTGAGAAATCGCACCCCCAGTCGCCTGCAGACATGTCTGCAGGCAGGGGCGGAAAGCCGTCGGCACCGCCGTTGAGCATGTCGAGCTTGTGCGCGAATTCATGGATGACGACGTTTACCAGCCCGTCTTCCTCGGCCTGGGTTTCCCAGGACAGCAGCACCGGGCCGTCCTGCCAGGCCTCGCCCAGCACCTCGTCGTTGAACTCGTGCACCACGCCGTCTTCGTCGACCTGCTGGCGCGGAATCACGATCTCGCCCGGATAGACCACGATGCCGACCCAGCCGCGGTAGGCCTCCAGTCCCACGCGCAGGATCGGCAGGCAGGCCTGCAGCGCGATGGTGAGCATCATCTCGTCGGTGATTTCCAGTCCGTGCGCGCCGTGGAACTCCTTGCCGGCCAGGAAGCCACGGGCAAGATTGCGCAGCCGCGCGCGCTGGCGTGGTTCCAGATAGTCGAGAAAGGGCAGGCGGGCCTCGGCGCGCTGCCACAGCGCCTCGTCAATGTCGGGAGCGGTCTGCTCCGAGTGCCCCAGCCAGCGGCGCAGGCGATCAAACACGGCGGTAGCGGCTGGTCAGCCAGATGCCCGACAGGATCAGGGCCATGCCGGCAAAGTGGAACCAGAAGGGGCGCTCGCCCAGAAAGAGCGCAGCCAGAAGGGTGCCGAACACCGGCATCAGGTGGATGAACAGCGAGCCCTGATTCGGCCCGACGGCGGCCACCCCGGCGTTGTAGAACACGTGGCCGAGAAAGCCGGGAAAGATGCCGACATAGACGATGGCCATGAGCGCCGGCGCAGACATTTTCATGTGCTGTCCGCTGGCCAGTTCCCAGGCGTAGAACGGTGCCAGGGCGGTCAGGCCGACCACGGCGCACACCGCAAACAACAGCATCGGATGAATGGGCGGGCGCCAGTGCAGGCCGACCGTATACAGCCCCCACACCATCACGGCGGCGAGCAACCACAAGTCCCCGCGGTTGAGCGAGAAGGCCAGCAGGGTGTTCAGGTCACCGCGCCCCACGATCATGCCGACCCCGGCCAGCGACACCGCCACGCCGAGTGCTTCGAGCCGGCCGAGCTTGCGCCCGAGCAGAGCGAAGGCCAGCGCGATGGTCATGATCGGGATGACCGAATTGAGAATGGCGGCGTTGGTGGCGGTGGTCGAATGCAGGCCGATGTAGACCAACGTGTTGAAGCCGCCGACGCCGAGCAGACCGAGCACCACCAGCGCCTTCCAGTGTTTTCGCACCAGTGGCCATTGGGTGCGCAGATGCGGCAACGCCAGCGGCGCCACGCAGGCCAGCGCCAGCGTCCAGCGCCAGAAGGCCAGTGCAAAGGGCGGCACGGCCTCGTGCACGCCACGGCCGACGACCATGTTGCCGGACCAGAACAGGGCGGCCAGCGTGAGCAGCAGATAGGGGTTGGAGAGGGTTTTGCGCATCGGAGAGGGCAGGCGGCCGCATGGGCGCCCGATCATCGCATATCGCGCTGCAGCACGCACGGGACCGCGGACTTTGGCGCGGGCGCTTGTGGGATAATCGCGTCCATGGTTTCCGTTACTCACGCCGTATCCGCCGACGCTGCGGCGGCCCCGTTGGAACTGCTCGTCGAAGGGCTTGAGCCCGAGGCGCAAGGTGACATCGACGAGGCGCTGGCGCTTGCCCGCGACATCTATTCCGACGAGGTGCTCGGCACCGGTGAATCGGTATGGACGCACGCGCTGGGCATGGCGCTGATCGTCAGCTCCCTGCGTCTCGATGCCGAAGCGCGCATTGCGGCCATTCTCTTTGCGGTGCCGGTGTACCGCACCGGCAGCCTGGAAAAGGTGGCCGAGCGTTTCGGCGACTCGGTGGCCGGCATTGTCGAAGGCCTGCGCAAGCTCAACGGCCTGCGCGTGCTGACCCGCGTGCAGGGCAGTGGCGAGGCCTCCGACGTGCGTGCGCAGACCGAATCGCTGCGCAAGATGCTGCTGGCCATGGCCGCCGACATTCGCGTGGTGTTGCTGCGCCTGGCTTCGCGCACGCAGACCCTGCGCCATTACGCCGAGCGCAAGTCCGAGGCGCAGGCCGATCTGGCGCGCGAATCGCTGGATATCTACGCGCCGCTGGCCAACCGGCTGGGCGTTGGCCAGCTCAAGTGGGAACTGGAAGACCTGTCCTTCCGCTTCCTCGAACCGGCCACCTACAAGCAGATCGCGCGCAAGCTCGACGAGAAGCGCGCCGAGCGCGAGGCTTTCATCGAGGAGGCCATCACGCTGTTGCGCAACGAGCTGGCGGCGGCCGGCATCGACGGTGAGGTGTACGGCCGGCCCAAGCACATCTACAGCATCTACAACAAGATGCGCTCGAAGAAGCTCAGCTTCGAGCAGGTGTACGACATCCGTGCGGTGCGCGTGCTGGTGCGCAAGGTGAACCACTGCTACAAGGTGCTCGACATCGTGAACCGGCTGTGGGAGCCGATTCCCGAGGAGTACGACGACTACATCAGCAAGCCCAAGGGCAACAACTACCAGTCGCTGCATACCGCTGTGCGCGCCGCGGACGGCCGTGCGCTGGAAGTGCAGATCCGCACCCACGACATGCACCGCCATGCCGAATTCGGCGTGGCCGCGCACTGGCGCTACAAGGAAGGCGGCAGCGCGGGCGAGGAGTACGACGAAAAGATCGCGTTGCTGCGCAGTCTGCTGTCGTGGCGTGACGAAGTGGCCGATTCGTCCGACTGGGTGGCGCAGTCGCGCCGTGCGGCGCTGGACGACACCATCTACCTGCTGACGCCGCAGGGCCGTGTGATCGACCTGGCCAGCGGTGCGACGCCGGTGGACTTCGCCTACCGGCTGCATACCGATCTGGGCAACCGTTGCCGCGGCGCCAAGGTGGACGGCCATCTGGTGCCGCTCAACACGCAGCTCAAGAGTGGTCAGACGGTCGAGATCGTGGCGGCCAAGGAAGGCGGCCCGTCACGCGACTGGCTCAATCCGCAACTCGGTTACACCGCGACCAGCCGCGCCCGCAACAAGATCCGGCAGTACTTCAACCAGCTCGAAGAGTCGGAAATGCTCGCGCGCGGGCGCAGCTTCGTGATCAAGGAACTGCAGCGCGAAGGGCAGACGCAGGCCAACATCGATGACCTGGCCGAGCGGCTCGGCTTCAAGGGGGCGGACGCGCTGTTCGTGGCGGCCGGGCGTGGCGAAGTGGGCGTGCGCGCCATCCAGAACGCGCTGCGCGGCGGTGCTGCCGAGGAAATCCCCGAGGGGGAGGCCGGTATCGTCGTTGGTCGCAGCCGTTCCGGGGATACCGGCGGCAAGGTGTTGATCGTCGGTGTCGGCAAGCTGATGACGTCGCTTGGCCGCTGCTGCAAGCCGGCGCCGCCGGATGCCATCCAGGGTTTTGTCACGCGGGGACGCGGCGTCTCGATCCACCGTGTGGACTGCCCGTCGTTCCAGAATCTCGTCAAGCACGAACCAGAGCGGGTGGTCGAGGCGGAGTGGGGCGACGATGCCTTCAAGGCCGCCCAGTCCCTCTTCCCGGTGGATGTGAGCGTCGAGGCGCAGGACCGTCAGGGTCTGCTGCGCGACATCTCGGATGTGTTGTCACGCGAGAAGATCAACGTCACCGCCGTGAATACGCTGACCAAGAAGGGGCGCGCCTTCATGTGCTTCACCTTCGAGGTTGGCGGGGTCACGCAGATCCAGCACGCCATCCAGCTGATCCGCGAGGTCAGCGGCGTGATCGACGCACGCCGCAAGTAAGTCCCTTCACGACGCCGACAGCTCCTGCTGCAGCATCAGCTGTGCCGAGCGCCGCGTGCCCCGGCCGCTGCGACGGCGGTAGCGGCCGTCCGAAAGCATTTCCCAGGCCTGCGTGTTGTCGGCCATGTAGGCGCGCAGCCCTTCGCGGATGACGCGACGACGCAGCTTGGGGTCGAGCACCGGAAAGGCGATCTCGATGCGGCGGAAGAAGTTGCGGTCCATCCAGTCGGCGCTGGACAGATAGACCGTGTCTTCACCGTTGGCGTGGAAGTGGAAGATGCGGTGGTGCTCGAGGAAGCGTCCGACGATGGAGCGCACGCGGATGTTCTCCGACAAGCCCGGCACGCCCGGCTTGAGGGCGCAGGGGCCGCGCACGATGAGGTCAATCGGCACGCCGGCCTGCGAGGCGGCATACAGCGCCTCGATGGTTTCGGATTCGAGCAGGGCGTTCATCTTGGCCATGATGCGGCTCTTCCTGCCGGCGCGTGCGGCCTCGGCCTCGGCGTTGATCGCGGCCACGACGTTGGGCTGCAGCGCGAACGGGGCCTGCCACAGGTGTTTGAGCGCCGTGGCCTTGCCCAACCCGGTGAGCTGCTTGAACACTTCGGCCACGTCGGCGCCGATTTCCTCGTTGCAGGTGAGCAGGCCGAAGTCGGTGTAGAAGCGGGTGGTACGGGGGTGGTAGTTGCCGGTGCCCAAGTGCACGTAACGCACCAGCTTGCCGGCTTCGCGGCGCACGACCATCAGCATCTTGGCGTGCGTCTTGTAGCCCACCACGCCATACACCACGTGCGCGCCGACCTCTTCCAGACGGTTGGCCAGCATGATGTTGGCCTCTTCATCGAAGCGCGCCATCAGCTCCATCACCACCGTGACTTCCTTGCCCTTTTGCGCAGCACGTGCGAGCAGTTCCATCAGCACGGATTCCGCGCCGGTGCGGTAGACGGTCATCTTGATGGCCAGCACCTGCGGGTCGTCCACGGCTTCGCGCAGGATCTGCACGACCGGCTCGAAGCTCTGGAAGGGGTGGTGCAGCAGGATGTCCTGCTTGCGGATGGTCGTGAAGATATCGCGCTTGGTATCGAAGCTGCGCGGCACACCCGGCGTGAACGGCGGGTAGCTCAGATCGGGTCGGTTGACCCAGTCCGGCACCTGCATCAGGCGCACGAGATTGACGATGCCCGGCGTGCGATACACGTCGGCACGCTGTAGGCGGAATTGCTGCAGCAGGAAGTTTTCCATGTCTTCCGAGCAGGTGTCGGCAATCTCCAGCCGCACGGCGTCGCCAAAGTGGCGCTGCTGCAGTTCACCCTTGAGCGAGGCCATCAGGCTCTCGACTTCCTCTTCGTCGACGAACAGGTCGGAGTTGCGGGTCAGGCGGAACTGGTAGCAGCCAAGCACGCGCATGCCGGTGAACAGTTTGTCGACGTGGGCGTGCATGACCGACGACAGGAACACGAAGGTGTACTCGCGCTCTCCCAGTTCGCGCGGCAGCCGGATTACGCGGGGCAGTGCGCGTGGCGCCTGCACGATGGCGGCGTCTGAATCACGGCCGAAGGCGTCGCGGCCTTCGAGTTCGATGGCGAAGTTCAGGCTCTTGTTGAGTACGCGCGGAAAGGGGTGGGCCTGGTCGAGCCCGATCGGGGTCAGCACCGGGCTGACCTCGCGATCGAAGTAATCCTCGATCCACTTGCCCTGTTCCTCGGTCCATTCGCCGCGCCGCAGGAAGACCACGCCCTCGGCTTCGAGCGCCGGCAGGATGTCGTCGTTGAGCAGTTCATATTGCTGAGCGATCAGGGCGTGTACTTCGGCGCTGACCTTTTCGAGCAGTTCGGTCGGCGTCAGGCCGTCGCTGCCCGGCGTGCGGATGCCGAGCCGGATCTGCTCCTTGATGCCGGAGACGCGGATTTCGAAGAACTCGTCGAGGTTGCTCGACACGATGCAAAGGAAGCGCAGCCGTTCGAGCAGTGGAACGTTGCGGTCGGCCGCCTGCGAGAGCACCCGGCGCTGGAAGCGCAGCAGCGAGATCTCGCGGTTGATGAAGTGTTCGGTGGGGTAATTGTTGGTTTGGCGCTGGGGAAGTTTCATCGTCGTTCCGGAGGGCGCGGTAGCGCGCAGGCGGCCCATGCTGAACGGGCCGGATTACGTTTTGATGACAGTTCGCGAAGCCGCCTTACAGCTTACCGCAGACCCCGACGAGCGGGGTCTGCAGGGGGGCTGAGTGGTAGAATCCGGCGCATCTGCATTGCACGCCAACGGCGCTCACCCGAACATCATGCATGAACTGATCGCCGCGATCGACCTGGGTTCCAACAGTTTCCGGCTGCAAGTCGGAAAAATCGTCAACGATCAGATCTATCCGCTCGATGGTCTCAAGGAGCCGGTGCGGCTGGCGGCCGGGCTGACCGGCGACAAGTTGCTCGACGAAGCCGCGCGCCAGCGCGCGCTGGAAGCGCTGAGCCGTTTCAACGAACGCCTGCGCGGTTTTCCCCGGACTTCGGTGCGGGCAGTAGCGACCAACACCCTGCGTGTGGCAAAGAATGCGCGCAGTTTTCTGGCCGAGGCCGAAGCTGTGCTCGGCGTGCCGATCGAGGTCATTTCGGGGCGTGAGGAAGCGCGACTGATCTATGTCGGCGTGGCACACACGCTGCCTGACCCGCATCGTCAGCAGCTGGTGGTGGACATCGGCGGCGGCTCGACCGAGTTCATCATCGGCAAGAGTTTCGAGCCCATCCTGCTCGAATCGCTGTACATGGGCTGCGTCAGCTTCAGCCTCAACTATTTCCCCGATGGACGCATCGACAAGCACACCTTGCGCGATGCCGAATACGCCGCGCGGCGCGAGCTGCAGGCGATCTCCCGGGCCTATCGCCAGACGGGCTGGGAGGTGGCGGTGGGTTCTTCCGGCTCGGCCAAGGCGCTGGCCGATGTACTCGAGCAGAACGGCTGGTCCGACGGCGGCATCACCCTCGAAGGGCTGGACCGCTTGCGTGCTGCGCTGCTGCGCGCGGGCCAGCTCGATCGCGTTGATCTGGCCGGCCTGAAGGATGACCGCCTGCCGGTGATTCTGGGCGGATTCTCGATCATGTCGGCCGTGTTCCACGAGTTCGGCATCAAGCGCATGGTCTTCTCCGAAGGGGCGCTGCGCCTCGGTGTGCTGTATGACCTGCTCGGGCGCTACCACCACCACGATCTGCGCGATGCAACGGTGGATGCCTTCATCGGCCGCTACCAGATTGATCGTCAGCAAGCCGAAGCCGTGACCGAAACCGCCTGTCATCTGCTCGAGTGCGTGGTGCCGGAGGCGTCCGACCTGGATCACCCGGATCGCCGCTTCCTGAAATGGGCTTCACTGCTGCACGAAATCGGTATTTCTGTGGCGCATTCGAGCTACCACAAACACAGTGCCTACATTCTGGGCAACGCCGACATGCCGGGTTTCTCGCGCATGGATCAGGCGCGACTGGCGCGCATCGTGCTGGGGCAGCGTGGCAAGCTCGCGCGCATCGCCTCCATGGAGGACGACAACCCAGACTGGTTGCTGGTGGTGTGCCTGCGTATCGCCTGCATCGTACATCGCTCGCGCGACAGCCGCGAAGTGCCGCCGATTTCGCTGGAGCGCACCGAGCAGGGGTTTGCGCTGGGCATTCCGGCCGACTGGCTGACCAGCCGACCGCTGACCGCAGCTGCGCTGGAAGAAGAGCAGCGTCAATGGCTGTCGGTCGGGCGCGGTCTGGCGGTGCGCTCTGATGGATTGCGGTCGCGGCGCCGCAAGTCGGGCTGAGTCATGGGTACGGCTGCCGTCCACTGTCGTTTCGAAGGGCCGCTGGCGCGTTTGGTGATCGAGCGCGCGGATGCACTCAACGCATTGTCGTCGGACATGCTGCGGACGCTGCTGGGCGAGCTGGATCGTATCTCGAACAGCGATGAAACCCGCGTGGTCATTGTCGAATCTGCCGGCGATGCTTTCTGCGCAGGCTTCGATCTGGCCGAACTGGCCGCGGGTGACACTGCGGCGCATCGCGAAGCCTTCAAACTGTTCAACCGCGTCGTCCGCAAGCTGCAGAAGATTCCGCAGCCGGTGATTGCCCGTGTGCAGGGTCTGGCGACGGCGGGTGGCTGTCAGATCGTGGCGATGTGCGACCTGGCGGTGGCGTCGAGTGAGGCGCGGTTCGCAACCTCAAGTATCGGCCTGGGCTTGTTCGGCGCGGCGCCGGCCGTCGGTCTGTCGCGCAATCTTGGGCGCAAAGCCGCTTTTGAGATGCTCTTTGGCGGTGCGTTTGTCGATGCCGCGGAGGCCTTGCGCCTGGGCCTGGTGAACCGGGTGGTGGAACCCGCTCGGCTCGATGCGGTAGTGGCCGAACTGGCGGCGGATATCTGTCGCCATCCGCCCGATGCGGTGCGCGCCGGCAAGCAGTTCTTCGTGCGCCAGCTTGAAATGGGCATCGATGCGGCCCATCAGCTCTCGGCGGAAGTCATGGCCGAGAACCTGCAGGATGACGAAGCCCGCCGTCGAATCCGCGATTTTCTGGCCCGCAAGGGGTAGGGCGATGGCGTTCGATGGCCTGATCGACACCCACTGCCATCTTGACGCGCCGGAGTTTGGCGATGGAGTCGATGCGGTGCTCGAACGGGCGCGGGCCGCGGGCGTGAGCGGATTCATCGTGCCGGCGGTCGAGCGGTCCAACTTTGATGCCGTGGAGGCCTTGTCTGCGGCGCATGCCGATGTTCGACATGCGCTCGGCATCCATCCGCTGTATGTGGCTCGCGCGAACGATTCGGATCTCGAAGAACTGGAACAGCGCCTGGCGGGCGGCGGGGCGATTGCCGTCGGGGAGATCGGGCTGGATCACTACGTCACCGACATCGACCCGGCGCTGCAGCGGCGCTACTTTGTCGCGCAACTCAAGCTCGCCCGACGCTTCGACCTGCCGGTGATCCTGCATGTGCGCCGCGCTGTCGATGCCATCCTCAAGGAATTGCGCCGCATCGAGGTGCCCGGCGGCATCGCCCACGCCTTCAATGGCAGTCGGCAGCAAGCCGACATCTTTGCAGCCATGGGCTTCAAGCTTGGTTTCGGCGGCTCTTCGACCTATTCGGGTTCGACGCGCATCCGGCAGCTCGCGGCCACACTGCCGGAGGAGGTGCTGGTGCTCGAAACCGATGCACCGGACATCCGCCCGGAGTGGGCACAGGACTGTCCCAACGAACCCGCTAATTTGCGAGAAATCGCTTCGATCATCGCCGAACTTCGCTCAACGAGTGTCGAAGAATTGGTGCGACAGACGGCGCTCAACGCGCGCTCCGTATTTCCCGGGCTGTTGGCGCCCAGGTGAGTTTCGCGATAATCGGGCCGGACAACAGGGAGGCAGAACGGTGAAGGTAATAGTGCCGGTCAAGCGCGTGATCGATTACAACGTGAAGATCCGCGTGAGGGGGGATGAATCCGGCGTCGAGCTGGATGGCGTGAAGATGTCGATGAACCCCTTCGACGAGATCGCGGTGGAAGAGGCCGTGCGCTTGCGTGAGGCCGGCACTGCCAGCGAGGTGATCGCGGTCAGTTGCGGCACCGATGCCTGTCAGGAGACGCTGCGCACTGCGCTTGCGCTGGGGGCGGATCGCGCCGTGCTGATCGAGTCTGCACAGACGCTTCAGCCCTTGGCGGTGGCAAAGCTGTTGGCGGCCCTGTGTGAACAGGAGTCGCCCGGGCTGGTGATCTGCGGCAAACAGGCCATTGATGATGACGCCAACCAGACCGGACAGATGCTGGCGGCGCTGATGGGCTGGGCGCAGGCCACCTTCGCGTCGAAGCTCGAACTTGCGGATGGTCGTGCCGCGGTCACGCGCGAGGTGGATGGCGGCTTGGAGACGGTTTCAGTGCAGTTGCCGGCGGTCGTCACGACCGATCTGCGCCTGAATCAGCCGCGCTACGCGACGCTGCCCAACATCATGAAGGCCCGCAAGAAGCCGCTTGAGCGCAAGACGCCGGACGAACTGGGCGTGGACGTCGTGCCGCGCCTGCAGGTGCTGCGCGTCAGCGAGCCGCCGAAACGCCGCGCCGGCG
Source organism: Pseudazoarcus sp. NS36 (assembly GCF_059703705.1). Taxonomy (NCBI): domain Bacteria; kingdom Pseudomonadati; phylum Pseudomonadota; class Betaproteobacteria; order Rhodocyclales; family Zoogloeaceae; genus Pseudazoarcus; species Pseudazoarcus sp. NS36. Next base: position 297,178 of record NZ_BAAKJA010000005.1, on the reverse strand, counting down.
TGCGGGTGCCGGACGTGGCGACGCTGGTCGAGCGCCTACGCAACGAAGCCAAGGTGATCTGATGAGCATCCTTGTCATTGCCGAACACGACAACGCGAAGCTGCGCCCGGCAAGCTTCGCGACCATTGCCGCTGCGCTGCAGATCGACGCCTCGGTTGAAGTGCTGGTGGCCGGTGCTGCATGTACGGCAGTGGCCGCGGAAGCAGCGAGCATTGCCGGTGTGGGGCGTGTCTTGTGCGCCGACGCGCCGCACTACGAGCACGAGCTTGCCGAGAACCTGGCGGCGCTGGTCGTGACCCACGCGGCCGGATACAGCCATCTCGTCGCACCGGCCAGCACCTTCGGCAAGAACCTGATGCCGCGCGTGGCGGCCTTGCTGGATGTGGCGCAGGTCAGTGACGTATGCGCCATCGAGTCTGCAGACACCTTCGTGCATCCGATCTATGCCGGCAACGCACTGGAGACCGTGAAGAGCACCGATGCGGTCAAGGTATTGACGGTGCGCGCGACGGCTTTCGAGGCTGCGCTCACGGGGCGCGAGATCGCGCCGGTCGAAGCGCTGCCGGCCGGGCCGGATCTGGGCTTGTCGCGCTTCGTGTCGCGCGAGACCGTGGCCTCGGACCGGCCCGAGCTGGCTTCGGCGCGAGTGGTGGTATCCGGTGGGCGAGGGCTGGGCAGTGCCGAGCACTTCCATGCGGTGCTGACTCCGCTGGCCGAGCGACTTGGTGCGGCCCTTGGCGCATCGCGCGCCGCGGTGGATGCGGGGTTCGTGCCCAACGACTGGCAGGTCGGCCAGACCGGAAAGATCGTCGCGCCCGAACTGTATGTCGCCGTGGCCATCTCGGGCGCCATTCAGCACCTGGCGGGAATGAAGGAGTCGCGCGTGATCGTTGCGATCAACAAGGATCCGGAGGCGGCCATTTTCCAGGTGGCTGATTACGGACTGGTGGCGGATCTTTTTGACGCCGTGCCGGAACTGGTCGACGCGCTCTCGCGCTGAGCGCCATGAATCTTCCGTTCGCACTCTTCTCCTGGCCCTGGCATTTCGCCGCGACGCTGCTCTCGCTCTTTGCCCTGCTGTATGCAGGCTTTCGGGTGGACTGGCGGGCGCTGATGCATTCCACGTCGCGCCTGAACGCCTTGCTTGGCTTTGCCGTGGTCATGACCTTGTTGTGGAGTCTGCGCGCCGGGGTGCTACCCGGACTCAATCTGCATCTGCTCGGCGCGATGGCGGCCTGCCTGATGTTCGGCCCGCGATTGGCCCTCTTTGCGCTGGCGCTCGTGCTGACCGGCATCAGCCTCAACAACGCGGTGGAGTGGGCCGCGTGGCCGATCAATTTTGTCGTGATGGGCATCGTGCCAGTACTGGTGGCGCAAGCCCTGCGCACAGTCGTCGAGCGCTTCCTGCCCAGCCACTTCTTTGTCTACATCTTCGTCATGGCCTTTGCCGGGGCGGGGCTGGTCATTCTGCTGACCGGGTTGTTTGCGGCATTGCTGCTGCTGGCCGCCGGGGCCTATCCGTGGTCGCTGCTGGCGGGTGAGTACCTGCCGTATTTCCTGCTGCTGGCGTTTTCAGAAGCCTGGATCAGCGGTGCCGTGACGACGATGATGGTCGTGTATCGCCCCGAGTGGGTGATGACCTTCGACGATCAGCGCTACCTGCGCCGTTGAAACAAAAACGGCGCTCCGTTGGAGCGCCGTGAATGCGATTTGCAAGGCCGACTTACTTGACCGTGGCCTTGTCGCGCAGCGACTGCATGTGATCGTCCACGCGCTTCTGCTCAAGGAATTCGCGAATCTGCGGCTTGAGTTCAGCCAGCGCCGGCGGGGCAACGTCGCGCAGGTCGTCGAGCTTGATCACGTGGTAGCCGAAATCGCTCTTGACCGGAGCCTTGCTGAACTCGCCTTTCTTGAGCGCCGACAGCGCATCACCAAACGGTTTGACGTACTGGTTGGCCTGGCTCCAGCCCAGTTCACCGCCCTTGTCGCGCGAACCCGGGTCTTTCGAGGCCTTGGCGAGCTTGGCGAAATCTTCGCCGGCACGCAGGCTGTCGATGATCTTCTGGGCTTCGGCTTCGGTCTCGACCAGGATGTGGCGCGGCTTGAACTCGGTGCCGCTCATCTGCGGCTTGACCTTTTCGTACTCGGCGGCGATCTGTTCGTCGGTGACCGGGTTCTTGGCGAGATAGTCCTGCAGGTAGGCGCGAATGATGATGGCCTGACGCGCCAGACCAAGCTGGGTCTGGATTTCGGGTTTCTTGTCGATCCCGGCGGCTTCAGCTGCCTGGCCAAGCACTTCACGACGGATCAGCTCTTCGCGGATGGCCTCACGCAGTTCCGGCGTGTCGGGCACGCCCTGTGTGCGCTGCTCGTTCATGATCACGTCCATGCGCGCAGCAGATACGGTCTTGCCATTCACCGTGGCCACCGGGTCGGCTGCAAACGCGGCCTGGCAGAGGAGAGCGGTTGCGAGCGCGACGGCAAGGCGGTGGGGGGTGAGTTTCATCGACGTTCCTTCAACGGGTGAGTGAATGATCGGCCTCATCGGCCGTAAGTGCCTTGATGGCCAGTGCGTGGATCGGCCCCTGCATCATGTCGCCGAGAGCATCGTAAATCATACGATGACGCGCGAGCGTGCCGTGGCCACGGAAACAATCGGAAACCAAGCGCAGCCTGAAATGACCGCCACCACTGCGGGCGCCGGCGTGTCCGGCATGCAGATGGCTTTCATCCTCGAGCTCGAGCGTAATCGGCTCGAGTGCAGCGAGGCGTTCGCGGATCTGGTCGATGCGGTTCAAGGCAGGACTTTCTTGTAAGGGCGCACGGAGCTGCGGGCAAACACGCCGGCGGCGACATAAGGATCGTCGGCAAGCCAGGCTTCGGCTTCAGCGAGCGAAGCGAATTCGGCAATGACCAGACTGCCACTGAAGCCGGCCGGACCGGGGTCGGGTGAGTCGATGGCCGGCATCGGCCCGGCCACGAACAGACGGCCGGCATCGCGCAGCGCCTCAAGACGGGCGAGGTGGGCAGGGCGGGCCGCCATGCGGGCCGACAGAGATTCGGGCGCGTCTTCGCCGATGAGTACGTAGAGCATGATTCGTCCTGTTGTCCGGGGCGCCGTTCGGGGCGGCACGCAAGCGGGCGATTGTAACCGATCAGGGCTGGTGCGACGCAGCATCCGGCTGGTTGCGCATATGGTCTGCAATGCCCGTGAAGGCGCTCTCCAGCTGCTCGCGCAGGGCTTCGTCGGAGATCGTGTCGGCCAGGGCGTGGTGCATGCACAGCATCCACGCAGCGGCGTCGGCAGAGGCAATGCTGAAAGGCATGTGCCGCGCGCGCAAAAAGGGGTGGCCGAAACGCTCGATATACAGACTGGGGCCGCCGAGCCAGCCCGACAGGAACATGAACAGCTTCTCGGTGGACTCGTTCAGATCGGCTGGATGCATGGCACGAATGGTTTGCGCCTGCGGCAGGGTGTCCATGTAGCGGTAGAAGCGGGAGGTCAGCGCACGCAAGGCCGGCTCGCCGCCGATGCGTTCGTAAGGTGTGCTCAACTGGAACTCCGGTGGGGCAGTGTGTTTTCAGACCATCTGAGTGGGCGGATCGGTCATCATCTTATCGCGCTTGCGGCGCTCCGAGGCCTTGAGCGGCAGCACCAGCACGGCGCGCAAGCCGCCTCCGTCGCGCGGCAGCAGGTCAAGACGGCCGTCGTGTGCGCGCATGACCCGGTCGATGATGGCCAGCCCCAATCCCGCCCCTTTTGTGTCGGAGCGTGCGGCCTCCAGGCGGGTGAACGGTCGGCGCAGCCGCTCGATTTCCTGCGCCGGGATGCCCGGGCCGCGATCTGCCACTTCGATGCAGGCTGAATTCGCTTCGCGCCAGACACGGACATCGATGGGCTTGTTCTCGGCGTAGCGCAAGGCGTTGTCGATGAGGTTGGAGACAGCGCGCCGCAGGGGCAATACGCGTGCCGCTGCGCGCAGCGTGCCGGGCGACTCGAAGCTCACTACGACGCCGCGCTGACGGTGTGGCTCGATCAGGCTTTCGACCATTGCGCAGAGGTTGATGGTCTCCATCGGCGTGGACGGCTCGCCTCGCCCGAAGTCGAGAAACTGCCCGATGATGCGGTCCATTTCCTCAATGTCCGAAATCATCGGGGCGACGTCTTCGTCGGGCGCGCCAGTCATCTCGATGCCCAGCCTCAGGCGCGCAAGCGGCGTGCGCAGGTCGTGCGAAACGCCGGCCAGGATCAGCGCACGCTCGGCCTCGTTGTGCGCGAGGTCGCCAGTCATCTGGTTGAAGGCGCGCGTGACGATGGCGATTTCCTGCGGCCCGTCTTCGGCCAGCTCGGGTGGCTTGCGCCCGCTGCCGACCATCTGCGCGGCGCGCGCCAGGCTGCGCAGCGGTGTGGAGATGCGCGAAACGATCAGGAATGCGCCCAGCAAGGCCACCGAAAAGGCTGCGATGACCCATACCAGCCAGTCCTGCGTGTCGGCGTCCTGCAAACGATCGGCAGGCAGTCGCACCCAGAAGTCATCGATGTCGTCCGGGTCTAGGCGGAAACTGATCCAGAAGCCGTCCAGGGTCTTCCATCGCGTCGCCAAGCGGGTGTGGTCGCCAATTTGCCGGCGGATCTCGTCTGTCAGCAGACGCATCGAGCGCGTGTCGGGCAGCGGCAGGATCCGGTCGCTGGCTTCGGCCGGATAAATGCGAATGCCTTCAAGCGCCGCCAGGTCGATGAGCAGGTCCGTACGGCGCGATGCTTCGGCGTTGATCAGCGCCGTGCGGGTGAGATTGACGATGCTGGCAGCCGTCTGCGCCAGATCGCGTGCGCGTGCCGGCTCGTGGAAATGACGAAAGATTGCCGACCAGACGGCTAGCGACAGGATCAGCACCAGCGTGATCAGCAGAAAGGTCTGCCACAGCAGGGAGCGGGGTAGCCAGTGCCCGCCCGTGGCGGACTGCTTCGGGCGGGATGGATTCGATTCCGTCGCGGGGACGGTGTCAGCCCTCTTCCGGTTCACCGGAGCGGCTGTCCTCGGGGACAAACACGTAGCCGAAGCCCCAGACCGTCTGCAGATAGCGCGGCTTGGAGGGGTCGTCCTCGACGAGCTTGCGCAGGCGGCTGATCTGCACGTCGATGGCGCGGTCGAAAACGCCGTACTCGCGCCCGCGGGCCAGTTCCATGAGCTTGTCGCGCGAAAGGGGTTGGCGCGGGTGCTGCAGCAAAACCTTGAGCAGCGAGAACTCCCCGGTGGTGAGGGTGACGTCCTCGCCCTCACGCGTCAGCGAGCGGGTGCCGAGATTGACGACGATGCTTCCGAAATGGACCACCTCGTCGTCCAGGGTGGGTGCGCCCGGCAAGGTGGTCGGCTGGCGTCGCAGTACGGCATGCACGCGTGCAACGAGTTCGCGCGGGTTGAACGGCTTGGGCAGATAGTCGTCGGCACCCATTTCGAGTCCGATGATGCGGTCGACCTCGTCCCCTTTGGCGGTCAGCATGACGATGGGGACGGTGTTCTCGGCAGCGCGCAGGCGCCGGCAGATGGTCAGGCCGTCCTCGCCGGGAAGCATCAGGTCGAGCACGATCAGATCATAGTGCTCGCGATGTAAGGCGCGGTCCATGGCCGGTGCATCGCCGACTCCCTTGACCGTGAATCCCTGTTCCATCAGGTACCGGGAAAGCAGTTCGCGCAAGCGGGCGTCGTCGTCGACGATGAGAACCTTGTAGCGAGTTTTTCCGTTCATTTTCCGATCCGGTCGGTGTTGGGTGTCGCAATGGTAGCGGCATCCAAGGGTTTCACGGGAGTCGCTGCCGGTAACGCTTCGTAAGTCCCAGACGAAGATGCAATACGTGCTTACAATGCGCAGTTCGACGTCATGGGCGAAGTGCTGCACTGCCCGGCGAATCACGGTATGTTGCGCCTGAGTGATGCGCAACACGAGAGTAAACCCGATCATGCAGATTGTCAGCTCGCCTCGTCAGCTTCGTTCGCGGTTCGCGCGGTTCCTGCACTGTTGTGTCGGTGTCGCCGGCATCGCCGTATCCCTCGGGCTGTCTGCTGCCGGCACTTTCCCGGCATTGTCCCAGACCGGCTCCGTTTCGCCCGGTGGGCGTCCGGTCGAGCCGGTCGGGCTCGATCACCGTACCGTCCCCGACGAGCGTATCAGTCTCAAGCGTGCCCTGGCCGACGGTCGTCCGCTTTCCGGTTCGGAGAAGAGCAAGCAATTGTCGCGTGAAGAGCGCCGCGCCTTGTTGCTGGACTTGCGTGCGGTCACCCGCGACCTCAACGAGGGTGGCTACTCCAGCCTGCAACCCGGTAACTGACGCCCTCTGCGGTCGAGGGCGCCACATGGCGGTAGAATCGACCGCCATGAAAATTCTCGCAATCGAAACCTCCTGCGAACACGCTTCGGTGGCCCTGTTGCTTGACGGGGCCACCCTGAGCCGCGAATTGCAGGGCCACGCCAATCATTCCGAGCATTTGTTGCCCACGGTGAGTGCTTTGCTTGCCGAGGCAGGACTTGTTGCGGGCGGACTGGATGCCATCGCATTCGGCGCCGGGCCTGGCGCCTTCACAGGATTGCGACTTGCGTGCGGCGTGGCGCAGGGCATGGCAATGGGCGCCGGCATAGGGGTCTTGCCGATTTGCACGCTCGAGGCGCTGGCGCTGCAGGCAAATCAGCCGGCAGTGCTGGCAATGACCGATGCCCGGATGGGCGAAATCTACGCTGCAGCCTATGTTTTTGACGGCCTTGTGCCACAAGAGGTCATGGCGCCGTGCTGCGTTTCTCCTGCCGGATTTACGGTGGAGGGGGACTGGCATGTCATCGGGTCGGCGTTACAGGCGTATCCGGAGCTGTTTCCGGCAGGGGCGCCCGGCGTTCTGGGGCGGGATGCGCAGCTGGTCCCGCGGGCGCAGGAAATTGCCGCGCTCGCAGCGGTCGCCGCGAAGCAGGGGCATATCCTGCCGCCCGAACAGGCCGCACCGCTGTATGTTCGCAACAAGGTGGCGCTGACTACGGCTGAGCGCAAGGCACGCGGGGGCAAGGCTTGACTGCGGTGACCAGCCTTGATCCGATGATCGAGGACGACCTCGATTGGGTCATTGTCCACGAATGCGAGCTGCATGAGTTTCCGTGGTCTCGTGGCAATTTTTCGGATTCCTTGGGTGCCGGTTATCTGGCACATGTGCTGCGCGTGGATGGCGAGCGGGTGGCGTATGCGGTGATGATGCTCGTCATGGATGAAGCGCATTTGCTCAATCTGAGCGTGATCCGCAGCCGGCAGCGTCAAGGACTCGGGCGGGTTCTGCTTGAGCGTCTGTTCGAACTGGCTCGCAGTCATGGTGCGAACCAGCTGTTTCTTGAGGTTCGACCGTCGAACGATGCAGCGCTGGCGCTGTATCGAGACTGTGCGTGTGAGCCGGTCGGACGGCGCAAGCGGTATTACCCGGCAGCCGGCGGTGAGCGCGAGGATGCAATCCTGATGAGGAAAGCCCTGTGATGCAGCGGCGCGATTCGATACTGCGTGAAATGGGCCTGGCGCCGCTCTGGCGACTGCGCAATGACGCCGCTTCATCGCAAGAGGAACGGGAGCAGGCGGCTGTACCGGCAGTAGCGGTGCGTCCTCCTCTGACGCCCGCCCGGGCTGCCAGGGCGGCACAGCCGGATCCGCAGCCGGCAGCTCCCGCGCCCGTCGTCCCGGTAATGGACGATGGCAAGCGTGCGTCACGCATTGCCCAGCTCGACTGGGATGCGCTGGAGTCGGATATCACGCAGTGTCGTGCTTGTGGTTTGTGTCAGGGCCGTCAGCAGGCCGTTCCCGGGATGGGGGACCGAACAGCGCAAGTAATGTTCGTTGGCGAAGGTCCTGGCGCGGAGGAAGATCGCCAGGGACTTCCGTTTGTCGGTGCTGCGGGGCAATTGCTCGACGCAATGCTCGGGGCTATCGGCTTGTCACGGGAGGCCGGGGTGTACATCGCCAACACCGTCAAGTGCCGCCCACCGCGCAACCGGACCCCTGAAACGGCCGAAATGGTCGCCTGTAGTCCGTATCTCGAGCGCCAGATCCAGTTGGTACAGCCACGACTGCTGGTGGCCCTGGGCAGACCCGCTGCACAGGTGTTGCTTGGCGATGCAGAGCTTCGCATCAGCGCAGTCCGGGGAAAATTGTTCAAACATGGGGATACACCCGTAGTGGTAAGCTACCACCCCGCATATCTGCTGCGAAATCCGGCGGACAAGGTAAAGGCCTGGGAAGATCTGTGCGCCATCCGGCGCCTGCTTGAAAGGTCGGCCCAGAGCGGCTGAGCACCGAACGCAAGCCCGTACTTGCCGGCCCCTTCATTTGTGATTACCATGCTCCCATAAACGTACTTTATGGGTAAATTGTGGCTGACCGAAGACTTCAAGTATTCGCCGCTGTCGCCAAACACGGTTCTTTCACCCGGGCTGCCGAACACCTGTTCATGACCCAGCCCGCGGTCACTTTCCAGATCAAACAACTCGAAGAGCACTTCAATACCCGGCTGCTTGAACGCGGTCACGGCAAGGTGTCGCTGACGCCGGCCGGGGAGATCGTGCAGTCCTTTGCCGAGCGTATTCTCGATTTGAGCGAGGAAATGGAGCTGCGCGTTGCCGAGCTTACGGATGAACTGTCCGGACCGCTCAATATCGGCACCAGCATGACGATTGCCGGCTATTGGCTGCCGGCCATCATCGACGAATTCAAGCAGAAGTTTCCGCGCGTGATTCCGCGAGTGGTGGTCGGCAACTCGCTGCTGACCGAAGAGCGCGTCGCAGCGCGGGAGCTTGACCTTGGTTTTGTAGAGATCGCCGCAGACGATCCGAATATCCAGCGACTGACCGCTGCTCGCGACGAGATCATGGTGATCTGCCGCCCGGATCATCCGATTGCGCAGCTCAAGATCGCACATGCCAAGGATCTGGCCGGCTACCCGCTGATCAACCGTGACACGGGCAATTCGGTGCGTGAGCTGACCGAAAACTTCTTCTCCAACGGCGGCGTGGACGTCTCGCGGCTTGAGGTGTGTGCCGAATTGGGCAGTCTGGCCAGCGTAAAGCAGTTGGTGGTGCGTGGCCTGGGCTACGCCTTTGCGTCGAATGCAGCGATCCAGCGTGAGCTCACGGAAGGCTCCCTGGCGGCCGTGCATCTGGAGCCGCGCCTGTACAACTCGCTGGAAGTCATCATGCCCAAGGACAAGTTCTGCTCGCGCCTGATCCGTACGTTTGCGGATCACGCGGTCGAGTCGCTGACTCGCAGGGCAGCCGAGATCGCCAGGGAACAGACCTGATGGCGCGGTCTCGCGCGGTGTTCGTATGTAGCGAATGCGGTGGGCAATCTCCGCAGTGGCAAGGCCAATGTCCGCACTGCAAGGCCTGGAACACCTTGTCGGAAACGGTGGCGGAGCAGGGCGGTGGTGGCGGGAACGGGCGTTTCGCCGCGTTGGCCGGCACGGTAGGCGAGCTCAAGCCGCTGTCCGCGCTCGAGGCGCGTGAAGAGCCGCGCGTGAGCACCGGGATTGCGGAATTCGATCGTGTTCTCGGCGGTGGCTTGGTGGCGGGCGGTGTCGTCCTGATCGGTGGTGATCCGGGAATCGGCAAATCCACGCTGTTGCTGCAGGCGCTCAGCTCGCTGGCTGTCGAACACCCGTCCATCTACGTAAGCGGCGAGGAGTCCGGCGAGCAGGTCGCATTGCGTGCAAAGCGTCTGCAGCTTGATACCGCCGGGCTGCGGATGCTGCCCGAGATCAAGCTTGAACGCATTCTCGCCGTGTTGGCGGCCGAGCGGCCGCGCATCGCGGTGATCGATTCGATCCAGACCATGTATTCGGAGGCTTTGCAGTCTGCGCCGGGTTCGGTCGCGCAAGTGCGTGAATGTGCCGCGCAACTGACGCGTTTTGCGAAAACATCCGGGGTCAGTCTGGTGCTCGTTGGTCACGTCACCAAGGATGGCGCGCTGGCAGGGCCGCGAGTGCTCGAGCACATCGTCGATACGGTGCTGTATTTCGAGGGGGAAACGCATTCCAGCTTCCGTCTCGTGCGGGCCATCAAGAACCGTTTCGGTGCGGTCAACGAGCTGGGCGTGTTCGCCATGACGGACCGGGGATTGCGCGAGGTCAGCAACCCGTCTGCAATCTTTCTCTCGCAGCACGAGCGCCAGGTGCCCGGAAGCTGTGTGCTGGTGACGCAGGAGGGCACCCGCCCGTTGCTGGTTGAAATCCAGGCGCTGGTCGATTCCGCACACAGCCCGAATCCGCGCCGTCTCAGCGTGGGGTTGGAGCAGAACCGTCTGGCCATGCTGCTGGCTGTGCTGCATCGACATGCGGGTATCGTCTGTTTTGATCAGGATGTTTTCGTTAACGCTGTCGGCGGAGTCAAGATTGCCGAGCCCGCCGCCGATCTGGCAGTGCTTATCTCTATCGTTTCTTCTTTAAAAAGCAAAGCATTACCGCGTGAACTTGCAGTATTTGGTGAAGTTGGTTTAGCCGGAGAAATCCGGCCTGCGCCACGCGGCCAGGAGCGCTTGCGCGAGGCCGCCAAGCTGGGTTTCACGACGGCAATCGTGCCCAAGGCCAATGCACCGAAGCAGAAATTGCGCGGCATTGAAGTGATCGCCGTGGATCGCATCGACGAGGCGCTGACACGCCTGGCCGAGCTGTCGGACTGATCCCGGCAGCTCGGCCACGTAGCCAGCGCTCAGAGTGAGGCGCGCAGGGCAATGCCGATGGTTCTCGGGGCACCCACATCGAGAATCGTGTCGCTTTGATTGCTGGTGATGTAGCGCTTGTCGAACACGTTCTTGACGTAGGCGCTGATGCTGTAGCGTTTGTCGATCCGGTAGTTGAAGGCCATATCGACCAGCGTCACGGCGTCATTGCGGCGGCTGCCGATCACCTCGCCACTGCCGTTGGTGATGTAGGAGGTGGCACTGTCGCCCTGTCGGGTGACATCCAGCGTGGCATTGAAGCGGTCATTCATGCGCCAGGTCGCGCCAAGATTCAGCTTGTAGCGCGGCGCAAAGAGGAAGTCCTGACCGCTCAGGTCGCCGGAGTCGGACTCGAATTCCTTGTACTCGGTGTCGTTGAAGGAGCCGCCAGCAGACAGGCTCCAGCTGCGGTTCAGATCATATTCCACGCCGAATTCGATACCCCGCATCTCGCTGCGCGCGGCATTGACGACGTTCAGGAAACCGTTGGTGTCGAGCGTGCGCACCTGCTGGTCTTTCCAGTCGGTGTAGTAGAGGTTGGCCGTTGTACGCAAACGGTCGCCGAGCCAGGTGCCGCGGTAGGACAACTCCCAGTTGGTCGTGAACTCCGGATCGTAGACGTCATGCGCGGATGCCGGACGCAGATGGACGCCGCCTGCCCGGTAGCCGCGTTGCACCATCATGCCGACGCGCTGTCCCGCGGCAAGCTCGTGGCTGATGCCGATTTTCGGCAGTAGCGCATTGAAGCGCTCGGACTCTTCGGCGCTGGGCGAGCTGGCGAAATTCAGGGGGTCATAGGGGTAGCGGATGTCCGTATCGTTACGCTCCTGATCGTAGCGAAGGCCCGCGATGAGCTGCCAGGTGGGCGCGAAATCCCAGTTCAGTTCACCGAACACGGCCTCATTGCCGATTTTCGTATGTGCGCGTGCATCGAGCATCTCCGTACCACCGAAAATCAGCTGATCGCGAGCATCGGTCTTCTGGCGACCCACATACAGGCCGATGTGCGCCTTCAGCGTGTCGGCTTCATAGCCCAGGCGCAGTTCCTGGCCGAACAGGCGGTGCTGGTGATTACGCACGGCCTCCCGGCCCAGCGCCGGCGTCTGGTCAAAATCGAGTCGCGAGAAGTAATCGGTGTCCGTCGCGGTCGTCAGACTGCTCAGCGTCCAGGTGTCGTTGATGAAGTAACTGACGTTGGCACTGGCGGTGTCCTGCTTGATCTCGTTGCGCGGCCGGGTGTCGTAGTAGATGTTGTAGTAGTCCGGGCGACCGTTGACGGCGGCGGTGGCGTTTTCGCCTGCCTGGCGCTCGGTACGCGCCAGTCCGAGAACGATGTCGAGCTGATCGTTTGGCTGGATGCGCAGCTTGCCGCGCAGGTTGATGTCGCGGTTTGGGTTGGCGTGGTTGGCCAGCGTACGGTTGTGCAGATAGCCGTCCGATTCCTGGTAATCCACGGCAAGGCGACCGGCCACCATGTTTTCAACCAGCGCTCCACCACCGACGAAGGAGGCGCCGCGCTGACCATGGTTGCCGATATTGGCCTGCACCGCGAGTTCGGGTGTGAACTGCGGGTCGCGTGTGCGGATGATGACGGCGCCGGCCAGGGCATTGCGTCCCTGGTTGGTGGACTGCGGACCGCGGAACACTTCGATCTGTTCGACATCCCACAGCGGTACCTGGCTGGCCGTGACCAGTCGATGAGGCTGCACTGCGCCATCAACATACACCGCCACGGCGCCGTTGATGGTGACCGGGCCCTGATCGTCGAAGCCCGACACCGGAACACCCCGGATCGTCCAGTTCTCGTTGCCGGACTGGGTTCCTACACCTGGAGTGCGCATCAGGACGTCGGTGAGGGAACGATCGCCACGGCGTTGCGCTTCTTCTCCGCTGATGACCGCCACACTCGACATGGTTTCTTCGAGGCTGCGTGAAAACTTCTCGCCGGTAACGACTACGGTCTGCAGTGTCGTGGGCGCAACGGCAACGCGTTGCAGTACGTAGCCACCATTTCCGGCCGGGCTTGCCTCCAGACCGGTTCCGGCCAGCAGCACGCGGAAGCCCTCTTCAATGCTCAGCTGGCCTTGTATTCCGCGGCTTTGCTGCGCCGGAATCGAGCGCGGGTCAAAAGACAGACGGACCCCTGCAGCGGTTGCGAAACGCAGCAGTACCTCTTGCAGCTCGCCGGCTGGAACGGAGTACGACTGTCGCACGCTGGCAGCCTCATTGCCGGCGTCCTGCGCAAGGACGTGCATGGGCATGCTCATGCACGCGAAGGCCGTCGCAACAAAAATGCCGCGCAGACGCAGGGCGAGGGGAGGGGCCGATCTTGGCCGTTGGAAGTTGAAACCGGGGGTGGTCATTGCGTAGTCCTCATGTCGGGTGTTGAAGCGGTCAATGCCGCTCTTGCCCGTACACCGCATGAGGAAGAGAAAAGGTATCACCCGGCGGCAAGAATACTTTCAGACATCCGCGGTCAGCCAACCGGCTCCAGCGAAACCCACCAGCGAGAAAAGCTCGCGAGTCGGACGGGCAGGGAGCGCACCAGCAGATTGAGGCTCTCTTCGGGGTCATCCAGCGCGAACACGCCAGATACTGCGAGTGTGGCCACGGCATCGTTGCAGCCCAGGTGTCCGCGCCGATAGGGCGCAAGCCGGGCCAATACCTCTCGCAGTGGCATCTCGCGCGCCACGAGCAGGCCGTGCTCCCACTGTGATGAGCCCGGTGCAAGTGCCGTGGGGGTGCCAATGACGCGTGTATCGAACAGCGTTTGCTTGCCTGCAGGCAATGCCAGTTTGCTCCCGCCGGCGGTGGCGATCTGAAGGGCGCCTTCGAAGACCGAAACGTGCGTAATCGATGCATCGGTGCGTACCGAGAAACGCGAATTCGTCGCCTGCAGATGACCGTGGCTGGTTGCAAGCAGCAAGGGCGATGCAGTTTGCAGCGGGGTTCGTGGTGTGGTCAGCAGGATCTCGCCCTGCAGCAGTTCGAGACGCTGCGCTCCGTTATGAACCGAGCTTCTGAGCGCACTGCGGGCGTTCAGGATCAGTGCTGTGCCGTCGGTCAGATTCATGCTCCGTCGCTCGGCGGTCGCGGTACGGATGTCCGACCGCAGCATGAGTCGGGCCTCCGGGGCCAGCAATAAGCCGAGCGGGGCGCTTACACCCAGCGCAGCCAGCCCGCCCAAAACCCGCCGACGGGCGATGCGGTCAGCCTGGGCGAGGGTGCGATGTGCCATGCCGGAAGGAATCCTGCGCACGGTATCGATCAAGGACTCGGCACGGGCCCAGGCCGCTGCATGTTCGGGGCTGCGCCCACGCCAGCGTTCAAAGGCCCCACGCAGGGCTGTGGAGTCCTCCGACTGCAGGCGCATGAGCCAATCCACGGCTTCGCCGAGCAGCTCCGGGGCAATCCGGGAAGGCATATCGTGTTTCATGCTTCAAGCAGGCTCGGGGCGTCGAGACATGCCAGCAGTGCCTTGCGCATGTGTCGCTTTACGGTAATCAGAGAGGTGCCGAGCTGTTCGGCGATTTCGACGTAGGACAGGCCATCGACCTGACCGAGCAGAAACACGGCACGCGTACGCGCTTCCATGCCGTGCAGCAGTGCATCGAGCTGCATCAAGGCGTCGAGCGCCAGCATGCGCTCTTCAGCTGACGGCGCAAACTCGGGAGCGATGTGGGCGAGAGTGTCCAGATAGGCGCGCTCGACATCCTGGCGACGCCAGTAGTCGATGACCAAGCCTTTGGCGATGTGGGTCAGCAGCGCGCGCGGCTGCCTGAGGTCGGAAGGAAGCGGTCGGCACAGCAACCGCAGGAATGCGTCGTGGGATACATCGGCAGCGCGATGCGAGCAACCGAGCTTGCGTTGCAGCCATGCTCGCAGCCAGCCGCTGTGGTCTGCATACAGCTGACCGAGTGCTTCGGTTGGGGCGGATTTGGCTGACATGCGAAGTTCCGGAGAGGCGACAGAGAGGAAGGAATAATAACGATTCCTATTCTCTAGATCGTCGCAAACCCTGTCAATTCGTTCGCCAGTGCGGAGAGGGAGTGGTACGCACCAACAGATGATTCTTTAACTTAACATAATACAAATTATCGCGTTTTTCGGGGCGTGAAAGCCAAGGTGAAACCCCTGCAGCCTTGTCCACAAGGTAGTTCTTGTAGTTGACCTCATATCTCGGATTCCTCGGTTGTCCCAAAATCCGCGTCACCAGATGAATTTCAATCATCGGTACGCCCTCAGCAAGCAGCCTCAACTTCTCCGCCCGGATGCGCCTGTGCCAAGTCCTAGACGATGGCCGGGACATCCCACGGCGAACTCTCAGATGCCAGTAAAGATTTGACAGGCCTCTAGCCCATTCCGGAAGCTCAGTCATCGCGCAACGCCGGATCAGGGCCGAAACGACCGATGCAGCCGAACAGCTCGACCGCTTGTTTCCTGAAAGGCAAACGATGCTTCCAGTACCACGGGCCTACGATGCACAACCAGAACCGCCACCAATAGTGATAAGCGAAGCCCTGACGCCTTCGCAGCTCCCTCCAGGTCTCTTGCGTGTCATCCATCACAGATCCCCCGTAAGGGCCGTGACCGCCTCAACCTGGGCCAGCACACCCGGCAAGCCGAGCATGACGGCCTGCAAGGCCACCTGCGATTTCGTGACCCCTAGACAGTCAGCCGCCGCAGAAAGGGCCGCATCCAGCTTCGGCGAGACACTCATGGAAACCCGCTCGCGTGACGAAGTGCTACCAATCGGCAATTCTTCCATGAAGCGAACGTCGGGCGACTGTTCCTGTGTTCCCCCCGTTTTACTGTGGGGGGGGCATCGATCATCGCTGCCGATTGGCGACCGTTTGGTGACCGGTTGGCTCTGGAAGTTCCGAATGCCTGATTTCTTCATGATTGCACCGATTGGCAGCAAGCTGCTTCCGAATGGTTACCAGTTGGTACGGAAAAGGTACGCCCATACGTGCGCGGCGTCAATATGGCGGCAGGTGCGGCCGTCGGCCACAGTCCGCCGCCCTCACCTGCCACCCTCTGAACCGTGCGTAGCTTGGCAGCCGAAATGCCCCACGCAGCCGTCAGCCGTGCCGCGCTGCTGCGTGACAGGTGACCGCTATTCGACGACTTCGGGGCTTGGCAGAAAATGCGCTGGAACCGCGCAATACAAATTATCGCGTTTATTCGGATATCGGAGTGAGCAAAGACAAGGAGTACGACATCTAGAGCAGCGAGCACTTCAGCTCGTGCATCTGGGCGCGAACCTTGCGCCGATCTTCGGCAAGACGTTCTGTTGAGCGCTGGCGCGCCTGCCGATCAATGCTTTCGATCCGCTTGCGAAGCCGCTGGCATTGTTTGGGCTCTTCGGCCGTCTGCACGCCTCCGACGACGCCTGACTGGCGCTGGGGTGTGTTGTCCCGCCGTGGCGCTGGTGCAGTTGCTGGTGCTTGTGCCGGGCTAGTCGGGACGACCGTCAAGCGTTCCTTGAGCTCTCGTTGCTGGGAGGCCTGAGCACACGGATGACTTTGATAGACGGTCCCGGCTGCAGTGTCACATCGGAATACCTGTGCGTGAGCGGACGATGCGGCAAACAGGAACATGGCAAGTGCCAGAGGACGCATGAAAGTACCTCCCGTCAGAAGCCTCAGCGAATGCCTAGTGTGGCCTTGTCAGCAGACGCAGATGTGTTCGAGCACAGAGCGGACGCGCGTCATGGCGTCCTGCAGGACTTCTTCGATCTGCTGGAATGCGATTCCCGTCTCACTGTCGCCGCGACCCGCTGCGTAGTTGGCGACGACGTTGATGGCGGCATACGGGAGGTTGAGTTCGCGCGCGAGTGCGGCTTCCGGCATGCCGGTCATGCCGACGACGTCTGCGCCATCGCGTTCAAGTCGAACGATCTCTGCTGCGGTCTCCAGTCGCGGTCCCTGCGTGGTGGCGTATACGGCGCCGTCCAGCATGGGCTCCCCTGCCCGTTGGGCGGCCGTAAGAATGCGTTTGCGCAGGATCTCGTCGTAGGGATGGGTGAAATCGATGTGATGCACCGGCTCGTCGGGGCGGTCATAGAAGGTTCCTACCCTCCCCCATGTGTAGTCGATGATCTGGTGTGGAACGACCAGTGCGCCAGGCACGAGGTCGGAGCGGATCCCCCCCACCGAGGCAACTGACAGCACGCCGGAAGCGCCTGCTTCCCGCAAGGCCCAGATGTTGGCACGGTAGTTCACGACGTGCGGGGGGATGGTGTGACCGTAACCGTGTCGGGCTAGGAACAGCACGGGTTGGTCGCAGAGCCGGCCGAAAATGATCGGGCCGGATGGCTCGCCGTATGGCGTGCGCATGATCTCGCGCCGCGTGATGTCGAGCGATGACAGGCGGGACAGGCCGCTGCCGCCGATGATGGCAAGCATCCGATTCTCCAGGGAAAAACGGCGTCGATTCTAGCATGTGGGCCGCTGTGCCTTGCCTGCGCTGACGCGCAAGCGAAATGACTCACGGGAGATTCATGTCTCCATGCTAGAATCTCCGGTTTTTCAGACACTTCCAGGTTCCCATGTCACGCGCCATCCGCAACATCGCCATCATCGCCCACGTCGACCACGGTAAGACGACCCTCGTCGACCAGCTTCTCCGCCAGTCCGGCACCTTTGCCGCCCACCAGGCAATGACCGAACGGGTCATGGACTCCGGCGATATCGAGAAGGAACGTGGCATCACGATCCTTTCGAAGAACTGCGCGATCCAGTACGGCGAAACCCACATCAACATCGTTGATACCCCGGGGCACGCCGATTTCGGTGGTGAGGTGGAGCGTGTGCTCTCGATGGTCGATAGCGTGCTGCTGCTTGTTGATGCGCAGGAAGGCCCGATGCCGCAGACGCGCTTCGTGACCCGCAAGGCGCTGGCGCTGGGCCTCAAGCCCATCGTCGTGGTGAACAAGATCGACCGTCCGGGCGCGCGTCCGGACTGGGTCATCGACCAGACGTTTGACCTCTTCGACAAGCTCGGTGCAACCGAAGAGCAGCTCGATTTCCCGGTGATCTTCGCTTCCGGTCTGAACGGCTTTGCGATGGAAAAGCTCGGCGATGAGCGCACTGACATGCGTCCGCTGTTCGAAGCCGTCCTCAAGCACGTTCCGGCGCCGGAAGTGGATGCCGATGGCCCGCTGCAACTGCAGATCTGCTCGCTCGACTATTCGACCTACATGGGTCAGATGGGTATCGGCCGTATCAAGCGCGGTCGCATCCGTCCGAACCAGGAAGTCGTCGTGATGTACGGCGAAGAAAACCGTGGCAAGGGCAAGGTCAGCCAGATCCTGACCTTCAAGGGCCTTGAGCGCTCGCCTGCCGAATTCGCCGAAGCCGGCGACATCGTGCTGGTGGCCGGTATCGATCAGGTCAACATCGGCGTGACTCTGTGCGATCCGGAAAAGCTTGATGGCATGAAGCCGATCGCCGTCGATGAACCGACGCTGACGATGAACTTCATGGTCAACACCTCCCCGCTCGCCGGTCGTGAAGGCAAGTTCGTGACCAGCCGCCAGATCCGTGAGCGTCTGGAAAAGGAACTGCTCAAGAACGTGGCGCTGCGCGTGAACTACACCAGCGACTCGGACGTGTTCGAAGTGTCCGGCCGTGGCGAACTGCACCTCACCATCCTGCTCGAGAACATGCGTCGTGAAGGCTTCGAGATGGCCGTCGGTCGCCCGCGCGTTGTCTTCAAGGACATCGACGGCGTGAAGTCCGAGCCTTATGAAATGCTGACGGTGGACGTCGAGGAAGACCACCAGGGCGGCGTGATGGAAGAGCTGGGACGTCGTCGCGGCGAGCTGCAGGACATGCAGCCGGACGGCAAGGGGCGTGTTCGCCTTGAGTACCGCATTCCGGCGCGCGGCCTGATCGGTTTCCAGGGTGAATTCCTGACCATGACCCGCGGTACGGGCCTGGCCAGCCACGTGTTTGACGACTACGGTCCGATGGGCGGTGCGATGAGTGAGCGCCGCAATGGCGTGCTGGTCTCGCAGAATGATGGCGCGGCCGTGGCATTTGCGCTGTGGAACCTGCAGGATCGTGGCCGCATGTTCGTCAGCCCGGGTGAAGCGCTGTACGAAGGCATGATCATCGGCATCCATAGTCGCGACAACGATCTGGTGGTGAACCCGATCAAGGGCAAGCAGCTGACCAACGTTCGCGCCTCGGGCACTGACGAAGCTGTGCGCCTCGTGCCGCCGATCTCGCTCACGCTGGAATCGGCCATCGAGTTCATCGCCGACGATGAGATCGTCGAGATCACGCCGAAGAACATCCGCCTGCGTAAGCGTCACCTGAAGGAAAGCGACCGCAAGCGCGCGTCCAAGGCTGAGGCCTGATTCAGGCTTGTAGTCCAGACCCTGCAAATGAAAAATGGCGCCGTGAGGCGCCATTTTTCATGGGGGAAACGAATTCGCTGCCGGCAGTTTCCTGCAGAAACCGCCCGGTGTTCAGCTACGGTTGGCGAGATAGTTGCCGAATTCGTCCTTCACCTCAGGGTGGCGCAGGGCGAGCTCGACTGTCGCCTTCAGATAGCCGATTTTCGAGCCACAGTCATAGCGCGTGCCGTTGAATTCGTAGGACAGTACCGCCTCTTCCTTGAGCAGCGCTGCGATGCCGTCGGTGAGTTGCAGTTCGCCGCCTGCGCCCGGCTTGATTGCGCGGATGTGATCGAAAATGCGCGGAGTCAGAATGTAGCGGCCAACCACGGCCTGCGTGCTCGGGGCATCTTCGGCCTTGGGCTTTTCGACGATGCCCGATACGCGCATCACCTGCCCGTCCTTGCCTTCGGTGCTGACGATGCCGTACTGGCGAGTGTGCTCACGCGGTACGTTCATCGTGCCCAGCACCGAACAACGGTGGTAGTTGTAGACCTCGACCATCTGCTGCATCACCGACTTTCCGTCGGGGTTGTCGAGCAGGTCATCCGCCAGCAGCACGGCAAAGGCTTCGTCGTCATCAATCACATGCGAGGCGCACAGCACCGCATGCCCAAGGCCCAGCGCTTCGGCCTGACGGATGTAGATACAGTTCACGTTGGACGGCACCGTGCCCCGCACCAGATCGAGCAGCTCCTTCTTGCCACGCGCCTCCAGTTCGGTTTCGAGCTCGTAGGCCTTGTCGAAGTGATCTTCAATGGCGCGCTTGGTACGCCCGGTGATGAAGATCAGATCGGTGATGCCGGCCGCCACGGCCTCCTCCACCGCATACTGGATCAGCGGCTTGTCGACGATGGGCAGCATCTCCTTGGGGCTGGCCTTGGTAGCGGGCAGGAAGCGCGTGCCCATGCCGGCAACGGGGAAAACAGCTTTGGTGATCTTCTTCATGGTGCGTCCTTGGTGCGTGCTTCAGGATTGGCCGAGCAGTGCGAGCAGCCCCGTCTCGTCGAGCACGGGAATGCCGAGTTCCTCGGCCTTGGCGAGTTTCGAGCCGGCTTCCGCGCCGGCCACGACGTAATGCGTTTTCTTCGACACCGAGCCGGCAACCTTGCCACCCTGCGCTTCAATCCGATCTTTGGCGTCGTCGCGGGTCATGGTCGGCAGCGTACCGGTGAGGACGAAGGTCTTGCCAGCCAGCAGCCCTTGCTGACCCGCGTCCGACGCGGTGCCAATGATCAAGCTCAGGCGCGCAAACTCATCCAGCAGCTCGGTCGCCTCGCCGCTGCGGATGCGCTCAAGTACCGCTGCCGCCTGGCGCACGGACAAGCCACTCTCGTCGGCCAGCCGCCCTGCTGTCCAGGCGTCGTCGCGCAAGTCTGTCAGTGTCGGGTGCAGTTCCGCAACACGCTCTTCGCTGCGCTTGCCAAGGCCGTCGGCGACGACCCCGATGCTGCCATCCTCGTCGCTGATCTGCAGCGGGCGCAACACGGCAAGCACCGCCGCGGCGCTCACCGTGGCGGGCGCGCGTTCCAGCACCGGGTTGCGAATGCCGGATTTCGGGGCGAGCAAGTCAGCGAGCACCTCGCGGTTCGCCCCGTCCTCGAAGAAGCGCTGCACGTTCAGTGCGCTTGCGAGGCCGATGTCCGGTACCAGTTGCAGGCTGGCCAGCGTTGCCCGACCGAGGGCATCGATCGAGCCATAAAATCGGGCCAGTTCGCGTGCGGAGGTTTCGCCGATGCCGGGAATCCCCAGTCCGAACACCAGCCGCTCCAGCGATACCTCGCGACTTTGCCGGATGGCCTCATGCAGGTTGCGCGCCGAGACCTCGGCAAAGCCGTCCAGCGTCTGCAGTCGCTCAGGAGTCAGCGTGTAGAGGTCAGCCGGACTCTTCACCCAGCCCCGATCCACCAGCTGATCGACGATTTTCTCGCCCAGTCCATCAATATCCACGGCCCGACGGCCGGCGAAATGCAGCAGTGCCTGCTTGCGCTGGGCGCTGCAGTGCAGTCCGCCCGAGCACTTGATGACGGCCTCACCTTCGGTTGCGACCGTGGCTGAGCCGCACACCGGACAGTTCGGATGGCGCTCGATGATGTGAAAGCGCGGCAGCTCCGCCGTGCGTCGTTCCAGCACTGGCCCGACCACTTCCGGAATGACGTCTCCTGCCCTGCGCACGATCACCCAGTCGCCGATGCGTACGTCCTTGCGGTCGATCTCGCCCTGGTTGTGCAGCGTGGCGTTGGTCACGGTCACCCCGCCGACGAAGACCGGCGCGAGTCGCGCCACAGGCGTCAGCGCACCGGTGCGTCCGACCTGTACCTCGATGTCGAGCAGTTCGGTCATTTCCTCCTGCGCCGGATACTTGTGCGCCACGGCCCAGCGCGGCTCCCGGCTGACAAAGCCGAGTTCGTCCTGCAAGCCGAAATCGTCGACCTTGTAGACGACGCCGTCGATGTCATACGGCAGGCTGTCGCGCAAGGCGCCGATACGGGCGTGGAAGGCGATCAGCCCGTCGGCGCCGTCCGACATCGCGCGGTGCTCGCACACCGGCAGGCCAAGTTCGGCGAGGCGTTCGAGCATGGCCAGCTGTGAGTCGCCGAGGTCGATGCCGCGATGCTCACCGACGCCGTAGGCGAAGAAGGAAAGCGGCCGCTGTGCCGCGATGCGCGGGTCAAGCTGACGTACCGCGCCGGCTGCGGTATTGCGCGGGTTGATGAACTCCTTTGCTCCGGCTTCGCGCTGGCGCGCGTTGAGGCGTTCGAAGTCGTCGCGGCGCATGTAGATCTCGCCGCGCACTTCGAGCACTTCCGGAGCCGCACCCTGCAGCCGCAGGGGAATCTGGCGAATCGTGCGCACATTGTGTGTCACGTCCTCGCCAGTGCTGCCATCGCCGCGTGTTGCCGCGCGCACCAGCACGCCCTGTTCGTAGCGCAGATTGATCGCCAGCCCGTCGAACTTGAGTTCGGCCAGGTAGCGCACGGGGGGTTCGATCGGCAGGAGCTTGAGGGCATTGCGCACCCGCGTGTCGAACGCGCGCGCGCCGTTCTCGCTGATGTCGGTCTCGGTGCGGATGGACAGCATCGGAACGGCATGTGGCACCGGCTTGAGTTCTGGTGCCGGCGCGCCACCCACACGTTGCGTGGGCGAATCGGGCGTGCGCAATTCAGGTTGCGATTCTTCCAGTGCCTGCAATTCGCGGAAAGCGCGGTCGTACTCGGCATCCGGCACGGTCGGTGCGTCAAGCACGTAGTAGGCGTGATTCCAGGCGTCGAGGCGTTCTCGCAACTCGCGAACGCGCGCGGCGGCAGTGCTGCTCATTGCCGCTCCGTTCAGGCCGAGAACAGGCGTGCGGCCAGCGCGCCTCCGGGCGGGATGCTGCCCTCCTCCATCTGCGCCTGGATGCGCTGGATCTGGCGGCGGATCACTGCGGCCTCGTCGGGGCCGAAGGGTGCCCGGTTGTCGTCGACGATGTCGCCGTCGAGCGATTCGGCCATGACTTCGGCAATGCGCATCATCGAATCGAATACCGTTGCGCCGTTGGCGACCAGCGGCACGTCGATGATGAAGGTCATGCCGTGGGTGTACAGCTCGCCCATGCTGCTGGCGTCGAACAGTTCGGTTTCGTGGTTGCTCAGCATGAACAGCGGCCGGCCTTCTGCGTCGCTGGAGTGGAAGCTGCCATCATCGGCCAGATGCATGCCGCAGGATTCGGCCAGGGCGCGGATGCGCGCACCGGGAAACGGCGCACGCGGCGCGACCAGATTGATGCCGACCTGCACGTCCACGCTTGCGCACAGCTTGTCGGTGTCGGCCGCATTGGACAAAGCCACCGAACGCGCCGGTGCGTTGGCCGGCACGGCGAGGAACTGATCGGCCACACGCTGCACGCCTTCGGTAAAGCTGCGGAATTCATGTTCGTCGACGGCGCCTCGACGGTCGACCATCTGCAGCGCTACGCACAGCCAGTGGAAGTCCCCGGCGCTGTGCGGCGTGAGCGCATGCCAGTGATTGTCTCCGTCGTCGAAACCAAACCAGCGCACGGCCTTGGAGATGTCCCGCAGCTGTTCGCTCTGGGCGGTCCAGAAACGTGCGATATCGAGTTGTTCGATGGCCTCAATGCAGATGATGCAATCCACCCGCGGATCCAGATCGCGCGGAATCTGAGGCAAGGCATGTCGGCCGGTGGGCTGTTCGTCATCGCGCAGGTCTTCGGCCGGCTCCATCGCATCGACGATCGGCTCGAACTCGTCGTCGGCCTCCACGGTGTCGCCGTCCAGACTCGGTTCGATCCGGCGGCGCGGCGCGGCGCCAAGCAGCACATCGGGATGGTCGGAACGGAAGGTGGATTCCGCGAGCTTGCGGTGCTTGCGCTCCTGCCACTTGTTGTAGGCAAGAATGCCGACTACGGCGGCGATACCAAGTGCGATCAGGCCAATCTGCAGTTCGCTGTCCATCGTTGTTCCTGTTAGTGATTCCGTAAGCGATCGGAATCGTCCCGCCCGCGGGCGGTATTACCTTTACGTGCGCCCTGAATTTGTCGCGCTCGTCATGCAGCAGCCGGTTCGGCCAGGCGCAAGGCCGCTTCCATGTCTACTTCGACGACCCGCGAGACGCCCTGCTCCTGCATGGTCACGCCGACCAGTTGCTCGGCGATTTCCATCGTGATCTTGCTGTGGCTGATGAAGACGAACTGCGTCTGCGCCGACATGCGCCGCACCATATTGCAGTAGCGTTCGGTGTTCGCATCGTCCAGTGGTGCATCCACTTCGTCAAGCATGCAGAACGGAGCCGGGTTGAGCTGGAACATCGAGAATACCAGCGCGATCGCGGTCAGCGCCTTCTCACCGCCCGACAGCAGGTGTATCGAGCTGTTTTTCTTGCCTGGCGGTTGCGCGACGATCTGGATGCCGGCATCCAGGATTTCTTCACCGGTCATCACCAGTGCCGCCTGGCCGCCGCCGAACAGCTGAGGAAAGACTTCGCTGAAGTGGCGGTTGACGGTTTCGTAGGTCTGGCGCAGCTGCTCGCGCGTTTCGCGGTCGATGCGGCGGATGGCGTCTTCCAGCGTGCCGATGGCCTCGCTCAGGTCGTCGTTCTGGGCGTCGAGATAGCCGCGGCGCTCTTCTGCGCTGGTGACTTCGTCCAGGGCGGCAAGGTTGACCGGCCCGAGTTCCTCGATGTCACGCGCCAGCCGCGAGACTTCGCGGCTCAGCGTGGTCTCGCGCAGATCGTCACTGAGCAGCGGGCGCAAGGCTTCGATCTCGGCCTTGGCCTCGTCCAGACGCTCCACGAACTGCGCAGCAGCCATCGAGGCGGCCTGCACGGCCAGCCGCAGCTCGCCGATGCGCTCACGCAGCGGCGCTGCCGCGTGTTCGCAGGACAGCCGGTGCTCTTCGATTTCGCGCAGTCGTGCAGTCGCCTCCTCCTGCCCATTGCGGCAGGTGGCCAGCTCGGACTCGCGACGGCTGCGCAAGCCGAGCGCCTCCTGCAGTGCGGCTTCGCACCGTGAGACGTCCGTAGCAGCCAGCGTTTCCTCGTGGGTGTCGGTTTCGGCGGCAATGCGTGTGATCTGCTCGGCGGCCAGCGTTGCGGCGCGAGTGGCCTCTTCCCGCTTGGCCGCGCATTCGCGCAGGGAGAACTGGGCCTCTTGCGCTTCGCGGGCGGCGGATTGTTCCAGCACGCGAACTTCACGCAAGGACTGTTCGCGCTCAGAAAGCACTTCCTGCGCAGCCGACAACCGCTCCTGCTGCATGCCGGCGAGCTCGGCGCAGCGCTCATGTTCGGCTGTGGCGCGGGCGGCGTGAGCGTGTTCGGCTTCTTCCTGGCGCGTCAGGTCGGTCAAGTCGTGATTGATCTGGGCACGACGCTCACTGGCCCGTTCACCGGCCTGAACGAGCTTCAGCAATTCGACCTGCGCGCCATGCAGTTGCTGTTGCAGCGCCTGCGCGTCGCGGCGGGCGATATTGAGGCCGTCCTGCAGTGCTGCGGCGCGCGCTTCGCAGTCTGCGACGGCTGCATGGGTGGCATCGGCCTCTTCCTGCAGGGTCTCGATGCGGGCATCCAGGGTGTCGATTTCACGCTGGCGCTCGATCACTCCATGCGTACGGTCGTCCGGTGCGTGGTGACTCAGGGTGTTGCGTGTGAGGCTGCGCCCTCGTGGGTCGACCAGCATGCAGCCGGCTGTCAGCTCGGTCCGACGCGCGAGCCACGGCGTGAGCGAATCGACCGCAAACGCACTGCAAAGCCAGCCCGACAGCAAGGCGGACACGGCTGAATCCGCACTGCGCACGATGTCCGTGAGCGCGCGGGTGCCGGCTGGTGCAGCGGCCGGCACAGCGGTCGCATCGTCCGCAAAAGCCAGCGTCAGCGATGCCGGCGGCTGATCACCCAGCGTGGTGGCCGCGTGCTCGGCCTCCGCGCCGGTCAGCGCCGAGAAGCGTTCGCCCAGCACCGCTTCGACGGCCTGCTCCCAGCCCGCTTCGACCTCGATATGACGCCACAGTGGTGCCAACGAGGCCAGACCATGCTTCTGGAGCCAGTCGCCGAGTTTGCCGCTGGTCTGCACGCGAGCCTGCAACTGGGCCAGGGCCTCCCGGCGGGCGCGCTGTTCGGTGAGCGTGCGGCGGGCCGTCTGTTCGCGTGCAATGGCCTCTTTCAGTGCGGCCTGCGTATCGGGCCAGCGTGCCTGGTGCTCGGCGACCGTTTGCTGCAGCTCGCCAAGACGCTGTTCGAGTTCGGATACGACGGCTTCGTCGCGTGCGAGGGCTTCGGCGTCAGGGCCGGTGATGCGGCCAGCTTCTTCTTCCAGGCGAGCGCGACGCTGCGCGAGGTTGTCGAGGGCGCGCAGCGCGCTGGCGCGATGGGTTTCTTCCACGCGCAGCTTCTGCTCGGTGGCGGCCAGTTCGCGCCGTGCTTCGGCCACGGCAGCTTCAGCAGCGCTGCGCTCGGCCTCGGTCGCAGGCAGTCGCTCGGCAATCTCGGCATGACGCGCGGCGCTGTGTTCGGCGCGCTGTTCGGCGTTGTCGCGCAGCGCGTCCCAGCGCTCGCCGTCTTGCATTGCCGCGCGTTCGCGCGACTGCCAGTCGGCCAGCGAAGCGGCGAGTTCTCCGAGGCGCTGTTCAAGCCGGCTGCGGGTGTCATTGAGGTGGCGCAGTTCGCTGTCGAGCCGGCTCGCTTCGGCCGAGGCCGCGAACAGCACCGACTGGGCTTCCTGCGTGGCCTCCGAGCAGTGCTGATATTGCTCGCGCGCAGTTTCAACGGCAGTTTCGAGCTCGGCCAGACGTGCGCTGTCGGTCTCCAGCCGGGACGAGGTTGCAGCCAGTTCGCTTTCCATGCGCTGCTGTTCGTCACGCGCTTGCGTCAGCTTGAGCAACCACAGCAGTTGCTGGCGTTGTTCGTGGGCGGCGTGCAGCTCGCGGTAGCGGCTGGCGACGCGGGCCTGTTCGCGCAGGTGTTCGATGCGCTCGCCGAGCTCACCGCGGATGTCTTCGAGACGCGCGAGGTTGTCACGCGCATCCGACAGCCGGCCTTCGGTTTCCTTGCGGCGTTCGCGATATTTGGTGACGCCGGCGGCTTCTTCGAGAAAGCCGCGGATGTCTTCCGGGCGGGCCTCGATGATGCGCGAGATCATGCCCTGCTCGATGATGGCGTAGGCGCGTGGGCCCAGGCCGGTGCCGAGGAAGAGGTCGATGACGTCTTTGCGGCGCACCTGGGTGTTGTTGATGTGGTAGCTGGACTCACCACTGCGATCGAGCACACGTTTGACTGCAATTTCGGCATAACGCGACCACTGCCCCGCGGCGCGGCCTTCGGCATTGTCGAAGACGAGCTCGACGCTGGCGCGCTGTACCGGTTTGCGGGTGGTCGAGCCGTTGAAGATGACGTCGTGCATCGATTCGCCGCGCAGCGCGCTGGCGCGCATCTCGCCGAGCACCCAGCGCACCGCGTCGATGATGTTGGACTTGCCGCAGCCGTTGGGCCCGACTACGCCGACCAGATTGCCCGGCGTGACCACCGTGGTCGGGTCTACGAAGGTCTTGAATCCGGCGAGTTTGAGCTTGGCGAGTCGCACGTTTTCGGCTGCTGGAGCGGGTTCCGGGATGGCGCGCCATGATACCATTGCCGGCCTGTTTCGCCCGCCCGACATCCCTCTCGAAATGCTGCTGCCATTGCCGTGAATCCGAACCTGGACCGCCTCCACCCCTACCCGTTCGAAAAACTGCGCGAACTGCTCGATGGCGCTACGCCGTCGGCCGGACTTGCACCGATCCGTCTGTCCATCGGCGAGCCGCGTCACGCTACGCCGGCCTTCATCAAGCAGACTCTGGCTGACAACCTCGACGGTCTGGCGACCTACCCGACGACGCAGGGCTCGGATGCCTTGCGCGGCGCGATTGCGGCATGGATGAGTCGCCGTTATGGGCTGAAAGACATCAACGCGGCGACACAGGTATTGCCGGTTACCGGTACGCGCGAGGCGCTGTTCGCTTTTGCGCAGTGCGTGATCGACGCCAGCCGGCCGGGCGCCAAGGTGCTGGCGCCGAACCCCTTCTATCAGATCTACGAAGGCGCGGCCTTGCTGGCCGGTGCTGAAGCGCTGTTCATCAACAACCGCCCCGAGAACGACTTTGCCTCGGAGTTCGCGGATGTCCCCGAGAACGTGTGGCGTGACGTTCAACTGGTGTACGTCTGCTCGCCGGGCAACCCGACCGGGCGCGTGATGACGGTGGCCGAATGGGCCGAACTGTTCGAGCTGTCTGACCGCTATGGTTTCGTGCTTGCCTCGGATGAGTGCTATTCCGAGATCTACTTCGACGAGGCCAGCAAACCCGTGGGTGCGCTGCAGGCCGCGGAGCAGCTCGGCCGCAGCGACTTCCGCAACATCGTGATGTTCTCCAGCCTGTCCAAGCGCTCCAATGTGCCGGGGCTGCGATCAGGCTTTGTCGCGGGTGACGCAAAGCTGGTGCGCGCCTTCCACGCCTACCGCACCTATCACGGTTGCGCCATGAGCCCGGCGGTGCAGGCCGCCTCCGTTGCAGCCTGGAACGACGAGGCGCATGTCGAGGGGAACCGCCGGCTGTATCGCGAAAAGTTCGCAACGGTCACGCCCATCCTCGCGCCGTATCTGGATGTGCAGATGCCGGACGCGGGCTTCTACCTGTGGGCTGACGTACGCAAATGCGGGCTGTCGGACACCGAGTTCGCCCGCCGACTGGTGGCCGAATATAATGTGACGGTCCTGCCGGGCAGCTTTCTCGCCCGCGAATCCGGTGGCATCAACCCAGGCGCGGGTTTCATCCGCATCGCGCTGGTGGCCGAAACCACTGAATGCATCGAAGGCGCAGAGCGCATCGCCGCGCTGTGCCGTTCCCTGTAAACCGAAGAAACGGAAATCCCCAATCCATGTCCGCACTGCAGAAGATCATCGACGACGCCTTCGAGGCTCGCGCCACCCTCTCCCCCTCCTCCGCTCCGGCCGAAATCCGCAACGCGGTGAATGAAGTGCTCGCCGGCCTCGACGCAGGCACGCTGCGCGTGGCCGAGAAGCTCGACGGCAAGTGGGTCGTCAATCAGTGGGTCAAGAAGGCGGTGCTGATCTCCTTCCGTCTGTCCGACAACGAAGCGATGCCGGGTGCGTCCACGCAGTATTTCGACAAGGTCCCGACCAAGTTCGCCGACTACACGCCGGAGCAGTTCCGCGAGGGCGGTTTCCGCGTCGTGCCGCCGGCGGTTGCGCGTCGTGGTTCCTTCATCGGCAAGAACGTGGTGCTGATGCCGTCCTACGTGAACATCGGTGCCTATGTGGACGAAGGCTCCATGGTCGATACCTGGGCCACCGTCGGTTCGTGCGCGCAGATCGGCAAGAACGTGCACCTGTCGGGTGGCGTGGGTATCGGCGGCGTGCTGGAGCCGGTGCAGGCCGGCCCGGTGATCATCGAGGACAACTGCTTCATCGGTGCCCGCTCGGAAATCGTTGAAGGCGTGGTCGTCGAGGAAAACGCGGTAATCTCGATGGGCGTGTACATCGGCATGAGCACCCGCATCTATGATCGTGAAACCGGCGAAGTGCATTACGGCCGTGTGCCGGCCGGTTCGGTGGTGGTGCCGGGCAGCCTGCCGTCGGCTGACGGCAAGTACAGCCTGTACTGCGCCGTGATCGTGAAGAAGGTGGACGCCCAGACGCGTTCCAAGACGGCCATCAACGAACTGCTGCGCGGCGCCTGAGCGCCCTGCAGACCGCCGCATGACCCGCGGGGGCGACAAGCCCCTGCCCCTGCAGGAGTGTGCCAGCGATGATTTTCGACAAACTGTTCCAGCTGATGTCCGAGAAGAAGGCTTCGGACATCTTCATCAGTGCAGGCGCCCCGATCCACATCAAGGTTCAGGGCCACACCATGCCGATCAACCAGCAGATCATGGACCCCGCCATGATCCGCAAGATGGTTGAGGAACTGGTTACGCCGGAGCAGCTCGAGCGCTTTGATCAGGATCGTGAGCTGAACGTCTCGCGCGGCGCGCGCAACATCGGCAACTTCCGAATCAATATCTTCTGGCAGCGCAACAGCATCGCGGTGGTGGTGCGCTTCATCCAGGGCGACATCCCGACGCTCGACACACTCGGCCTGCCCTCGGTGCTGGCCGAGACGGTGCTGGAAAAGCGTGGTCTGGTGCTGGTGGTGGGTTCCACCGGTTCGGGCAAGTCGACCACGCTGGCGTCGATGATCGACCACCGCAACCGCAACCAGTCCGGCCACATCCTGACCGTCGAAGACCCGATCGAGTATCTGTTCTCGCACAGCAAGTCGGTCGTCAACCAGCGAGAAGTCGGCATCGATACCCATAGCTGGCATGACGCGCTGCGTAACGCCATGCGTCAGGCCCCCGATTGCATCCTGATCGGTGAGATCCGCGACCGCGAGACCATGCAGGCCGCGCTGGCCTACTCGCAGACCGGTCACCTGTGTCTGGCCACGCTGCACGCCAACAACGCCTATCACGCGCTCAACCGCATCGTTAACTTCTTCCCGCTCGAGAACCGCTCGCTGCTGTATCTCGATCTGGCCGTGGCGCTCAAGTGCATTGTCTCGCAGCGTCTGGTGCGCAAGCCCGACGGGCTGCGCGCGCCGGCCGTCGAGATCCTGATGAACACCCGCCACATCGGTGAGTTGATCGAAGCCGGTAATCTCAACGAGATCAAGGAAGCCATGGAGCAAAGCCTGTCGCCGGGGTCGCAGACTTTCGAGCAGGATCTGTACCGCATGTACCGCGAGAAGCTCATCAGCCTGGATGAAGCGCTGGCTAACGCCGACTCGCCGAGCAACCTGCACTGGCTCATCAACAATGCCCAGGTCAAGGAGGCCCGCGGTGGCAACAAGCCGCGCAGTGGTGATGGTCCCAGCGCTGGCTCCTTCAGCGGCTTCACGCTCAATACCGAAGACTCGCCTCAGCAATGAGGCATCCCTCCGGCACGTGCCGGAGGGCATCCAACGAACAGACCCATGTCCGCATTTGCCGCATCACCTACCCTCGAACTCGCCCGCGCGCTGATCTCGCGCAATTCGGTCACCCCAGAAGACGCAGGTTGTCTGGCCTTGATCGAGCAACGCCTTGCCCCACTTGGTTTCCGCTTTGAGCGCATCGACGTCGGTGGCGTCAGCAACCTGTGGGCGCGCCGCGGTACGGCTGCACCAGTGTTGTGCTTTGCCGGCCATACCGATGTGGTGCCGACTGGCCCGCTCGACAAATGGGATTCCGATCCCTTCCAGCCCGAGATCCGCGACGGCAAGCTGTACGGTCGCGGCGCGGCCGACATGAAGACTTCACTGGCGGCCTTTGTCACCGCCATTGAGGCGTTTCTGGCCGATCACGCCGACCACGCGGGCTCCATCGCGCTGTTGCTCACTTCCGACGAAGAAGGCATTGCCACGCATGGCACCGTCAAGGTTGTCGAGGCCTTGGGCGCACGCGGTGAGACGCTGGACTACTGCATCGTCGGCGAGCCGACTTCGGTCAAGACGCTTGGCGACATGATCAAGAACGGTCGCCGCGGTTCGCTCTCCGGCACCATGCGCGTGAAGGGCAAGCAAGGACATGTGGCCTACCCCCATCTGGCGACCAACCCGATCCACGCTTTCGCCCCAGCACTGGCCGAACTGGCTGCCACGCACTGGGACGACGGCAATGAGTTCTTCCCGCCGACGACCTTCCAGGTCTCCAATATCCACGCCGGTACGGGCGCCAACAACGTCATTCCCGGCGAATGTGAAGTGCTGTTCAACTTCCGGTTCGCCTCGGTCACCACAGCCGACGAACTGAAAGCGCGGGTGCATGAGATCCTCGCCCGTCACGGCGTCGAATACACCATCGACTGGCATCTGTCCGGCAAGCCCTACTTGACCGGGCGCGGCGATCTCGTTGCTGCCCTGTCCGGTGCGATCCGCGACATCTCCGGCCTCGACACCGAGCTGTCGACCACCGGTGGCACGTCTGACGGTCGCTTCATCGCCGACATCTGTCGTGAAGTCGTCGAGTTCGGCCCGATCAACGCCACCATCCACCAGCTCAACGAGTGCGTACCGGTCGATTCCATCGAACCGCTGTCGGCGATCTACGCCCGCACCCTGAAGAACCTCCTTGCGAAGCCCTGAGATGCACGATCAAGACTGCGACGAAAACTGCGACCACCCCGATCACGATCACGTGCATGAGCACGGTCCGCTGGCCGAGCTGGTAACCCTGCGCGACTGGCTGCGTTATGCGGTGACCCGCTTCAACCGCGGCGGCCTGCATTTCGGTCATGGCTGCACGGATGCATATGACGAAGCCGTGTGGTTGCTGCTGCATACCCTGGCCTTGCCGCTGGACCGGCTGGAACCGTTTCTGGATGCCTGCATCACGGCCGAGGAGCGCGAACAGCTGTTTGATGTGATCGAACGTCGTGCGAATGAGCGCATTCCCACCGCCTATCTGGTGAACGAAGCCTGGCTTGGCGACTTCCGCTTCTACGTGGATTCACGTGTGATTGTGCCGCGCTCGTTCTTTGCAGAACTGCTTGGCGACGGCCTTTCGCCGTGGCTGCCGGAGCATGGCGAGGTGCACAACGCCCTCGATCTGTGTACCGGCTCTGGCTGTCTCGCCATCGTGATGGGGCATGTCTTCCCGAACGCCCATGTGGTGGCCGCGGACCTGTCCGAAGACGCACTGGCCGTAGCCCGTCGCAACGTTGAAGACTATGGCATGCAGGATCAGGTCGAGTTGGTGAAGACCGACGTGTTCTCGGGTCTGGTCGGACGGCGCTTCGATCTCATCGTGTCGAATCCGCCCTATGTCACGCGCGAGTCCATGGACGCCCTGCCCGCCGAGTACCTGCACGAGCCACGCATGGCGCTGGCTGCGGGTGAGGACGGCATGGATGTGGTGCGTCACATCATCGCCGGCGCACGCGCACATCTGACGCAGGACGGAGTGCTGGCCGTCGAGGTCGGACACAACCGTGATCTGGTCGAAGCGGCCTTCCCGGATCTGCCCATCGTCTGGCTGCCGACATCCGGAGGCGACGACATGGTGTTTCTGGTGCAGGCAGCAGACCTGCCGCAATGAAAAAACGGCGCCCGCAGGCGCCGTTTTTTTTAGTCCATCTCGTCGATCCAGGCTTGCTGGATGCCTTCGAGGATGCGCTCCCCGCAGTGCTTGGGGTCGTCGTCGAACTCAGGCAGTGCAACCACCCAGTTCATCAGGTCGACAAAATTGACCTTCAGCGGATCGACATCCGGATGACGGTCGGCAAGCTGGATGCCGATTTCCTGTACGTCAGTCCATTTCATCAGTGATGCTCCCGGGCCATGTTGATGGTGTAGCGCGGAATCTCGACCACCAGCGTGGTGTCAGCCACCTTGGCCTGGCAGGACAGGCGCGATTGCGGCTCCAGGCCCCAGGCCTTGTCGAGCAGGTCTTCTTCATCTTCCGTCGCTTCGTTGAGCGAGCTGAAGCCTTCGCGCACGATGACGTGACAGGTCGTGCAGGCGCAGGACTTCTCGCAGGCGTGTTCGATGTCGATGTCGTTGGCCAGCAGGCTGTCGCAGATGGTGGTGCCGGGTTCGGCCTCGATGACCGTGCCGTCGGGGCACAGCTCGACATGCGGCAGTATGATGATCTGGGTCATGTAGTGATCTCGTTTACGTTGCGGCCGGCCAGTGCCGACCGGATGCTCTGGTCCATGCGGCGCGCGGCGAACTCGTCGGTCACGCGCGAGAGATGTTCGATGCCGTCCTTGATGGCGCGGTGGTCTGAGCCTTCACGCAGGCCGCGCAAGTCCGCAATGGCCTGATCAATGACTGAGCGCTCCTCGGCCGACAACAGTTTGCCGTCGACCCACAGCGCATGCTGCGTGGCTTCAATGACGCGGTCGGCTTCGACGACCTGCTCACGCAGGGCGCGCGCGTTCATGTCTTCGCCGGCGTGTTCCATGCCGGCGCGCAACATGTCGGCAATTTCGTCGTCGGAGAGGCCGTAGGACGGTTTTACCGCCACGCTGGCTTCAACGCCGGATGACAGTTCCTGCGCGGACACGGCCAGCAGGCCATCAGCATCGACCTGGAAGGAAACCCGGATGCGCGCAGCGCCGGCGGTCATCGGCGGAATGCCGCGCAGCTCGAAGCGCGCCAGCGAACGGCAGTCCGCCACCAGCTCCCGCTCGCCCTGCACGACATGGATGGCCATTGCAGTCTGGCCATCCTTGAACGTGGTGAATTCCTGCGCACGTGCGATCGGTAGCGTCGAATTGCGTGGCACGACGCGCTCGACCAGGCCGCCCATGGTTTCCAGCCCCAGCGAAAGCGGAATGACGTCGAGCAGCAGCCAGTCATCACCGTCCTGCTTATTGCCGGCCAGCACGTTGGCCTGGATGGCGGCACCCATTGCAACGACGCGGTCAGGATCGAGGTTGTTCAGCGGTTCGCACTGGAAATACTCAGCCACGGCGTGCTGGATCTGCGGCATGCGTGTGGCACCACCTACCATGACCACACCCTTGATGTCCTCGGCCAGAAGATCGGCGTCGCGCAGTGCCTTGCGCACCGGTGCCAGCGTACGCTTGACCAGGTCGGCGCAGAGGCGCTCGAATTCGGCGCGCGAAATCTCGACATCAATGTCTTTGCCGGATGAGAGCGTGGCCTTCACCGACGCCGCTTCTGCATTCGTCAGGGCTTCCTTGGCGGCGCGCGCAGCCGTGAGCAGCGTACGCACATCACGTTCGTCGTTCGGCTCGATGCCGGCGCGCTCGCATACCCATTCGTACAGACGGTGATCGAAGTCGTCTCCGCCCAGCGCGCTGTCACCGTTGGTGGACAGCACCTCGAAGATGCCGCGCGAGAGCTTGAGGATGGAAATATCGAAGGTGCCCCCGCCCAGGTCATACACGGCGTAGACGCCTTCGGAGGCATTGTCGAGGCCGTAGGCCACGGCGGCTGCAGTCGGTTCGTTGAGCAGACGCAGCACATTGAGGCCGGCCAGTTGGGCAGCGTCCTTGGTGGCCTGACGCTGGGCGTCGTCGAAATAGGCCGGTACGGTGATGACCACGCCGCTCAAGTCGCCGCCAAGCGTTGCTTCGGCGCGTTTGGCGAGCGCACGCAGGATGTCTGCCGAAACCTCGACCGGGCTCTTCACGCCCTGGGCCGTGCGGATGCGCAACATGCCTTCGCCTTCGACAAAGTCGTAGGGCTGTGCGGCCGAATGGGTGACGTCACTGCGGCCGCGCCCCATGAAGCGTTTGACCGAAACGATGGTGTTGCGCGGATCCTCGGCCGCGGCGGCCGCCGCGTTGTGACCCACCTCAATGCTGCCGTCAGCGCGGTAACGCACCACGGAGGGAAGGATTACCCTGCCCTGCTCGTCAGGCAGGCAGTCGGTTGATCCGCTGCGCACGGTGGCGACCAGCGAGTTGGTGGTGCCGAGGTCGATGCCTGCCGCAAGCCGATGCTTGTGCGGCTCGGCGGCGAGGCCGGGCTCGGCGATCTGAAGTAATGCCATCAGTTGTCCAGCGCCTCGAGGGCGTCGTCAATTTCGTGTCGGAGCTTGTCGAGGAACATCATGCGGCGCGCAGTATCGGCGGCGGCGGCAAAGTCCTGTGCATCGTCGAGCTGACCTTCCAGCTCGCCAAGCAGCTCGCGCGTCTGGGTACGCAGGCGCTGGTGCAGGTGCTCCAGTTCGCTGGCGTCGGCGGCTGATTCGGCTTCCTCGACGGCTTCACGCCATTCCATCTGTTCCATCAGAAAGGCCGGCGACATCGCGGTGTTGGTTTCCACCCCGACGTCGATCCCGGCCAGTTCGATCAGGTAGCGCGCGCGCGACAGCGGAGACTTGAGCGTACGGAAGGCCTCGTTGACGCGGGTTGCCCACTGCATGGCGCGGCGCCGGTCGGCGTCGGGCAAGTGGGCATGGCGATCGGGGTGAACTCGCGTGTGCAGCTCGTGATACGCCGCCTCAAGCGCCGCCTCCTCAATCCGGAAACGGCGCGGCAATCCGAAAAGCGTGAAGAAGTCCTGCTGCAGGTCGGGAGTCATCAGCGCTCAGACGTTGAAGCTCTCGCCGCAACCGCAAGCGTCCTTGACGTTGGGGTTGTTGAACTTGAAGCCTTCGTTGAGCCCTTCACGCACGAAGTCGAGTTCGGTGCCTTCGAGGTACGGCAGGCTCTTCGGATCGACCACCACGCTCACGCCGTGGCTTTCGAACACGAAGTCTTCAGGCTGCTGCTCGTCGACGAATTCCAGCTTGTAGGCCATCCCCGAGCACCCGCTCGTGCGCACGCCAAGGCGGATGCCAAGGCCCTTGCCGCGCTTCGCGAGGTAATTGCTGACGTGCTGTGCAGCTTTTTCGCTGAGGGTTACACCCATGCTGGTCTCCGTTTTCAGGCTTCGCGCTTCTTTTTGTAGTCGGCCACGGCCGCCTTGATGGCGTCCTCCGCCAGGATCGAGCAGTGGATCTTGACCGGCGGCAGCGCCAGTTCTTCGGCGATCGCGGTGTTCTTGATCTCGAGCGCCTGATCCACGGTCTTGCCCTTGACCCATTCGGTGACCAGCGAGCTCGACGCAATGGCCGAACCGCAGCCATAGGTCTTGAACTTGGCGTCCTCGATGATGCCGTCTGCGCCAACCTTGATCTGCAGCTTCATGACGTCGCCACAGGCCGGTGCGCCGACCATGCCGGTGCCTACGCCGTCGTCGTCCTTGGCGAACGAACCGACGTTGCGCGGGTTCTCGTAGTGGTCCAGAAGTTTTTCGCTGTATGCCATGGTGAATCTCCTTCAGTTACCGGCCGGCTCTCAGTGAGCCGCCCATTGTACGGTATCGAGGTCTACGCCTTCCTGCACCATCTCCCACAGCGGGGACAGTTCGCGCAGCTTGCCGATGCGCTTCCTGAGCAGGTCGATGGTGAAGTCGATTTCTTCGACCGTAGTGAAACGGCCGATCGTGAAACGGATCGAGCTGTGCGCCAGTTCGTCGTTGCGGCCCAAGGCACGCAACACGTAGGACGGCTCCAGGCTGGCCGAGGTGCAGGCCGAGCCGGACGAGACGGCAACATCCTTGATCGCCATGATCAGCGACTCGCCTTCGACATAGGCGAAGGAGATGTTCAGGTTGTGCGGCACGCGGTGTTCCACGTCGCCGTTCACGAACACGGCTTCCATGTCGCTGAAGCCGTTCATCAGGCGGTCACGCAGCGTGCGGATACGCTCCATCTCGCTGTCCATCTCGACGCGTGCAAGGCGGAAAGCCTCGCCCATGCCGACGATCTGGTGCGTGGCCAGCGTGCCCGAGCGCAGGCCGCGCTCATGGCCACCGCCGTGCATCTGCGCTTCCAGGCG
Source organism: Pseudazoarcus sp. NS36 (assembly GCF_059703705.1). Classification (NCBI taxonomy): domain Bacteria; kingdom Pseudomonadati; phylum Pseudomonadota; class Betaproteobacteria; order Rhodocyclales; family Zoogloeaceae; genus Pseudazoarcus; species Pseudazoarcus sp. NS36. The sequence continues at coordinate 260,182 of NZ_BAAKJA010000005.1, read as the reverse complement.
CACGCGCGGCTTGCGGCGTACGTACAGCGCGCCGATGCCTTTCGGGCCGTAGGTCTTGTGGGCCGAGAAGGACATCAGGTCGACCTTCAACGTGTTCAGGTCGATGGCGACCTTGCCGGTGGCCTGCGCGGCATCGACGTGGAACACGATGCCCTTGTCGCGACAGAGTTCGCCGATTTCGGCAATCGGCTGCACCACGCCGATTTCGTTGTTGACCATCATGATCGAGATCACGATGGTGTCCGGGCGGATCGCGGCCTTCAGCACGTCGAGGTCGACCAGACCGTTCTCCTGCACGTCGAGATAGGTGGCTTCAAAACCCTGACGCTCGAGCTCGCGCACGGTATCCAGCACGGCCTTGTGCTCGGTCTTGAGCGTGATGATGTGCTTGCCCTTGCCTTGATAGAAGTTGGCCGCGCCCTTGATGGCGAGGTTGTTCGATTCCGTTGCGCCCGAGGTCCACACGATTTCGCGCGGATCGGCACCGACCAGCGCAGCGACTTCTCCGCGCGCGTCTTCGACGGCCTTCTCGGCTTCCCAGCCGTAGGCGTGCGAGCGGCTTGCCGGGTTGCCGAAATGCTCGGTCAGCCAGGGAATCATCTTCTCGGCGACGCGCGGATCGACCGGCGTAGTGGCCGAATAGTCGAGATAGATCGGGAACTTCAGCATCGTGTTTCTCCGTAAAACCGGGTGTTGTCGTGGTTCAGACCGCAATCGCGGCCAGATTTCTCAGTTCCTGCACCTGTCGGGCAAACCCGACGGTAAAGCGTTCAATGTCGTCTGCAGTGGTGTCGCGGCCGAGGCTGACGCGTACTGCATTACGCGCCAGATCGGCATCGATGCCCATCGCCATCAGCGTGTGCGAAGGCTCTGGATTCGCGCTGGAGCAAGCCGAGCCGCTCGCGCAGGCAAAACCGGCCCGGTCGAGCTTTGCGACCAGTGTTTCGCCGTCAATGCCGTCAATGGCGAAAAAGCTGGTATTCGGCAGCCGATCGGCCTTCATGGCGAAAATGCGTGCCCCCAGCCCGGCTAGCGAGGTTTCGAGCTGCTCGCGCAGGTTTGCCAGACGTCGGGCTTCCGCTTCGACACGCGCTACTGCAAGCTCGCAGGCCACGCCAAAGCCAACGATGGCCGCAATGTTCTCGGTGCCGGACCGCAGCCCGCGCTCCTGCCCGCCACCAGCGATCAGCGGTGCAAGCTCTACGCGCTTGTCGGCAATCAGTGCGCCAGCGCCCAGCGGGCCGCCGATCTTGTGCGCCGAAACGGTCATGCCATGCACGCCGAGGCTGCGGAAATTCACTGCGATCTTGCCCAGCGCCTGCACCGCGTCGGTATGGAACCAGGCTCCCGCTCCGCTCGCTTCCGTTGCAAGGCGATCAATGGCCTGCAGCACACCGGTTTCATTGTTGGCGAGCATCACCGACATGATGGCCGGCTTGGCTTGCAGCACATCGGCCCAGTCAGCTGCGTCGATACGTCCCGCGGCATCCACCGCGATTTCGCGCAAGCTCCAGCCGGCACGGCGCAATTGCTTCGCCGGCTCACGCACACAGGGGTGCTCAATGGCACTCACCGCGATGAGACCCGGTTTGCGACAGGCGGCGACACCCTTGATGAACAGGTTGTTGGCTTCCGACCCGCCACTGGTGAACAGCACCTCGGTAGCGTGTGCGCCTGTGGCCGCAGCGACTTGCGCGCGCGCCTCGTCAATCGCGGCGCGCGCCTGACGACCGTACTCATGCCGGCTCGACGCATTGCCGAAGCGGGCATCGAGCCACGGCAGCATGGCCTCGCGCACGGCCGGATCAAGCGGCGAGGTGGCGTTCCAGTCGAGATAGGTCGGCGCAAACATGGTGTGCCTCAGACCGCTGCGGCCTCGCGCAGCGAGATCGTTGCGCGACGGCGTACGTCCTTGATGACGTTCACTTCGGGATCCGCCTTGATCTCCTGATTGACCAGCGCGGCCAGCGTCACCGAGTCAAGGTACTCGTACATGCGCTTGTTCAGGTTGGTCCACAAGTCGTGCGTCATGCAGCGGTGTTCGTCATGACAGTTCTGTTTGCCGCCACACTGCGTGGCATCCAGAGGCTCGTCCACGGCGACGATGATGTCGGCCACGGTGATGCCGCCCATGTCACGCGCCAGCCGATAGCCGCCGCCGGGGCCGCGTACGCTGGAAACCAGTTTGTAGCGGCGCAGCTTGCCGAAGAGTTGCTCAAGATAAGAGAGCGAGATCTTCTGACGCTCGGCGATGCCCGCCAGGGTGACGGGCCCTTCGCCTTCACGCGCTGCAAGATCGATCATCGCAGTGACCGCGAATCGGCCTTTGGTGGTCAGTCTCATGGTGGATCCTCGTGCTGTGCAGCGGGTCGGGTGAATACCTGATGGTTTCGGTCAACTATACGGTTCCCGACAAAAACGGTCAACTTCTACAACCCGCGTCAATCCACCATTTTCGATAGGCGGCCAGCATCGAAATCATCATCTTTTTCAATCGTCTGATCGATCTGGATACCGGCTTTTTGCAGCCGTTCGACGAGCAGATGGAAGCGCTTGTCGGTCTCGACAGTGTGATCAAGCAGCGCATGCAGTGCCTTGGCCAGCGGATCATCCATGCCGCGCGTGACGCCGTAGGCTGAAAAGCCGATCTGCTCGGCCTTCTTCTCGCGTTCGGCATCACGTTCGTCGCGTTCCTCCTTGCGTTCGGTATCGAGAATGCGTGCCGGGTTGCCGACCGCCGTGGCGCCCGCCGGAACAGGTCGGATCACGACGGCATTTGAACCGATCTTGGCGCCATCGCCCACTTCGAACCCGCCCAGCACCTTGGCGCCGGCACCGACCACTACGCCCTTGCCCAAGGTCGGGTGGCGCTTGGCTCCGCGGTACAGGGAGGTGCCACCGAGCGTGACGGCCTGATAGATGGTGCAGTCGTCCCCGACCTCGGCGGTTTCGCCGATGACAACTCCCATGCCGTGATCGATGAACACGCGACGGCCAATGACCGCGCCTGGGTGAATCTCGATGCCCGTCAGAAAGCGGCTCATGTGGCTGACAAAGCGCCCCAGCCAGTACAGCTCGTGCGTCCACGCCCAGTGCGCAAAACGATGCATTGCCAGCGCATGCACGCCGGGATAGCAGGTCAACACCTCCCAGGTCGAACGCGCGGCGGGGTCGCGTTCGCGAACACTGGCGAGATCTTCACGCAAACGGCTGAACATGGACGGTGTCTCCCGGAAAAGCGCTCTGACGCCCATAGCTGCGGGCGGAGCGGGACAATTTCAATAGTCGAGTATTTTAATCAGGTTTGCGCTGCAATGCAGCCACGATGCCGCGCAGGATGTTGATCTCGTCGCGTTCCAGGCGAATGCGTCCAAACAGGCGGCGCAGGCGTGGCAGCAGGCGCCGAGAGGTGGCCGGGTCATAAAAGCCCGAGTCACGCATGGCTTCTTCAAGATGGCCGTAAAAGCCTTCGACATCCTCAAAGCGAGCGGCGTCTTCCGGCGGCACTTGCGGCGCGGATTCGTCAAGCGCAGCCAGCCGCAACTCATAGCAAAGCAGTTGCACAGCGGCCGCGAGGTTGAGCGAGGAATACGCCGGGTTGGCCGGGATCGTGACCGGCATGCCGCACAGCGCCACCTCGTCGTTGGTAAGGCCGCTCGATTCGGTGCCGAACACCAGCGCCACGTCGCCCCCTAAGGCATAGCGCACCAACTCGGGCGCGGCTTCGCGCGGCATCAGCAACGGTAGCGACAGCTCACGTCGACGCGCGGTGAGCGCGGCCGAGAACACCGTGCCTTCGAGTGCATCCGCCAGTGTCGGCACGACCTTGGCGGCGTTGAGCACATCGAGCGCGCCAGACGCGCGTGCGTCGGCGACCGGGTCTGGAAAGGAGTCGGGAGAGACCAGCACGAGGCGTGACAGCCCCATGGTTTTCATTGCGCGCGCAGCGGCGCCGATGTTGCCGGGGTGGCTGGTGCGCGTGAGCACCACGCGAATGCGGTCGAGAAGCGAAGAGTCTTGCATCGGATACCTGATTCAGGTGCTACGGCGCCGTATTCGGGACCGTGCGGAGGGGGTTTGCGGTTAGAATGCGCGGCTATCCGAGATCATCATTTCTGCGGCTTCCAATGGTGAATCCGCAGCAACCGAGAACCCGTTCCATGCATCCGACCCTGAACATCGCCGTCAAGGCAGCCCGCCGCGCCGCGAGTGTGATCAACCGCGCTTCCACGCAACTCGATCTGCTCACCGTGCAATCGAAATCGCCCAATGATTTTGTCACCGAGGTCGATCGCGCTGCCGAAGGCGCAATCATCGAAGTGCTGCGCGAGTCCTATCCGGAGCACGCGATTCTAGCAGAGGAGTCGGGCCGCTCCGGCGACAGCGAGTACTGCTGGATCATCGACCCGCTCGATGGCACGACCAACTTCATCCACGACTTTCCGCAGTACGCGATCTCGATTGCGCTGGCGCGCAACAACGTGCTCGAACAGGCGGTGGTCTTTGATCCCGTGCGCAACGAGTTGTTTACCGCCTCCAAAGGCGGCGGCGCTTTTCTGAACGACCGCCGCATCCGTGTCTCGCGTCGCATCAAGCTGATGGATTCGCTGATCGGCACGGGTTTCCCGTTCCGTCAGAACGACAATATCGAAGCCTATATCGGTGCCTTCCGCGAGCTGTCGCAGAAGACCGCCGGTATCCGCCGCCCCGGTGCGGCGGCGCTGGATCTGGCCTATGTCGCCTGCGGCCGCCTGGACGGATTCTGGGAAGCCGGTCTGAGCAGTTGGGACATGGCGGCCGGCGCGCTGCTGATCATGGAAGCCGGCGGTCTGGTGTCCGACTTCGCCGGTGAAAGCGCCTACCTCGACACCGGTCGCCTGGTAGCCGGTACGCCGAAGGTCTTCGCACAACTGCTGCCGATCGTGCAATCGCACATGGGCAGCAACTGAGCGCCCTGCCCGCCTTGACCCGAGACGCCGCCAAACCCGCCTTCGACGAAGCCTCCATCGCCGGCCATACGCCGATGATGCAGCAGTACCTGCGCCTCAAGGCCCAGTACCCCGACCTGATGTTGTTCTATCGCATGGGGGACTTCTACGAGCTGTTCTTCGAGGATGCCGAGAAGGCCGCACGTCTGCTCGACATCACGCTGACCACACGCGGCCAGTCCAGCGGCCAGCCGATCAAGATGGCGGGCGTGCCCTTCCACGCGGTCGAGCAGTATCTGGCGCGCCTGGTGAGGATGGGCGAATCGGTGGTGATTGCCGAGCAGGTTGGCGAGCCCGGCGCCACCAAGGGGCCGATGGAGCGCGCGGTCAGCCGCATCGTCACGCCCGGTACGCTCACCGACGCGGCACTCCTCGATGACCGCCGCGACGCTCTGCTGCTGGCGCTGACCCTGCAACGCGGCACGTTGGGTCTGGCCTGGCTGAACCTCGCCAACGGCGATCTGCGCGCCATGGAATGCCCGGCCGAGCAGTTGCAGAGCCAGTTCGAGCGCTTGCGCCCGGCCGAGGTGCTCATTCCCGATGGTCTCAGCCTGCCGTTTCTCAACGCCCTCACCCCGCCGCCGCGTCGGCTGCCCGAATGGCAGTTTGATGCAGGCAACGGCGCACGCCTGCTGACCGGCCACTTCGGCACGCAGGACCTGGCTGGCTTCGGCGCCGAGGGGCTCGACACCGGGCTGGCTGCACTCGCCGCGCTCTTCGAGTACGCGCGCGGCACGCAGCGCCAGACGCTGGAACACGTCACTACCCTGCACGTCGAACGCGAATCGGCGTATCTGCGTCTCGATGCGGCCACACGCCGCAATCTCGAACTCACCGAAACCCTGCGCGGCGAAGCCTCGCCCACCCTGCTCTCCTTGCTCGATTGCTGCGCCACCAGCATGGGCTCACGCTGGCTGCGTCATGCGCTGCATCACCCTTTGCGCGACCGCGGGAGCGCGGGCTTGCGTCACGCTGCCGTCGCGGCGCTGATCGGCGAAGGTGATGGACGCTGCCTGGGTGACGTACGTACGGCGCTCAAGGGCATTGCCGACGTAGATCGCATCACGGCCCGCGTAGCCTTGCGCAGCGCGCGTCCGCGCGATCTGTCGGCCCTGCGCGATGCGCTGGCCGCCCTGCCCTCGCTGCAGGCTGCCATCGGCGAATCGGACTCCGAACTGCTGTCGGGCGTACGCGCCGACATCGCCCGCCCGGATGGCGCTTTCGAGCTGTTGTCGCGCGCCATCGACGTCGAACCGGCCGCCATGGTGCGCGACGGTGGCGTGATTGCGCCGGGCTTCGACGCCGAACTGGACGAGTTGCGCGGCATCCAGAGCAACTGCGGCGAATTCCTGATGGCGCTCGAAGCGCGCGAGCGCGAGCGCAGCGGCATTGCCGGCCTGAAGGTCGAATACAACCGTGTGCATGGTTTCTACATCGAGGTCAGCCGCGCCAATTCGGACAAGGTTCCGGACGATTACCGCCGCCGTCAGACGCTGAAGAACGCCGAGCGCTACATCACGCCCGAGCTCAAGGCCTTCGAGGACAAGGCCTTGTCCGCGCAGGATCGTGCATTGGCGCGTGAGAAGATGCTGTACGAAGAGGTGATCGAGGCGCTGGCCGGTGAGATCCCGCCGCTGCAACGCATCGCGCGCGCATTGGCCCTGCTCGACGGGCTCGGCGCCTTTGCCGAGATCGCGCTGCGTTACAACTACAGCCGGCCCGTGTTCGTTGATCAGCCGGGCCTGGAGATCGAGCGCGGGCGACACCCGGTGGTCGAGCGCGAAGTCGACAACTTCATCGCCAACGACTGCCGGCTTGGCCCCACGCGTCGCATGCTGATGATTACCGGCCCGAACATGGGCGGTAAATCCACCTTCATGCGGCAGGTTGCGCTGATCGCGCTGCTGGCGCATGTTGGCGCTTTCGTGCCGGCCGCTGCCGCGCGCATCGGCCCGACGGACGCGATCTTCACGCGTATCGGTGCTTCCGATGACCTCGCCTCCGGGCGCTCGACCTTCATGGTCGAGATGACCGAAGCCGCAGCTATCCTCCACGGCGCCACCGAACACAGTCTCGTGCTGATGGACGAAATCGGCCGTGGCACCTCGACGTTCGACGGCCTGGCGCTGGCGTTTTCGATTGCGCGTCACCTGCTCGCCAACAATCGCTGCCAGACGCTGTTTGCAACGCACTACTTCGAGCTGACGCGTCTCAACGCCGATTTCTCTGAATGCGTGAACGTGCATCTGGACGCGGTCGAGCACGCCCACCGCATCGTCTTCCTGCATGCCGTCGAAGAAGGCCCTGCGAGCCAAAGTTACGGGATCGAAGTAGCCGCGCTGGCCGGCGTGCCGGCGCCGGTCATCCGCGAGGCGCGCAAACGCCTGCGGGCGCTGGAAAACCGTGAGATCGGTGGAGGCCCGCAATCGGACCTGTTTGCCGACCTGCCCGACGACGAACCCGAAGCCCTGTCCCACCCGGCGCTGACCGCACTCGACGAAATCGACCCCGACAGCCTCACCCCGCGCGATGCGCTGGAACGGTTGTACCTGCTCAAGCGCATGCTCTGAAACCGTGGCGACCCAGATTGATGTGAGCGAGGAAGCCGGCGTGCGTTATCTGCACTTCGGTTCCGACTGGATTCAGGGTGCAATGCGCCTGCAGGATCCGAACGCGCTGGAACTGCAATACACGCGCGAAATGATGGCCGGCCTGCTGCTGCGCGACGAAGACTGGCCGCGCACCGCGCTGGCCATCGGGCTGGGCGCTGCGTCGATGACGCGCTTCATCTACCACCACTGCCCGCAGACGCGCTTGAACGTGGTCGAGATCGAGCCGCGCGTGGTGGCCGCGGCGCGCCACTTCTTCGAGTTGCCCGAGCCTGATCTGCGGCTGACGGTGGAGATCGGGGATGGCGCCGAATACATCCAGCGCGGGGAGCGCCGCTTCGACTACATTCTGGTGGATGGCTACGACGCCAAGGCGCGCAGCGGCGCGCTCGATACGCCGGCCTTCTACTCGGCCGTGCGGGCGAGACTGAGTCCACGCGGGTTGATGGCGGTGAATCTGTTCGGCAGCGCGCGTGGTTTCGATGCCAGCCTGGCGCGCATCTGCGACGCCTTCGGTGATCGTGTGCTGGCCTTCCCGTCGTGCGACAGCGGTAACGTCATCGTTTTTGCGGCGGCCGGTGAAGCCATAGCATTGCCACTGGCCGACATGCGCGAACGCGCGCGGGCTCTGAAGGCACGTACCGGTCTTGATCTGCTGCCCACCATCTCACGGCTGGAACAGGCAGGTCAGGTGCCGGGCGGCACCCTGATGTTCTGATTCAGGTCTTTGCCTCAGCTTCTGCGGGCGTCCACAAGCAGCGCCCTCCCGAAGCCTTGGCGACTTCAGCCAGCACGCGCTGGTGGGCTTCGAGCTCACTGCTGTCGGCGCGTAGCACCTTCAACGGTGGACGCTCAGTCAGCACCACGCCCGAATCGCTCGCGTGGGTTGGGCCGGCATCGTCCAGCCCGATGATCAGGCTCTCCTGGCCGCGCGTCATGGCCAGATAGACCTCCGCCAGAATCTCCGCGTCGAGCAGCGCGCCGTGCAGCGTACGGTGGCCGTTATCGATCTCGTAGCGGTCGCACAGCGCGTCAAGCGAGGCCTTCTTGCCGGGGTTCTGCTCCTTGGCCATGCGCAGCGTGTCGACCACGCCGGCGCAGATGGCCGCGAGCTTCTGCCGCCCCAGTCGCGACAGCTCGTTGTCGAGGAAGCCGACGTCAAACGGTGCGTTGTGGATCACCAGCTCGGCGCCCCGCACGAACTCTTCAAACTCCTCGGCAATGTCCGAAAACTTCGGCTTGTCCGACAGAAAATCCAGGCTGATGCCGTGCACGGCTTCGGCCTCGACGTCGATCTCGCGCTCGGGGTTCAGATACACGTGATAGTGCCGGCCGGTGAGGCTGCGGTTGACCATCTCCACGCAGCCGATCTCGATGACGCGATGGCCGTTGCGCCAGTCCAGGCCGGTGGTTTCGGTGTCGAGCAGGACTTGTCTCATGGCGGCTTCTCCCTCAGCTGCTGCGGACCGATTCGACGCCGCGACGTGCCAGTGCGTCGGCCCGCTCGTTCTCGACGTGACCGGCGTGACCTTTCACCCATAGCCATTCGATCTTGTGCGCGCTTGCGGCGCGATCAAGCTCCTGCCACAGGTCGGCGTTCTTCACGGGCTCCTTCGAGGCCGTTTTCCAGCCGCGCGCCTTCCAGCCGTGAATCCACTCCGAAATGCCTTTCTGCACGTACTGGCTGTCGGTGTGCACGCGTGCGGACACCGGCCGCTTGAGCAGCTCCAGCGCGCGGATCACGGCCAGCAGCTCCATGCGGTTATTGGTGGTATGGGCTTCGCCGCCCCAGATTTCCTTCTCGTGCGGTCCGGTGCGCAGAATGGCGCCCCAGCCGCCGGGGCCGGGGTTACCGCTGCAGGCTCCGTCCGTGAAGATGTCGACGCTGTCCGTCATGCCTTGCCTTATGTCCTGTTCTTGTGTGCGATGCGCCGACCACGCGCAATGGGCGCCAATGCCTTCGCAGGTACCTTGCGGTCGCGCCATTTCGGGGTGATCAAACGCATGCCCTGCATGCGCTTGACGGCGTGAATCACGAAGAAGCCACCGCACACCGGCCACCAGCGCTTGCCGGCACGTTCCATGAACTGCCAGCGCTCCTGCCACTTGGGCGAGCGCGCAGGTGGCGCGTGACAGCCGAAGCGGGTGGCCTCGATTTCAAAGCCCAGCAGTGTAAGCCAGTCGCGCAGACGCGGAACCGAAAAGTAATGCCCTCGCCAGGGGTGGTTGCCGCGGCTGCGGGAACACAGCCGGCGCACGCCAAACAGACTGAACGGGTTGAAGCCAACAATGACAATGCTGCCATCGGGCACCAGCACGCGTTCAATCTCGCGCAGGATATGGTGCGGATTACGCGCGAACTCCAGCACGTGTGGCAGCACCACCAGATCGAGGCTGGCCGTCGCAAACGGCAACTCGTTCGGGTTGGCGAGCACGGCTGCGGTTTCGTTCTGATCGCAGGCGAAACGGTGGGAGATGCGATTGGCGCGCAGCAGGTCGTGCGTTGGCAGCCCCACCTGCAATGCGTTATAACCAAACACATCAGCCACCAGGGCGTCGATGCATTCCTGCTCTCGCGTGAGCACGTATCCGCCCTGGGGACTTACGAACCATTCCGACAGGCTTGCATGGGACGACATGAATTTTCCTGCTTCCGGTAACGGCGACCTTGCCGTATTGCCGCTTCCCGCCTTCAACGACAATTACATCTGGGCCCTGCGCCGCGGCAATCTGGCCGTGGTGGTTGATCCGGGCGATGCCCAGGTGGTTGAAGACTGGCTCGCGCGCGACGGCATCGACCTTACCGCAATTCTGATTACGCATCATCACAGCGATCACACCGGCGGGATTGCTGCCTTGACGGCGCAGCGCGATATTCCGGTCTATGGCCCGGCTGCACATGATATTCGTGGGGTTACTGCTGGGGTTTCAGAGGGCGACCTGATCGCCTTGCCGGAGCTTGGCCTGCACTTTGAGGTGCTCGAAGTGCCGGGCCACACCGCGACACATATCGCCTTTCTCGGTCACGACATGCTGTTTCCGGGCGATACCCTGTTTTCTGCGGGCTGTGGGCGTTTGCTGGGCGGCACGGCAGAGCAGCTGCATGCTTCGCTTGAGCGCCTGAAGCAGTTGCCGGGCAATACGCGGGTGTACTGCACGCATGAATATACGCTGTCGAATCTGAAGTTTGCACGTGCGGTAGAGCCGGGCAATGCCGAGCGCGATGCCTGGTTCAAGCACTGCGAGGCATTGCGCTCGGCAGGCAAGCCCACGCTGCCAAGCTCCATAGAGCGCGAATGCGCGATCAATCCGTTTCTGCGTACCGAGAAGCTCGAAGTGATTACGCGTGTGACGGAGCACACAGGCGCGCGGCCACGCGACACGCAGGATTGCTTCACCCGTTTGCGGGCCTGGAAAGACAACTTCTGAGCGGTTTCAGTCGGCCTGAACGATGCGGTCACGCCCGGCGTGCTTGGCCTTGTACAAGGCCTCATCCGAGACGGTGATGAGCATTTCATGGCCCGCCTCGTCACCGCGCTCCGGCACGGCGGTGGCGACTCCGATGCTGATGGTCAGGAAAGGCGATACCGACGAGTAACCATGGGGAATCGCCGCTTCCCGAACAGCCGCGGCCAGGGTGTTTGCGACCTGGATTGCGCCTTCGGAATCGGTTTCCGGCAGGACCACGGCAAACTCTTCGCCGCCATAACGCGCGACCAGATCAGAGGGGCGCTTGAGCGAAGTCTCCAGCAAGCGCGCCAGATCCTTCAGGCACTCATCCCCGGCGAGATGGCCGTTGCCGTCATTGAAAGGCTTGAATTCGTCCACATCAATGAGCAGCAAGGACAGCGGATGTCCACCGCGCGCGGCGCGGCGCCATTCATGCCGCAATGATTCGTCAAAACGCCGCCTGTTGGCCACGCCGGTCAGGCCGTCGATGGCGTTCAGGCGCTCCAGCTCCTGATTGGCTTCGTCGAGCTTGCGGGTCAGCTGGACCAGCGTGGCGCGCATCGTGGAAATGCGCCGCATCGCATCGACCTTTGCCCGCAGCACGATCTCGGAAACCGGCTTGATCAGGTAGTCGTCACCGCCGGCTGCGATGCCGTGGGCGAGGTCTTCATCGTTGGCGCGTGCAGACAAAAAGATGATCGGGGTCCATTCGACCCCCTTTTCGCGCTTGCGAATGCTCCGTGCCACATCGAAACCGTCCAGGTCCGGCATGATCACATCGAGCAGCACGAGATCGGGCTTTTCCCGCATGAAGGCCTTGATGCCTTCCTCGCCGTTGCGCGCATGTACGGTGGAAAGCCCCATCTTGCCAAGCATCTGACAAATCAGCGTTGCGCTGGTGACGGTGTCCTCTACGACCAGTACCTTCATGCGGTGACTTGATCCACTGGGCTGTTTCCCTTGATTGGTGGCGAATTGTGCCATACCAGTCAGTCCCGACAGCGACACACGGCCTCGGTCGTGACAAAAACCACGCTCCTCACGTGGGAGTCACCGCGATGCTTGCAAACCAACAAAAAAGGCCGCTTTCGCGGCCTTTTGATTAACGCTGGTGCAGCTCAGTGATGATGGCCGCCGGCGCCATGCACGTGACCGTGCGAGAGCTCTTCAGCGGTGGCTTGACGCACATCGGCGATCTTGCCGTCGAACACCAGCGACATGCCAGCCAGCGGGTGGTTGCCGTCAACCACGACCTTGCCGTCCTGGATGTCGGTGATGCGATAGACCATATCTTCCTCACCGTCTTCACCGACACGCTCGAAGGCCATGCCGACCTCGATGTTCTCGGGGAACTGCTCGACGCCTTCGATCATGACGAGCTCTTCGTCGTAGTCGCCAAAAGCGTCTTCCGGTTGCAGCTTGAGGGTGAAGCTCTCACCGGTGCTCTTGCCGTGCAGCGCTTCCTCGATGATCGGGAAAATGCCGTCGTAGCCGCCATGCAGATACACCAGCGGGTTCTTGCCGTCGTCGATGAGGTTGCCGTCGCTGTCGGTGACCTTGTAGTCCAGCGTGACAACGGTGTTCTTGATGATTTGCATGTGGGTTCCGTTCAGAGTTTGCTGAGGGTTTGCAGAACTTCAGCAACGTGGCCACCGGGTGCGACGCTGCGAAAGATGTGGCGGATGACGCCCTGCTTGTCGATGATGAAACTTGTTCGTGTCACGCCGGGACGGACAACGCCGTCGGCCGTACGCGACTCCCATACACCGTAGCGTCTGCAGATTGCGACGTCCTCGTCGGACAGCAAACGCACCGACAGACCATGCAGGTCGCGGAACTCGGCGTGCGTCAGGCAATCGTCCGGGCTGACGCCAAGCACGCTGCAATCGAAGCGCTCGAAATCATCCACGTGATCACTGAAATCAACCGCCTGACGGGTACAGCCAGGAGTGTTGTCACGCGGATAGAAGTACAGCACCAGATTGCGTTTGCCATGCATGGCTTCGAGCTCGAAGACTTCCATGTCGGCATCGGGCAGAGCGAAATCCGGGGCCCGATCACCGACTTGCAGTGCCCGAGCCTCCTGACGTCGGCGAGATTCTAGCCCGGAACGGGCCTGAACTCCAGGTAAACGGACCGCAGCTTGGACTGGCATGGTGGTCTCCTCCAGCCCTGATGCGTACCAGGGCTTGTCCCGAGTGGCCAAACACAACACACCCTAAGAGATAGACCAGGCGGCTTGCCTCCTCAAGCCGGTCAGTGCCGCAGACGCGTCTTGCGGGATGCCGATAACTGTTTAAAATTACAGTCTCTCAAACCGATCCAGGACAGGTCTTCGCATGCCCTCTTCCGACCGCGCATTGACCGCACGTCAGCAGGAAATCCTCGACTTCATCCGCGATACCGTCAGCGCCAGCGGCCGTCCGCCCACTCGGGCCGAGTTGTGCACGGCCTTCGGTTTTCGCTCGCCCAATGCCGCCGAGACCCATCTTCGTGCGCTCGCTGCCAAAGGCGCCATCGTGCTGGAAGAAGGCCGTGCGCGCGGCATCCGTCTGGCCGACGGGGGTGGTTTGCCGCTGATCGGTCGGGTGGCTGCCGGTTCGCCGCTGCTCGCCATCGAACACGTCGAATCACGCCATGCCATCGATCCCGCGCTGTTCTCGCCGCGCGCCGACTACCTGCTGCGCGTGCGCGGCATGAGCATGCGCGACGCCGGCATTCTGGATGGCGACTTGCTTGCCGTGCATGCCACGCCCGAAGCGCGCGGCGGCCAGATCGTGGTCGCGCGCGTGCAGGACGAGGTCACGGTCAAGACCTTCCGCCGGCGTGGCGCCATCGTTCAGCTGCTTCCGGCCAACGCCGAGTTCGCGCCCATCGTGGTCGACACCCGGCGCGAGACGCTGGCCATCGAAGGCGTGGTGGTCGGCCTGATCCGCAACGGGCTGCCGGCCTGATCCGGGAGATGCAGTGGCCCTCGCCCTTGAATCACTGCCCGCCGGTCTGGTGTGGACCGGCGAGCACCTCGCCCGCCCCGCGGTGCCTGGCCTGCCGACCGGCTTCGCTGCGCTCGACGCCCAGTTGCCGGGTGGCGGATGGCCGCGCGGCAGCATCGTCGAACTGCTGCTCGATACCCCTGGCGTCGGCGAAATCGAACTGCTGCTGCCGCTGCTTGCACGCGCCGTCGCACCGTCGCTGAACCTGTGGGTAGCTCCGCCCTGGCTGCCCTATGCGCCAGCGCTGGTCGCGCAGGGTCTGGAGCTTGAGCAACTGCTGGTGATTCGCCCCGAAACGCGCGCCGCCGCGCTATGGGCGACGCGTCAGGCGCTCACTTCAACGGCCTGTCACTGCGTGCTGGCCTGGCTCGATCGTCCCGACACCGCAGCGCTGCGCCGCCTGCAACTGGCGGCTGAGGATTCCGGCACGCCGCTGTTCCTGTTCCGCCCCGCTCAGGCCGCGCGTCAGCCCTCCCCGGCCAGCCTGCGCCTGCAGTTGTCCGGCGCTGCGACCGGTCTGCGCGTAGACATCCTCAAACGCCGCGGCCCGGCTGCCGCTGCACCGGTGTTGCTGCCACTCGAACGCTCTCAAATGAAGCTCGGGCTCCTCGAGAACCGTAGCGAGCGGTTGGAGTGCAAGGCGCACGGAGCGCAGGATGCGAGACATATCAATTGGATAGGCGAGCATCCGAGCACCGCGCAACGCAGCAATCTGAGCGCGCAGTAGGTTATCGAGGTGCCCGCCTGACGATGTTGTGGATCGCCCTCACCTTCCCCGATCTGCCGCTGCAGGTCTTCACGCGCGGCTCGTCTGACGACACGGCGCTGGCAGTGGTCGACTACGGCCCGCCGGCGCGCATCCTCGCGGCCAACACCGCTGCGCAGGATCTCGGCGTAGCTGCGGGCGAGCGCCTTTCCGCCGCACGCGCCCTGGCCCCTGACATGCTGCTGCGCGAGCGTGATGCCGCGCTTGAAACCGCCACGCTGCAGGAGCTTGCCGCCTGGGCCGGGCGCTTTACGCCAGCCGTCAGCCTCGCTCCACCGCACACGCTGTTGCTGGAGGTTGCGGCCAGCCTGCGCCTGTTTGGCGGACTCGATCCGCTGCTGCGCGAACTGCGTCACAGCTTGGCCGAACTCGGTCTGCACGCTCACATCGCCGCGGCGCCCACCCCGCTGGCTGCGCACTGGCTAGCGCTGGCACGGCCCGACACGCTGCTTGCAGACAACCCCGGCTGGCAGCGCGCGCTCGATGCCCTGCCGCTGGAGGTCGTGTGCGCCGGCAGCGAGGTTTCAAACGCCACACTGGAACTGCTCACCGGCATCGGCCTGCGCACGCTGGGTGAGGCCCGTCGCCTGCCGCGCGAAGGCCTGGCGCGGCGTCAGGGCGCAGCCCTGATGCGCGCACTGGCGCTGGCGCGCGGTGAAACGCCCGATCCGCGGCCGCGCCATGTGCCGCCCGCCCAGCACACGGCCTGCATTGCCTTGCCGGTGCCGGCGGACACGGTCGAGCCGCTGCTGTTCGTCACGGCGCGGCTGATCGCCGGCCTGACCGCCTGGCTCGACGGCCTGCAGGCGGGTTGCGACCGCTTTGAGCTGCTGCTCGATCACGAAGACGGCGCCACCACCCGCCTCGACATTGTCAGCGGCTCGCCTTCGCGCGACGCCGCGCGGCTGATGCTGCTGGCGCGCGAGCATCTGTCCGTGCTGAATCTGGTTGCGCCCGTCGAGGCCGTGCGCCTGTTTGCCGATGCGCCGGTGGCGCGTCCCGGCCACACGCCCGACCTGTTTGGCGACGCCGGTCAGGTGCGCGAGAACGTCACCCTGCTGCTCGACCGCCTGCGCGCCCGCCTGGGTGACGAAGCCCTGTTTCGCCCCTCGCCGTGGCCTGATCACCGGCCGGAACGGGCCTGCCGAAAGTCACCGGCAATGGGTCGGCCGACAGCGCAGGCTTGCCCGGCCGGCAATCGCCCGGCCTGGCTGCTGGAGACGCCGAAACCACTCATTTCACTGCATGGCCTGCAACTCGTGGCCGGGCCGGAGCGCATCGAATCCGGCTGGTGGGATGGTGACGATGTGTGCCGCGAATACTTTGTCGCCCGCAGCCGCGAAAACGCGCTGTGGTGGGTGTTCCGTGAGTTGCGGGGTGATGGCGACTGGTACGTGCACGGCTATTTTGGATAGACTGCCGGCACATTCCAGCACGGCCACACCATGTTCCCCTTCCCGCAGCGCTGCCCCGACGAAATCGAGGGCGATTTCCGTCGACGTCAGGCTTTTCGTGCCCTGATCATCTTTCTGATCGCCCTGCCGCTCACCCTCGCAGCCTTTCGCAACATCGGCCCGGTGTGGGCGTACATCGAACCGCTGGAAGGCTTCTGGCTGCAGCTCACCACCACCCTGCTCGGCGCAGTGCTGGCCGGTTCGCCACTGATTACTGCGGTGGCGGGTGTGCTTGCTGTATGGCACGGCGTTGAAAGCATCGAGCGGCCACGCAGCCGCGCAACGCCGCTGCTCGACCGGCTGATCATCGCCCTGGGTCTGCTGGTGTGGTTTGCCCCGGCGGTCGGCCTGCTCGGCATGGCGGCCCGCGCCATCGCTACCGGCAGCATCGCCTTCCGCCGCCCGGCGCGCGAATACGTGCTGGCGACTGATCCCATTGCCTTCTGGCAGAGCATGGGGTTCATCCTCATCGTCGCCGTCTGCGTGGCTTACCCTGCTTGGTATTACTGGCGACGGAAGTTTGCGAAGCGCGAGGGTTCTTGATCGCAGTCCATTACGAAAACGTCACGTTGATGACAACCGCAAACGGCGCGTTAAGCGATTGCGGGCCGTCTGAATGTCAGGAAACACGTTGTCCTGTCCCCACAGTCCGCTTGAACGGCGCATAGTTAGCCCCCTACGCCGTGGGCCCCTGAAGCGCAATGATGGGGCCTGGCTTCTCCCAGTCACACTGAGACTTGAAGAAAGCGAAGAACGCCTCTCGGTCGGACGCATTGCTTGATTCGCGTAGACGGGTGATAGCGACATCGAAGTGGCGAACTATTGCGGCATGACAGCGGGAAACATCGATCAGGACCGAGGAAATTTCCCCTTCCAGATCCAGAACGCCGTCCTTCTTCGGAAGGGTTAAAACAATGTCGCGATTCATCTCCGCGAAGTAAACACGCTCGCGGAACATACCGTCGTGGAAGAATCCGCAACGAGCGTCACAGTAGAGAAGTTCACCGATCCGACGCAGAACGGGGCCGGGCACGTCAGAAGATTTGAATACATCCACAAACCCACTACAGAAGAACTCCTTGGAGCGGTTCTTCGAGGACTGGCGCACCGCGTAACTCCAAGCGCCTTCGAAGTATGTGAGGAGAATGCAGAACGCCGAAGGTTGCCCATGCTCCTGAGTGAGAACGTTCTTCGCGGGTACCAATAGCCAGTTACGGACCCGATCCTCATAGACATCGATGACATCGTCGATGGATGGCGAATCAAGCTTCGAGTCCGGGTAAGACGGGCTTATCGAAATGGCCACAGCGCCTCCATAGCGGGATAACGTTGAGCTAAACGGCGCGCCGCTGGCGGCGCGTTCAAGCGATCGAAGGGGGCGATCTTGAGCGCGATGTTATGCCTTTCGAGTGCCATTTGCGTTTGGAGTGACAAGATCGTGCCAACGCTTGTGGCACGGCGGACACAAGTACGACTGGGGCCAACGGTCAGCCTCATCTCCGAAAAGATGGAATGGAGCCCAGTGGTGGTTTTCGGCGCCATCGGCGCCGCATACTTCGCATTTGTGCCGTGGCCGCCTCGGCTCAACTTCGCGCGCCTCAATGCCTGCTGCTAAGACAACCTTCTTTGAGATGAAGTGTGTTGTTCGGTGCCCGCAGTTGCACATGTAGAGGTACTGAATTGACCCGCCTTGGTTTCTGCACTTTACGACCTCCCATGCCTCATTCCAGCCGCACTCTGGGCATGGGTAGTCGGGCCATTCGAAGGACTTTTCAACCATGAAACCTGTGCGTTTTACGGTAGTTGGCGATATCTAAGGGGCTTTAGAGTAGGCTAAAATATAGACCAAATCCCAGTCCAAGATCACCTCATTTCGGGGCAAGAGTCACGCTTCAAATGGCTTGTAGCCGTTTCTCTGAACTGAAACTATGCCGTTAATTGGCATATTCTGAATGCAGAAGGTTCCAGTGCGAATGTCTTGACGACATGCATCAAAGAACGAATTCACCAAATTGCATGCATATCCATGCACAGAGGACAGATCAATCGAGTTGAACTGAGTCAAAATATCTGGCAGCTTGCGAGACGAATCAAGATGAGCGCCGAGAGTGTTTCTTATATCGCGTATTCGCCCCTCAATAAGAGCGTCCCGACTCTTATCAAGCCTTGAAAGGATCTCATAGCCAGCCATGTCAGCCTTCCAGTGGGAAAGCAAAGACTGATCGTATTGATTGTCATGGAAAAGATTGTCGATGAGCGCACACAGGTCCACCATGGCAAGCAACCAGCCTATATCAAAGAGTAATTTTTGGTAATTTGTACTAGGGGGAGCTGTAGCGGCGGTCAAAGAAAAATCGATTTCAAGGAAGTCGATTATAGAAAGAATGGTTTGTGCCTTTTCTTGCGATGAGTGGCAGGCGATCATGGACACCACATTGGGCTTCGACAATCCGAGCCTATCTGACGAAAAGGAAGGAGTTTGAGGGTTCAATGCCAGAAATATAGGGCTTGTGTCGGGAATTGACAGCCGCGCGTAGTCGGAAATATGTCCAAAATTCACACCCTTAACGGACGAAAACGCATTCTGAATTTTTTTGGCGTCTTCGTAAAAGATGGCAATGGTAGTTTGGTCAATATCGTTCCACCAGTTGAGGAGGGATATGAGGTCAAGCGGCTGGCTATGGGCAGCGATCTTGTCACGTATCGTGTCATATGCGTGATCGTAGCTATTGGCCAATACCCCTATCAATTTCTTAATTCGATCTCCGTCGGCTTTCGTAATCAAGTGTTCCTTCCGGAGCTTGTTCTTTGTTCTTCCGGCGAGCTTTAGGATGTTGTCGATCTGTATAAATAGAAAGCGAAGTATCGTGCGCTTGCAATGATCGGTGACTTGCTCGTTGCGGAATAGGTAAGCCGCATCCATGTACAAGAAGCAGGCATTGAGCCTGTTCAGATCATCCATCGTATCAGCGTTCATAGTTCCCCTGCCGCGGCGCTGAGTGCCCTGCGCGGATTTTGCGCAGCTCCGCTCGATTAAAAGGTTATGCGTTTAGCGTTACTACGGCAAGACACCGTCTAGTTCCCTATTGCTCTCGACGATCTTGGATCGAACGTACTGGCAATACTTCGCGGGCATGTTGTGCTCTCGAAGACCAGCCTGGATGTGGCTGACGTAGGTGGCCGAAGTCTTCAAATTGGCTTGGCGGTTCTTCGCGACATAAGTTATGGCACGGACAGTTGTTCCATCGTTGGTAACAACATCGATGAATGCGCGGACGTAGTTAGTACCTTCACCTTCAATTGCATCGAGGGACTTGCGGCCTCTCTCCTTCGCCGTATCGCGCGACAACAAGAAGTCCGGAATTTCGTACATCACACCGTAGATAGTTGTACCCGCATGACTAGGCAGAAGATCTGCCGCCGCGCAGTTGTTCGATTTGCTCCACACCGAGAAAACGAGTTCAAACGGCTCTACGGTCGTTGCGACGCCAATTGCCTTTGCGTCACCTGCAAGCCGGTCATCGCCGTTGAGGCGGGCAACCGACATATTTGAGCCGTACTGGAACACTAGAGCCATGGTGGAATTGTCCGGTGACTAAGACGCAAAAATTTCTCGTTTATCGCTTATGTCCTGCAGTTTCCACCGCTGCGATCGCAGTGGTTGCTTCTTCAGCGGGGCGAGCACATTCGCACTTGCACGTCCCTTTGAGAGTCGAACAGCGTTATGCGCCTTACATCTTAGGGCGTTTTTCCTACAGGAACACTCTTTACCCGCGAGATGGGACTAATGCGCTAACTGCCACCCTAAGTTTCGAGCCAGCCCTGGCGCAGTTTATGCGCGGTGACCGCTGGCTTGCCTTGCAGTGCGAGCTGGGCAAAATCGGTCGGCGCTTCGGCCAGCCTCACCTCGAACTCCATCAGTTCATCACGTCGGAAAGCGTGGGCGCGCACCTTGTCGCCCGCCTTGCGGCGCGACAGCATGGATTCTAGGTCGCTGCCTGTGACCTTGAGACCGTCGATCGCCACCAACACGTCACCGGCCGAAAGCCCTGCCTGCTGCGCCGGGCCGTCGTCGAACACGGCCGAAATCTTCGCTTCCTTGCCAGAGCCCATGCGTACGCCCAGCGTCGGGGTGGCCGAGGCCGCCGTGGCCTTGTAGTCGACGCCAAAGGGCTTGAGCAGGCGCGCCAGCGGCAGGTCGGCGGTGCCGCTGACGCTGCGTTTCAGGTTGTCGGTAATGCGTTTGGCTGCTTCGGCCGAAATGCCGGAGGCGACTTCTGCGACGGCGTCGAACAGGCCGTCTTCGGCTACGCCAACGCCGGTCTGGCCGTAGTTCTTCCACAGCAGGCGCATGACGTCGTCGAGGCTGGTCTTGCCGCCGCTGGCTTCGCGCAACTGCAGGTCCAGCGCCAGCGCGATCAGCGAGCCCTTGGCGTAGTAGCTGACGACGGCGTTGGGGGCGTTTTCGTCCTGGCGGTAGAACTTGGTCCAGGCGTCGAAGGACGATTCGGCCACGCTCTGCTTGAGGCGGCCGCTGCCGCGCAGCACGCGCGAGATGGTGGCGGAGATGAGTTCCAGGTAGTCGGCCGGCGTGATGACGCCGCTGCGCACCAGCGCGAGGTCGTCGTAATACGAGGTGATGCCCTCGAAGGCCCACAGCAGTTGCGTGTAGTTCTCTTGCGTGAGGTCATACGGCGTGAAGGCCGCGGGCTTGATGCGCTTGATGTTCCAGGTGTGGAAATACTCGTGGCTGCACAGGCCGAGGAAGGTCCGGTAATCCTTGCTCTGGCCGACCATGCCGGGATACGGCAGATCCTTGCGGCTGGCCAGCAGTGCGGTCGAGGCGCGGTGTTCGAGGCCGCCGTAGCCGTCGCCGACGATCATGGTCAGGAACACGTAGCGGTCCACCGGCGCGGGTTTGCCGAACAGGTTGATCTGCCAGTCGCAGATCTTCTCGAGGTCGGTGGTGAGGCGCTTGAGGTCGCAGTCGTGGCGGCCGGTGATGACGAAATCGTGCTTGGCCCCGCCAGCCTTGAAGCGGGCGTGGGTGAAGTCGCCCATTTCGACCGGGTGATCGACCAGCTCGTCGTAGTTCTCTGCGCGGTACAGGCCGAAACCGAATTCCTTGGCCGCGCCCTTCTCGCCCTTGGCCGTGCTCAGCGCAGTAGCCACACGCCACTGTGCATAGGCCTTGCCCTTGGGCGGGCGGATGTCGACGAGGCAGGGTTGATCCTCCTGCCCGGCCACGCACAGGAACACGCTGGTGCCGTTGAAGAAGGCGTGGGTCTGGTCCAGATGCGCGGCGCGCACTGACAGGTCCCACGCGTAGACGTCGTAGGTGACGCTCAGCGTTTGTCCGGCCGGGACTTTCGCGGCGCGCCAGGTGTGCTTGTCGAGCTTGGTGAGGCGCACCGGCTTGCCGCTCGCCTCGGCTTCCAGCGTGACGATGTTGCGGGCGAACTCGCGGATCATGTAGCTGCCCGGAATCCACGCCGGCAGGCTGAACTGCTGGCCGGCGGGATCGGGCTGCGTGACCGTGCAGGTAACGCGGAACAGGTGGGCTTCGGGGTGATGCGGGGTGATCGTGTAGCGGATGTGCGGCGTCATGAGCTTCCTGCGGGCGGATCCTCGGGTGGCTCATTGTAGCGAAGCGCGTCGGCCCGTTCGCGCTCAAGCAAGGTCTGCTTGCGCTCCACGCCCCAGCGATAGCCCGACAGACCACCGTCGCTGCGCACCACGCGATGACACGGAATCGCCACCGCCAGCACGTTGGCCGCGCAGGCACTGCCCACGGCCCGCACGGCTTCGGGTGCGCCGATGCGGCGTGCGATCTCGGCGTAGCTCAAGGTCGTGCCGGCCGGGATGTCGCGCAAGGCCTGCCACACCCGCTGCTGGAAAGCGGTGCCGCGGATGTCGAGCGGCAGATGGGTGCCGCGGCCCGGCGCCTCGATCAAGCCGACGATCTGCGCCACGCGCTGCTCGAAAGCCGCATCGGCGCCGATCAGCCTGGCCTGCGGAAAGCGCTGCTGCAGCTCGCGCAGCAGTGTCTCGGCATCGTCACCCAGCGAGATGGCGCAGATACCACGCTCGCTCTCGGCCACCAGAATCGCACCGAGCGAGCACTGGCCGAGCGCAAAGCTGATTTCCGCATCCGCCCCACCGGCGCGATAGGCGCTCGGTGTCATGCCCAGCACGGCCCCGGCCTCTTCGTAGAAGCGCCCACTGGAACCATAGCCGGCATCCACAAAAGCATCGGTCACCGAAACCGCACTGGCCAGGGCCTCGCGCACCCTGCCCGCCTTGAGCGCGCGAGCGTACTCACGCGGCGAGAGTCCGGTGACGGCTTTGAACACACGCTGCAGGTGCGACGCGCTCCAGCCGGACAGCTGCGCGAGTTCGGTCAGCGTCGGCGTGGATTCAGCCGTGTCGATGTGCCGGCACAGCTCGGCCACCCGCGCGGCATCGCGCTCGGCACGCGGCGGCAGATCGGGTCGGCAGCGCTGGCAGGGGCGAAACCCGGCCTGTTCGGCCTCTGCCGTGCTGGCGTGGAAGCGCACGTTCTCGGGGCGCGGCGTGCGTGCGCCGCAACTCGGGCGGCAGTACACGCCGGTGCTCGCCACCGAATACCAGAAGCGCCCGTCGGCAGCCGCGTCGCGCGCCAGCACGGCGGCCCAGCGCGGGTCGCGGGCGGTGTCTTCGGCGCTGCGGCGGCTGCTTGCCTTCATCGGGTGCTCCACGGGTGGTCTCGGGGCGAATGGTTCCACAGTCTCTGCGCGCCGGCACTCCGTTGTTTGCTCTTGAATCCGGCGCTCGTAAAACCGCACGCGCACCTGCACTTTTGCGGAAAGCGGATAGCGGCGCCTTGCCTGTCTCCCTAGATTGGTCGCCTTTACCGATTTCAGGACAAGGCCAAGATGGTGACAGCAGCAACGACGGACTTCGCAAGCGAAAGCGTGCTCGCCAAGGCGATCCGCAACATCGGCAACCCCATGGGGCACAAGGCGCGCTGTGCGACCGTGTCCTTGACCGCTGTCTGCGCGTTGTTTGCCCATGTGCCGCACGCACTGGCGGATTCCTTCGTGATCACCAACGGCCAGGACGTGACGAGCCTGCAGTCGCTCGACGGGGACAACGAGACCGGCATCATCGAGGACGGCGGCAGCGTCACTAGCGGAGTCGATGTGCGGCCTGCGGTCAGCGTCAGCGGTGCGAACGGCACGATTGAGAACAGCGGCCTTGTTCGCGCGACTGCCGAGGATTCGCGCGCCATTCGCGTTTTTGGCGCCAACGCCACCATCACGAATACCAGCACCGGCAGCATCTCGACGGCGGGAGCGAATGGATATGCCATTCAAGCGTCTGGCGACGGACTCGTTGTGCGCAACTACGGCAGCATCAGCACGACCGGGGCATCCGCCAATGGCATTTACTCCGAAGGCGCGGAGGCCCGGATCACCAACAGCGGTGACATCACAACCTCTGGCGGCGGGGCCCACGCAATCAACTCCTCGGGCGATGACGCCACGATCGACACGAGTGGCAGCATTCGCACCGAAGGGGCGCAGGCCTATGGCATCCGCTCCGAAGGTGCCAACGCCCGGATCACCAACAGCGGCAGCATCATCACCTCGAGCTACGGGGCAGACGGCATTCGCTCGGGCGATATCAACGTCGTCATCGAAAATAGCGGGCATATCGGCACCACCGGAGACGAAGCGCACGGCATCAATGCGCTGAACACCAACGCCACAATCACCAACCTCGGAACCATCAGCGTGACCGGGAATCAGTCGTTCGGGATTTCCAGTCAGTCCGATGGCGCCAGCATCCGCAACAGCGGTCGCATTGACACAGACGGCAGCAACACCATAGGCATAAAGTCCCTGGGCGACGACGTCAGTATCGAGAACAGCGGGCAGATTCATACCATCGGGTATGGGAACCACGCGATCCGTACCCAAGGTGAGAATCAGCTCGTTGCGAACAGCGGCAGCATCGTCACCGAGGGAACGCTTTCCTACGGTATCGTCACGACCAACTCGCATGCCGGGATCCGCATCCTCAACAGCGGCGAGATCACCACGCTTGACTATGGCGCGCACGGCATCTTCTCGCAGCCCGATAATATCGCCGCCAGCATCGACAACAGCGGGCGTATCCAAACCTCAGACGGGGGATCGCGTGGTATCGATTCCCGCGGTGTGGATGCCCGGATTTCGAACAGCGGCCATGTCACGACCAGTGGCAACTCGTCGCACGGCATCAACGCCTCGGGCGATGGCGCCACGATCGACACCCGCGGCAGCATTCACACCGCCGGCTCTTACGCCTATGGCATTCGATCGGAAGGTGCCGCCGCCCGGATCACCAACAGCGGCAACATCGGCACCTCGGGCGACAACGCGGACGGCATCCGCTCCGGCAATACCGATGTGGTGATCGACAACAGCGGGCAAGTCAGCACCACTGGCGACGAAGCGCACGGTATCAACGTGCTGAACATCAACGCCCTGATCCGCAATGGCGGCAGCGTGCGTACGACGGGCGACGAAGCCCATGCCGTTTTTCTGGATGGCAACGACGCCACGCTCGACAATGGCGGCCTGATCTCGGCAAGCGGCAGCGGGTCCTTCGCCATCCTGGGCGGCTTTGGCACCCAGACCGTAAACGTTCTGGCGGGCTCACGCATCGAGGGTGCGATTGATCTGGGCGACGGCGTGGATACGGCCAACATCCATGGCGGCGTTGGCTCGGCAGTGCTCACCTTTGCCAACACCGAGAACATCAATCTGCACATCGACAACGCCGTGCGCATCGGTGACAGCGTGGTGGTGGCCGATCCCACCGGCGAATCCGTGCTGGGCCACACCCTCTCCGCCTTGACCAGCGGAGCACACCGCAGCATCAGCCAGCGCAGCGGGCGCACGCCCGCCCTCAAGCCGGTGCAGGTCGCAGCCACGGAACTTGCGCCGGGCGCGCTGCACCAGGAACAGGGGCCGAGCGTGTGGGGCCAGGTGTTCGGCTACAGCGGCGAGCGTGGTGCGGAATCGCAGGTTCAGGCCTACGACCATGACTACCGCGGCTTCATGGCCGGCCATGAGCAAAGCTTTGGCGATACCCGCGTTGGTTTCGTGGGTGGCTTGGCGCGCAGCAAGACCGACAGTGATTCGTTCAAGCGCGACAGCGACAGCCTGTTTGTCGGTGTGTATGGCCACTTCGATCTGGGCGCGGTGCAGCTGACGGCATCGTTGCTGGCCGGGCGTGAGGAACACGACGGCAAGCGTGCCGTACTCGACAACATCGAGGGGCTGGAGACCGCCCGCAGCAACACCGACAGCTATTTCATCAGCCCGTCGCTGACGGTGAGCAGCGCCTTTGTCCTGCGGCCCGGTTTCGAACTGCGCCCGTCGGCCACACTCAGCTACACCGCCGCACGCTACGACGCCTACGCCGAGCGCGGCACCACCAACGCCAACCTCGACGTGCGCCGCCGCAGCCTGCAGACGCTGGCTACCCGCGTGCAGCTCGAAGGCGCATGGCAGATCGACGGGGGCGAACTCACCGCGCGTGCAGGCGCCCTCTCCCGCCGCAGCAACGCCGACGATGTGCAGGCCAGTCTGGCTGGCAGCAACTTCCGCTACGGCGTGGCTTCGGACAGCCGCGTGAGCGGAGGCTTTGTGGGCGTGGGGGCCAGAATTGACCTGAACGAGAGCCTGGAGCTGGTTCTCGACGTCGAGCACGCGCGTTTGAGCGGCGATGAAAACGCCTTCAGCGGCCAGCTGAGCCTTCAGTACCGCTTCTGAGTCTCAGGCTGCGAGCGTGGCCGACGGGCTTTCGGCGAACAGGCGACGGTATTCCTGC
Source organism: Pseudazoarcus sp. NS36 (assembly GCF_059703705.1). Lineage (NCBI taxonomy): Bacteria > Pseudomonadati > Pseudomonadota > Betaproteobacteria > Rhodocyclales > Zoogloeaceae > Pseudazoarcus > Pseudazoarcus sp. NS36. The sequence goes on along the minus strand of NZ_BAAKJA010000005.1, from coordinate 234,061 downwards.
GCAAAGCGCCCGAGGTGCAGGAAACCGAAGCGCATCGCAACCTCTGTGACGCGCGTGGTGGCTGGATCGGCAGCGCGCAGCACGGCGCGCACGCGGTTCAGCCGGCACAGGCGCAGATAGGTCAGCGGCGACATGTCGACATAAGCCCTGAAGGCGTACTGCAGGGCGCGCTCCGACACGCCCAGCGCGGCGCACAACTCGACAACGCCGGGAATTACATCGCCGGCCAGGCATTCATCGACCCACTCCCGCGCCTTGCGACAGACGTGAAATGCGCGCTCGCGCTCGACCGGCGAAACTTCGGCGCTGCTGCCCTCGGCCGCTTGCAGCACGACATGCATCAGATCCGTCACAAGGGGTGAATCGGGCCTATGCAGCTGGTGCTCGATTGCTGCCCGAAACGCGGACTGCTGTGCGCCCTGCAGTGGCTGGATGTGTTGTGGCGCCTTTTCCCAGGCTGACGGATCGAGGATGCGCGCTGCCGCGAGGAATGCCTGTTGGCTGAAGCTGATGTAGGCCGTTTCGGCGCCCGCGGGCACATACAGATCGAATTCGGTGTCGGCCGGCATGAAGAACACCGTGCCAGCGCTTTCAGCGCGAAGCTCGGAGAAGCGGAAGCGTGGGTCCGGTGTGCAATACGACAGCGTGCATATGTCAGCCGGTGTGACTCCAAGCTTCTGCACCGCCGTGGCCTGACGCTCGCGCACGATCTGCTGCGCGCCGAGATCGAGCGTATCGAGCTGCGCCAGCTCGCGCCCGTGGCTGAGCTGATAGCACTCCATCGGAATCCACGGCTGCAGCGCAGCCTGCATGGCGGGGTCTTCGACCACGGCGCTGCACAGCGATTGCGATGCAATCACGCTCGGCCCTGCGGTTTGCGATCCCGACATGAAGAATTCCCGGAAAAGGCTTCTGGTGGTGTTGCTGGAGATGCCCGAAGGGGAAGCATAGCGGCAGCCGTGCTGTATTCCGCCTGAATTTTGGCTCCGGCAAGGAACCTCGCCACGTTGGCGCGTGCCTGGGTTCGTTCGATATACTGTATATAAAAACAGTTATCGAAACATTGTTGATGTCACGCCCTGTCGAACTCCACTGTCTGAGCAATTTCAGCTTCCTGCGCGGTGCCTCGCACCCCGAGGAGCTGGTGCAGTGCGCGGCACAGCTGGGCTACGCGGCGCTGGCGCTGACCGACGAGTGCTCGTTTGCCGGCATCGTGCGGGCGCACCGCGAAATCAAACGGTTGGAGCTGCCAACCCGGCTCATTGTCGGTGCCGAGATGCGACTGGTCGACGGACCGCTGCTGGTGCTGTTGGTGCGCAACCGCATGGGGTATGCCGCGCTCTCAAGGCTCATCACGCAGGCACGACGTGCAGCCGCCAAGGGCGAATACCGACTGGCGCGCGAAGACCTGACCCACGGCCTGCCCGGTTGTTTTGCGCTGCTTGTGGCGGAGGATGCAGCATCCACCGAAGCCGACGCGACCTGGTTGCGTGGCGCATTCGGTAAGGATGCGCGACTGGCCATCGAATTGGCCGACGGGCCGGATGACGCAGCGCGACTGTGCGCCCTGCTCCAGGCCGCAGACGCTGCCGGTGTGCCGGCATTGGCCGCAACGGGTGCGCTGATGCACGATTGCGCGCGCCGCAGGCTGGCTGACGTGCTCACCGCCACGCGGCTGCGCTGTCCGCTCGATGAAGCCGGGTTGGCGCTGGCGCCCAATGCCAGCCGTCATCTGCATAGCGCTGAGGCCTTGCGTCGTCGCTATCCGCAAGCGCTACTCGATGAAGCCTGCGCCGTTGCGGCGCATTGCCGCTTCAGCCTCGACGAACTGCGCTACGAATACCCCGACGGACTCGCCCCGCAAGGCCACACGACTGCGAGCTGGCTGCGCAAGCTGGTCGAAGACGGCCTCGTCTGGCGCTACGGTATTGCCCCACGCAGTGACGCAGCGCAGGCGCGCATCCGTGGCCTGATCGAATACGAGCTGGCGCTCATCATCGAGCTTGGCTACGAGGCCTATTTCCTGACCGTGCACGACATCGTGCAGTACGCGCGTCGGCAGAAAATCCTGTGCCAGGGCCGCGGCTCAGCGGCGAACTCGGCGGTGTGCTGGGCGCTGGGCATCACCGAGGTCGATCCGGAGCTGGGCATCATGCTGTTCGAGCGTTTCATCTCGCGCGAGCGCGGTGAGCCGCCGGACATCGACGTCGATTTCGAGCACGAGCGGCGCGAAGAGGTCATCCAGTACATCTACGGCAAATACGGCCGCGAACGCGCGGCACTGGCGGCTACCGTGATCCGCTATCAGGTGCGCGGCGCGTTGCGCGACGTGGGCCGCGCGCTGGGCTTTCCGCTGCATCTGCTGGATCGTCTGTCGAGCGAGCATCAATGGTTCGACGGCCGCAAGGCCAATCCGGAGCGCATCCGCGCCGCCGGGCTGGACCCGGCCGCTCCGAACGTGCGCCTGCTGCTCGAACTCACCTCCGAACTGATCGGCTTCCCGCGCCATCTGTCGCAGCACGTCGGCGGTTTCGTCATCGCGCGTGGGCGGCTCGATGAACTGGTGCCGGTCGAGAACGCGGCGATGGTCGATCGCACCGTCATCCAGTGGGACAAGGATGATCTGGACGCCGTCGGCCTGCTCAAGATCGACGTGTTGGCGCTGGGCATGCTCAGTTGTCTGCGCCGCACGATGGCGCTGGTGTCGGACTGGCGCGGCTGGCAACTTGATCTCGGCAACATCCCGCGCGAGGTGAAGGGCGTGTACGAGATGCTATCGGACGCCGATTCGGTCGGCGTTTTCCAGGTCGAGTCGCGCGCGCAGATGACCATGTTGCCGCGGCTGAAGCCCGAGAAGTTCTACGATCTGGTGGTCGAGGTGGCCATCGTGCGCCCTGGCCCGATCCAGGGCGGCATGGTGCATCCCTACCTGAAGGCGCGCGAGCAGGATGCCCGCAAACAGCCAGTCGCCTACCCCACTTCCGCCGATGCCCGCGTGGATGCAAATGTGCACAAGGTGCTCAAGCGCACGCTGGGCATCCCGATTTTCCAGGAGCAGGTCATGCAACTGGCGGTGGTCGCAGCCGGTTTCACGCCGGGAGATGCCGACAACCTGCGCCGCTCGATGGGTGCCTGGCGACGCAAGGGCGAGCTGGAGCAATACCGTCAGCGTCTGCTCGAAGGCATGGCCGAGCGCGGCTTCGCGCCGGAGTTTGCACAGCGTCTGTGCGACCAGATCGAAGGCTTTGGCAGCTACGGCTTTCCCGAGTCGCACGCGGCGAGCTTTGCGCTGCTGGTGTATTTCTCTTCGTGGCTCAAGCGCTTCCACCCCGCCGCCTTCCTGTGCGGCCTGCTCAACAGCCAGCCGATGGGTTTCTATGCGCCTTCGCAATTGATCCAGGACGCCCAGCGCCACGGCGTTGTCGTGCGTGGGCCCGATGTCTGTGTCAGCGCATGGGATTGCACGCTGGAAGCGGTAGATCACAACATTCCAACGCATGCTCTGCCCGTCCGCCCGGATCCCGCTGCGCGACTCGGTTTGCGGCTGGTGAAAGGGCTCTCGCATGCCTCGGTTGAACGTCTGCTTGCCGCGCGCAGCAAGCAGGCTTTCGCTTCGGTCGACGATCTGGCCGTGCGCGCCAGACTGGAACCCGCCGAACTCGGCAAGCTGGCCTCAGCCGGCGCGCTGGCCTCCCTCGCCGGCCATCGCCGTCAGGCGCTGTGGCAGGCCGCCGCCCTGCAGCACGGCGAAGGGGTGCTGGCGCAAGCACCGGTGCATGAGCAGAGCGCCGAGCTGGCGCCGCCGAGCGAAGGTGAAGCGCTGATTGCCGATTACGCCCGACTCGGTTTCACGCTTGGGCGGCATCCGCTGGCGCTGCTGCGCGAACGTCTGGCCGCAATGCGTTTCGTGACGGCCGCCGACATCATGAACTGCGCCGACCGGCAGCTTGCCCGTGCTGTAGGCATCGTGACGTGTCGCCAACGTCCTGGCAGCGCGAAAGGCACGATGTTCGTCACGCTGGAAGACGAAACCGGGGTGGTGAACGTGATCGTCAGCGTCGAGCTGCTGGAGCGGCAGCGCCGTGATCTGCTCGGTGCGCGCTTGCTGGGGGTGTACGGTCAGATCCGACGTGAGGGCAAGGTCGTGCATCTGATTGCCGGGCGTGTCGTGGACCACTCTGCCCTGCTCGGAAATCTGGCGGCACGCAGCCGTGATTTTCACTAGGCGCGCTGCTTGCGCACCTCGTAGATGATCTCGTCGGCGCGGCTCAGCATGCGCTGGTAGCTGTAGTGATCACCGGCCGTGCAGACCGTGATGCCGCAGCTGAAATCCAGCGTAAAGCCATTGGGGTTGGCCCGTGCGTGCTCTCCTACCCGTGCGCGCAGACGGGCCAAGAGCGCCTCGGCGCCCGCAGCGTCGGTGTCGCTCAGCAGCACTACGAACTCGTCGCCACCGAAACGCCCGACCAGATCGGACCCGCGCAAAGCTTCGCGCAGGATCTGCGCGAAGGCACGCAACATGCGCTCGCCGTCGCCGGCGGTATCGTCGATATCCCAGAACCCGTCAAGATCGCACAGCATCAAGGTCGCATTGCGCTGGTATTTGCAGCAAAGTGCGAGCAACTCGCCGGCACGTGATTCGAACGCGTCGCGATTGAGCAGGCCGGTGATCGGGTCGCCGGTGCTGCGGGCGTCCACCTGCAATTCACCCTCGACCATGCTCGCAAGGTCGCGCAGGACTTGTTCTGCGTGCTTATCGAAGTCCCGACGTACGCGGTCCATCACGCACAACGTGCCCACCCTGGCGCCGTCCGGCATGACCAGCGGGCAACCCGCGTAGAAGCGCAGACCTTCTTGTGTGCAGACCAGCGGGTTGTCACGGAACGCCTCGTCCTCACGGGCATCGGGCACGATGAATACCGCGTCATCCTGGATAGCGTGTGTGCAGAAGGCATGCTCGCGCGGCACTTCGGACAGCTCCACGCCTTGCACGGATTTCATCCACTCACGCTCGGAATCAATCAGACCGACCAGCGCCATCGGCATGTCGAGAAGACGTCGCGCCAGACGCGTGATGCGATCAAAGCGCTCTTCGGCCGGGGTATCGAGCAGGCCCAGCCCATGCAGACTGCGCAGGCGGGATTGTTCGTCCATGCGGCAGCGTTCGGCCACCCAGTTCTGCATGCCGTCGCCATCGAGCGGCGGGCTGATCAGGAAACCCTGCACCAGATCGCAGCCGATCTCACGCAGAAAACGCAGGGTTTCCTCGGACTCGACGCCTTCAGCGGTGGATTCCAACCCGAGGCTGCGCCCCAGATCGATGACCGAACGGGTCACCGAACGGGATTCCTGCGATGCGCGGCAGGTCATCACGAAGGACTTGTCCACCTTGATCTCGGAGAACGGCAGACGTACGAGCTGCAGCATGGACGAGTAGCCGGTGCCGAAATCGTCGATGGCGAGCTGGAAGCCCTTGATGCGCAGGCGCGTCAGAAAGCCCAGCGACGCCGCTTGATTGGCCATGGCGCTGGATTCGGTCAGTTCCAGCACGATGCGTTCGGGCGCAAGGTCGAGCGCATGCATGTGTTCGAGCATGCGCTCGAACAAGGCCTCGTTGGCCAGCGACAACGGCGAGATGTTGATCGACAGGCGCAGACGGGCAAGCCAGTGGCGCGACACCATGGCCTCGGACGGCAGGCCGTGACCTGCCAGCAGGCCGGCGAACCAGGTGAGCGCCCTGCGCGAGAGCTGCTCGGTCAATGCGTCGATGTAGTTGCTTGATTCGGCCAGCGCGATGAACTCGTCGGGCAGCACCAGGCCATGACGCGGATGCTGCCAGCGAGCCAGCGCCTCGAAACCGGCGATTGCCCCCGAGCGGCAGTCGATGCGCGGCTGGTAGACCGGAAACAGCTGGTCCAGGTGCAAGGCCTCGACCAGATCCCCCACGCCAAGCTGCAGCTCGCGAGTGGCGTTGCTGTCCGCAAGCGACGGCATGACTTGTTCGCCGCTCTGGCGCAACAGCAAGGAACGCATTTCGGCCGGGCGAAAAGGCTTGTGCAACACGCCGAGAATGCGCAGACCGTTTTCGCTTGCCGCCCGACTGGCCGCATCCAGCACGCGTTGACCGGACCCGCTGGTGATGATGATGCCGGCACTGCAGCCGGCGCTGGCCAGCGATTCCATGACCTGCACGCCGTCCATGCCCGGCATGACCAGATCGATGGCGATGCAGTCCGGGCGGAATTCGCGCAGGGCGCGGAAGAAATCGTCCGCGTCGACCGTAAGGCGCACCCGATAGCCGGCGGCCTCTGCAATGCCTTCCATGGTGTGGCCGACCATGGGTTCGTCGTCGAGGATGATGAGTCTGGGTTCGGACATCGTGCTCCCGGCTTGCCTTGGCGTGTCAGTGATCAAGCATTTCGCGCAACTTGCGCGCGAGCTCGTCGATACGGAAGGGTTTGCACAGCAGACAAACCCCGGGATCAATCCCGCCAGTAACGCTGAAGGCTTCGTCGGTGTACCCCGAAACATACAGCACCTTCATGTGTGCGCAACGGCGCAGGGCCTGTTCGGCCACCTCACGCCCGCTCAGGCCGCCGGCCAGCTTGACGTCGGTGAGCAGCAGATCGTAGAAGCAGCCGTCTTCGAGACGCGCCAGCGCCGCGGGCCCGTCGATGCAGGCGGTCACGACATAGCCCAGCTGCTCCAGACAGGCGGTCGTGTGCTCGCGCACCATCTCCTCGTCTTCCACCAGCAGGATGCGTTCGCCGCCACCGCGTTCGGTGATTGCGGCGATTTTCGGCAACACCGGGTCAGGCGCTGCGCCCGCACGCGGAAGGTAAATGCGTACGGTGGTGCCGACCTTGAGCTCGCTGAGGATGCGAATCTGGCCGCCGGATTGTTTGGCAAAACCGAACACCATCGACAGCCCCAGCCCCGATCCCTTGCCGGCAGGCTTGGTCGTGAAAAAGGGCTCACAGGCCCGCTCGATGACTTCTGCCGTCATGCCCTCTCCGGTATCCGACACCGACACCACGACGTAGTCGCCGACATCCAGATCGAGCGCGGCGGCCTGTTGCGCATCCAGCGAGGCATTGTCGGTCGCGATGCTCAGCAGCCCCCCGTCAGGCATGGCATCGCGCGCGTTGATGGCGAGGTTCAGGATCGCGTTGTTGAGTTCGCCCGGATCCACCACGGCGGGCCACAAGGCTTTGTGGGTCAGCAATTTCACCTTGATGCCGTCACCAAGCGTGCGGCGCAGCAAGTCATCGACACCGGCCAGCAATGCGTTGATGTCGGTTTCCACCGGATCAAGCGGCTGTCTGCGCGCAAACGCCAGCAGCCGATGGGTCAGTTCCGCGGCGCGCTCACCCGCAACGCGGATCAGGCCGACCTGCTTCCTGACCGATGCCGGGAGACTCTGCGGGTCGCTGATGTCGAGAATTGCCTCGGCGTTGCCGAGGATGACGGTAAGCAGATTGTTGAAGTCATGCGCCACGCCGCCGGTCAGCTTTCCGATGGCATCCATCTTCTGAGACTGACGTAACTGTTCTTCTATTTCAATGCGTTGGGAAACATCTTGAAAGTAGATTGTGAGGCCTTTCTCATGCGGAAAGGCGCGCACCGAAAACCAGGTCTTGAGTGGCGGATAGAAGAACTCGCCTGTGACCAGACGGTTTTCCTCGCGCGCCTTGCGATAGACCTCGAAGGCTGGTGAATCGCTCCCCTCCGGAAAGGCCTCCCACATGTTGCGACCGAGCAGCTCGGAACGTGAGCGCTGCAGCATGCGCTCGGCCTCGGTGTTCAGATAGGTGAAGCGCCACTCCGTATCAACGGCGGCTACGCCATCGGAAATGGAAGTGAAAATGGTCTCGATCTGCGCCAGCGCCTCTTCACGGCCCCGCATCGAGCGCAGGTTTTCCAGCGCGATGGCGGTGAAATTGGCCAGTTGGGTCAGTTCTGCCAGATCGGCTGGGCCGAAGTCACCGCCTTCCTTGTCCGAGAGCTGGATCATGCCGAGGTTGTTGCCGCCCTGACCGACGATGGGTACGGCCAGCCAGCCACGCAGCGGCGGATGACGATCGCGCGCGGCGCCGAAACCACGCCATGCCGGATGGGCTTCGAGTTCGGCCTGCGTCAGGCACATCGGCTGGTTGTGCTCGCACACGAGCCGGTAAATGCCGCTGCCGTCGGGGGGTTCGTCATAGTTGCGCCACGCTGCGTAGCGATCAGACAGCGATATCGAGTGCAGACTTTGCACATGGCTTTCGCCGACCGTCACGCTGGTGACGGCTTGATGCGCCTGGATCAACTCGCGCGCCAGTGTGGTGGCACGGTCGAGCAGCGCGTTCTCGTCGTGTGCCCGCGCCAGCTCGGAAGAAGCCGCGGCCAGCGTGCCCAGACGACGCACCCGTTCGTCCTCCCACATGCGCCGCCGTGCCAGATGACGCGAGAGCATCCCGGTTGCAATGAGGAACAGCGCAATCACCGCCCCGGCGATGATCAGGTTCAATACCAGTCGCTGGCGCCATGGCGCCAGCGCTTCGTCTACGCCAAGGCCGACCAATACCAGCGCCTGACCGTCACCGACAAAGCGGTAGCCGATGATGCGTGCCAGTCCGTCGTGGGGAAGCACGCTCAGCAGCTGACCCTTTTCCGCCTGGGCAATGCGCTCGAAATCGGCCTCCGGAAGTACGCTACGTCCGGTCTGCTCAGCCATCGCGGGAGTGCTGGCGATCAAGGCGCCATCGCCGGCAAGCAGGCCGACCAGACCGTCTTCACCGACCCGCAGCGTGCGATAGAACTCCAGCAGATGTTCGAGAGAAATCACGGCGCCGGCCACGCCGGCAAACTGCCCGTCGGATAAATCCACCCGACGTGACACCGTGATGATCCATCGGTCGCCCATCCCGTTCAGCGAGGCCTTGTGGGGCGCTGAAACGAAGAGCTGACGGTCGGGGCGGTCGCGATGGTGGAGGAAAGCCGGTGTTCCGTCGAACGGAACAGGCGTGATGTCGGCCAGGCTGGAGGTGCCGATCAGCCGGCCGCTGGCGTCGAGAACATAGAAGGCGTGTGTTGCGGGCGAAGCGGCCTGGCGTTCAAGCAGCAAGTCATGCAGGACCGGCCGCGAAACCTGCTCCAGGCCGCCCCGCTCTTCCACCTCACTCACCAGGGTGACCAGACCCAGATCGAGTGCGGCCAGCGTCTGCCGCGTGTGGGCGGCCAGTGCATCCCCGAGGTTGCTGGCTTCCTTATGGGCGGCTCCCAGAACTTCACGCCGATCGAGCACGGCCTGAAACGCGATGAGCCCGCATAGCGCTGCAACCGCCACGATGTTGACGAGCAGGGTCGGTACACCGGGAGGTCTGACGCCTGCACTCCGAACCATCGGGTCTCCGTAAAAAACGGCATTCGGGCGGAATATTGCCACGGCATTGTGTTGCCCACCGTGATGACTGTCCAGCCTTGTGCCGGTCTTGAAGCGATCAGCTAACATGCGCGTCCGCCAATCGTTGTTTCCGTCCCACACCATGCAGGCAGTTCCAGCCCCTTTCGCGCTGTTCGACGACAACCTCGCCGGTAACGGCGATCTGTTGCTCGACACGCTGCGACGGACCCTCACCTGCACGTCGATGGACGAGCTTGGCAGCGTGTTCGACGCCATCGAGGCCGCCCGGCGCGATGGTTGCTGGGTTGTGCTGGCAGCAGCCTATGAACTGGGTCATGTGTTCGAGCCCCGTTTGCCGCAGGCTTCGGGCTCTTTGCTGACTGCCTGGGTCTTCGAGCGCGCACAGCACCTGCACTCCGAGCAAACCGATACCTTGATCGCGGAGCGGCTGGCCGGGCTCGATGAGCACTCCCGTCTTGCGGCCGTGGGTGGATTGCAGGCCGGCATCGGACGTGACACCTATGTAGCCGATGTCGAGCGCATCCGGGCGTGGATCGAGTCCGGAGACTGCTATCAGGTCAACTACACCTTTCCGCTGTACGGGCAGTGCCTGGGAGACCCCTTGGCGCTGTATGCCTCGCTGCGCCAGCGTCAGCCTGTGCGTTACGGCGCGTTTCTGCAGCACGCCAACGGCGCCATTGTGTCGCGCTCACCGGAACTGTTTGTCGAACGCCAGGGCCAGCGGCTGAACTGCCGACCGATGAAAGGCACGGCCCCGCGCGAGTCCGACCCCGACGTGGTACTCGGTTCGGACAAGAACCGCGCCGAGAACGTCATGATCGTCGACCTCATCCGCAACGACCTGGGGCGGCTCGCCCCGCCGGGCGGTGTTCGCGTGGACAGCCTGTTCGACATCGAGGCCTATCCCAGCCTGTGGCAATTGACGTCCTCGGTGTCGGCCGAGCCGGTTGAGGCCGATCTGCTTTCCGTCCTGCGCGCGCTGTTCCCTTGCGGCTCAGTCACCGGCGCGCCGAAGATCCGCGCCATGCAGATCATCAATGAGCTTGAAGAGGCGCCACGCGGTCTGTATTGCGGCGCGCTTGGCTGGATTGCGCCGGACGGCGATTTTCGCTTTAGCGTGCCGATCCGCACGCTTGAGATCGAGTCTGATGGGCGATTCCGCTGTGGCATCGGCAGCGGCATCGTGGCCGATTCCGACCCGGCGCAGGAATGGGAAGAGTGCCTGCTCAAGGGACGCTTTCTGACCGGCCTCACGCCGCCTTTCGGATTGATCGAAACGCTGCGCTGCGAAGCCGGCAATGCCACGCCCTACCCGCGCATCGAACGTCACTTGGCGCGCCTTGCGGCGTCGGCCGCCGAGCTCGGCCTGCGCTGCGATACGCAGGCCATCCACGCCGCCTTGCTGCAACACGCGGGCCGTATGTCCGGTCTGCAACGGGTGCGTCTGGAGCTTCAGCCGGATGGCCATTTCACCCTTTCCGGCGGACCGCTGGCCGACATCCCTACCTCAGTTCGAGTTGCCTTGGCCGAGCAGCGGGTGTCCTCCTGCGATGCATTGCAGCGCCACAAGACAACGGCGCGGACACTGTATGAACAGGCTTCGCGCGACGCCGAGGCGGCCGGCCTGTTCGATCTGATCTTTCTCAACGAGCGCGGCGAGGTGGCTGAAGGCGCACGCAGCACGGTGTTTGTCGACACCGGCGACGGCGTATTGCTGACGCCTCCGTTGTCCTGTGGGGCGCTGGACGGCGTGCTGCGCCGCGAACTGCTCGAGGCTGGCCGGGCGAGCGAAGCGGTCATCGACCGCAGCACGCTGATGTCAGCGAAGGCGCTGTATGTGGGCAACGCCTTGCGCGGACTGCTCGCGGCAAAGTTGTCGCAGTGAGGTCCGGCGTTCAGACCTGCGCGTCGATGAAGCGCGCCAGTTCAACGTCCAGTGCGCTCAGGCCGCCAGCGTCGTGGGTGGACAGCGTGAGGTCCACGCGGTTGTAGACGTTGAACCACTCCGGGTGGTGATTCATCTGTTCGGCCTTCAGGGCCACGCGGGCCATGAAGCCGAAAGCGGCGTTGAAATCGTCAAAGCGCAGACTGCGCGTGATTGCGTCACGGCCTTCGACTTCGCGCCAGTCAGGCAGGCTGGAAAGCGCCTCTCGGCGGGCAGTGGCATCGAGTTTCTTGGTCATGGGGCCTCCGTTTGCCGGGTGAAGAGTGAGCGCGTATCCTGCGCCGTTCCCTGAATTGTGGCCACCGCCTTGCCCCAGATCCAAACTTTCGATGTGATCGTGATCGGTGCCGGTGCGGCCGGCATGATGTGCGCGGCACAGGCGGGCCAACGCGGGCGCCGTGTGTTGCTTCTCGATCACGCTACCAAACTCGCTGAAAAGATCCGCATCTCCGGCGGCGGACGCTGCAATTTCACCAATCGCCGCGTCGAGCCCGCCAACTTCCTGTCGCGCAACCCGCATTTCGCCCGCTCGGCGCTGGCGCGCTTCAGTTCGACCGATTTCATCGAAATGGTCGAGCGCCACGGCATCGACTTCCATGAACGCGAACACGGTCAGCTCTTTTGCGACGAGTCGGCGCAGGACATCATCGCCATGCTGCGCACCGAGTGCGAATGGGGCCAGGTCGAATGGGCCATGCCGTGTGCGGTGGAGGCCGTGCGCCGCATTGACGACGCCGGTGCGCGCTTTGAGCTGGATACCGCGCGCGGCACGCTGCGCTGCGAGAGTCTGGTGATCGCAACGGGCGGGCTGTCGATTCCCAAGATCGGCGCCACGCCCTTTGGCTACCGCATTGCCGAGCAGTTCGGCATTGCGGTCGTGCCGCCCCGCCCTGCGCTGGTGCCCCTGACACTGCCACCGGAAACGCTGGAGCTGTTTGCCCCGCTGTCGGGCGCATCGCTGGATGTCATGGCGCGCTGCGATGGCGGACGCTTCCGCGAAGCCATGTTGATCACCCACCGCGGCTTGTCCGGGCCGGTCATCCTGCAGGTGTCGAGCTATTGGCAGCAGCAGGCGTACGAGGATGATCCTTGGGAGCCCGTAGCGGTCGATCTGCTGCCGGGCATCGACGCCACGGCGTGGCTGGCCGAACACGCCACCAGCCGGACCCTGCTCGCCAATCTGCTGGCCGAGCGCCTGCCGCGCCGTTTTGCGCAGGCCTGGTGCGCGCTCAATGCCTACGAGCGCCCGCTCAACCAGTTTTCGAGCCGCGAATTGAGCGACATCGCCGAGGCACTGACCAACTGGCGCATCGTGCCGTCGGGCACGCAGGGCTACGCCAAGGCCGAGGTCACGTTGGGCGGAGTGGATACCGCTGCGCTGTCTTCCAAGACCATGGAGGCACGCGAGGTGCCGGGTCTGTTCTTCGTCGGCGAGGTCATGGATGTCACCGGCCATCTGGGAGGCTTCAACTTCCAGTGGGCGTGGTCCTCAGGGCACGCAGCCGCTCAGTTTGTGTGAGTGCGACCGCGCGCCCAGAACAGCGGGATGATGACCAACGTCTGCACGCCGATCAACATTGCAAAGGCTGCCGTCAGCGCGGTGGTGCCAGCGTGGCCGGCCATGCCGAAGACGTCGAGCACGATGCCCATGCCCCATTGCACGACGAAGGCGCCCGCGAAGGCCATCAGGTTGATGGCAGTGCTGACGCGACCGAAGGCTTCGCGTGGAAAGCATGAGGCCGCGGCGACATAGGCCTGGGCATTGACCGCGGCAAGCAGGCCCAGCAGGAACCACAACGGCGCGGCGGGCAAGGCCCCGGTGATGATCAGCACTTCGACCGTGAGCACGCAGCAATAGCCCGTCTGCAACAGATTGACCGGACGTACGCCACGTCGGGCGAGCCGTGTACCGAAGAAGCCGATCGACATCTGGCCGCAGAACATGCCCAGGTTCAACAACACCAGAACGCCTGCAGCCTGACTGCGTGACAGCGTATCGACCGTCATCAGCCAGGGCACGGCCCATAAACTCTGCAGGGCCATGAAGCCACCGGTGAAGAACATCGCCGCGCCGGCAAAACGCAGGAAGTCGAGTGAGCGGAAGATGTGGCCCAGCGAGCCGACGGCTTCGCGCAGCGTCTGCCCGGCATGGGCCGTGGGCGTGTCGGGAATGCACAGCCAGACATGAGCCGCCGCCACCACGGCCACTGCAGCCAGTATCCAGAACACGCCACGCCAGCCGATCATGGGCAGCATCAGTTCGACCGGTGTGGCTGCGGTCAGCGCGCCCAGCGCGCCGGCGGCCATGATGAAGCCGGTCATCGAGCTTTGCCGTTCGGCCGGATACCACATCGAGAACGCCTTCAGCCCCGCCATCAGGCAGGCCGACACCCCAAGCCCGATCAGTCCGCGGCCCAGGCTCAGTTCCAGCATGCTCTCGCCCAGCGCGAACACCACCGCGCCAGCGCCAGCGAGCAGCAACAGCGCGGCGTTGATGCGTCGCGGGCCGTAGCGATCCAGCGCGATGCCCAGCGGAATCTGCGCGAGCCCGAAGCTCAGGAAATAGGCGCTGGTGAGCAGCCCGAGATCGGATGCCGACAGCGCCAGTTCCTGCGTCAGGTCCGGCGAGATGACCGCATTGACGGTGCGCAGCAGATAGGAAAGGAAGTAGCCCAGCGCAAAGGGCAGGAACAGCGTGGCCCAGGCGCCGGGACGATGTGCGGGATTCACGCCGGATTTCCGTTCAGGGGACGCGCCGCGCCTCGAATTCCACCACCTCACGATCCACAAAGCCGCCACTGCTGCGCAGGCTGAAGCGCATGGTGTCGCCCGACACGATGCCGACATAGTCGTGCTGCACCTCGCGTCGTTCGCTGCCGCGGTTCACGTGACTGCGGGTATGAAAGCTCAGGCGCTCGCCGTCCTGCACGGCAGCTTCGACGATTCGCCGTGAGCCCTGCCAGGTTGCGCTGCCGGTGATCTGACCCCCGGCCACGCGGAAATCGAAGCGTTCGTCGTGCACCACGGAACGCCCGTAATCCACCTGGGCGACCCAGCTACCCACCGCAGCCGGTGTGTCGGTCCACGTCCGGCTCAGCATCAGGATGGCGCCGAGCACCACCAGCGTTCCGACCAGACCGGCGGCCAGCAGCATCTGGCGGGTGGGCGAGATGCGCAGCGGGCCGGCCTCAACCGGGGCTGAAGGCGTCAGAGCCTCGGCCAGCTCTGCCACGTCATCAGCCCAGTGCTCATGACGCACTGCGTGCCAGGAACTGGATGCAAGCCATTGCTGGGCCGGCTCAAGTTCGGCGGACTCCGGTTCAGGTGCTTCATCCAGCAGGACGATCTGTACGTCGCAAGCCGCGCTGTGCGCGGCAGACAGCAGCGCAGCGGGCTCCTGTTCCGCCAGACGCGGCACCCAGTCTGCGCCGCAGACCAGTAGCAGCAGATCGTCGGAGCGAAGGCCGTCATCACTGGCGGTCGGACTGATTTCTGCGAGCTCGATGCATTTCCGGTCCGGCCCGGGGGATGCGGCCAGTGCGCCCAAAATGCGATCGACCGCATGCACTTCAGTCTCGCTCACATGCGCGACGATGATCCTGCCTACGGACATTGCTGTTCTCCTGTTGCTTGCGCCTGCGATTGTAAGCCCTGCCGCCCGCCCTGTAAGCCGGCGCGGGCCGGCGGGATATGTTCGGGCAAATATGTTAGAATGCCGGCCACGTTCACAGCAGCAAACGATTTCACCCCCCGGGTGGAATGCAGTTTGCGGATCAATGCACGGAACCCGCACCGAAACCACCACTCGCCCTATCTTCCCCCGCACTTCCAGATCGTCGATCCATCGGTCCTTTCCGATTCCGGCGACGGCTCTCCACACACACCACGGCTCTCCCTTCAGCACGACTCACGGCTGGCCGCCTCCCTGATTCATCGATGGTTTCACGCTGATCGCGTCTCGGGCAAAACCTCGCCCGGGAACATGACACCTTCATTACAGGAAAGACCATGACCGTACCTGCCAAGGACCACCCGGATATCCGATTCCGCAGCGCCACAGCCCGTGATGGCGCAGCGATCTGGCAGCTGGTGAGCAACGCCGGCACGCTGGAACTGAACTCCGCCTACTTCTATCTGGTGTTTGCCAGCGATTTCGGTGACACCTGCCTGATCGCCGAACGCGACAACGAAGTGGTCGGTGCCGTGGTCGGCTATCGCCCGCCGCGCGAACCCGAAGCCGCCTTTGTATGGCAGATCGGCGTCGCGCCCTCAATGCGCGGTCAGGGCCTCGGCCGGACCTTGCTCAAGCGCTGGCTGGAACTGCCGGGCGTGCGTGGCGCGCGCTGGATGACGGCCACCATCAGCGACGACAACGAGGCTTCGCGGCGCCTCTTCCAGGCCGCTGCGCGCGACCTTGAGGTTGGCTGCGAGGTCGTACCGCATTTCACCGAAGACCTGTTTCCCATAGACCACCCGGCAGAGCCGATCTACCGCATCGGCCCTCTGCCCGGATTCCGCGAAGAGGTGCAAGCCAACGCGGCCTGATTGCCAGACCGAAAATAATCACGAGGAGAAAACACCATGAACATCTTTGAACAGTACGAATCCGAGGTTCGCAGCTACTGCCGCAGCTTCCCGACCGTCTTCAAGAGCGCTAAGGGCGCCTGGATGACCGACGTCGATGGCAAGAGCTATCTCGACTTCTTCGCGGGCGCGGGTGTGCTCAATTACGGACACAACCCCGACCGCATCAAGGCGGCTCTGATCGAGTACCTGAGCGAAGACGGCATCACGCACACGCTGGACATGTACAGCGTGGCCAAGCAGCGCTTCATCGAGCGTTTTCAGGACATCATCCTCAAGCCGCGCGGCATGAACTACAAGATGCAGTTCCCCGGCCCCACCGGCACCAACGCCGTCGAATCTGCGCTGAAGCTCGCGCGCAAGGTCACCGGACGCCAGCGCATTGTCAATTTCACCAACGCCTTTCACGGCATGACGCTGGGTGCACTGGCCGTGACCGGTAACGGCTTCAAGCGTTCCGGTGCAGGCGTGCCGCTGAACAACACCTTGTCCGTACCCTTCGAGGGCTATCTGGGTGACGACATTGATACGCTGGATTACCTCGACCGCATGCTCGAAGACGACGGCAGCGGCCTCGATACGCCGGCAGCGGTAATTCTGGAAACGGTACAGGCCGAAGGCGGCGTGAACGTGGCCAGCATGGAATGGCTCAAGCGCCTGCGTGAAGTCACCGAGCGCCACGGCGTGCTGATGATCATCGACGACATCCAGGTCGGCTGCGGCCGCACCGGCGGCTTCTTCAGCTTCGAGGAGGCCGGCATCCAGCCCGACATCATCACGTTGTCCAAGTCGCTGTCGGGCTACGGCCTGCCGCTGGCGCTGGTGCTGATGAAGCCGGAGCTCGACCAGTGGGCTCCGGGCGAGCACAACGGCACCTTCCGTGGCCACTGCCCGGCGTTCGTGACCGCCTCAGCGGCCCTGGGCTTCTGGGAGGACGGCTGGCTGGTGAAATCCATTGCCGCCAAGGAGAAGCTCATTTCCGAGCGCCTGCAGCGCATCGTCGACAATGCCGGTGTAAGCGCCAAGGTGCGCGGGCGCGGCATGATCTGGGGCGTGGCCTTCGAGGATATCGAGATTGCCGGCAAGATCTCGGCCGAGTGTTTCGCCAACGGCCTGATCATCGAGACCGCCGGTATCAACGACGAAGTGCTCAAGCTGCTGCCCAGCCTCACGATCAGCGAAGAAGAGCTGGTGCGCGGCCTGGACACGATCGAGCGAAGCCTCGCCACCATCCTCAAGTCGAATCGCAGCGCAGCCAGCAAGAACGCCGCCTGATCCCTGGAGCCGCGTCCGCGCGGCTCCTCCGACGCAACCCTCAGGAGATTTCATGATCGTCAAACATCTGGACCAGATTCTCGGCACCGACGCCGATGTCGATTCCGAAGGCTGGAACAGCCGCCGCTTCATCCTCAAGAGCGACGGCATGGGCTATTCGGTGAACGACACCATCATCAAGCCCGGCGCCGAACTGGACATGGAGTACCGCAACCACCTCGAAACGGTGTATTGCATTGAAGGTGAAGGTGAAATCGAGGATCTGGGCACCGGCGAGATCCACGCCATCCGTGCGGGAACGCTGTACGCGCTGAACAAGCACGACCATCACATCCTGCGCGCCAATCGCGGCACGCACATGCGCATGGTGTGCGTCTTCAACCCTCCGCTGACCGGCCGCGAGAAGCACGACGCCACAGGCGCCTACCCGATTCTCGACTGAAGCACTGCGAGGCCGGAAAGCAGAAACGGCACCCCTCGGGGTGCCGTTTCTGCTTTATTGCTGGGGCGACATACGGGAATCGAACCCGTGACAACTGGAGCCACAATCCAGTGCTCTACCAACTGAGCTAATGCCGCCACTTTCATGCACGTCGGTCATCGACCGCCGCGCCGGAAACCATTTTTCTGGCCTGCCCGGCAGGAATCGAACCTGCAACCCCCGGCTTAGAAGGCCGGTGCTCTATCCAGTTGAGCTACGGGCAGATCCGGCCGGGCTTCCGGGGTGAGCTGGTCGGGGTGGAGGGATTCGAACCCCCGACATCTTGCTCCCAAAGCAAGCGCGCTACCGGACTGCGCTACACCCCGAGAGCCGCGCATTCTACACACCGATACGGGGGGCGTCAAACCTCAATCCAAGATTGCCTAAGCCGCGACCAGAGCGGAATTCAGCACGATTTACGCTTGTCTCTCCGGGACGATTCTGCTATTAGTGCGCTTCCTTCGATTACCGGATCCAGCGCATGTCGGACGAATCGTTGAACAATGGCTTCACACCCTACGTCCCCGCGGACGATGAGGAATACATGAATGAGGCGCAGCTCGCCCATTTCCGGGGGATGCTGGAGAGTGCGCGGCAAACCATGATGGAAGACATCGATCGCACCGTGCACACCATGCAGGACGAGGCGACGTCGTACGCCGACCCCAATGATCGAGCGAGCCAGGAGTCGGACATTGCGCTCGAGTTGCGCAACCGCGACCGCGAGCGTCGCCTCATCAAGAAGGTCAATGAGGCGCTTGGACGCATCCGTGAAGGCGATTACGGCTACTGCGATACCTGTGGCGTCGAAATTGGCCTGAAGCGCCTGGAAGCGCGTCCTACCGCCACGCTGTGCATCGATTGCAAGACACTGGAAGAAATCCGCGAGCGTCAGGTCGCCAAATAGGCTTTCTGCCGAACGACACAAATAGGCCATAAATAAAAAAAGGGACGCCGAGGCGTCCCTTTCTTCATTGCGGCGAGCGCATCACTCTTCAGTGGTGGCGGCCTGCTCTTCCAGCAGCGCTTTCATGCTCAGGCGGATCTTGCCGCGCTCGTCGGTCTCGAGCACCTTGACGCGAACGGCTTGGCCTTCGGACAGGAAGTCGGTCACGGCATTGACGCGCTCGTTGGCGATCTGCGAGATGTGCAGCAGGCCATCCTTGCCCGGCAGGATGTTCACGATGGCGCCGAAGTCGAGCAGACGCACAACGGTACCTTCATAGACACGACCCACTTCGGCTTCAGCGGTGATCGCCTCGATCTTGCTCTTGGCCAGGTCTGCGCCTTCCGAGCTGACGCACGAGATGGTGATCGTGCCGTCGTCGGCGATCTCGATGACGGCACCGGTTTCGTCCTGCAGGCCGCGGATGACTGCGCCACCCTTGCCGATGACGTCACGGATCTTCTCGGGGTTGATCTTCATCGAGATCATGCGCGGCGCGTAGGCGGAAACTTCGCCACGGTTCGACGACAGCGCTTCCTTCATGATGCCAAGGATGTGGATACGGCCTTCCTTGGCCTGACTCAGCGCAACCTCCATGATTTCCTTGGTGATGCCCTGGATCTTGATGTCCATCTGCAGCGCGGTCACGCCGTTGTCGGTACCGGCCACCTTGAAGTCCATGTCGCCGAGGTGATCTTCGTCACCCAGGATGTCGGTCAGCACGGCAAAGCGGTTGCCTTCCTTGATCAGGCCCATGGCGATACCAGCCACGTGGTTGGTCATCGGCACACCAGCGTCCATCAGTGCAAGCGAACCGCCGCACACCGAAGCCATCGAGCTGGAACCGTTGGATTCGGTGATTTCCGAAACCAGACGCACCGTGTAGCCGAAGTCTTCGGCTTTCGGCAGCGCAGCGACCAGTGCGCGCTTGGCCAGACGGCCGTGGCCGATCTCGCGACGCTTGGTGCCGCCGAAACGGCCGGTTTCGCCGGTGCAGAACGGCGGGAAGTTGTAGTGCAGCATGAAGTTTTCGCGGTATTCACCGGCGATCGCGTCAATGATCTGCTCGTCACGGCCGGTGCCCAGCGTGGCAACCACGATGGCCTGCGTCTCGCCACGCGTGAACAGTGCCGAACCGTGGGTGCGCGGCAGCACGCCAACGCGGATCTCGATCGGGCGCACGGTGCGCGTGTCGCGACCGTCGATACGCGGCTCGCCGCTGAGGATGCGGTTACGCACGATCTCCGCTTCGAGGTTGTGGAAGATGTCCTTCACTTCGTTGGCCGAAGGCGCGTTTTCGCCATCTTCGGCAACGGCTGCCAGAACCTTGGCACGTACGGCATTCACGCTGACGGTACGCTGCTGCTTGTTGGTCAGGTTATAGGCCTGATTCAGGTCGGCTTCGGCGACTTCGCGGATACGGGCAATCAGCGGCTCGTTCGGCGGAGCAGCCTGCCAGTCCCACTCGGGCTTGCCGGCAACTTCAACGAGTTCGTTGATCGCGTTGATGGCCGCCTGCAGTTGCTCATGACCGAACACGACCGAACCCAGCATGACGTCTTCGGGCAGCTCTTTGGCTTCGGACTCGACCATCAGCACAGCGGTTTCGGTACCGGCCACGACCAGATCAAGCTGACTTTCCTTGAGCTGGCTCTGGGTCGGGTTGAGGACGTACTCACCGTTGATATAACCAACGCGCGCAGCGCCAATCGGGCCGTTGAACGGCACGCCGGAGATCGCCAGCGCAGCCGATGCACCAATCATGGCGGGGATGTCGGCATCCACTTCCGGGTTCAGCGACATCACCATCGCGATGACCTGGACTTCGTTGTAGAAGCCGTCCGGAAACAGCGGGCGGATCGGGCGGTCGATCAGGCGGCAGGTCAGCGTTTCCTTCTCGGTCGGGCGACCTTCGCGCTTGAAGAAGCCGCCGGGGACACGGCCCGCAGCGTAGAACTTCTCGACGTAATCAACGGTGAGCGGGAAGAAGTCCTGACCGGCCTTGGCTTCACGCTGGGCAACAACGGTCACGAGGACGACGGTGTCGTCCATATTGACGATGACGGCACCACCGGCCTGACGGGCGACTTCACCCGTTTCGAGGGTGACGGTGTGTGCGCCGTAGGTAAACGATTTTTTGATGGATTGCAGCACTGTGAAATTCCTTTCAATAGTGTTCCGCGGCAAACGACAACCGCAAAACGGGATGACTGGACCGCAAGAACGAAAAAGCCGGGACGGTGTATGAAACCGTACCGGCTTTTCGCACGGGTACAACGATGGGCGTAGTCCGGCTCGGCAGGCGAGCAGATTACTTACGCAGGCCCAGACGCTCGATCAGGCTGCGATAGCTGTCGGCATTGTTGCCTTTCAGGTAGTCGAGCAGCTTGCGACGCTGGCTGACCATCTTCAGCAGACCACGACGCGAGTGGTGATCCTTGGCGTTGGCCTTGAAGTGGCCGGTCAGGCCATTGATGCGAGCGGTCAGCAGAGCGACCTGCACTTCCGGCGAACCGGTGTCGCCCGGTGCGCGCTGATATTCGGAGACGATCTGGGACTTGTTTGCGGTTTCGAGAGCCATGTGATGTTTACTCGTGTCGATCTTCTAAATTCAAGTGCGCGATTATAGCCCGCGCTGCGGGTAAAACTCAATCATTCTGCGTGAAATCAGCAGGGTGAATTGTCATTCACCCTGCCCCGTTGCGATCAGGCGTCTGGAGACGATGCGCCCGTCCGTACGGCGCTCGCCAAGACCGATGAAACGTTCGGCACTGTACAGACGCAACAGGCCGGGCTCGCCTTCCGAGGAGATCTCCCGACCCAGCATCAGCGCCGCTGCAGCGTCCTCGTCGAGCCCCAGCCGCGGATAGGCAGCAATCAAGGCATCCACCGGTTCCAGCAGGCCTTCGGGTTGAGCGGCTGCCTCCAGGGATTGCGGCGTAACAGCCTGGTCAATTCCAAAGTCGCCGATGGCTGTGCGCCGCAGGGCCGTGAGGTGCGCACCGCAATCGAGGGCACGCCCCAGATCAATGCCCAGCGTGCGGATGTAGGTGCCTTTGCTGCAATGCACGCGCAACCTCGCTTCGCTGCCGTTGAAGGCCAGCAGCTCCAGCGCATGAATGGTCACGCGGCGCGGCGCACGTTCGACTTCGATGCCGGCGCGGGCGTACTCGTAGAGTGGTTTGCCGTCTCGCTTGAGCGCCGAGTGCATGGGCGGAATCTGCTCAATCTCGCCACGCAAATCGCCCATTGCAGCTTCCAGCGCTTCGGGTGAAAACCTTACCGGCGCCGTAGCGATCACCTGACCTTCAGTGTCTCCGGTGTCGGTTTCGCTGCCGAAACGCAGCGTAGCCTCGTAGACCTTGTCGGCATCGAGGAGCATCTGCGAAAACTTGGTGGCTTCACCGAAGGTCAGCGGCAAAAGGCCGGTGGCCATCGGGTCGAGCGTGCCGGTGTGGCCCGCCTTGGCCGCATTGAGCAAGCGCTTCGCCCTTTGCAGGGCTGCGTTGGAGCTCATACCGGTAGGCTTGTCGAGCAACAGCACGCCGTCAATGCGACGGCGCGGCACCCTGCGTTGTGGAGCAGACACGATCAGTCAGCCGGATCCTTGCCGGAACGCTCTTCGTCTTCGTGCACGACTTCATCGATCAGGCGCGACATGCGGCTGCCTTCCTCGACCGATTTGTCGTACACGAAGTGCAGTTCCGGCGTGGTGTGGATACGCACCCGACGACCCAGCTCGCGACGCAGGAAACCGCTTGCACGGCGCAGGCCGACAAGGATTCCCGGCACGCTGTCCTCGCCCGTCATCGACGTGAAGAAGACCTTGGCGTGGGCGTAATCGGGCGTGATTTCCACATCGGTCAAGGTGATGAACCCCACGCGGGGGTCCTTCACCTCGGTCCGGATCAGCTCGGCCAGTTCGCGCCGAATCTGTTCGACGACGCGCTGGCTGCGGGAAAAGTCCTTCGGCATCGATTACAGCGTACGGGCGATTTCCTGGATCTCGTAGATCTCCAGCTGGTCGCCTTCCGCGATGTCGTTGTAGTTCCGGACGGACAGGCCACACTCGAAGCCCGAGCGCACTTCCTTGGCGTCTTCCTTGAAGCGCTTGAGCGACTCGAGCGCACCACTGTGGATGACGGTGTTGTCGCGCAGCACACGCACCAGCGAACCACGTTTGACCATGCCCTCGGTGACGTAGCAACCGGCCACCGCACCGATCTTCGGTACACGGAAGACCTGACGCACCTCGACCATACCGATGATGTTCTCGCGCTTTTCCGGCGAGAGCATGCCCGACAGCGCTGCTTTTACGTCATCGACAGCGTCGTAGATGATGTTGTAGTAGCGGATGTCGACACCGAAGGTCTCGGACAGACGACGCGCACCGGCATCGGCCCGGGTATTGAAGCCGATGATCACGGCGCCAGAAGCCTGTGCCAGGTTGACGTCCGACTCGGTAATACCGCCGACCGCGCCGTGGATGACGTTGACGCGGACTTCGTCGGTCGAGAGCTTGTTGAGCGACTGAACCAGCGCTTCCTGCGAGCCCTGCACGTCGGCCTTGACGATCAGCGGCAGCGTCTTGACCTCGGCTTCGCCCATCTGGTCGAACATGTTCTCGAGCTTGGCGGCCTGTTGCTTGGCCAGCTTGACGTCGCGGAACTTGCCCTGACGGAACAGTGCGATTTCGCGCGCTTTCTTCTCGTCGGCCAGCGCAATGGCTTCGTCACCGGCAGCCGGTACATCCGACAGGCCGAGGATCTCGACCGGAATCGAGGGGCCGGCTTCGTCGATCGGCTTGCCGTTCTCGTCGAGCATGGCACGCACGCGGCCGAAGGTCGCGCCGACCAGCACTACGTCGCCTTTCTTCAGGGTGCCGGACTGCACCAGCAGCGAAGCAACCGGGCCGCGGCCTTTGTCCAGGCGGGCTTCGATGATCAGGCCCTTGGCCGGAGTTTCAACCGCGGCCTTGAGTTCCAGCACTTCGGCCTGCAGCAGGATGCCTTCGAGCAACTCGTCGATGCCCTTGCCGGTCTTGGCCGAGACGCTGATGAACATGGCGTCGCCGCCGTACTCTTCCGGCACGACGCCTTCGGACACCAACTCCTGCTTGACGCGCTCGGGGTTGGCTTCCGGCTTGTCGATCTTGTTGACTGCCACGACCAGCGGCACACCGGCCGCCTTGGCGTGGTGAATGGCTTCACGCGTCTGCGGCATCACGCCGTCGTCGGCGGCCACCACCAGAATGACGATGTCGGTGGCTTTGGCGCCACGAGCACGCATGGCCGTGAAGGCCTCGTGGCCCGGGGTGTCGAGGAAGGTGACCATGCCGCGCGGCGTTTCGACGTGATAAGCGCCGATGTGCTGCGTGATGCCGCCGGCTTCGCCGGCCGCAACCTTGGCGGTGCGGATGTAGTCGAGCAGCGAGGTCTTGCCGTGGTCGACGTGACCCATGACCGTAACCACCGGCGCGCGCGCCAACAACGGGGCGTCAGCATGCACATCCTCGGAGCCTTCGAGGAAGGCATCCGGATCGTCGAGTTTGGCGGCAAAAGCCTTGTGCCCCATTTCCTCGACCAGGATCATCGCGGTTTCCTGATCCAGCACCTGGTTGATGGTGACCATCGACCCCATCTTCATCAGCGCCTTGATCAGCTCGGTCGCCTTGAGCGCCATCTTGTGTGCCAGATCGGCCACAGTGATGGTTTCCGGTACGTGCACTTCACGCACCATCGGCTCGGTCGGCGCCTGGAAGTTGGTCTGATCGTTGCGGTTGTTGCCGCCACGACCACCGCGGCCACCGCCACGGGCGCCTTTCCAGTTGCCGCCACCGGCAAGATCACCGCGGGTCTTCAGACCACGACGGGATTTCGGTGCATCGTCCGCCGGCGCAGCGCGGCCACGACGACCGTCCTTGCTGGCCTCACGATCTTCGGTCTTGGCCGGGCGATGCAGGGTACCGCTCGGGCCTTTGGCCGCACGACGCTCTTCTTCGCTCGGAGCCGGCTGCTGTTCGGCCAGCACGGCTGCCGCGGCTGCGGCAGCACGAGCGGCAGCGGCAGCGCTGTCGCGTTCCTGACGGGCTTTGATATCGGCTTCCTGGCGAGCACGCAGAGCGCGCATGCGCTGCTCTTCAGCTTCACGCGAAGCGATCTCTTCCGCCGACAGAATGGCTTTGGTGGAAACGCGGGTCTTTTTGCGAACAGCCGGTGCCGCCTCTGCAGGCTCGTCGGCAACCGCCTCGGGTTCTTCGGCAGGAGCGTCCTCAACTTCCGCAACCGCTTCAACCACGGGCTCTTCCGGAGCTGCTTCCTGAACCGGCTCGACCTCCGGCTCTGCCGCCACTACCGGCTCGGGTTGCTCCACCGGCGCCGGCATCGGCTCGGGGGCCTCGACGATCATCGGTTCAGCTTCAGCTTGAGCTTCGGCTTCAAACTCGGGTTCAGGCGCGGCCGGAGCATCACCCGACAGCTCGTCGCGTTTGACGAATACGCGCTTCTTGCGCACTTCGACCTGGACCGTGCGTGCACGACCGGAAGAGTCGGTGGCCCGAATCTCTGAAGTCTGCTTGCGCGTCAGCGTGATCTTGCCCTTGGGTTGGGTTTCACCGTGCGAACGACGCAGATAATCCAGCAGACGTGCCTTGTCATGCTCGGTCAGCAGATCCTCGACGCCGCCTTTGGCGACGCCGGCCTTCTGCAATTGCTCGAGCAGCACGTTGGCCGGCATCTTCAGCTCGCCGGCAAACTGGGTAACGCTCATTTCATCCATTGAATCCCTCCCCTCATTCTTCGAACCAGTGCGCGCGCGCAACCGAGATCAGTGCGGCAGCACGGTCGGCCGGAATACCAGCCATTTCCACCAGTTCGTCGACGGCCAGATCAGCCAGATCATCGCGCGTTCGCACGTCGTTCTGAGCCAGTTTTGCGGCCAGTGATTTATCCATGCCTTCGAGTGAAAGCATGTCTTCTGCAACGTGCTCGAGCTGCTCTTCGGTGACGATGGCTTCGGTCAGCAACACGTTGCGTGCGCGATCGCGCAGCTCGTTAACGGTTGCTTCATCGAAGGCTTCGATCTCGAGCATTTCGGCCAGCGGCACATAGGCGATTTCCTCGAGCGACGCAAAACCTTCGTCGATCAGGATGTCCGCCAGCTCTTCGTCCACGTCCAACTTGCTGATGAACAGGTCGCGCAGTTCGCCACGCTCGGCGTCGGCCTTCTGCGCCGACTCCTCTTCGCTCATCAGATTGATCGTCCAGCCGGTCAACTCGGAAGCGAGCTTGACGTTCTGGCCGCTACGACCGATGGCGATGGCGAGGTTGTTCTCGTCCACCACCACGTCCATGCTGTGGTTCTCTTCGTCGACCACGATGGAGACCACTTCGGCAGGCTGCAGTGCAGCGATGACGAATTGGGCCGGGTCGGCAGACCACACGATGATGTCGATCTGCTCACCGGCAATCTCGTTACGCACGGCGGTCACGCGCGAACCGCGCAAGCCTACGCAGGTGCCGATCGGGTCGATACGCGGATCATGCGAATGCACGGCAATCTTGGCACGCAGGCCGGGGTCACGGGCGCAACCCTTGATCTCCAGCAGCTCTTCCTCGATTTCCGGTACTTCCAGTTCGAACAGCTTGGCCAGAAAGTCCGGCGCGGTGCGCGACAGGATCAGTTGCGGGCCACGCGCATTGCGGTCGATGCGCAGCAGGAAGGCCTTGACGCGGTCGCCCACGCGCAGGTTCTCGCGCGGCACCATCTGGTCACGCGGGATCACGGCTTCCAGACGACCCACCTCGATGATCGCGTTGCCGCGTTCCATGCGCTTGATGGTGCCGGAGACCATGTGCTCCTTGCGCTCGAGGAAGTCGTTGAGGACTTGCTCGCGCTCGGCGTCACGGATCTTCTGCAGGATCACCTGCTTGGCGGCCTGGGCACCGACACGGCCGAACTCGATCGGCTCAAGCGGCTCTTCGATGTAGTCGCCCAGCTCGATCTCGGCGTCTTCTTCGCGAGCGTCGATGATGCCCATCTCGGCTTCATCGTTGGTGACTTCCTCGTCGAGCATCACTACCCAACGACGGAAGGACTCGTAGTCGCCCGTCTCACGGTCAATCGTGACGCGCACGTCGGCATCATCGTGAATACGCTTCTTCGTCGCGGATGCGAGCGCCGATTCGAGCGCTGCGAACACGATGTCCTTTTCGACGTTCTTTTCACGTGCCAGCGCATCTACAAGCAGCAGTATTTCGCGGCTCATCTAACAAACCTCCACATCCGGAAACTCAGAACCTGGGAACCAGGCGTGCTTTTTCAATTTCTTCAAGCGGAAAGGCAACCTCGCCCTTCCCCGTCGTCAGGCGTACCTGGCCATCCTGCAAGCCGACCAGCACACCGATGTAATTGCGTTGATTGTTCATGGGCATGCGCAGTCGCAACTGCACTTCCTGCCCTGCAAAGCGTTCGAAATCAGCGGCTTTCTTGAGCGGGCGGTCCAGCCCCGGCGAGGACACCTCAAGCCGGTCGTAGTCGATGTTCTCGACCTCGAAGACCCGCGTGATCTGGTTGCTGACCGTTGCGCAATCGTCCACCGTGATGCCGCGCTCGATGTCGATGAAAATACGCATCAAGCGGCCTTTTGGCGTACTTTCGAAGTCCACCAGCTCATAGCCGAGCCCGCTTACGATCTGCTCGACGACACCTTCGATGTTCATTTCCGCGCCCGCAAATAAAAAATGGGCGAAACGCCCATCCCTGTTGATTTCAACCGGAAGATCAGCGCAATCCCGGGTGTGGGCTGCGCCGAATGCGCGGAAGTATAACGCCCGCGCCTCAATCAGGCAATTTTGCGCGGCTTTCTGCTGCGTTGCGGTCCACCGTTGGCACTGCGCGGCGCACGATTGCCGTCCTTGGGCGCACCGTCTCGGGCGGGCGCGGCCCCGTTGTCACTTGGTTGCCTGGAGTTCGGGCTGCGCGGGGCACCCGCGTTCTGGCTTCTCGGTTTGCGCGGCCCACCCGTACCCTGCGGCGCGGTGGTGCGGTGCACCTTGCCTTCGTTGCGGCGCTGCCGGCTCTTTTCCTCCGGACGCTGCTGGCGCTGCGGCGAGGCGTCACCGGAGATCGCACGTACTTCGTCCTGAGGCATGTCCATCCACATGCCGCGCTTGAGGCGCGTCGGCAACTCCACCGGGCCGTAGCGCACACGCATCAGCCGGCTGACAGTCAGACCGACCGACTCGAACATGCGACGTACCTCGCGGTTGCGGCCTTCGGACAGCGTTACGCGATACCAGTGGTTGACGCCCTCGCCCCCTTCGTCGCGCAGCGAACCGAAACGCGCCATTCCGTCTTCAAGCTCGATGCCCGTGGTCAGCATGCTGATTTGCTCGTCCGTCAGGGTGCCGAGCAGACGAACGGCGTACTCGCGCTCCATCTCGTAGCGCGGGTGCATCATCTTGTTGGCCAGCGTGCCGTCGTTGGTGAACAGCAGCAGGCCGGAAGTGTTGAAGTCCAGACGGCCGATCGCGATCCAGCGACCGCGCTTGAGCATGGGCAGACGCTCGAAGACCGAGGGGCGGCCTTCCGGGTCGTCGCGCGAGACGATCTCGCCTTCGGGCTTGTGATAGATCAGCACACGCGAGTCGCGCTGCTCGGCGAACTTGAGCGGAATGACCTTGCCGTTGTGTTTGACGATATCCCCCGGGCCGATCTTCTGCCCCAGCGCTGCCGGCAGGCCATTGACCGAAATGCGACCGGCAATCACCCACTCTTCGATTTCGCGGCGCGAACCGATGCCGATCTGTGCCAGCACCTTCTGCAGACGCTCCGGCTCGGCGAAGGACGCGGGCTTGAGCTGAGGCTCGGCGCCGGGACGCGGCGGACGGGCACGCGGCGGGCCTTCGCGCTTGAAAGAACCCAGTGCGGACTTGTGGGCATCTGCCCGCATCGCGGGGTTACCGCCCTGCGGTGCGTCTTCAGGCTTCTTCTTGGTCGACGGGCGCAGCGGGCTGCGCGATTTCCTGGGTTTCGACAAGGTCCATCATCCTTTCAATTTCGACGAGCGGCGGCAGCTCGGAGAGGCTGCGCAAGCCAAGGTCGTCGAGAAAACGCCGGGTGGTTGCAAGCAACGCCGGCCGGCCCGGAGTATCACGGTGGCCGACCACGTCGACCCAACCCCGCGACTCCAGTGTCTTGATTACGTTCGGGGATACCGCGACGCCGCGGATATCCTCAATGTCGCCGCGCGTCACCGGTTGGCGGTAGGCGATGATCGCCAGTGTTTCCAGTACGGCGCGCGAATACTTCGGTGCGCGCTCATCCTTGAGCCGGTCCAGATACACCTGAAACTCGATGCGCGTCTGGAAGCGCCAGCCCGAAGCCGTTTGCACCAGCTCCACGCCCCGCCCTTCCCAGTCAGCGCGCAACTCATCCAGCAGCTTGCGCACCAGCTCCGGGCCGGGGTCGGGTTCGAACATGCGCCGCAGGTCACCCGTGGCAAGCGGGCTGCTGGCAGCCAGCAAGGCAGTCTCGATGACCCGCTTGTAGTCCTCAGGCGTGTTCAGCAGCATCGGCAAGCTTCACGTAGATCGGCGCCATCGGCTCCATCTGGGTCACCACCACGAGCCTTTCCTTGACCAGTTCCAGCATCGCGAGAAACCCCACCACCAAACCCGCGCGACCGTGCGCGAGATCGAACACCGCCTCGAAGGCCACAAATTCGCCACTGGCCAGCCGGCGCAGCATCAGGCTCATGTGTTCGCGCACCGACAGTTCATCCTGCCGAACCGTGTGGTGCTGCGTGAGCTTGGCCTTCTTCATCAGCGTCAGCCAGGCAAGCTGCAGATCGTGCAGGCTCACTTCCGGCAGGCGTTCGACGATGCGTTCGACCACCATCACGCCCACTGCGTCAAAGTCTCGCCCCATGCGCGGAAGCGCATCCAGTCGCAGTGCGGCAAGTTTCGTCTGTTCATACTCGAGCAACCGACGCACCAGCTCTTCGCGCGGGTCGTGCTCGTCATCGTCTTCCACGCGTTTGGGGCGTGGCAGCAGCATGCGCGACTTGATCTCCAGCAGCGTTGCCGCCATCAGCAGATAGTCCGCCGCAAGCTCGAGATTGTGACGACGCATGGCCTCGACGTAACCGAGATACTGGCGCGTCAGCGGCGCCATCGGAATGTCGAGGATGTCGAGGTTCGCCTTGCGTATCAGGTACAGCAGCAGGTCCAGCGGACCTTCGAAGGCCTCGAGAAACACCTCCAGCGCATCAGGCGGGATGTAGAGGTCCTTCGGTAGTTCGAGCATCGGCGCGCCATACAGGCGCGCCACCGCATCAAGTTGCGCGCCGGTTTCGACCGGCGCCAGATCGAGCGGGCGCTCCATTCTATCCCGAACGCGCGCTGCCGCCGCAAGCGCCGGATGCAGCCCGCGTGCTCACGAGTACGACAGCCCCATGCTTTCGCGCACGTCGCGCATGGTCTCCTGCGCGAGCTTGCGGGCGCGTTCGCAACCGTCGGCGATGACGTTGCGCACCAGGCTCGGATCCTCGATATAGGGCTGAGCGCGCTCGCGCATCACGTCCTGCTCGGCCACGATGGCATCAATCACCGGCTGCTTGCATTCGATGCAACCGATACCGGCGCTGCGACAGCCTTCCTGCACCCACTCGCGTCGGGCATCGTCCGAATACACGACGTGGAACTGCCACACCGGGCACTTGGCCGGATCGCCCGGATCGGTGCGACGCACGCGTGCCGGGTCGGTCTGCATGGTGCGGACCTTCTTGGTGACCGAATCCGGGTCTTCACGCAGGAAGATGGTGTTGTTGTAGCTCTTGGACATCTTCTGCCCGTCCAGCCCCGGCATGCGCGCGGCCTCGGTCAGCAGCGCCTCGGGCTCGACCAGGATCATCTTGCTGCTGCCTTCAAGGTAGCCATACAGACGCTCGCGATCAGTCATGCTGAGGTTTTGGGCCTCTTCGAGCACGGCGTGGGCCTGGTCCAGCGCGGCCTGGTCCCCTTCCTGCTGGAAGCGTGTGCGCAGCTCGAAGTACAGGCGCGAGCGCTTGGTGCCGAGTTTGCGGGCGGCTTCGCGCGCCTTCTCCTCAAAACCCGGTTCACGGCCATACAGGTGATTGAAGCGGCGCGCGACTTCGCGCGTGATCTCGACGTGCGGCACCTGGTCCTCACCCACCGGCACCTTGTCGGCGCGATAGATCAGGATGTCGGACGATTGCAGCAGCGGGTAGCCGAGGAAGCCGTAGGTCGACAGATCCTTGTTGCTGAGCTTTTCCTGCTGATCCTTGTAGGTCGGCACACGTTCCAGCCAGCCCAGCGGCGTCATCATCGACAGCAGCAGATGCAGCTCTGCATGCTCCGGCACGCGCGACTGGATGAACAGCGTGGCCTGTGCCGGATCAACCCCGGCGGCGAGCCAGTCGATCAGCATGTCCCACACGCTCTCTTCGATCACCTGCGGCGAATCGTAGTTGGTGGTCAGGGCATGCCAGTCGGCGACGAAGAACAGACAGGGGTATTCCTCCTGCAGCTTCACCCAGTTCTTGAGTACGCCGTGATAGTGGCCGAGATGCAGGCGACCGGTCGGTCGCATGCCGGAGAGAACGCGTTCTGCGTACATGGCTTTTTTGCTTGGTCTAGAAACTGAAAATGGTCGAAAGCAGGCTGCGGAAAGCGGAGATCATCGGCCAGAGAATGGACCCGAGGATACCCGAGAACAAGGCAATCAACAGGATCGGGAAGCCGTAGGGCTCGATGCGCGCGAAATTCCACGCCAGCCGGTTGGGCAACAGGCTCACCGCAATTCGCCCGCCATCCAGCGGCGGCAGCGGCAGCAGGTTGAGGAACATCAGGACGGCGTTGATGGTGATGCCGGCAATCGACATATGCACCAGCGCATCGGTGTACAGACCGGGCTCCGTACTGACCACCAGCTTGAGCAGGGCTGCCCAGCCGAAAGCCATCACCAGATTCATGAACGGTCCGGCGGCCGCCACCCACAGCATGTCGGCCTTGGGGTTGCGCAGCCGGGAGAAATCCACCGGTACCGGCTTGGCCCAGCCAAACAACATACCGGAGCTGCCGAACAGGATCGAAATGCCGAGAATGCCTGCCGGCACGAGAATGGTGCCGACCGGGTCGATGTGACGGAAGGGATTGAGCGTGATGCGTCCCGCTTCCGCTGCCGTCGGGTCGCCGAAATACCGAGCGACGTAGCCATGCGCGGCCTCGTGCAGCGTAATAGCCAGCAGCACGGGCAAGGCCCAGATCGCGAGGGTGGAGATCAGCGTTTCCATAAGCCCTGTGGCTTGAAAACGGCGGATTCTAGCAGAGTGGCGGGCCGCGGCCCGGCTGCGGACATCAATCCGCCTCCAGCCCGAATGGCGTCAGATCACCCTTGCCGGCGCGGACCAGCTCGGGCGAACCCGAGGTCAAATCGATCACGCTGGTGGCTTCCGGGCCGCAGAAGCCGGCCTCGATCACCAGGTCGACCTGCTTTCCGAGCCGCTCGCGGATGTCGTCTGCGTCGGTCAGCGGCAGATCCTCGCCCGGCAGCAGCAAGGTGGAGGTCAGCAAGGGCTCGCCCAGTTCGGCCAGCAACGCAGCCACTACCGGGTGATCGGGCACGCGCAGGCCGATGGTCTTGCGCTTGGGGTGCATCAGCCGGCGCGGCAACTCGCGAGTGCCTTCCAGGATGAAGGTATAAGTACCCGGCGTGGTGGCCTTGAGCAGACGGTATTGAGTGTTATCGACGCGTGCATACGTGCCGATCTCCGACAGATCCCGGCACATCAGCGTGAAGTGGTGACGATCATCCACGTCGCGGATACGACGGATGCGCGCCAACAGGTCGGCGTTGCCCATCTGCCCGCCCAGCGCATAGGCCGAGTCGGTCGGGAACACGATCAAGCCGCCGCCGCGCACGATGTCCGCCGCCTGCTTCATCAGGCGCGGTTGCGGGTGTTCGGGATGGACGTTGAAAAACTGGGACATGGTGAACTCAGAAGCGCGACCAGACCGGCGTCAGCCCGTCCGGCAACGGCGGGCATTGCCCAAGGTCGATACGGCTTTCTTCCACACCGTGAAAATCCGAAGCACGCGAAGCCAGCATGCCGCGGCGGCGTGCGAGATCAGCGTACAGCCGCACCTCGTCGTCAGTATGCGATCCCGTCACGACCTCCACCGCCTCGCCACCGCAGGCAAGGAAACGGTCGAACAGGTGCTCCATGCCGATATCGTCCAGCCGATAGCGCGCCGGGTGGGCAATCACCGCCACACCGCCGGCGCCGACAATCCAGCCCACGGCGTCTTCCAGCTTTGCCCACTGGTGCTCGACGTAGCCCGGCTTGCCCTTGGCCAGATAGTGGCGGAACACCGTGCCGACGTCCGGCATGCGTCCGCAGGCCACGATCTGGCGCGCCATGTGCGCGCGTCCGACCATCTCGGGGTTCTTGGAGAACTGCAGTGCGCCTTCATACACGCCCGGCACGCCGGCCTCGGCCAGCGCCTGACCCATGCGGCGGGCGCGCTCCTGGCGGCCTTCGCGCAGTCCGGCCAGACCGGCGTTGAGCGCGGCGTCATGGCGATCCACACCCAGGCCAACGATGTGCACGGTCTCGGTGGCAAAGCTCACCGAGATTTCCACTCCCGCCACCAGCTTCAGCCCCAGTTCATCCGCCGTTCTACAGGCTTCGTCCAGACCGCCCAGTGTGTCGTGGTCGGTCAGCGCCAGCAGGTCCACGCCGTTGACGTGCGCACGCCGCACCACATCGGCCGGCGGCAGCCAGCCGTCAGATGCGGTGGAATGACAGTGCAGATCAGGGTTTTTCGGGAAAGCGCTCATCTCATCCGGCCTGGTAGGGCGCAACTTCGGCCAGAAAGGCTTCAATCGCAGCCGCCACGCGTTCGGGTTGGTCGTGCTGCATATTGTGACCGCAATCGGCAATCGCTGCTTCGCGCAGGTTTGCAAAGCAGCCCTTGGTGTGTTCCCACGCCGCAGCATTGATGCCGCGGATCTCCTGCCAGTGCGGGCCTTCCTGCATCAACCACAGTACGGGCGCGGTGATGCGGCGCCAGCAGGCCTCGGCCTCAGCGCGGCGATGCATGACCGGCTGCACGTTGCGGTGCGCCGGCTCCACGGCAATGCGCACCCCGCCGACTTCATCGGCCTCGGTGTACTGCTGCGCCATGAACAAGGCACGTGCCTCGGTCAGGCGATGATTGGCACGGCGCAGGCGCACGGCCAGCGCCTCCACCGATTCATAGGTGCGCGGTGCCTTGCGCGTGGCCAGCTGGTCCAGCCAGGTGGCGTAGCGGTCTGGCGCCTCTTCGGCCGGACGGTCTGC
Source organism: Pseudazoarcus sp. NS36 (assembly GCF_059703705.1). Lineage (NCBI taxonomy): Bacteria > Pseudomonadati > Pseudomonadota > Betaproteobacteria > Rhodocyclales > Zoogloeaceae > Pseudazoarcus > Pseudazoarcus sp. NS36. Next base: position 200,057 of record NZ_BAAKJA010000005.1, on the reverse strand, counting down.
GCGCGCCAGAGACTCCAACGTCACCAGCGCCCTCACCCGCTCCGGTCGCACGCCGGCATAGATGTGAGCCACGTTGCCGCCCATGCTGTGCCCGACCATGCGCACCGGCGCATCCGGGCTGTAGAGGTGCAGCAGCGCGTCCAGATCACCCATGTAATTGGCAAACCAGTAGGCGTCGTCCCCGCGTCCGCTCAGACCGTGGCCGCGCCAGTCCGGTGCGACGATGTGCCAGTCGTGCTTGAAGGCGTCGAGGACGAACTGAAAGGTCGCCCCGACGTCTGACCAGCCGTGCAGCATCACCAGCATCGGGGCGCCGCGGCGCCCCCACTCGCGCACATGCACGCGGATGCCCCGCAGCTCGTGGAAATGGCTCTCGAATGGCTTCATGCCAAGGATGATACCGTGTGTACCGGCGCTCACGTTGCGGTGCAACGTAGCCGGTGCTATCGTGCCGCCGCCCTGCCGGCGGGCTGTTCACGCCCATACCAGGACACCGAGATCACGCGATGAACGCTCCGCTCAAAACCTCCCCGCTGCACGCCGCCCATCTTGCCGTCGGCGCGCGCATGACTGCGCTTGCAGGCTGGGAAATGCCGGCCGACTACGGCGACGCCGTGGCCGAGCACCACGCCGTGCGTCAGGCCGCCGGCGTGTTCGACGTCTCGCATCTGGTCACGCTGGAAGTTTCCGGCGCAGGCTCCACGCCCTTTCTGCGCGAGCTGCTCGCCAACGATGTGGCCACGCTCAAGCGCCCCGGCAGCACGCTGTACTCATGCATGCTCGACGACGACGGCCTCATCCTCGACGACCTCATCGTGTATCGCATCTCGGACGGCGAATTTCGTCTGGTTGCCAACCCCGGTAACGCCGAGCGCGACGTGCGCTGGATGCGCAAGCGCATTGCGGCCACCGGCGCCAACGTATCGCTAGGCACGCGCAATGATCTGGCGATGTTCGCCATCCAGGGGCCGCAGGCCATCGAGCGCGCGATGCGTGCGATTCCCGAGCTGAACACCGCTCGCGGCGTGCCCCCGCCGTTTGCCGCCGTGCGCCTGTCCGATCTGTTCATTGCCCGCACCGGCTTTACCGGGGAAGACGGTCTCGAGGTCGGTGTGCCGGTCTATCGTGCCGAAGCCATGTGGGAAGCCCTGCTCAAATCCGGCGTGCGGCCCTGCGGGCTGACCGCGCGCAACACCCTGCGGCTCGAAGCCGGCTTCCGCCAGTACGGTCAGGACATGAGCGACCGCTATACCCCGCTGGATGTCGGCCTCGTGCGCACCATCGATTTTTCCGATCCCGAGCGCGATTTCGTCGGACGCGAAACGCTTGAAGACAAACCCTGGATCACCTGCGTGATGGGGCTGGTGTTCGACGCGCCCGAACCCGAGGCGCAGATGCCCGTCATCACCTCGCGCGGCACCGGTGTCACCACCAGCGCTGTGTGGTCGCCCACCCTTGGCCAAGGCATTGCCTTTGCGCACCTGCCGCAGGGCACGCAGGCCGGCGAAACGGTTGAAGTTGCCCTGCGCGGCGAACGCATTTCCGCCCGCGTCGTCGAACCGCCCTTCGTGCGCGACGGCAAACCGCTCGTCTGAGCGTTACCATCACGCACCTCGCAAGAACCCAACGGAGCACCCCATGAGCAAAATCCCCGCCGAGCTGCGCTACGCCGCCACCCATGAATGGTCGCGCCTGGAATCCGACGGCACCCTTACCGTTGGCATCACCGACCACGCGCAGGACGAACTGGGCGACATCGTTTTCCTCGAACTGCCCAAGGTCGGCCGCAGCCTCACAGCCGGCGAAGCCTGTGCCGTGGTCGAGTCGGTCAAGACCGCCTCCGACATCCATGCCCCCGTTGCCGGTGAAGTGGTCGCCATCAACGACGCCGCGGTAGATGCGCCGGAAGGCGTCAATGACGCGCCGTACGACACTTGGCTGTTCCGCATCCAACCGACTTCCGCCGACCTGTCCGGCCTGCTCGACGCAGACGGCTACAAGAAGGAAATCGGCGCGTAAGGCTGCGCTGACCCTTGCATTACGGATGAGGGAAGCGCATCCGCCACACGAGCCTGTGGTTTCCGGATGCGCTTCTCCTGCCGAACTGCCGGCCTGATCCAGGCGCGCCGGCAAGCGCAACTCACCTCACCTGCCGATTCGCAACGCTGCATGCCCTCATGCATGCTTGAACGCCCGCCGTGCATTCCGGAATTGCATTCATTTCAATCAGCCATTCTTCGGCTTCCGGAAATATCAGGTAGCCAATACAAACAAAGAGTTTCATCTACACCAGAAAGGGAACGACGGCTTGTTTTAGCCGAGCGGGCTTTACGCCCGAAACCCGCGAATCCCCTGTCTGGACGCGGCCACACGCCTTTCCTCCGCCAGTTCTCGCAGCAGTTCTGATGTCTCCACGCGCTCTTCTTGAGCATCAGCAGACCGGATACACGGCTGCTACCGTGCACTCTTGCAGCCCCACCTTGCTTTCATTTTCCGTGGCGTCACGATTCATTTTCCGGCTACGGATTTGTAGGAAAAAAGGCTGCAATACGGCGCCTGTCCAGAAGGATATTCCTCCTGACAAGTCGCCGGCTTCAAAGGAGATGTATATGAAAAAGTTGAATGCACTTGCTTGTTTCGTATTGGCTACGTCCGTGATGGCGATTGGTTCAGGCCCTGTACTGGCCCAACTCCAAGATGCGCCGCCGGGAAACCAGGAGCAGGACGTCACTTCACGTGACCAGGATGCACGGGTTGCCATGCCGCCCGAAGAGAGGGATGGCAACCCGGGTGACACCAAACCTGCTCCGGACATGAACAAGCAGCACTCCAGCTCACCCAAAGGCCCATCCGCGACAACTCGCGAACAGCCGCCCACCTCCGCACATCCGGGCAACGCTCCCAGCAACGTCACCCCCAAGGGGCCGGCCAACCTGAGTGCCGTCCCGCCAGAAGGAACACATGCCAAGGCCCTGATCGGCGCGACCGTCACCACGGTCGACAATGAAGAAATCGGCCAGGTGAATGACCTGATCATCAACGCCAACGGTCAGGTCGTTGGGGTCGTCGTCGGTGTCGGCGGCTTTCTCGGAATCGGCGAAAAGAACGTCGCCATTGACTGGACAGAGGTAAAAACGCCAGGAAGCTCCGACAAACGGGAACTCCGCGTCAAGACCACGCGAGAAGCATTGGAGGCCGCACCGGCATTCAAACAGCGCAATTGAGCGTTGGCTTTATCGGCTGCAATGAAGAAAACACGGCAGAGGCTGCTGCCTCTGCCGTGTTTTCTTCATGACCGGTGCTCGTCCTGCCCCCATCACGGTCACCATTCGCTGCCAATTCAATCGCTTCAATCCGGAACAGCATGGCGAAAGAACGAAATGCAGTGCTCCGGCCCCATGGTTTCACACCCGCCGGCATACAGGCACAATGCTTCTGCCAATCCTCGACCCGCCCGGAGCCATGCCCATGCGTCCGTCTGCAGTGTCTGCCAGCCTCAGTGCGCTCATCACAGCGTTGCTCGTTAGCGGCAACGTTCTCGCCCACCCCGGTCACGAGCCGCATCCACCACAGCCGGCCGACTTGGTCACCAAAGCCAATGCCACAGCCGACGCCCCCACCGCCACCATCGGCGGCCTCACCGGCCCGACCGTGACCCGCGGCGTCAGCTCAATCGAAACTCTGGGCGTCATTGAACTGGGTGATGAATTCCCCGCCATGCAGGGCCGCCAGATGCGCGCCCGGGTATTCACCATCGAACCCGGCGGCGTCATCGCCATCCATGCCCACCAACAACGCCCCGGCTATGCGCTGATCCTCAGCGGCAGCATTGTCGAGCATCGCAATGATCAAACCGGGCCGGTGGTTCGCAAAATGGGGGATATCGCCATCGAGAAATCCGGAGTGGCGCACTGGTGGGAGAATGTTTCTGGGGAGGCGGTGGAGGCGTTGGTGGTGGATGTTGTGAGAGCAAAATGAGCTGGTGAGAATGTCTCATCGCTGGAAACATGGTCTGTTTCGTATTTCTCAACCTATTCAAGAAGAGCGAAACACTTCTCACATCTGTGATCAGTTCGCAGAACACTTCCATGGCAAATTGGACAGTATCTCGAATCTCCTGAGCCTGAAGCATGAAGGTTTCCTGGGCGGCTTTCCCCTTTTATTTTTTTTTCCGTGAGAATTTCACGACCCAAAGAGCTGAGGACCTCACGAACTGCTGCGATGGCCGTGCTCGGGTCTGATCTGAAAAACTCCTTTGCCTCTCGACAAGAAGATAGGCGTTGGTGAACCATCCTCTCAACTTCGCGAGGGTTCTCGATCAGAGCGTCAAACTCAAGATCGAAGGGATAAGGCAAGCTTGTGCCGTTTAACTCGGCTATCCGAAGGACCGGATCTTTTGTACTGAATCCAATCTTAACCAGGCCGGGCATAGCACGGTTTGATAAGACGTATACCCATCCACGGACAGTCATCGCACGACACCTTTTCAGACTTTCCGAATATCAACCATTCACAATCGTCACGGACAAGTCCTACGACTTATGCGTAGAAACCATCGGACGGATCCCTGCTAACTCACACAATAGTTCGGATCGTAAAAGAGAGGCCTTCTTTTGCGCGTCAAGCCAGTTCTTCCCGCACGACTTCCGGATGCCTTCTAGCAATCCGAATCAAAGCCTGTGCCGCACCGGAGGGCGCCCGCCGCCCTTGCTCCCATTCCTGAAGGGTCCGCTTGGATATCTGCAGGGCTTCGGCAAACTGCGCTTGCGACAATCCGGTGCATTGGCGGGCCAGTACGATTTCATTCGGTTCGATCTTCGTCACTCGTGCTGCCGTACCCGCCTTCATCTCCCGCACGGATTGCAGCAGCTTCAGGCCGAGGGCCTCGCCCGAGGAAACGGGTCTGGTAGTGGTCTTCGGGTCAGTCATTTTCAATTTCCTTTCGAACTTCCTTGAGCAAATGCCCCGGAATGTTGTCTCTCACCGACTTCGGGTAGATGAGCAACAACCAGATTTCGCCGGATGGCAGGCGGGTGAAGTAGATGATCCGCACGCCCCCGCGTTTGCCCGTGCCGGCACGGGACCACCGGACCTTGCGACAACCGCCACTCTCCGGAATTACATCGCCAGCCTCAGGATTGCTTGCGAGCCAGGCGAAGAACTCCAGACGCTCGCGCTCTGTCCAGAGCTTGTCCGCATCGGCGGCGAAGGTCGGCGTTTCGGCGATCGTGTACATAGCCTCGACCATACGTCAAAGACGGAGTTCAATCAACGGTACGCGGAGTTTCCGCGAAGGATCATTCGGCGCAATGCACTTCGCCTATTGCGCCCCACGATCACTCCGAACCGAATGCCGCCGCTCCGGTCGTAAAATTCCCGCTCACCCTCCCTGGCCCACCATGTCCAAACCCCTCTCCGCTCTCCCCTTCTTCGCCGCCATGCTGCGCCCCTACAAGGCTCGCGTCGGCGTGGCTGCGCTCGCCCTTATCGTTGCCGCGGCTGCCATGCTCGCCGTCGGCCAGGGCCTGCGCGCGGTGATCGACCAGGGCTTTTCGGCCGGCAACCCGGAGTGGCTGGACCGCACGCTGGCGGCAATGTTTGGCGTGATCGTGGTGCTGACGGCTGCGACCTTTACGCGCTTCTACAACGTGTCGTGGCTGGGAGAGCGCATTACGGCTGATTTACGACAGCGAGTGTTTGACCATCTGCTGACGCTGCCGCCGTCGTGGTTCGAGGCCGGGCGTACGGGCGAGGTGATTTCGCGGCTGACGGCCGACACGGCGCAGATCGAAAGCGTAGTGGGCTCCAGCCTGTCGATTGCGCTGCGCAATGTGCTGATGCTGGTGGGCGGGCTGATCATGTTGTTCACGACCAGTCTCAAGCTCACGCTGCTGACCCTGATCGGCGTGCCGTTGGTGATTGTGCCGATCCTGTTTTACGGGCGGCGCGTGCGCAAACTGGCGCGCGAATCGCAGGACCGCATTGCAGACCTGGGCAACCGCATTGACGAGACCATTCACGAAATCCGCATCGTGCAGGCCTACAGCCACGAGGCGCACGACCGCGACGAGTTCGGCCGGCTGATCGGCGCAAGCTTTGAGACTTCGCGGCGCCGCGTGAAGACCCGCTCGATTCTGGTGGCCGCGGTGATGCTGCTGGTGTTCGGCGCCATTGCCTTCATTCTGTGGATTGGCGGGCATGACGTGCTAGCCGGCCGCATCTCGGCCGGCGAGTTGTCGGCCTTCGTGTTCTACGCGGCACTGGTGGCAGGCAGCGTGGCGGCGCTCTCCGAGGTGTGGGGCGAACTGCAGCGCGCTTCCGGCGCCACCGAGCGGCTGATGGAGATCCTCGACGCCACGCCGGCCATTCGTGCGCCGGCCGATCCGGTGGCCCTGCCGAGCCCGTCGCGCGGCGAGTTGCGCTTTGCAGCGGCCGGTTTTCACTACCCTTCCCGCCCCGACACGCCGGCGCTGGAAGACTTCACGCTAGACGTGGCGCCGGGCGAAACCGTCGCGTTGGTCGGCCCGTCCGGCGCCGGCAAGACCACGGTGTTCCAGTTGCTGCTGCGCTTCTACGACCCGGACGCGGGCCGTATCGAACTCGATGGCGTGCCACTCGACCATGCCGACCCGCAGGCCGTGCGCAGCCGCATTGCGCTGGTGCCGCAAGAGGCGGTGATCTTCGCCACCAGCGTGACCGACAACGTGCGCTACGCGCGCCCCGAGGCCACGCAGGAGGAAGTGCTGGCCGCCTGCAAGGCCGCCCACGCGCACGAGTTCGTGCAGCGTCTGCCGCAGGGCTACGACACCGATCTGGGCGAGCGCGGCGTGAAACTCTCCGGCGGGCAGCGCCAGCGCATCGCGATTGCCCGCGCCATCCTGGCCGACCGTCCGGTGCTGCTGCTGGACGAAGCCACCTCGGCGCTGGATGCCGAGAGCGAACGTCTGGTGCAGGCCGCGCTGGAAGGCCTGATGGAGAACCGCACGACGCTGGTGATCGCCCACCGCCTGGCCACCGTGCAACGCGCCGACCGCATCGTGGTGATGGACGCCGGCCGCATCGTCGAGACCGGCACGCATGCCGAGCTGATGGCCAAGGATGGCTTGTACGCGCATCTGGCGCGGCTGCAGTTCACAGCCTGAGCCGCCTCTTTCGCGGGGCGGACTGGCGCATTGCGCTTCGTCTGTTGCGCCTTGAGACACTGCCGGCAGGGAACGTTCGCTCCGGGTGATGTCGGACTACACGACACCACCACGGAGAAAGCGATGAGCCGCAACCACGCCCAAGAACGAAGCCTGCTGGACGACGCAATGTCTCGTCTGGAGCAGATCTTTGACCGGCTGGAAGTTTCCGACGACGTGCGCGCCCGCCTCGTCCAGCCGGCGCTGGCGCTGCAGGTGGGCATTCCGGTACGCATGGACGACGGGCGACTGGAAGTCTTCACGGGCTGGCGCGTGCATTACGACATCACGCGTGGGCCGGCCAAGGGCGGGGTGCGCTTTCATCCGGCCGTGAACCGCGACGAAGTCACGACGCTGGCCTTCTGGATGGCAATCAAATGCGCGGTGGTCGGCCTGCCCTTCGGCGGCGGCAAGGGCGGCGTGGCCGTCGACCCGAAGAAGCTCTCGAAGCTGGAACTGGAACGCTTGTCGCGCGGCTACCTGCGCGCGGTGGCCGACATCGTTGGGCCGGACCGTGATATTCCGGCGCCCGACGTGAATACCAACCCCACCGTGATGGGCTGGATGGCCGACGAGTATCAGGCCATCACGCGGCGCCACCAGCCTGCAGTGATCACCGGCAAACCGCTGGCGCTGGGCGGCTCTCCGGGGCGGGTGGAATCCACCGGGCGCGGTGCGCTGCAGGTGCTCGACTTGTGGCTCAAACGTGAAGGCCGCAAGCCCGAAGACACCACGGTGGCGGTGCAAGGCTTCGGCAACGCCGGCTACCACTTCGCGCGGCTGGCGCACGAACGTGGCTACCGCGTCGTTGCCGTATCTGATTCGAAAGGCGCCATCTTTGATGCCGAGGGGCTGGACCCGGAGCCGATCTGGCGTCACAAGCACGAGCGGCGCGAACTCAAGGACATGGTGTATTGCGACGAATCGGTGCTGTGCGAGTGTGATCGCGCCACGGTCATGAGCCAGGCAGAGTTGCTGGCGCTGGATGTGGACGTGCTGGTACTCGCCGCGCTGGAAGACCAGATCCATGCCGACAACGCTGGTCAGGTGCGCGCCGGGCTGGTGCTGGAAATCGCCAATGGCCCGGTCACCAGTGAAGGTGACGCGAAACTCGCCGAGCGGGGAATCGACGTACTGCCCGACGTGCTCGCCAACACCGGCGGCGTGATTGTCAGCTACCTGGAATGGATGCAGAACCGCAGCGGCGAGCAATGGGACGAAGACACCGTCAATGCACGCATGGCCGAGCGCATCGCGCGGGAAGCCGAACGCGTGATGGAGCGTGCGCGGAACGATGCGGTGAGCTACCGCACGGCGGCGTATCTGCAAGGCATCGGGCGTATCGCCGAGGCCATCGAACAGCGCGGCACGGCCAGCGACTTCGGGGTCTGACGGGGCCGACGCCCGGCGCGGTACCGGTCGGGCGGTGGTAGACTCGCGCCCTCAGCATTCTTTGCAGGATCGAGCGTTCTCCATGGCCCAGTATGTGATGTCGATGCTCCGCGTGAGCAAGGTTGTCCCGCCCAAGCGGACGATCATCAAGGATATTTCCCTCTCTTTCTTCCCCGGCGCCAAGATCGGCCTGCTTGGCCTGAACGGCTCGGGCAAGTCCACCGTGCTGCGCATCATGGCCAACGCGGACAAGGAATACGAAGGTGAGGTGCAGCATCTGGCCGGCACGCGCATCGGCTATCTGCCGCAGGAGCCGGAGCTTGATCCCGCCAAGACGGTGAAGGAAGAGGTCGAAGCCGGCCTGGGCGAGATCATGGAGGCCAAGCAGAAGCTCGAAGAGATCTACGCGGCCTACGCCGAACCCGATGCCGATTTCGACAAGCTGGCCGAAGAGCAGGCGAAGTACGAGAACATCCTCGCCGCCGCCGGCAGCGATACCGAGACGCAGATGGAAATCGCCGCCGACGCGCTGCGCCTGCCGGACTGGGACGCCGTGGTCGGCAACCTGTCCGGTGGCGAGAAACGCCGCGTGGCGCTGTGCAAGCTGCTGCTCTCCAAGCCCGACATGCTGCTGCTGGACGAACCCACCAACCACCTCGACGCCGAATCGGTGGAATGGCTGGAGCAGTTCCTGACCCGCTTCCCCGGCACCGTGGTGGCCGTCACCCACGACCGCTACTTCCTCGACAACGCCGCCGAGTGGATTCTCGAACTCGACCGCGGTCACGGCATTCCCTGGAAGGGCAACTACTCCTCGTGGCTGGAGCAGAAAGGCGCGCGCCTGGAGCAGGAATCCAAGCAGGAAGCAGCCCACATGAAGGCCATGAAGCAGGAGCTGGAGTGGGTGCGCTCCAACCCCAAGGCACGCCAGGCCAAGAGCAAGGCGCGTCTGTCGCGTTACGACGAAATGTCGTCGGTGGAATACCAGCGCCGCAACGAAACGCAGGAAATCTTCATTCCGCCGGGCGAGCGTCTGGGCGACAAGGTCATCGAGTTCAACGGCGTGTCCAAGGCTTTCGGCGACAAGCTGCTGATGGACAACGTGAACTTCAGCATCCCGGCGGGCGCCATCGTCGGCATCATCGGCCCCAACGGCGCCGGTAAATCCACGCTGATCAAGATGATCCGCGGACTGGACAAGCCCGACTCCGGCACCATCGACATCGGCTCGACCGTGCAGCTCGCTTCGGTCGACCAATCGCGCGAGGGCCTGCCCGACGACAAGACCGTGTTCGAGGCCATCTCGGACGGCGCCGACATCCTCACCGTCGGCCGCTTCGAGATGCCCAGCCGTGCCTACATCGGCCGCTTCAACTTCAAGGGCGGGGACCAACAGAAGATCGTCGGCAACCTCTCGGGTGGCGAACGCGGCCGTCTGCATCTCGCCAAGACGCTGATCGCCGGCGGCAACGTGCTGCTGCTCGACGAGCCGTCCAACGACCTCGATGTGGAAACCCTGCGCGCGCTCGAAGACGCCCTGCTGGAATTCGCCGGCTGCGCGCTGATCGTGTCGCACGACCGCTGGTTCCTCGACCGTATCTGCACGCATATCCTGGCGGCCGAAGGCGATTCGCAATGGACCTTCTTCGCCGGCAACTATCAGGAATACGAAGAAGACAAACGCAAGCGACTGGGTGAAGAAGGCGCCAAGCCCAAGCGCATCCGCTACAAGCCGATTTCGCGCTGAGCTTTCGCATGACGACCATCGGAACCCCGCTCTCCCCGACCGCCACACGTGTGCTGCTGTGCGGCTCGGGCGAGCTCGGCAAGGAAGTCGCCATTGAGCTGCAGCGCCTGGGCTGCGAGGTGATCGCGGTGGACCGCTACGCCAACGCGCCGGCCATGCAGGTGGCGCATCGTAGCCACGTCGTGAGCATGCTCGACGGTGCCGCGCTGCGCGCGATCATCGAACAGGAAAAGCCGCAGTACATCGTGCCGGAGATCGAGGCCATTGCCACGGCCACGCTGGTCGAGCTGGAAGCCGAGGGCTATACCGTGGTGCCCACTGCGCGCGCCACGCAGCTCACCATGGACCGCGAAGGCATCCGCCGCCTGGCGGCCGAAACGCTGGGCCTGCCGACCTCGCCCTACCGCTTTGCCGACACCTTCGAGGACTATGCCGCGGGCGTCGAGGCCATCGGCTTTCCGTGCGTGGTCAAGCCCGTGATGAGTTCGTCCGGCAAGGGCCAGAGCGTGCTGCGCAAGGCTGAAGATGTACGTCCGGCCTGGGAAACCGCGCAGGAAGGCGGCCGCGCCGGCAAGGGCCGCGTGATTGTCGAAGGCTTTGTCGATTTCGACTACGAGATCACGCTGCTGACCGTTCGCCATGTCGGCGGCACGAGCTTCTGCGAACCGGTCGGCCACCGTCAGGAAGACGGCGACTACCGCGAATCCTGGCAGCCGCAGGCCATGAGCGACAAAGCCCGGGCCGAGTCCGAGCGCATCGCGCTGGCCGTTACCGACGCTCTGGGCGGCCGTGGCCTGTTTGGCGTGGAATTGTTCGTGAAGGGCGACTCCGTCTGGTTCAGCGAAGTCTCGCCACGCCCGCACGACACCGGGCTCGTAACACTGATCTCGCAAGATCTGTCCGAGTTCGCGCTGCACGCCCGCGCGATTCTGGGTCTGCCGATTCCGTCCGTGCGCTTTCACGGCCCTTCGGCCTCGGCCGTGATTCTGGTCGAAGGCGATTCGGAGCAGACCACCTTCGGCAATCTCGGCGCGGCGCTGGCCGAGCCGGATATCGCGCTGCGCCTGTTCGGCAAGCCGGCCGTGCACGGCCGTCGCCGCATGGGCGTGGCCCTTGCGCTGGATGAGTCGGTCGAAGCCGCAAAAGAAAAAGCCCTGCGCGCCGCCAGGGCCGTAAACGTCGAATTCTGATTTCAACGCCGGCCAGACCGGCACAACACCCGGAGAGTTGTCTCATGACCCAAGCCGCCGCCCGTCACATCCTCGTCGACACCGAAGCCCAGTGCCTCGAACTGAAAGAGCGCATCGCCAACGGCGAAGATTTCATCAAGCTTGCCATGGAGCATTCCAAGTGCCCGTCAGGCCGTCGTGGCGGCGAACTGGGCAGCTTCGGTCGCGGCCAGATGGTCCGTGAGTTCGACGAAGTCGTGTTCTCGGCCCCGCTCAACGAAGTCCAGGGCCCGGTCAAGACCCAGTTCGGCTACCACCTGCTCGAAGTCACCGCGCGTAACGACTGATACGACATTCGCAGGCCGGTGCATGCGCTCCGCGCATGTCCGGCCTGTGCCATAACACCATGCAGATCTACCACAACCCCCGCTGCTCCAAGAGCCGTGGCGCACTAGCGCTGCTGGAAGAACACGGCATCACGCCAGAAGTCGTGCCTTATCTGGACGAGCCGCCCACGCGCGAGGTGCTTGTCGCGCTGCTCGCCAAACTCGGCATGCAGCCGTCCGAACTCGTCCGCATGGGCGAGGAAATCTGCAAGAGCGAATACGCCGGCAAGACCATGAGCGAGGATGACTGGCTCAACGCCATGCTTGCGCACCCGGTACTGATCGAGCGGCCCATCGTTGTCGCAGGCGAACGCGCTGTCGTGGCGCGCCCGCCCGAAAAGGTGCTGGACTTGCTGCAGCGCTGAACGCACCACTCAAACGCGTGAAGGTGCAGGCGCCTCACTCGTCGTCTGCATCCGCGCCACCCCTCGCGCTCAAGCTCGGCCAGCCGCTGCCGTTACTGCGGTGCACCCACAAAAAAAACTCGCCCCTCTGTTCCCGGCCCGCTGCCTGAGGATTGCCGACATGAACGACTCTGCCAACAATGCTCTGAGCATTCGAACCCTGCTGCTGACGCTTGTCGCCCTTTTGCTGGCGATTTCCGCCGCAATCGGCCTGCTCGGCCTGAACGGCATGAGCCGTACGCTCAGTGGCATGGAGGCGGTTTACAACGATCGCGTCGTGCCCTTGCGCGATCTCAAGACGGTGGCCGATGAATACGCAGTGTCGGTGGTGGATGCGGCACACAAGGTGCGTGACAGCGCACTGTTGCCGGCTGACGGTGCTCGCAAGATGCTGGAGGCGAAGAAGACCATCGCCGAACGCTGGGGCGCGTACATGGCGACTGAACTCACCCCCGATGAAGCACGCCTGGCGTCGCAGGCTGCCGAGGCCATGAAGGCCGGCAGTCAGCTCATTGACCGCATGGTTGCCGCGCTGAACGCGGGTGCGCTGGACGAAGTTGACGCCATGGCTGCGCGCGAGATGTACCCCGTAATCGACCCGATTTCCGACGCCATCAGCGCGCTCATCCAGCTGCAGCTCGATGTCGCCCGCGCGACCAACGACGAATACCTTGCGTCCTACTCCACGGCGCAGTTCACGATGATCGCGGTCATCTGCGTTGCACTGGCGCTGGGTCTGGGTGGCGCGCTGTGGATGATCCGCAGCATCGTCACGCGCCCGCTCGACGAGGCCAATGACTTTGCCCGACAGATCGCGGCCGGCGATCTCTCCGGGCGTATCGACGTGCGTCGCGGTGACGAGGTCGGCGCAATGGTCGCGTCGTTGCAGGGCATGCAGGCCGAGCTGCGCAGCATGGTGGAGCTGATCGGGCGCAAGGCGCATGACATCGTCTCGGCTTCCAATCAGTTGTCGACCGCCTCTGACCAGATTTCCGAGGCCACCGAGCACCAGTCGCAGTCCGCCTCTTCGATGGCTGCAGCGGTCGAGGAACTTACGGTGAGCATCAACCATGTCGCCGCATCGGCCAGCGACGCCAGCAATCAGGCGACCACCTCAGGCCAGACCGCGCGTGAGGGCGGAAAGGTCATTGATGATGTAGTGGCGGATGTGCGCTGCATCGCGGAGTCCGTGGACGGCGCCGCTACGGCGGTACGCACGCTGGGCAGCCACTCTCAGGCGATCGCCAAGGTTGTCGGGGTGATCAAGGAAGTCGCCGATCAAACCAATCTGCTGGCGCTCAACGCTGCCATTGAAGCCGCCCGAGCCGGTGAGCAAGGACGAGGGTTCGCCGTGGTTGCGGATGAGGTACGCAAGCTGGCCGAACGCACCTCCGCCTCAACCGAAGACATTGCCCGAATTGTCGGCCTGATCACGTCCGGTACCGACGAGGCCGTGAACAGCATGGAGCGCCAAGTGGAGCAGGTTCAACAAGGCGTGCACAAAGCCGGGCAAGCCAGCGAAGCCATCGGGCGCATCCTGCACAGTTCAGACCAGGTCGTTGCGTCGATTGCCGAAATCTCGACCGCCCTCAAGGAGCAGTCGATCGCCAGCAACGAAATCGCGCAAAGCGTCGAGCGCATTGCCGTGATGGGCGAAGAAAACAGCGGTGCTGCACGTGAATCAAACGGTGCTGCACACCACCTTGCCGCACTGGCTGATGAACTCAAGCAGTCGGTGATGCGCTTCCGCCTCTGACCTGCAGGTTGGCCGTATTCAGGCCCCGGCGTCCAGACCCTTGCGCAGCAACTCGCTCACCAGCTCATTGACGCTCAAACCGCGCGCTTCAGCCTGCGCGCGCACTTCGACAGCGAGCGAAGACTCGATCTTCACGGCAAACGGAATCAGGCCTTTCTGCTGATCCAGGCGACGCTGCTCCTTGCGGTCGGGCACGCCCGCCTGACCGAAGCGGTCGGGGGTGGCGGCATTTTTCATCTGGCCATCGATCTTGAGCTTGAGGCTCTTGTAGAGGTCGGTCTTTTTCATTGCAGGGTTCCGGTGCAGCGCCGGGGTTCGGCGGGTGCGCGAGTGTAATCCTTCCCGCTGCCGTTGGGAGCGCGCACGACCTCGCTTGACGTGGATGCGCTGCGATCAGGCATCATTGTGCAAACCAACCCACTGCCCGGCCCGATGTCTCTGCCCACCGTTTCCGTCTTCCTGCTCCGCCGCTTCGTGCTGTGGACCTTGCTCGCCTTTTTGCTGACCGCTTGCGGGCAGGAGGACACCGCCCGGTTTGCGCCCTTGCCCCGCGGTGCCGTCGTGCTGGTGATCGGCGACAGCCTGGTGGCCGGGACCGGCGCGCCACGCGGCAGCGGCTGGCCGGAAGGCCTTGCGCAACGCACGGGGTGGGACGTGATCAATGCCGGCGTGCCGGGCGACACGTCGGCCGACGCCTTGCGCCGGCTCGACGGGCTGATTGCGACACATCAACCGCAGGCCATTCTGATTGCCATTGGCGGTAACGATTTCCTGCGCAACATTCCGCTGTCGGCCACACGCAGCAATATCGAAAGCCTGATCCGCCAGAGCCGCGCGAGCACGGAGCATGTGGGGATTGTGGCGATTCCGGCCAAGTCGGCAGGCGCCGTGCTGCTGGGCAGCCTGTCGGACCACGAATTGTTTGCCGAGCTTGCGCGCGAACACCTGCTGGCACTGGTGCCGGATGCGGTATCCGAGGTGTTGTCGCGCGACGAGCTGCGGGCTGACCGCATCCATGCGAACGCTCAGGGCTATGCCGAAATGGCGGATCGGATCGGCAATGCCTTGCAGCGCGCCGGATGGCTGACGCCTTAGCCTGAAGCCAGATCGAAACTATCGGCGAAGTCGTGATTGACGTCGCGGTGCCCCGCCTCGTCTTCCCGCACCGCGATGATCACGTCGCGCAGGCGGGCATCCGGCGGCAGTTTCCAGTAGTCGATGGCAATCTGCGGCGCGGCGATGTTCTCGATGCGGCCGCTGTCGACCTCCGCCAGATACTCGGTGTAGCTATACACCGCCTCCTCCTCGAAATAGCCGACCAGCCGGTGTGCGGTGCGCCCTGACAGCACATAGAGGATGAAGAAGCTGGTGAAGAACACACCCTGCGCAATGAGGATGATGGCCCGTTCGAGCAGATTCGGCCGCGCGATCTCGATGAAGGTCATCAGATGCATGCGCTCGTTCTCGGCTTCGGCCAGCAGCGTGTGAATCCAGCCGCGGTCGTCTTCCAGCCGGCGCAGCGAGCGCATGTGACGCACCATGCCGCCGACCATGCCCGGCACACCGGCAACCGTCTCCAGCACCACCGCCCGGTGGCCGTAGCGCTTGGCGAAGAAGCTGTCGGCGATAAAGCGCAGGAACTTGGTCAGCCCGAAAGCGATACGGTCGGACAGGCCGTTCGGTGTGTGGTGTTTGGCGAGCGGGTCATCGTTGCCTGCCGCTCGCTGCTCCTGATTTTCCTCAGTCATCCAGACCTCCTGCGGTTGTCGGCGGTGGCGCTCGGCACGTGGCCACCGCCACCGCACGAAGCAAGCTCACGCTCCTGATGACAACGATGCACGGCAATCCGTTCAAGGGAAAACCTCGAAGGCCTGCAGCCTGTGCTGGACATCTTCCGGGCAGAACGGCCGTGATACCGCTCACTGCATGCTGTTTGTCGGCCCGGAAGGCCAGGGATTGGGCTGGCCCGGTGCTCGGGTAGCCATCGCGCGAGGAAAGACGAAATGGGCCCGGAGCATGACGTCCAGCATCCAGGCCGCCAGGTTCTCTGCCTGCGCGGCCGAGAGTGCAAAGTGGCTTGCGTAGTAGCCGGCAAGTGCCCGCTCGGCCTCCGGCTCGCCCGCAAGCAGCGCACGATGTGCTTCGGCCTGCTCGGCGTTTTCGCGGGCCCAGGTTTCCAGCCCGGCATCCACCGTTTCCCGCGTGTTGTAGGCGTCCGCGTCCGATATCGCCCAGGGGCGCAAGGCGGCATTTGCCAGCACATGACGCACATGCAGCCGCAAGCGCGCGGTCTGCTGCAAGGTGCCCTCATCCAGCCCCGGCCCGATGGCGTGGTCCAGCAAGGGCAGCAGCGCCCGAACGGCCTCTGGCAGGAATTCGGCCGGATCTTTCAAGGGGTCGCGAAACTGCACCTGACACGCAGGCGTGCGCTCGGGCGGCACGAAAACGCGCCAGTCAGGCCAGATGGCGAAGGGCTGGCCGACGTCGATGAGCCACAGTGCGCCGGTCGAGGTGCTGCGAAACACCGCGGGTGGCCGCCATGCAAAATCAATGATCGGCTCCGCTCCGCCGGAGCGCATGAATTCGTCCGGCGTCACCGGCTCATCCAGCATGTGGACGGAATAGGTATCTCCGCGCCATCCGCGCGCCGTCTCCGTCACGACCAGCCTGCGTCCGTGCTGTGCCTGTCGCGCCCAATACACGCTACGGATGGCCTGCGGAATCTTCTCGAAGTCATCGGCGGCCTGCAATGCATCGCCGGCGGAGATGTCCGGCTCCGTGGCCCCGAGCACCGGATGGCTGTTCCAGGCCTCAGGGAACCGCAGGGGGGCGTAGAGGCGCTTCGCAGAAGACGCAAACATCGACTTCGCCAGCGTCAGCGCATCCACGCACTCGGGACGGCTCGTCTCCCCGGACATGGTCGGTGAAGCCGTTACCGAAGCGGCGCAGCTGAGCAAGCCAGACAAGACCACTGCACGCCAGCGCATCACCACGCCCTCAGTCCCGCAGCCCGACGAGCGAAGCCATGGCCTGAATCCGCGCTTCCGGCGAAGCCGCGGTGGTCAGCGTAAACAACAGCTTGCGGCTCTCGCTCGGTTTCAGCCACGCATAGGAGACGGTACGGGTCGGACCGTTGGGAGACATCGCCTGCTCGTCGCCGAGCTTCTGGACCTGCAGCGGCGGCGGGCCGGCCGAGACGATTTCGTTGAACAGACGCTCGACCTCTGCGGCGTTTGCGCGGCGCGCATGCACCGCACAAAAGGCCTCATCGCGCAGTGACACGACAAAGTCTCCATGCGGATTCGGAATCACCCAGGCGCTGCCCTGCCCTCCTGCCAGAAAATACTGCGCCTTCTCGGGCGGTAGCTCGGGAACCTTCTGCTGCGCAAACTCGCTGCGCAGCCCTGCCGGATTGCCGAAATGCTTCATGCAGGTCTACACGTACAGATTGGCGAAGAACTGCGGCTTCTGATCCGCCTCCTCCGCCCATGCAGGCTGAACGCCCAACGCCAGCATCAGCGCAAGCAGACCGAAACGGCTCGACATACCGGAATCTCCCGAAATTGTGATGCTTCGACCGGGCATGCCGCTCAGTCTCCCCGCTTCTGACCGCGAATGTAGATCACCCAATACACCAGCCCCACCAGCACGCTGCCGCCGACCAGATTGCCGAGAATGACGGGCACCAGGTTGCCGACGAAACCGCCGAGCGTGATGGCCGGCCAGCTGTCCGCCACATTGCCGGAAGCCTGCAGCAGCATGGCCAGCGGGATGAAATACATGTTGGCGATGCTGTGCTCGAAACCGGCGGCAACGAAGGCCGAGATCGGGAAGACGATGGCCACCGCCTTGTCCATCACGCTGCGCCCGGCAATTGCCATCCACACGGCCATGCACACCAGCACGTTGCACAGCACACCACGAAAGAAAGCAGTCCAGAACGGCAATTCGACTTTGGTGGTGGCGATGGCCATGTAGGCCTCCGCCACCCGTCCGCCGTTCATGTGCGCATGACCGGACAGGAACACCAGCACGGCCAGGCCGACTGCGCCGACGAGGTTGCCCAGGCACACCACGGTCCAGTTGCGCAGCAGCTCACGCGTGCTGACCTTGCCGTCCGCCCAGGCCATGGCCAACAGGTTGTTGCCGGTGAACAGCTCCGCGCCGGCCACGACCACCAGCAACAGACCGAGCGAGAACACCACACCGCCCAGCACTTGAGCGGTGGCAAAGCCCAGCGTCGGGTCGGAGCGCACCAGTGTGAAATACAGCGCCCCCAGGCCGATGAAGGCACCGGCCAGCATCGCCAGCATCCACATTGTCAGCAGCGGCAGACGGGCCTTGCCGACGCCGAGCGCTTCGACCTTGGCGGCGATCTCGCGCGGCGAGAAAGCATCGAATCCGAACATTTCCGACGACATGGGCTGACCCCGTTTCAGGTTGCGGCGATGCCATCTTAGCGCGCACGCCAGACATTCCGGGCGGATCGACGCGCATTCGCCATCGGCTCGTCATGCCTTTGAAACCTTCTCCACCTAATCTCTGCCCCGCCACCACAGCGGCGTTCAGGCCGGATGGGGTCTTTACGAGAAATATCAGGAGCTTCCCGAATGCACAGCAGCGCTGCCGCCTTGCTCACACCTGCGGCCCCCGAACGCCCCATCGTTTACAGCGACACCGCTCGCGATCTGGTCATGGAAACCCCGTCGATCGCGCCGGAGGTGACCAATCTCGACGTCTTCCGCCGCTTCAAGGCCGAGCCCGCACTGGTCAGCCTGCCGGTGGTCGAGAACGGCCGGCCGGTCGGGCTGATCAACCGGCACTTGTTCATGGAGGAATTCGCCCGCCCCTTTGCGCGCGAGCTCTACCAGCACAAGAGCTGCATCGCGTTCATGGACAAGCACCCGCTGATCGTCGAAGAGGCCACGACCATGCAGGCGCTGTCGGCCACCATCCTGGAGTTCGGCGACAAGGCACTGGCCGACGGATTCATCCTCACGCTCAACGGCTACTACCGGGGCATGGGCCGTGCGCAGGACGTACTGGCGGCGATCTCGCGCATGCAGGAAGAGAAAAGCCGCATTGTGATGGAATCCATCGACTACGGCAGCGTGATCCAGCGTTCCATCTCGCGCGCCTCGCGCGAAGGGCTGGCCAAATGCCTGGCCGAGCACTTCCTGATCTGGGAGCCGCGCGACACGGTGAGCGGCGACCTCTATCACTTCCGCGAATTCGACGACGGCTACCTCGTGATCCTGTTCGACTGCACGGGACACGGCGTGCCGGGCGCCTTCATGACGCTGATCATGAGCGCCTTCATGCAGGGCGCGATCAACGCCGACAGCGCACGTGACCCCGGCGCGCTGCTGGCCGACATCCACCGCCGCGTCAAGAACGCCATGGGCCAGCACGAGGGCATCGACGACCTGCACCACGCTGACGACGGCATGGACGCCGCGGTGGTGTGGATCGAGCGTGCCACGCGCAAGCTCAGCTTCGCCGGCGCGCATATGTCGCTGTTTGCGCTGGCACCCACGGCCGAAGACTTCACGGTGCTCGACGGCGACCGCGAAGGCGTGGGCTACGCCAGCGTGCCCATGACCCAGACCTGGGCCAATCACGAGATCGAGCTGCCGCGCGGCACGGCGGTGTACCTCTTCACCGACGGCATCTTCGACCAGCTCGGCGGCGAGAAGCGCATCGCCTTCGGCAAACGCCGCGTACGTGCCTGCCTCAAACGCCTGCGCGACGCCCCCATGCCGCTGCAGGCGCGCGGCCTGCGTGCGGAGCTGCGCGAATACCAGGGCAGCGAGCCGCGCAAGGACGACGTCAGCGCCATCGGTTTCCGCATTTAAGGACCACGGACATGAACATCGAAGCCATTGACCGATTTCGCGCAGAAGCGGCCGCGCAACAGGTGCTGCTGCATTTCTCGGGTGAGCTGAACGGCAACCTCGTCGCGACGTTGTCCGACACCGTGCGTGCGCGACTGGACGACAGCGCGCCGGACCGCCGTGTGGCGCGCCGCGTGTTCTCGGCTTTCGTCGAGATGGCGCAGAACATGCTGCATTACGCCCCACGCGGCGACGCCCAGCAGGGGCCGCAAGGCACGCTGACGGTGACGCGCGCCGCCGACCAGTTCTCGGTGGTGGCCTGTAACCGCGTGCGCGGCGACCAGATCAGCCGCGTGCGCTACCGCGTCGAAGCGGTGCGCGCGATGACGCTCGACGAAATCAAGGCCGCCTACCGCGCGCAACTGCGCAACGACGAACACGAAACCGAAGACACCACCAGCCGCGGCGCCGGCCTGGGCTTTCTGACGCTGGCACGCGAGGCGAGCCAGCCCATCGACTACAGCATCGTCCCCATTGCGGGGGAACCGGACAGTGCCGAGTTCCACCTGCGCGCAATCATCTGAATACACAGGAGAATCGCATGAGTCGCGTACACATCCCCGCCACCAAGGAAACGCCCGAAGTGGTGTTGGACCCCTCGAAGATGAGCTTTCATCTGTCCGGCGAGTCCTACCCCGAGAACGCCATGGCCTTCTATGCGCCGGTGCGCAACCAGCTCGAAAGCCTGCTCTCAGCTCCGGCCGCCAATGACGGCGTGGAAGCGCATTTCAACCTGCGCTACTTCAACAGCTCCAGCACCAAGCTGATCCGCAGCCTGGTCGGCATGCTGCACCGCCGGGCCGAAGACGGCGTGCGCGTGATCGCGCACTGGTACCACGACCCGGACGACGACATGATGGCCGAGTTCGGCGCTGACCTGCGCGACGAGTTCGAGGCGCTGGACTTCCGTCTGATCGAGGCAGAGAGCGTCTGAGCGGAGGGCCGCATGCCGCGCCGGTGATAGCATGTCCCGCATCGCAACACGGGACGGCAGCATGGAAAATTTCGACTATGTAGTCATCGGCGGCGGCAGCGGTGGCGTTGCCACGGCGCGGCGCGCGGCCGAGTACGGCGCGAAGGTTGCGCTGGTGGAGGCCGGGCGCCTCGGCGGCACCTGCGTGAACGTGGGCTGCGTGCCGAAGAAGGTGATGTGGTACGCCGCCGACATCGCCAGCAAGTTCCATGACGCGCCCGGCTACGGCTTCGCCCCGCTCTCGCCGGTGTTCGACTGGGGCGCGCTGAAAGCCCGGCGCGACGCCTACATCGCCCGGCTCAACGGCATCTACGACACCATGCTGGAGAAATCCGGCGTCACCGTGGTGCGCGGCTTCGGGCGCTTTGTGGACGCAAGCACCGTCGAGGTCGACGGCCGGCTTCTTCGCGCACCGCACATCACCATCGCCACCGGCGGCCAGCCGGTGTTTCCGGACATTCCCGGCGCCGATCTGGGCATCAGCTCGGACGGCTTCTTCGCGCTGGAGCATCAACCGCGCCGCGTCGCGGTGGTCGGCTCGGGCTATATCGCGGTGGAAATTGCCGGCGTGTTCCGTGCGCTGGGCAGTGAAGTCGCCCTGCTCGCCCGCGGCGACCGCCTGCTGCGGCCCTTTGACGCCATGCTGCGCGAGGAACTGGCCACACGCATGACCGACGACGGCATCGATATCCGCTACCACTCGCAGCCCCGCGCGGTGTCGCGCAACGCCGACGGCGCGCTGGTGGTGGATTGCGGCGAAGCCGGCAGCGTGGAGGTGGATTGCGTCCTGTGGGCCATCGGCCGGCGCGCCAACACCGGCGGGCTGAATCTGGCGGCGGCAGACGTCGTCGCCAGGGACGACGGCATGATCTCGGTCGACGCCTTCCAGAACACCAACGTGGCGGGCATCCATGCCATCGGTGACATCACCGGCGCGGCCGAACTGACGCCGGTGGCGATCGCCGCCGGCCGTCGCCTGGCCGCGCGCCTGTTCCTGAATCAGCCCGATTCCCGGCTGGACTACAGCAACATCCCGACCGTGGTGTTCAGCCACCCCACCATCGGCACCGTGGGTTTGAGCGAAGAAGAAGCGCGGACCCAGTTTGAGGACGTGAAGGTGTACGCCACACGCTTCACGCCGATGTACTTCGCCGTCACCGAGCACAAGCCGAAAACCGCGATGAAACTGGTGTGTGCCGGTCCGGACGAACGTGTGGTGGGCGTGCATGTGATCGGCGAAGGTGCCGACGAAATGCTGCAGGGCTTTGCCGTGGCGGTGAAGATGGGTGCCACCAAGCGGGATTTCGACGACACCGTGGCCATTCACCCGACCAGCGCCGAAGAGCTGGTCACCCTGCGCTAGGGCCGCTCAGGGCCCGACGTCGAGTTGCGTGAAGATCAGCTCGCCGTCCTCGATCAGACGCAGCGGCGCGAGCATGCCGTCGATGTCGATGCGGGCATTCAGCGAATACTTCAAGCGGTCGCGCCCCGGCGTGTTGATGAGTTCGTTGAACAGCCGGATGCTGCTGATCAGGTCGATCGGCGAATTGAGCTCGATCTCGGTTTCCGCATACGGCGGCACTTCGGCCAGGCGCGAGGTCACGCCGGTGATCATGCGGTGGCCTTCGAGCGCCACCGTGTAGCTCAGACCGCGCATGCGCAGCGGCGTACCGTTGGGATTGACCACGCGCAGGCCGATGGCGATGCGTGGGGCCTTGCCTTCGCTCGGCACCAGTCCGAAGGATGACAGCGACAACACCGGCGGTTCGAAAGCCAGATCACCCTTGCCCGAGCAGGCGGTCAGGAGGGCCCCGCCCAGGGCCAGCAGTGCGAGACGTCGTGCAGGAATCATGGAACCACTTCTCCGTAAAGCATTCTGAAGGTCGCGTGTAATGTGCGCCAAGCGGCCGCATGCGGCAAGCGCACTGCTGCGCGAATCACCCTTTGCGCGGCGGGGCGATCTGCTAATCTGCGCCAGCGCTTGCGGCAACGGGTGGGGATCCGAATGGCCGAAAAGCGCCAGTCAATGCGAACAACAATACCGGAGAAGACGCATGCATCGATTCCTTCCTGATTCGGCAGTGCGGCGGATGATCGTTACGCTTGCCCTGACCCTTGCAGGGGGCACAGCCCTCGCCGACATCGCCGAACCTTCGGGCGAGCCGGAGCGCGATAACCAGCCCGTAATGCTCGACGTGCCCTACGTTCCGACGCCGGATGCCGCGGTCTATCGAATGCTTGAAATGGCCGATGTGCAGCCCGACGACTACCTTATCGATCTGGGCTCCGGCGACGGTCGCATCGTGATTGCGGCGGCCCGGGACTGGGGCGTCAAGAAGGCCATGGGCGTGGACATCGACCCCGAACGTATTGCCGAAGCCAACGCGAATGCACGCAAGGCCGGCGTCGAGGATCGTGTGAGCTTTGTGCGCGGCAATCTGTACGAGATGGATTTTTCCGACGTCGACGTGCTGACCATGTATCTGCTGCCGTCGATCAACCTCGACCTGCGCCCGATCATCCTCGAGAAGCTGCGCCCCGGCACACGTATCGTGTCACACGCCTTCGACATGGCCGACTGGCCACCGGACCAGTGGCGCAAGGTACAAGGCCGCTACACCTACATGTGGATCGTCCCCGCGCGCGTGAATGGCAGCTGGCGCGTGCACCGGGCCGACGGTTCCGAATTCACGATCGAGTTCAAGCAGACCTTCCAGCGCGTCGAAGGCATGGGCACGATCGAGAACCGTGCAGTACCGGCGGTGTTTGCCGAAATCGAAGGACCACAGCTGCGCTTCAGCATTGCCGACGAGCACTATCTTGGCCACGTTGACGGCGACACCATCTCCCCGCTTCCGGGCAAAGGCGTAACCGAAGGCTGGCATGCAAAACGCATCTGACGACGGGCGCGACTGCCCCACGGCCGGCCCGAGCGCCGGCCTTTCCGTAATCGACGGGGTGGCGGTACTGGTCGGCGTCGTCATCGGCATCGGCATCTTCGGTTTCCCGCCGCTGGTTGCGCAGTTCAGCGACAGCCCGAGTACCTACATGGGGCTGTGGCTGGCCGGCGGTGTCGTGATGCTGCTCGGCGCGCTGTGCTATGCCGAGCTGGGTTCGGCCTGGCCGCACAGCGGCGGCGAGTATCACTTCCTGCATCGCGCCTGGGGGCCGTTCGTGGGGCTGCTTTTCGCCTGGGCGCGCGGCTCGGTGATCCAGACCGGCTCGATCGCCGCCGTGGCGTTCATCTACGGCGAGTACGCCAACCAGTTGCTGCCGATCGGGCCATGGGGATCTGCGCTGCACGGCGCCTTGGCGGTCGCGGTGCTAACGGCAGTAAACATCGCCGGTACGCATGGCTCCAAGCGCATCCAGATCGTCTTCAGCGCATTGACGGTGATCGCACTGCTGGCCGTCGTTGCGGCCGGAGTCTTTGCCAGCGACATGCCGGCAAAGACCGTTCTTGCGCCGGCAGCACTGGCAGACAACCCCGCCGGCATGCTCGGCATGGGCATGGTCTTCGTGCTGCTCACGTATGGCGGCTGGAACGAAGCCGCCTATCTGTCGGGCGAACTGCGTGATCCCCATCGCAACATGGCGCGTGTGCTGCTGATCGGCACGGTTGTGGTCACGGCGGTGTACCTGCTGGCCAACTTTGCCTACCTGCACATCTTCGGCCTGCAGGGGCTGCGCGAATCCCAGGCTGTCGGCGCTGACCTGATGCGCATTGCCTTCGGTGAAGCCGCGGCCGTGGGCTTGTCCTTGATGGTGTGCATCGCCGCGCTGAGCACCATGAACGCCACCATCCTGACCGGCGCCCGGGTGTATTACGCGTTGGGACGCGACATCCCGCAACTTCACTTTCTGGCCGCCTGGAAGGATCGCGGTTCGACGCCGGCGCGTGCACTGGCCGTGCAATGCGTGATCACGCTCGGTCTGATCGCCTTCGGTGCCTTCAACCGCAACGGTATCGAAGCCATGGTGGCCTACACCGCCCCGGTGTTCTGGCTGTTCATGTTTATGACGGCCATCGGTCTGATGGTGCTGCGACACCGTGATCCGCAGCGTCCGCGGCCCTTCCGCGTGCCGCTGTATCCATTGCCGCCGCTGCTGTTTGCGGCGGTGTGCCTCGGCCTGCTGTGGTCGAGCGTGCAATATGCTGGCGCAGGCGCCTGGCTGGGGCTCGTGGTGTTGGCGGCCGGCGTTCCGCTGCTGCTGATGCATCGCCGACCGGTTGCCACTGCAACGAAATAAGCAAATAACCCCGCATCAATGGTTCGGGGGCAGCGACGCTGGTAGGCTGCGTCGCTGCCCCCGAACACTTGTGATGTCCTCATGCCCAACGCGTCCGACACTCTGGTGATGTGCCTGTGTGCCGAATGGTGCGGGGTATGCCGTGACTATCGCGAAGGCTTCGACACCCTGTCGGCACAGCACACCGGCGCGGAATTCCACTGGATCGACATCGAAGACCAGCCGGACTGGCCGGAAGCACTGGAGATCGAGAGTTTCCCGACCGTTCTGATCCAGCGCGCGGATACCGTGCTGTATCTCGGCCCGACACTGCCCCAGCACGGCCACCTCTCGCGCATGCTCGACAGCCTGCTCGCCATGGATGACGACGAGGCGCGCCGTTATGCCGAATCCAGCGAAGAGCGCCGTTCGTGGCAGCTTGCCGCGAGCTTCCGCGACACCCTTCGCTGAGCTGCACTAGCGCGCCGGATCGAGCCGCAGGATGCGGCCATTGGTTTCGTCCAGCACATAGAGCCGTCCGTCCGGCCCCTCGCGCACGTCGCGGATACGAAAACCCGGCTGCTCAAGCATGCGGTGTTCCGCCACCACGCGATTCCCGTCCATTTCCAGTCTCACCAGCATCTGGCCACTCAGGGCCCCGATGAACAGATCGTTCTTCCACTCCGGATACGTCTTACCCGTGTGGAAGGCCATGCCGGACGGCGCGATCGACGTCGGCACCCAGTAGTGCACCGGCGACTCGACTCCCTCTCGTTCGGTCGCCTCGCCAAAAGGCAGTCGAGTGACATAGTTGCGCCCGTAGGTCACGTCCGGCCAGCCGTAGTTCGCACCCGCCTTGCCGATATTCAGCTCATCCCCGCCGCGCGGGCCATGCTCGTGTGTCCACAGCACCCCGCTCTCCGGGTGCACTGCGGCGCCCTGCACGTTGCGATGCCCGTAAGACCAGATTTCCGGCAGGGCTCCGCGCTGCCCGACGAAGGGGTTGTCTCGCGGCACCGAGCCATCCGGCATTACCCGGACGATCTTGCCCAGATGGCTGTCCAGGGCCTGGGAGCGCTCGCGCTGCGTGTTGCGGTCACCCAGGGTGATGAACAGCGAGCCGTCCGGAGCAAACACCAGACGCGAGCCGAAGTGGTGTCCGCCACCGGGATCATCACGCTGTGCAAACACCGCACGCACGTCTTCCAGACGCAGGGCATCGGCATTCAGGCGCGCGCTGGCCACCGCCGTGCGCGCACCACTCTGTGTCGGCTCGGCATAACTGAAGAAGATGCGACCGTCCCTGGCAAAGTCCGGGCCGAGCACGACATCCAGCAAACCACCCTGCCCTTGCGCGTGAACCTTCGGCACGCCTTCGAGCGGCGCCGACACCACGCCCTGTTTGCTCACCAGATGCATGCGACCGGCGCGCTCGGTGATGAGCATGCGCCCGTCGGGCAGGAAGGCGAGTGACCACGGCGTCTGCAGGCCGCTGGCGACTTCAACGACGCGCACGCTGTCCGCTGCCTGGGCGGCGAAGACCATGCACAGAGAAAGCACGCACAGGATGCGGGCACAGAATGACGAGCGGGTTGATGCGATCATGCGTTCTCCTGGTTCGCGACAGTGTCGCCGAGTGGTATGCGACTTTCCCCAAGGGGGCTCGGTTCCCGGCAAGGTCCGGCGGATGGGTTGCAGCAACGCAACAACCTGCACCGTTTGCTCGAAATGAAAGGCACTCCGGGATTGCGCATAAGGTTACGGAATGTTTTCGGGCTACACTCGCAGCTGCCCCGGAGCCTGCGCCGCCGCAGGACGTCTGAACCAAGAACGTCAATTTGAACGGAGTCATCTCATGGCCAAACTGACCGCCCCTCGCGGGCTCGATTCCCGATCCGGATTTGTCGGCACACTGCCGTCGCTTTCGGCAACGGCGCTGGGTGCGCTGATTGTCTTCGGTGGAGCACTCGCGAGCGCACCTGCGCAGTCGGCAGAAGAGCGCGCCCATGCCAGCTTCCAGGTTGCGCAGAACACCGCGGCCCAGCCGGGGCTGGCCTTCAACATCGCCGCGTCCGTCGCAGCCATGGAAGAGCGCAACCGCGAGCTGGAGAGCGAAGTCGAACGCCTGCGTAACGAGCTGGCCGATGCGCAGCGCCAGCTCAATGCCCGTTCGCAGGACTCCCAGAGCGAGATCGAGCGCCTGAAAACGCAACTCGCGGACCGTGAATCCGAGATGGCCAACGCCCGCGCGGCCGTCGAAACCGCCAAGCAGGACGTGGCGGCCGCCCGCGCAGATCTTGCCATCCGCAACCAGAGCATCGTGCAGATCGACGAGGCGCTGACCAAGACGCGTACGACGCTCGCCGAACGTGACCGCCGTGTCGCGGAGCTCGAAGCTCAGCTCAAAAGCACGCGTACGGAGCTGGACGCTGCGCAGGCAAATCTCGCCAAGGCCAACACCGAGCTGGAAGGCCGACGCAAGGTCATGGCCGATCTCGAGCGCGACCTGAGCGCCACGCGAACGGAACGCGACAAGCTGCAAACCGAGCTGGCCACGCGCACCAAGGCCCTCGAGGCCGAACTGGCTGCACGCAGTCAGGCCCTCCAGACCAGCGAGGAGTCACTCAAGGCAAGCCGTGCCGAAGTCACCGCGCGTGAGCAACGCGTTACAGAGCTGCAGACGGCGCTGACCACCAGCCAGAGCGAGCTCGCCAGCAACACGCAACGCGCCGACAAGGCGGAACAGGATCTCGAAACCCTGCGCGCCGAGGTCGCCGAGCGCGAACGCATCCGCACCGAGCAGGAACGCCAGGTGCGCATCGTCCAGACCCTGCCCCCGCCGCCGCCCGAGAAACCGTTCCCGGTGCTGCGTCACGAACTGTATGAAGAAATGCGGGCAGCACTGGGCAACGGCTCCGGCGCCGACTCGATCGACCAGCGTTTCATCATGCCGGCCGACGGCTTGTTCGAACGCGGCTCCGACCTGTTCAGCGAGACCGGGCTGCGCAACATGCGACGCATCGCCGAGGCGCTCAAGACCGCCGTGCCCAAGTTTCCGGGTTCGGTCGACTGGATTCTGCGTGTAGACGCGCACGTTGACGACCAAAGTGCGCTCAACACCCGCTTCACCAGCAAACAGGAGCTGACCACCGCACGTGCGCAGGCTATTGTCGGCTTCTTCGTCGACCAGGGCATCCCGGCCGACCGCCTTACCGGTACCGGCTATGCCGACAACCATCCGATCGACTCGCGCAGCGGCTCGGATGCCCAGCAACGTAATCGCCGCGTTGAACTGAGACTGGCCGAACGCTGAACGAACCCGCACGCAGCATGCAATCGGGGCGCCGCGGCGCCCCGATTTTTTTGTGGTTCTATACTGGGGGCTCCTTTCATTTTCTGGGAGCTCATCCATGTCGGCACACGTCTACAAACTCGTCGAACTCGTCGGCTCATCGAGCGTGGGAGTCGATGACGCCATCCGCAACGCGGTTGAAACCGCCTCGAAGTCGATCCGTCACATGGACTGGTTCGAGACCTCCGAGATTCGCGGACACATTACCGACGGCAAGATCGCACACTGGCAGGTCAAGCTGAAGATCGGCTTCCGCGTCGAGAGCTGAGCGTTCAAGCCGGATTGGGCCGTGCCGCCGTCAACAACGGCGCACGGACTCGGCGTGCCCTCCGGCTGCTGACGATCTGCCGCGACAACACGAACATCGGCACCAGCCCCACGGCCACGATGGTCAGCGCGGCGGTAGAAGCCTCGGCCAGTCGTTCGTCCGCGGCCAGCGTATGTGCCTGGGTCGCCAGCGTATCGAAGTTGAAGGGGCGCATCACCAGGGTGGCCGGCAGCTCTTTCATGACGTCCACAAAGACCAGCAAACCCGCCGTCAGCAAGCTGCCGCGCAGCATCGGCACATGCACCCGCCACAACGTGGCGAGCCGCCCGTAACCGAGAATGCGCGAGGCGTCATCCATGTTGGGCGTGATCTTGCCCAGGCTCGCGTCAACGGTCTGCAGCGCGACGGACAGGAAGCGCGCGAGATAGGCATACACCAGCGCCGCAATGCCGCCGGTGAGCAGCAACCCCGGATTGACACCGAACAGGTCCAGCCAGGTTTCGGACAGGAAATTGTCGACCCGGGTGACGGGAATCAGCACCCCCACCGCAATCACCGAACCCGGCACGGCATAGCCCAGCGCAACAATCCGGTTGCCTGCACGCGGCACGTTGGAACGCGACAGGCGCGCGGCATACGCCAGCAGCACCGCCAGACCGACCGCAATCAGCGCCGCCACCGAGGCCAGCACGAAACTGTTGCGGGCCAGCGCCACAAAGCGCGGCCCGAACTGTGCGTCCCCTTCGCTTAGCGCCATCTCCAGCAGCAGCCCGCCCGGCAACAGGAAGCCGAAGAACAAGGGCAGGAAGCACAGCACGGCGACGCCCCAACCTGCTGCCCCCTGCAGCCGGCTGCGCATCGGCGCGCCGTTCTGGCGTGAAGTGTTGTTGAAACGCGCCCGCCCGCGGCTGGCGTGTTCGAGCACCAGTACCAGAATCACGAAGCCCAGCAGCAGCGCGGCCAGCTGCGCCGCCGCGGCACGGTCACCGAACGAGAACCAGGCCCGATAGATGCCGGTGGTGAAGGTCTGCACCCCGAAATACGACACCGTGCCGTAGTCGGCCAGGGTTTCCATCAAGGCCAGCGCAGTGCCTGCGACGATGGCCGGACGTGCGAGCGGCAGCGAGACCTGAAAGAAGCAGCGCCACGGCCCCAGCCCGAGCGAGCGTCCCGCTTCAAGCATGCCCGAGGCGCGTTCAAGAAAGGCCGTGCGTGCGAGCAGATAGACGTAGGGATAAAGCACAAAGAAAAACATCACCGCCGCGCCACCGGTCGAGCGAATCGGCGGGAACCAGTAGTCTGCGGCGCGCCAGCCGAACCACTCGCGCAGGGCGGTCTGCACCGGACCGACAAACTGCAGGAAATCGGTGTAGGCGTAGGCCATGACGTAGGCCGGCATGGCCAGCGGCAGGATCAGCGCCCACTCGAAGATGCGCCGGCCGGGGAACTCGAACATGCTCGTGAACCAGGCGCAGAGGATGCCGATGCTGGCCACGCCCAGCCCGACCACGACGCACAGCACGATGGTGTTGCGGATGAACTCGGGCAGCACCGTGGAGGCCAGATGCGACCAGATCTCGGAGGTGCCGCCAACGAGTACGTTGGAGAACACCGAGAGCACAGGCATGGCGATGAGCGCCGTGACCAGCAGCGCAGTCCAGGTGAGCGGAGATCTGTCGGGGAGAAAGCGCGCTACGGAATTCCTGCGGTGCATCGACAGTCCGTTATGAGGTGACCGGCAGAAGAGCCTGCACGGTATGTGGTTTCAAAATTATAATTGATCGCATTCTCGATCCCAACACGCCTGCACCCAGACGGTGCGGCCCGACCAGGCAGCGCGCATGTCCCACCTCGAACTTCAGTCCGTCGAACTCGCCTACGACACCGTGCCGGTGGTGCGACGCCTGTCCATGCGGCTCGCCGAAGGCAGCATCGGTTGCCTGCTGGGGCCTTCCGGTTGCGGCAAGACCACAGTATTGCGCTGCATCGCCGGCTTCGAACGCGTCGACTCGGGTGAGATCCGCCTCGACGGCCAGATCGTCAGCAGCACCGGCGTTCATCTGCCGCCTGAACAGCGCCGCATCGGCATGGTGTTTCAGGACTACGCGCTGTTCCCGCACCTGACCGTGGCGCAGAACATCGGTTTCGGTCTGCGTGGCATGGACACCGCTGCGCGCGACGCGCGCGTTGCCGAAATGCTGGCGGTGATCGGTCTGCGCAACGAAGGCGAACGCTACCCGCACGAACTCTCCGGCGGGCAGCAGCAGCGCGTCGCGCTGGCCCGCGCACTGGCGCCCAGCCCCGCCCTGCTCCTGCTCGACGAGCCTTTCTCCAACCTCGACGTGGACCTGCGCGAGCGTCTCTCGCTGGAGGTGCGCGACATCATCAAGGCCACCGGCATCACCGCCATCATGGTCACGCACGACCAGAACGAGGCTTTTGCGGTGGCCGACGAGATCGGCATCATGCACGAGGGACGCATCCAGCAATGGGATACGCCGTACAACCTGTATCACCGCCCGTGCAACCGCTTCGTCGCGGACTTCATCGGCCAGGGCGTACTGTTGGCCGGCGAAGTCGTGGACGATCATCATGTGCGCACCGATCTGGGCCTGCTCGCCAGCGCGATTCCGACCGAATGCCGCATCAATCCGGCCAATGGTGAGCGCCAGTGCAATGTCGAAGTGCTGCTGCGCCCCGATGATGTCGTGCATGACGACGACAGCACGCTGCAGGCCAAGGTCCTGAAGAAGGCCTTTCGCGGCGCCGACATCCTGTACACGCTGGAGCTCGACAGCGGTACACGCGTGCTTTCGCTGGTGCCGAGTCACCACAACCATGCACTGGGCGAACACATCGGTATCCGGCTCGACGCAGAGCACGTAGTGACCTTCCACAGGGACGCCGACATCGCGGCCCACGCCCAGCCCTTCAACGCGCTGCAGAGCTGCACCACGGAATGATCCCCTGGCTGGCCGGAGAACCTGCGTTTCCGCCGGTCGAAGCGGCCCTGGACGACCCGCCCGGCTTGCTTGCTGCAGGCGGGGCACTGAGCCCCGAGTGGCTGCTGGCGGCTTACCGGCGTGGCATCTTCCCCTGGTACAGCGAAGGCCAGCCGATCCTATGGTGGAGTCCTGACCCGCGACTGGTGCTGCTGCCGTCAGAGATCCGCATCTCACGCTCGCTGGGCAAGGTACTGCGCCGCGGACGCTTCGATATCCGGCTCGACACCGCTTTCGCCGATGTCATCCGCGCCTGCGCCGGTCCTCGTCCGGGGGCTCCCGGCACCTGGATCACACCCGAGATGCAGGACGCCTACATGCATATGCATGAACTGGGCTACGCCCACAGCGTCGAAGCCTGGGAAGGTCAAAACCTTGTCGGCGGCCTGTACGGAATGGCGATTGGCCGGGTGTTCTTTGGTGAATCCATGTTCAGCCGCGCCACGGATGCATCCAAAGCCTGCCTGGTACATCTTGCGCGCCATCTTGAATCGCTGAAATTCGGCGTGATAGATTGCCAGATGACGACGGCCCATCTTGTATCCCTCGGGGGACGCGAGATTCCGCGTGCGGCGTTCTGCCGGCAGATCGAACTGCACGCGGATAACGGGCCTCCCCCGGGACGCTGGCCAGCCGACGCTGCCGCCGGGTTTTTCAAGGGATAGCTTCAGACGCATGCAGAAGGATTATCCGTACGCCCTGATCCAGTTCTACGCCACGGCGCCCTACGCGTGCTCCTATCTGCCCGATCGCGTGGCCCGCTCGCAGGTCGCGACTCCGGGCCATCTGATCGACACCCCCATCTACAGCGAACTGGTGCGCAACGGCTTTCGCCGCAGCGGCGTGTTCACCTATCGTCCGCACTGCGACAACTGCCGCGCCTGCGTGCCGGTGCGGGTTCCGGTAGGCCTGTTCAGCCCGGACCGCTCACAGCGCCGGGCACTCAAACGCCATTGCACGCTGACCACGGTCGAGCACAGCCTGCAGTTCAATGAAGAGCACTACGACCTGTACCAGCGCTACCAAGCCGCACGACATGCCGGTGGCGGCATGGATCAGGACAATCGCGAGCAGTACACGCAGTTCCTGCTGCAAAGCCACATCGACACCCATCTCGTGGAGTTCCGCGAGGACGGCGCACTGCGCATGGTGTGTGTGATCGACCGCCTGATCGACGGACTTTCGGGCGTCTACACCTTCTATGATCCCGATGTTCCCAACGCGAGCTACGGAACCTATGGCATCCTCTGGCAGATTGAAGCCTGCCGCAGACTCGATTTGCCCTACCTCTACCTCGGCTACTGGATTCGCGAGAGCCCCAAGATGACTTACAAGAGCCGCTTCCGCCCCCTCGAAGGGCGTGTCGACGGCTACTGGGTCTCGCTCGACGATCTGCCCGCCGATTGACCCGACCGGGCCGCCCCATGCGGCCTGCAGACAAGACCCACACATGTGCTACTCGCTCGCCCGTCCCCTGCTCTTCGCGCTTGACCCTGAAACGGCCCACGATTTCACGATGAAGTCGCTGCGCATTGCCGGTCGCGTACTGCCGACCGCCGTGGTGCCGGACGAATCTGCGGTAAGTGTCATGGGCATCCGTTTTCCGAACCGTATCGGCCTGGCGGCCGGGCTCGACAAGAACGGCTCGGCCATCGACGGATTGGCGCGGCTCGGATTCGGCTTTATCGAGATCGGCACCATCACGCCCCGCCCGCAGCCAGGCAATCCGAAACCACGCATGTTCCGGGTGGTTTCGGCTCGCGGCATCATCAACCGCATGGGCTTCAACAATGACGGCGTCGACGCGCTGATCGAGAATGTGCGCAGTTCGCGTTACACCGGCGTGCTCGGCATCAACATCGGCAAGAACTTCGACACGCCAATCGAGAACGCTGCCGACGACTATCTGGCCTGTCTCGACAAGGTCTATGCGCAGGCCAGCTACGTGACGGTGAACATCTCCTCCCCCAACACCCAGAACCTGCGCCAACTGCAGGGTGCCGGCGAACTCGATGAGCTGCTCGGCAAACTCAAGTCTCGCCAGCAGCAGCTGACCGACGGCCACGGCCGCTACGTCCCATTGGCCCTGAAGATCGCGCCGGACCTCGAGCGCGACCAGATCCGCGTCATTGCCGATGCCTTGCGCCGTCACCGCATCGACGCGGTGATCGCCACCAACACCACGATTGCACGCGAGCGCGTGCTGGGTCTGCCGCACGCCAATGAACAGGGAGGCCTGTCCGGCGCGCCGGTGTTCGAGGCCTCCACCGAAGTCGTGCGGCAGCTGTCCAACATGCTGGCCGGCGAGGTTCCCATCATTGCCGCCGGCGGGGTGATGAGCGGCGACGATGCGCGCGCCAAGCTCGATGCAGGCGCACAGTTGGTGCAGCTCTACAGCGGGCTGGTGTATCGTGGCCCGGCGCTGGTCGGTGAATGCGTTCGACGCACCTCCGACATCACCGATTCAGCCACGCTGGAAGGCGCCTGATCCTTCCTGCGTGACGCTCCTGCGGTCTCCGGCCGCGGCCGAACGGGCCACAACGGAATATTCCTATAACCGCGACAGGGTTGAGTGCCTAATTCCGTCGCGGGATAATCCGCCCAGTTTCCGGCCCACACCATGACCAGCTATTTCTTCCTCATTGTCGGCGCAGTCCTCGTGAATAACGTGGTTCTCGTGCGCATGCTCGGGCTGTGCCCCTTCATGGGGGTCTCCAAGAAGCTCGAAACCGCCATCGGCATGGGGGCGGCGACGACCTTCGTGTTGACCCTGGGCGCAGGCAGCGGCTATCTGATCGACCGCTACCTGCTAGCGCCGAACGACCTGTCGTATCTGCGCACGCTGTGCTTCATCGTCGTCATCGCCGCCATCGTGCAGCTCACCGAACTGGCCATCGAAAAAACCAGTCCGTTGCTGCACCGCGTGCTGGGCATCTACCTGCCGCTGATCACCACCAACTGTGCGGTGCTCGGCGTGCCCTTGCTCAATGCCGGCATGTCGCACAACTTCCTCGAATCGCTGCTGTTCGGCTTCGGCTCCTCGGTCGGTTTCACGCTGGCGCTGGTGCTGTTTGCCGGCATCCGCGAGCGTCTGGACGGCGCCGACGTGCCGCTGCCGTTTCGCGGCACGGCCATTGCCATGATCACGGCCGGCCTGATGAGTCTTGCCTTCATGGGCTTTGCCGGCCTGGACCGTTTCCAGTGAGGGCCGCGCGATGCTGACCGCCCTCCTCGTGATGACCGGACTCGCCGTCGTGATTGGTGCGGCATTGGGCTGGGCCTCGATCCGCTTCAAGGTCGAGGGTGACCCGCTGGTCGACCAGATCGACGCCATCCTGCCGCAGACGCAGTGCGGCCAGTGCGGCTACCCCGGCTGCCGGCCTTACGCCACGGCGATTGCCAACGGCGATGCCGACATCAATCAATGCCCGCCGGGCGGCGAGGAAGGCATCCGTCACCTCGCCGACCTGTTGGGGCG
Source organism: Pseudazoarcus sp. NS36 (assembly GCF_059703705.1). Lineage (NCBI taxonomy): Bacteria > Pseudomonadati > Pseudomonadota > Betaproteobacteria > Rhodocyclales > Zoogloeaceae > Pseudazoarcus > Pseudazoarcus sp. NS36. Next base: position 164,825 of record NZ_BAAKJA010000005.1, on the reverse strand, counting down.
CGAGTTCAAGGCGCTGGACGAAACCCACGGTGTCGAAAAGCCCAAGTCCGTCGCCGTCATCGACGAACAGACCTGCATCGGCTGCACGCTGTGCATCCAGGCCTGCCCAGTGGATGCCATCGTCGGCGCAGCCAAGCAGATGCACACCGTGGTCGATCCGCTGTGCACGGGTTGCGAACTGTGCGTGGCGCCCTGCCCGGTTGATTGCATCACCATGGAACCCATCGCCGAGACGGTAGAGACCTGGAAATGGCGTTACCCGGTGTTCAAGCTGGAGAAGGCAGCGTGATCTCCAAGCTGTTCGACTTTCGCGGCGGGGTCAAGCCCGACACCCACAAGAACGAATCGGCTTCCGCACCGATTGCACAGGCACCGCTGCCGGCGCGTCTGATCGTGCCGCTGCGCCACAACACCCGCGCCATCGCGCGTTGCATCGTCGAAGCGGGTCAGAAAGTGCTCAAGGGACAACGCATCGGCGAGGCCGAAGGCGTACTCGGCACGGCCGTGCATGCGCCAACGTCAGGGACCGTAATCGAAGTCACCGATCACGTCATGCCGCATCCGTCGGGCCTGCCTACCGGCTGCGTCGTCATCGAGCCCGACGGTGAAGAACGCTGGGGCGAGCGCAAGCCGCTGGATTTCGCCGCCTGTGGCTGTGGCGATCGCCAGGCCGTACTCGACCACCTGCGCGATTCGGGCATTGTCGGCATGGGCGGCGCGGCCTTTCCCAGCCACATCAAGGTCGGCACCGAACGGCTCGTCAAGACGCTGGTACTGAACGGCGCCGAATGTGAGCCGTGGATCACGTCTGACGACCGTCTGATGCGCGAGCGTGCCCCGACCATCCTGCGCGGCGCCGAGATCCTGCGTCAGCTTGTCGGCGCCGAGCGCATCCTGGTCGGCATTGAAGACAACAAGCCCGAGGCCATCGCCGCCATGCGCGAAGCGGCGGCCACGCTCGACCCCGCGCCGTCCGTGGTGCCGGTACCGACGCTGTACCCGGCCGGTGGCGAGAAACAGCTGATTCGCGTACTCACCGGCATCGAGATCCCTCACGGCAAACTCGGCAGCGAGTTCGGCGTGCAGTGCTTCAACGTCGGCACCGCAGAGGCCGTGCATCGCGCCTTCGATCTGGGCGAGCCGCTGATCTCGCGCGTGGTCACGCTCACCGGCAACGTCGAACATCCGGGCAACTGGGAAGTGCCAATCGGCACTCCGGTCGAAGACCTGCTTCCGCTGACCGGCCCCAAGGCCGGTACCGACCGCTACATCCTCGGCGGCCCGATGATGGGCTTTGCCATGCCCGATCTGTCGGTGCCGGTGGTCAAGGGCACGAACTGCATCATCGCCGCCTCGCCGGCGCTGTTTCCGCCTCCTGAGCCGGAACAGCCCTGCATCCGCTGTGGTGCCTGCGCCGAGGCCTGCCCTGCGGACCTGCAGCCCTTCGAGCTGTACTGGTTCTCGCGCTCGCGCAATTTCGGCAAGGCGCAGGAGTACCACCTCTTCGATTGCATCGAGTGTGGTTGCTGCGCCTATGTGTGTCCCTCGCACATTCCGCTGGTCGATTACTACCGCTTCGCCAAGAGCGAGATCTGGGCGCGCGAGCGTGACAACCGCGCCGCAGACCAGGCTCGTGATCGTTTCGAGTTCCGCAACTACCGCCAGGAACGCGAGAAGGCCGAAAAGGCCGCCAAGCTTGCGGCCAAGGCTGCCGAGACCAAGGCCAAGCTTGCCGCAGGCGCAGATGCGCCCGCCGCCCCGAGCGGCGACGAAGACCCCAAGAAGGCGCTGGTGGCCGCCGCCCTCGCCCGCGCCAAGGCGCAGAAGGCCGAAGTCGAGGCACGCAATACCGAAAATCTGCCCACCGAAACTGCCGCCGAGGTTGCCGAGATCGATGCACGTCGCAAGGCCGCCGGCATTGAACCTGAACCGGCGGAAGCCCCCGCCGAAGCCGTCGCCGCTCCCGCACCCGACAGTGATGAAGCGAAAAAGGCCCGCATTGCCGCTGCGCTGGAAAAAGCCGCACAGCGCAAGGCCGCACGGGAGCAGGAAGAACAATGATTCATTCCCCCTACATTCGCAGCAATGTCAGCGTTCAGCGCGTAATGGCCAAGGTGCTGCTGGCACTGGTGCCCGGCGTGGCGATCTACGTCTGGCAGATCGGCGCCGGTATTCTGGTCAATCTGGCCATTGCCAGCATCGTTGCTGTGGCAGCGGAAGCGGCCGTGCTCAAGCTGCGCAAGCGCCCCCTGCTGCCGGCGGTGATGGATCTTTCGGCGGTGGTCACGGCCTGGCTGATGGTCCTGTGTTTTCCGCCCATCGTGCCGTGGTGGATGACGGTGATGAGCGCGCTGATCGCCATCGCTGCCGTCAAGCACCTGTATGGTGGCCTGGGACAGAACCCGTTCAATCCGGCGATGGTCTCGTATTGCGTGATGATCGTGGCCTACCCGTCGCTGATGTCGCAGTGGCCCCCGGCCGGCAGTCTGGGCTTTTCCGAACAGCTCGCACTGATCCTCGGCGGCGCCCGTGATCTGGACGCCATCACCGGCGCCACGGTGCTCGACAGCCTGCGCACCGGCCTGCGCGTGGCGGATGCCACGGTGGCCGGCGTGATGCAGCGCGAGGCCTTCGGCCTGTTCGGCGGGCAAGGCTGGGAGTGGATCGGCCTGGGCTACCTGGCCGGCGGATTGTGGCTGCTGCAGCAACGCATCATCAGCTGGCACATGCCGGCGGCCTTTCTCGCGACGCTGGCGCTCATCGCCGCCGCCTTCTGGGCAGTCGACCCGACCCGCTTTGCCGACCCGCTGTTCCATCTGGCCAGCGGCGGCGCGCTGCTGGCGGCCTTCTTCATCGTCACCGATCCGGTTTCGGGTGCGACCACGCCGCGCGGCAAGCTGATCTTCGCCGCCGGCATTGCAATCATTGCCTACCTGATCCGTGGCTTCGGGGCCTTCCCGGAAGGCATCGCCTTCGGTGTGCTGTTGATGAACATGTGCGTACCGCTGATCGACATGAAAACCCAGCCCGCCGTATTCGGTCACAAGGGAGGCGGCAAGTGAGCCAGGATCCGCGCTACAGCGCCACCCGCACGGCAATCCGCACGGCCGGCATCATGTTGCTGTTCACGATCGCCTTCACGGCCATGATGTCGCTGACCTACAAGGCCACCGCGCCGACCATCGCGGCCTCGCAACAAGCCGAGAAGATGCGTCTGATCGATGAGATCCTGCCCCGCGCGAGCTACGACAACGATCTGCTGGCCGACTTCGTGAACCTGGGACCGGAGCCGACGCTGGGCCTGGAACGCGGCGGCATGGTGTGGCGCGCACGCAAGTCCGGGGAGCCGGTTGCCGTTGTCGTGGAGGCCGTTGCGCCGGACGGCTACGCCGGGCGTATCCAGCTTGCGGTGGCGGTCACTGCAGACGGCCGCGTGTCCGGCGTACGCGTGACCGCGCATGGCGAGACTCCCGGACTTGGCGACTACATTGACCCGAAGAAGGACCGCAAGCGTGAGCAGCCCTGGATCTCGCAATTCACCGACAAGGGTGTCGACGAGGTGCCGCTGGAGCGCTGGAAGGTCGGACGCGACGGCGGCGACTTCGATTACCGCATCGGCGCCACGATCAGCGCCCGCGCCGTAACGGACGCCACCGGCCGCGCGCTGGCTTGGGTGATGTCCAACCGCGAACGCCTGTTCAACGCCCCGGCCGGCAGTACGCTCTGAGCAAGGAGACCGAAATGGACTGGCAACGATTCCGTGAAACGAGCCACAACGGGCTGTGGAAACAGAACCCGGGCTTGGTGCAATTGCTCGGCTTGTGCCCGATCCTGGCCGTGAGCACCACCATGGTGAACGCCGTCAGTCTCGGCTTGGCGACCGTGCTGGTCATGGCTGTAGCCAACCTTGCGATTGCCTCCCTGCGCAACTTCATCCCCTATGAAATCCGTATCCCGGTGTTCATTCTGGTCATCGCCGCACTGGTGACGGTCGTCGATCTGTCCTTCAACGCCTGGTTCCACGAGCTCTATCTGGTGCTCGGCATCTTCATCCCGCTGATCGTCACCAACTGCATCGTGCTGGCGCGCGTGGAAGCCTATGCCGCGAAGAACGATGCCATCTCCTCGACCATCGACGGCATCATGATGGGCCTCGGGCTGGTATGGGTGCTCGCCGTGCTCGGCGGGACGCGCGAGTTGCTGGGTACCGGCACGCTGTTCTCCGGCATCGACATGATCATTCCGTCGCTGTCACACATCAATGTGTTCGGCGAGGACTACACGGGTTTCCTGGTCACCATCCTGCCGCCCGGCGCCTTCTTCACGCTGGGTTGCCTGATCGCGCTGTTCAACTGGATCAACGCGCGCTCCGCCGCGCGCCGGCCGAAGCCGGCTCCGACGGTGCGCAACGAGGACGACGCCGAGGCGCCCGAGCCCGCCGCGAGCTGATGAAGCGCGACGCAATCCGCGAGTTCTTCCGCCGCCTGGCCGCGGCCAACCCGAACCCGACCACAGAGCTTGAATACGGGTCGCCCTTCCAGCTGCTGGTGGCCGTGGTGTTGTCGGCACAGGCCACCGACCGCAGCGTCAACATCTGCACGCGCAAGCTGTTCGCACTGGCGCCGGCGCCTGAGGACATCCTGACACTCGGCGAGGAAGGCGTCGCCGAATGTATTCGCACCATCGGCCTGTTCCGCAACAAGGCCAAGAACACCGTCGCACTGTCGCGACTGCTGCTCGAACGTCACGGCGGCGAGGTACCGAATGACCGCGAGGCACTTGAAGCCTTGCCCGGCGTCGGCCGCAAGACCGCCAACGTGGTGCTCAACACCGTCTTCGGCGATCCGGTGATGGCGGTCGACACCCATATCTTCCGGCTCTCCAACCGCACCGGACTGGCGCCCGGCAAGGACGTGCGCGCGGTGGAAGACGCACTGATGCGCCGCATCCCCAAGGACTACCTGAAAGATGCCCACCACTGGCTGATCCTGCACGGGCGCTACGTGTGCACCGCCCGCAAACCATCCTGCAGCGTCTGTATCGTGCGCGACCTGTGCGACTTCCGCGACAAGGTGGATTAGGTTTTTTCTTTTGCCCAGGCTCAGGACCAGGACCATGCCAACGTCACTCGTTCCGGGGTAGCATGCGCACTCAGTCCATCTCTGCGGGAGCCCGCGCATGACCACCTGGATCGTCCTCGCCCTCATCGTCGCGCTGATCGTCTATGTCATCGCGATCTACAACGGGCTCGTTGCGCTGCGCAATCGCGTGCGCAATGCCTTTTCGCAGATCGACGTGCAGTTGCAGCGTCGCTACGACCTGATTCCGAACCTGGTCGAAACCGCCAAGACCTACATGAAGCACGAGCGCGAAACGCTCGAAGCCGTAATCCAGGCGCGCAACGCTGCCAAGGCCGCGGCCAGCAATGCCGAAGCCGACCCGTCTGACGGCGGGGCAATGCGCACGCTGATCGGTGCTGAAAGCGTGCTCGGTGGCGCACTCGGCCGCTTCTTCGCGCTGGCCGAAGCCTATCCTGACCTCAAGGCCAATGAGAACATGGCCCTGCTGCAGGAAGAGCTCGCCAGTACTGAAAACCGCATCGCTTTCGCGCGCCAGGCCTACAACGACTCGGTGATGTCCTACAACATCAAGCGCGAGTCCTTCCCGGACGGCATCATCGCCAACAGTTTCGGCTTCCGTCACGCCCAACAATGGCAGATGGACAAGATCGAGGCGCGTGAGAACGTGCAGGTCAACTTCGGCTCCTGACCGCCGTGGATTTCTTTTCGGCCCAGGATCACGCCCGGCGCAGTTCGCGCTGGCTGTTGCTGTGGTTTGCGCTGGCGGTGATCGGCATCATCGCCAGCGTGTACGTCACCACTGCACTGACCCTGCACTACTTCACCAACGATCCGTTCAACCCCGGCTCGCCGTGGAACGTCGAGCTGTTCGTCGTGGTGTTGCTCGGTGTCGGCGGGCTGATCGCGGGCGGTTCGGCCTACAAGATCGCGGTGCTGGCCCGAAGCGGCGGCGCACGTATTGCCGAAGAGCTGGGGGGGCGGCTGGTGGAACGCTCCACCACCCATCCGCTGGAGCGCCGCCTGGTCAACGTCGTCGAGGAAATGGCCATTGCTTCCGGCATTCCGGCACCGCCGGTTTACGTGCTGGACGCCGAGGCCGGCATCAATGCCTTTGCGGCCGGCGCAACTCCCAGCGAAGCCGTGGTAGCCGTCACTCGCGGCACCCTCGAACAGCTCTCCCGCGATGAGCTGCAAGGCGTGATCGCGCACGAATTCAGCCACATCCTGAATGGCGACATGCGCCTCAATCTGCGGCTGGTCGGCGTGCTGCACGGAATCCTGCTGCTCACGCTGGCCGGGCGCACGCTGATGCGTGGCGCGCGCGGCGGCGGACGCAACGGCGGCGCTTTTGCCGTCGGCGGTCTGGTGCTGGTCATTGCCGGCTACATCGGCACCCTGTGCGGCAAGGTCATCAAAGCCGGCGTGTCGCGCCAGCGCGAGTTCCTCGCAGACGCCTCGGCCGTGCAGTTCACACGCAATCCTTCCGGCATTGCCGGAGCCTTGGCGCGCATCGCAGACATCGGTTCCGGCGTCGAGCATCCGCGCGCGGAGGAAGCCAGCCACATGTTCTTCGGAACCGGCGCGCACTTCTCCAAGGTACTTGCAACCCACCCGCCCATTGACGAGCGCATCCGGCGCATTGACCCGGTGTTCCACACGCGCAAACGCATCCAGGACAGGAAGGCCAGCAACACAAGCACGCTGCCAGAAGGTGTCTCGGGTCTGAGTGCCGAAACCGTCGGCGCCAGCGTAGGCTCGGTCAGCCCACAGGATGTCAGCGCCGGTAGCGCGCTGATCGCGGGCCTGCCCGATGGACTGATGGACACGCTGCACACCCCTCAAGGGGCCCGCGCAACCATGTTCGCGCTGCTGCTGTCGCGACAGGACGAGATCCGGCGGAAACAACTGGCGGAAATCAGCGAGCGACTGGGTGAAGAATCCGGCCAGCACTGCGAGCGTGTGGCCCGTATGCTGGCGCAGATGCCGGCCGGCGAGCGTCTACCTTTGCTCGATCTTGCCTTGCCGGCGCTGCGAGAATTGCGCCCACCCGACCGGGCAATCGTGCTCAAGCTGGCCGATGCACTGATTCACGCCGATGGACGTACCTCTGCATTCGAGTATGTCGCCCGCAGACTGCTGAAAGCTGCATTACTGCCGCGCGAAAGCTTCCGCCGCGAATCCTCGCCAAGCCCGGCCGCACTGCGTGACGGCGCTCATACGTTGCTCGCTTTGCTGGCACGGGCCGGACATGCCGATGAGGAGAATGCGCGCGCGGCTTTCAATGCGGCCAGTGCACTGACGCCCTTTGACGGCCGTGCAGACTTCGACGACCAGCCCTCGCGTTTTCCCATCGAAGAACTCGATCGTGTGCTGGGGGCACTGTCGTCCACCCAACCCGTTTTTCGCCGCAAGCTGGTCGAGGCCTGCGCAGCAGCGGTGCTGTACGACGGGCACGTTACGGCCACCGAGCTCGAGCTGCTGCGCGCGACCTGCCAAGCGCTCGACTGTCCGCTCCCGCTGCTGCTTGGCACGCAGCAAGCGTGAAAACGCCGCACCCGCCTTGCGGCGAGGTGCGGCGCATGTCTGTCTGGCCGGGTTTCAGCGCTTCAGGCGCAGACCGCTTTGGGAACCGTAATACGCAGCCAGATCCTTCATGTCCTGCTTGCTCAGATTGGCCACTTGCCCCGTCATGATCGGGTCTTCACGGTTGCCGAGCTTGTAGTCGAGCAAGGCGCGGTAGAGATACTCCGGAATCTGCCCCCCGATGTTCGGGAAGGCCGGAGCCAGGCTGGTACCGGTGGGGCCGTGACAGGCCGCACACGTTGTGGAAAGGGTCTTGCCGCGCTCGGCGTCGCCGGCATGGGCAGGAATCGAAATGGCGAACACCAGGGCCGCCAGGCAGGAAACTTTGCCGAAAGCCTTCATCGTCTCACTTCTCCGGTTGGGCATAGTAGGCCGCAAGATCGGCCATGTCCTGATCGCTCAGACTGCGAGCGATCGCCACCATGCTGGGATGCTTGCGCGTACCGTCGCGGTAGGCCTGCAGGGCCTTGACGATGTACTCGGCGTGCTGTCCGCCCAGCAGCGGCACCGGATAGACTTCCGGATATGCCGTGCGGTAACCCGGAATGCCATGACAGCCCTGACACATCGAGAGCTTGTCCTTTGCGGCCTCCGGACTGCCTTCGGTCGCGACGGCCGAACCACACGCCAGCGCCAACCCCACGGCAATCAATATACGTTTCCCCACCATACGATCTCCCTCTGTTGTGGATTGATTCTTATTGGTGCCCTGCTCTTGCTCTCTCTCTTTCTAACCCCCTGATGCGTCAGGATGATACGTCGCGGGCAAGACCGTATGCAAACGATTGTTGCCTGCATTCCACACCCATGGCCGATTTGCGGAAATGCCACGAGAAGCGTCCGGAAGCCTCCGTTTGCACCGGATTGAAACTCGTTGCGAACACTGTTTGTATACACTGACTATTCACTCTGAGCGGCGGCGATAGCGCATGTTCAAAAGCCTGTTCGACTGGTTTCGACGAGCTCCTGCGCCGGCCGTGAGCAAGGGGATTGACGATCTGAACCGTCATGCCCCCTTGCGGGACACGAGCCCATCCGGGGCCTCCAGACTGGAAGCGGTGTCCTCCACCCTGCTGTGCCGCGAAGCCTTGCTCGGGCGCGACCAGCGCATTGCCGGCTATCGATTCATGTTGCGCGAGAGCACGCGCAACCGCATCCGGCGCAGCAGCCGCATCGTGCACCACGTCTATGCCGAGGTACTTACCGGCAGCCTGTTGCAGGCTGAAGTGCCGCGACTGCTCGGGCATCGCAGTGCGGTGGTCGAGTTGCCCGACTCTTTTCTCGCGCACGAGAGCGTTCGACGTCTGTCCCCACGCAATACGGTGCTCGCGCTCGAACGCATCGCCGGCGAACCACTGCCCGACGCCGCCACCCTGCTGCCGCAGATCCGGTCATTGCGCGGCGCCGGTTTCCGGATCGCACTGCATGCCCGTCGAGCAGATGACATCCCCGCGCACCTGCTCGACGCCATTGACCTGATCATCACTGACAGCGCCGGCTGCGACCCCGAAAGCGTGCGCACGATGTTCAGTTCCCTGCGGCAGCAAGGCCGCTCGATCGAGGTGCTGGCTCTCAACCTCGACAGCCTCGACGATTTCCATTTCTTCCACTCGCTTGGCGCGAACTGGTTTCACGGCCCTTTCATTACACGACGTGAGGAATGGGCCGCGCGCGATCTCGATGTGGACGTCGCCAACGCCCGGCCGCTGCTGGAGGCCTTGCGCACCGACGATGACAACCTGCGCATCGTCACCCTTCTCAAGCGCAATGCCGCCATCGCCTTGCGCATGCTGCGCTACGCCAATTCGGCCGCGGGCGGTCTCCCGCGCGAAGTGCATTCCATAGAAGAGGCCCTGCATCTGGTCGGGCGCAAGCGGCTGACACGCTGGGTGATGATGGCCGTGTTCTCGGGCTGCAAGCCAGACGGCCGCTCGCACGCCGCAATGGAGTCCGCTCTGGTGCGGGCGCGCATGATGGAACTGCTCGGCGAGGCTGCCGGGCAAGATGGCGAAACGCTGTTTCTGGTGGGTCTGCTGTCCCTGGTCGATGTCGTCTTGCAGGCCGACATGCAGGGAGCCCTGGACGCACTGGCTGTGCCCGACGACATTCGCAGCGCAGTGCTTGAGGACAGCGGTCCGCACGCCTGCCTGCTGGATCTGGCGATTGCGTGGGAACAGGGCGACACCGAACGCATCGGCAAGCTCGCCAGCACCTGCGAACTGAGCACCGAAAGCGCGGCGGAGGCCTACATGCAGGCGCTGTGGTGGGCCTTGGACGTCAATCCCTGAGCGTTGCGCTCATTCGGTAAACGGCAAGGGCTGCATGCCGAAGCCCTCATCCATGGCCTTGATCTGGCGCAACAGCATGTCCAGATCGCCCTGCAGCCGGGTGAGATCCTCCTCCGCAAGCATCCGCAGTGCCTCGGGTAACACGCCTCGCGCGGGTGACGGTGCGGCGGCAAGGAGATCACTGCCCTTGTCGGTCAGGTACAGCCGCACCACGCGCTGATCTGCAGCCGTGCGCTCCTTGCGCACCAGGCCATCGGTTTCCAGCCGATCAATCATGTTCGACGCCGTCGACTGGTGCAACGCCATCAGATTGGCCAGCTCGCCCACGCGCAAGCCTGCCTTCTCGGACAGTTCCTGCAAGGCCCACAGCTGCGCACCGGTGATCCCGCTCTGTCGCTCGATCCACTGAGAGTGGCGTTGCGCGGTACGGATCAGCACACGAAACCGCTGCAACACCGACAGTGGCGAAACGATCACCGGCGTCGCGGAAATCGACGAGGCGCTTGAGGATGCGCTTTTGCGTGGCATGAATGACACTCCGAAGGCTGGACCGGGCAGGAAATGCCGCAGCTGCATTGCGCCCTGCGGCATTCCGCGTATCGTAACGTTTAAGCCGCACGTCCGCATCGTCGCCAGCCGCCGGAACACGTTTCCCGATGAAACAGCTTCGCATCACCTCGACCCGCGCGTGGCGCCACTTCAGGCGCGGCGGATTGCGTTATGCGATGCCCTGGCTGTCACTGCACCGCTGGCGGCAACGCCTGCTGCTGGTTTTCGGAGCACTGTTTGCCGGCCTGATCTGCATTCTTTTTGCCATTGGCGCCGAGCTGGCCATCGCGATTCATCGCGAGGTCATGGATGACCGGCCATGGCTCACCCTGATCGTCGCACCGGCCGGCTTCGCGCTGCTGGTATGGATCGCACGCACCTTCATTCCCGGCACGCTGGGCAGCGGCATCCCGCAGGCCATTGCTGCCTCGCTCACCGACAACCGCGGCATCCGCCGCAAGCTGCTGTCCGTCCGTATCGCCATCGCCAAGGTCTTCCTAACGCTGGGCGCCCTGTTGTGCGGCGCCTCGGTCGGCCGCGAGGGGCCATCCGTGCAGATCGGCGCATCGATCATGCATGCCTTGTACGGACGCCGACGCAAGAACCGCATCGCGTCGAGCCGGGACCTGATCGTGGCCGGCAGTGGTGCGGGCGTAGCCGCGGCATTCAACACCCCGCTCGGCGGCATCATGTTCGCCATCGAGGAGATGTGTCGCTACCGCGCCTTCCAGGCCAACAACACCACGCTGACCAGTGTGATCTTTGCCGGTCTGATGTCGCTCGCCGTGCTGGGTGGCTACACCTACTTCGGCTCCACACCGGCCACACTGCAATGGCCCGCCGGCATCTGGCCGATCATCCTGTGCGGCGCCTTTGGCGGTCTGTTCGGCGGCCTGTTCAGTCGCGTCCTGATTGCTTCCTCGCGCGGCCTGCCGGGAAAGCTGGGTGAGTTCGCTGCAAGTCGTCCGGTTCTGTTCGCAGCCGGCTGCGGTCTGGCCACGGCGCTGGTCGGCCTGTCCACCGGCGGACTGACCTACGGCACCGGCTACGACGAGACCAAGAACGCCCTCGAAGGCAGCACGCCGCTGCCGATGTACTTCCTGCTGGCCAAGATGTTCGTCATCTGGCTGGTCTTTGTCAGCCGCATTCCGGGCGGCATCTTCGCACCGGCCGTTGCGGTCGGCGCAGGCCTGGGCGCCAACGTGGCGTGGTTCCTGCCGCCGGAACAGGCATCGGCCATTCTCGCGCTCGGCATGGTGGCCTTTCTGTCCGCCATGACGCAGACGCCGATCACCTCTTTCGTGATCGTCATGGAGATGACCGACAACCACCATATGTTGCTGCCCTTGATGGCGACCTCGGTGATTGCACACGCCATCGCGCGCACCGTCTCGCCGGTGCCGCTTTATCAGGCACTGGCCTATCCGCTTCTGCGCCGGACCGAAGCCGAGGTCAGGCGCGAGCACGCGCCACCGCCCACGCCGCCCCCATCGGAGACACCGTCCGAAGGGCCACCCGAAGCGTCGGACGCTTCGGAGCCACGTAAATAAAAAAGGCCGCGTATGCGGCCTTTTTTGTCGTGCAGCGGCTTACTTTCCGCTCATTGCCAGCATCAGTTGATTGATGCGTTTGACGAAGGTCGCCGGGTCGTCCAACGCGCCCCCTTCAGCCAGCAAGGCCTGGTCGAACAGCACCGCTGCCCAGTCATCGAAACTGGTCTCCTCGTACTTCAGGCGCAGCACGGCCGGATGCGTCGGATTGATCTCGAGAATCGGTCTGGACATCGGCGCATTCTGGCCGGCCGCCTTCAGGATGCGCGACAGGTTCATGCCGACATCGTGCTCGTCGGCTACCAAGCAGGCAGGCGAATCGGTCAGGCGATGCGTCACACGCACTTCCTTGACGCGCTCACCCAGACTGCTCTGCATCTTCTCGAGCAGGTCCTTGAACTCGTCGGCGGCCTTCTCGACCTCCTTCTTCTCGGCCTCGTCCTCCAGCCCGCCCAGATCCAGCCCGCCCTTGGCGACCGACACCAGCGGCTTGCCGTCGAACTCGGTTAGGTTGCCGGTGACCCATTCGTCGACGCGGTCGGACAGCAGCAGCACCTCAATGCCCTTCTTGCGGAAGATTTCCAGATGCGGGCTGTTCTTTGCGGCGTTGAAGGTCTCGGCGGTCACGTAATAGACCTTGTCCTGCCCCTCCTTCATGCGGCCGATGTAGTCGGCCAGCGAGACGGTCTCGTCCGGTGTGTCCGCCAGCGTTGAAGCAAAGCGCAGCAGGCCGGCGATCTTGTCCTTGTTGGCGGCGTCTTCACCGACGCCCTCCTTCAGCACATTGCCGAATTCCGCCCAGAAGCCGGCGTACTTCTCCTTGTCGCCGGCTTCGTCGCTGCTCGCCAGATCCTCGAGCAGACCCAGCACGCGCTTGGTGCAACCGGCGCGGATGGTATCGATGTCCTTGCTCTCCTGCAGGATCTCGCGCGACACGTTGAGTGGCAGATCGGCCGAATCGACCACCCCGCGCACGAAGCGCAGATAAGTCGGAAGCAGTTTCTCGGCGTCATCCATGATGAACACACGCTTCACATACAGCTTCACACCGTGGCGGCTGTTGCGGTCCCACAGGTCAAAGGGGGCCTTCTTCGGCACGTACAGCAACTGCGTGTATTCGTGGCGCCCCTCTACGCGGTTGTGCGTCCACGCCAGCGGCTCGTCGTAATCATGACCGACGTGCTTGTAGAAGGCCTTGTACTCATCGTCCGAGATGTCGTTCTTCGACTTCGCCCACAGCGCGCTGGCTTGGTTGACGGTCTCGTCCTCATCCGCGACGACCTGCTCGTTCTTCTCCTGATCCCAGTCCTCCTTCTTCATCACGATGGGCTGGACGATGTGGTCGGAGTACTTGCGGATCAGACTGCGCAGTTGCCAGCCAGACAGCAGATCGTCCTGGTCCTCGCGCAGGTGCAGCGTGATGGACGTGCCACGATCAATCTTGTCGATCTGCTCAGTGGAATACTCACCGGCGCTCTCGCCGGTCATCGAGCACTCCCAGCGCACGCCGGCCTCTGCAGGCAGGCCCGCGCGCCGCGTCTCGACCGTGACCTTGTCGGCCACGATGAATGCCGAATAAAAGCCCACGCCGAACTGGCCGATCAGGTTGGCATCCTTTTGGCGATCGCCGGTGAGCTTGCCGAAGAACTCTTTCGTGCCCGACTTGGCGATGGTCCCCAGATGCGCGACCACCTCATCGGCGCTCATGCCGATGCCGTTGTCCGACACGGTGATGGTGCGCGCCGCCTTGTCGTAGCCGATGCGGATCTTCAGCTCGGCGTCATTCTCGAACAGCGCGCCGTTGTCCAGCCCCTCGAAGCGCAGCTTGTCGCACGCGTCCGACGCATTCGAGATCAGCTCACGCAGGAAAATTTCACGGTTGGAATACAGCGAATGAATCATCAGGTGAAGCAGCTGCTTCACCTCGGCCTGAAAGGCGTGGGTTTGCGCGGTAGCGGTCTGAGACATCCCGTCGACTCCGTAGGTTGATCAACGGATGCGATATGGGCGCACTTGCGGCGATTTCAAGCCCTCAGATGTAGCGCACCTCGATCACCTCGATTTCACGCGGACCAGCCGGGCTGATGAAACGCACGATATCGCCTTCACGTGCCTTGATCAGCGCACGCGAGAGCGGCGCAATCCAGCTGATGCGGCCGTTGCCGGCGTCGGTTTCGTCTACACCGACGATCTGCCAGGTCTGCTCGTTGCCGCCTTCGACGTCGTCGATGGTGACGGTCGCGCCGAAGAAGACCTGGTCGTTGCCGGCCTGCAGTTCGGGGTCGATGACTTCGGCGTTCTCGATGCGTTTGATCAGGAAGCGGATGCGACGGTCGATCTCGCGCAGGCGCTTCTTGCCGTAGATGTAGTCACCGTTTTCGGAGCGATCCCCGTTGCCGGCGGCCCAGGCCACGACTTCGACCAGCTTCGGGCGTTCGCGCTTGACGAGTTCTTCGAGTTCGGCACGCAGCACATCGTAGCCGCGCCGCGTGATGTAGTTCTTGGTGCCGGGCGGCAGGCGGACGGCGGCGGGGACATCCTGCTCGTCCTCGTCGCCGTCGCTTTCCCTGGTGAATGCCTTGTTCATGCCCTGCCGTCAGGTGGTGGATGGGGCGTCAATGATAGATCGCGTTCTGCGTCATCAAGGCGCCGTAGTGGCAGATAAAGGATTCGAGCGTATCGGGATCGGCCGATTCGGCCCACTCCTCGAGTTCTGCGCGAAAGCGCTGGGCGGCCTCGTCGCGCATCAGCACACCTCTGCCGACACGCTTGTCGATGACTTCGACGGCGTCGATGGCGGGATAGTCGACCACATAAAGATCCGGGCTATTGCAAACGATTCGCATCATTTCGGCACTCCTTTCACTGTGGTCTGGTGAAACTGCTCGGACTACATCAAGCTTACTCCCAGCTTACTAGATGGCGCCTTCCGGCGTATTTTCAAGATCCCTGCAGGGTTCCAAGAAGCATGTTGTCATCGCCCCGGTGCACGCCTACCATAGCAGGCGTCAAGGCCAGCCGGATGGATCATCGCAGCATGAGCGAGACAGGTTCAGAACTCGACGTACTGCGTCTACAGCTTGAAGCACTGCGCGAAGAGCATCGCGATCTCGACGCCGCCATTGTGCAGCTGGCCGGGACTCCGGTGGATGACGTGCTGTTGCTCCGGCGCCTGAAGAAAAGAAAGCTCGCATTGAAGGACCGCATGGCGGCCCTCGAACGCATTGTCGAACCAGGCGACTTCGCCTGAGCGTACGCCGAGCCCGATACGGTAGAAGAACACAAAAAACAAAAATGGTTCGACGCCAACAGGAGGGAGAGATGTCGCAATCCGGCAACGCTGCCAACGGTGGGGATGAGGGGCTTCCCTTTCCACGCCCCAGAAACATCCCGGCCACTGCACCCTTTCGCTGGCTCGCTCGCGGCATGAGCGACCTGAAGAGCTGCCCGGTGCCGAGTCTGTTCTACGGTTTCTGTTTTGCCGGCATGGGCCTGCTGATGACCTTCGTCTTCGAGCATGCCTACGAATACGCGATGGCCGTGACCTCCGGCTTTCTGTTGCTCGGCCCGTTTCTGGCCATGGGCCTGTACGAGATCAGCCGCCGCCACGAGCGAGGCGACGGTTGTTCGCTGACGCCCACCCTCACGGTATGGAAGCGCAACGCCGGCAACATCGGCATTTTCGCCGTCGTGCTGGGCATCGTGTTCATCGTATGGGCACGCGCCTCACTGGTCATCTTCGCGCTGTTCTACACCACCGAAATGCCCAATCTGTCGGGCTTCCTCAAGCAACTGCTGGTCGCTGAAAACCTGCAATTCCTCGCCATCTACACCGGGGTCGGGCTGATCTTCGCGACGGTCGCCTTCGCGTTCAGCCTCTGTTCGCTGCCGCTGATGCTCGACCGCAACCAGGACGCGGTGTCGTCGATGCTCGGCAGCGTCGGCGCGCTGCTGCTCAATCCGATGGCCATGATCGTATGGGCCATGATCATCGTCAGCTTCACGCTGATCGGCTTCATGACCTTCCACCTCGGGCTGGTCGTACTGATGCCCATCGTCGGTCACGCTACCTGGCATGCCTACCGCGACCTGATCGAGCCGCTCGATCCGGACGCTGCTGCAGGCTGAGGCTCAACCCAGATCGAGCACCAGCGGCTGATGGTCGGATGCCGGCGTGCCGGCATCCACGCGCACATCACGCACACGCGTAGCCAGTGGCGCGGAGACCCAGAAGTAATCACAGCAGTACTGACGACCCGGCCAGTCCGCGCCGTGCAGGCCGACACTGGCGGCATGCGGCGCACTGCCGTGCGCAACATGCCAGGCATCCCGCCATGGCGACTGCGGCGCCTCCATCGTGGCGTAGTCGTCGGATGACGGCTCCATGTTGAAATCTCCGCACAGCACGGCCTGCTCGGGTCGGGGCCGGGCCGCAAAGGCGGGGTTCCCGTCCTTGCCTCGTGGCGCCTGCAAAGCATGTTCCGCAGCTTCCTGCTGCAGCGCCTGCAGCGCGGCGATCTGTGCCCGGCGCTGACGCGCGGAGTAGTACTCCAGATGCGTGGTCAGCACGCGTAGCGGGCCAAAGGGCGAGTCCACCACGGCTTCCAGACAGCAACGCGGCATGCCCGGCACCTTGGGGTCGGCCGGAAACGGCAGGGCGTAACGCAAGACCTGCAGCACCGGTAGCGACGACAACAGCAGATTGCCGAACTGCCCGCGCCCGCCGGTTTCGCCCTGCACGTCCACACCTGACGCAAACACCGCCTCGTGCTGCGGCAAGGCCGCCGACAGTACAGCCACCTCGTCATCCGGCTCGCCCGAAAGCGACACGAAGCCTCGCGTCACTTCCTGCAGACAGATGATCTCGGCCGGCCCCAGCGCGCGCAGCGCCTCGACCGTGCGCGCGAGATCCACATGTCCATCGGCGCCCCGCCCCCATTGAATGTTCCAGCTGATGATGCGCATCATGTAGCCTCCCCCGGCCGCGAGCCCAGGCTCGCCAACACCACGAGAACGATACTCCGATGGCGCACCATCACGACCACCACCATGACCACGCTCACGGGCATGACCACCATGATCATCACGCACATGGCGGGAACGCCTCTTCACGTGTGCTGATCTTCGCGCTGATGCTCACGCTCGGGTTCGCCATCGTGGAGGCCTTGGCCGGCTGGTGGTCGGGCTCACTGGCGTTGCTGTCGGACGCCGGACATATGGTCACGGACAGCATGGCGCTAGCGCTGGCTGCGGTTGCAGCACGGCTGTCGATACTGCCGGCCAGCGACACACACAGCTACGGCCTGCGTCGCGTCGAGACCCTGGCCGGCTTCATCAACGCGCTGGCCATGCTGATCGTGGTCGGCATCATCGTGTGGCATGCCGTCGAACGGCTGATGACGCCACGCGCCGTGGATGGGCTGGCCGTGATGCTGGTTGCCCTCATCGGGCTGGTGATCAACGTGATCGTGGCCTGGCTGCTGTCGCGCGGCGAAGCCAACCTCAACACGCGGGCGGCGCTGTTGCATGTGATGGGCGATCTGCTCGGCTCGGTGGCTGCGCTGGTGGCGGGCGTGGTGATCCACTTCACCGGCTGGACGCCGATCGACCCGCTGCTGTCAGTGCTGATCTGCGGCCTCATCCTCGCCGCCACGCTGCGCCTGCTGCGCCAGGCCGTGCACACCCTGCTCGACGGCGTGCCGCCACGCATCTCGCTGAATACGGTCGGCACGGCCATGGCCGGCATCGACGGTGTCACCTCGGTGCATGATCTGCACATCTGGAGTCTGGATTCGCGTGAAACGGCACTGTCTGCCCATATCGTGCTGATGCGCGGCGAAGACTGGCCAGAGGTACTGCCACGCCTCCAGTCCTTGCTGCGGGAGCGATTCGGCATCGGTCATGTCACGCTTCAACCCGAGATTCCGCCGCGCCAGGTCATCCGCTTCACCCCACCACAGCGCACGGCCGCCGAATGAGCTTGCGTTGCACTCGCGACACACCTGGAGACATCTTGCTGCAAATTTTTCTGCCCATGGCCGGCGCCCTTTTCGGCGGGAGATTTCACAGGAAGCGCCTTGAATTTGCTGTGTTTAAGCCCTGAAATGCACAACGAAAGTACTACTACATCTAGTTGTGTGCCACGATGGTGCATACCGTTAAAAATACCAACTAACTGTTTTTAAACGATTTTAATTTTTTGCAGAAAGCACATTCAGGGGCTATGCTTCGGTCTGTCCCGAAACAAACACGGAGCCCTCCCGAAATCATGAGCGCCAAGAACTCCACCCCCGCCGCGATCCGCGCTGATGCCAGCACCCTCAAGGAGCAGGAAATCTGCGCCGAAGTGCTGGTCGAGAAGTACGCCAAGAACGGCGAAACCAGCATCGCCGAAGTGCGCGCCCGCGTCGCGCGCGCACTCGCTGCGGTTGAAAAAGAAGACAAACGCGCGCACTGGGAAGCCAAGTTCCTCGAAGCGCAGGAAAACGGTTTCGTGCCCGCAGGCCGCATCAACAGCGCCGCCGGCACCAAGCTGGCCGCCACGCTGATCAACTGCTTCGTGCAGCCGGTCGGCGACTCGGTTACCGAATCGGTGGATGGCCGCCCCGGCATCTACACCGCGCTGGCCCAGGCCGCAGAAACCATGCGCCGCGGCGGCGGTGTCGGCTATGACTTCTCCTCCATCCGCCCGAAAGGCGCGATGGTCAAGGGTACCCAGTCCAACGCCTCCGGCCCGGTTTCGTACATGCGTGTGTTCGACCGCTCGTGCGAAACCGTCGAGTCCGCCGGTGCACGCCGTGGCGCGCAGATGGGCGTGCTGCGCTGCGACCACCCGGACATCGAGGACTTCATCCACGCCAAGGATCAGGGCGACCTCACCAACTTCAACATCTCGCTGGGCGTGACCGACCCGTTCATGAAGGCGGTCGAAAAAGACACCGACGTCGAACTCGTGCACAAGGCCGAGCCGACCGCCGAACTGCGCGAGGCCGGTGCCTATCAGCGCGATGACGGCATGTGGGTGTACCGCAAGGTGCGTGCTCGCGACCTGTGGGACCAGGTCATGCGCTCGACCTACGACCACGCCGAGCCGGGCATCCTGTTCCTCGACCGCATGAACCAGGACAACAACCTGTATTACTGCGAGACCATCGAGGCCACCAACCCCTGCGCCGAACAGCCGCTGCCGCCGTATGGCTGCTGCTGCCTGGGCTCGATCAACCTCACCCCGTTCGTGAAGAATCCGTTCACCGACAAGGCCAGCTTCGATTTTGACGGCTTCGGCAAGGTGGTGGACGTCTCCACGCGCATGCTCGACAACGTGCTCGAAGCCACCCACTGGCCGCTCGAAGAGCAGCACCGCGAAGCGCAGAACAAGCGCCGTGTGGGCCTCGGCTTCACCGGCCTAGGCGACGCGCTGATCATGCTGTGCCTGCGCTACGACACGCCTGAGGCGTGCGCCATGGCGACCAAGATTTCCGAGTACATGCGCAACCGTGCCTATCTGGCCTCGGTCGAGCTGGCTGTCGAGCGCGGCGCCTTCCCGCTGTTCAACTCCGACATGTACCTGTCGGGCGGCAACTTTGCCTCGCGTCTGCCCAACGACGTCAAAGAGAAGATCCGCAAGCACGGCATCCGCAACTCGCACCTGCTGTCGATTGCGCCCACCGGCACGATTTCGCTGGCCTTTGCCGACAACGCCTCGAACGGCATCGAGCCGCCGTTCTCCTACACCTACACGCGCCGCAAGCGCATGGCCGACGGCACCTTCAAGGAATACGCCGTCGAAGACTACGCATGGCGTTTGTACAAGCATGGCGGCGGCGACGTCACCAAGCTGCCGCCCTACTTCGTCACCGCGCTGGAAATCTCGGCCGAAGCCCACAAGAACATCGTCGCGGCGGTTGCCCCGTACGTCGACACGTCCATCTCCAAGACGGTGAACGTACCGGCTGACTACCCCTACGCCGACTTTGAAGACCTCTACATGAGCGCCTGGAAAGCCGGCCTCAAGGGTCTGGCCACCTATCGCCCGAACAGCGTGCTGGGCTCGGTGTTGTCGGTCACCCCGACCGAAGAGCAGAAGCAGCCGCAGGACGTCGAACTGACCGACCCCAACCGCCGCCTGTCGATCAAGAGCCTGCCCGCCCCGGTGCTGTCCAGCCTGCGCTGGCCCGGCCGCCCGGACATGCCGGACGGCAACATGGCCTGGACCTACATGCTCAACAGCCCGCAGGGCGAGTTCGCGCTGTTCGTCGGCCACATTGAGCGTGACAGCGAAGGCAATTTCACCACCGACGCCAAGGGCCACGACGCCTTCCCGTTCGAAGTGTGGGTGAACGGCGCCGACCAGCCGCGCGGCCTCGGCGCTGTCGCCAAGACGCTGTCGATGGACATGCGCGCCAACGACCGCGGCTGGCTCAAGCTCAAGCTCGACACCCTGGCCCAGACCATCGGCGAGAAGTCCTTCGAAATGCCCTTCCCGCCGCACGGCGAGAAGAAGACGTTCCCGGGCGTGGTCTCGGCATTCGCCCAGGTCGTGCGTCACCGCTGCGAGAAGCTCAAGGCGCTGGAAGGCGACGCCCCGACGCCGGTGCTCGACACCCTCTTCAGCCTGCAGGAGCCCAAGACCGGCACCGACGGCACGCTGTCCTGGACGGTCGACATCAGCAACCCCGCCACCGGCGAGGACTTCGTGCTGGGCCTCAAGGAAATCACGCTGCCCGACGGCGTCACCCGCCCGTACTCGGTGTGGCTGTCCGGCAACTACCCGCGCGCCCTCGATGGCCTGACCCGCATCCTCGCGCTGGACATGCGCGTGATGGATCCGGCCTGGATCGGCATGAAGCTGCGCAAGCTGTTGAGCTACCCGGAACCGCTGGGTGACTTCATGGCCTTCGTGCCGGGCACGCGCCGTCAGCAGAACTTCCCGAGCACGGTGGCCTACATGGCCCGCCTCATCATTCACCGCTACGCCATGCTCGGCGTGCTGAACGAAGAAGGCTTCCCGACCCGCGAAATGGGCATCCTCGAAGCCCCGCACAAGGGCAGCGATCCGGAAGTCATGCAGGGTGGCCTGTGCGCCGAATGCGGCAACCACTCCGTGATCCGCAAGGACGGCTGCGATTTCTGCACGGCCTGCGGTGCGGTGGGGACTTGCGGCTGACCTCTACCCCGCTCGATCCAGCCTGATCAGCGGGAAATTGAAGGCGCACACCCAAGGGTGTGCGCCTTTTGCATTTGATCCACCTTTTCACCCTCGCGGCAAACGCATGACGATCAGCTCCATCACTGACGACCTCTGGCCCGACATCCTGCGTATCCAGCGCGAGGTGTACCGCGCAGTCGAGCCCGAGTCGCTCTCGGTGATGCGCGGAAAGTGGCTGCATTCGCCGCAGTTCTGCTTTGTCCATCGTGACGACGAACAACGGATTTCTGCCTACGTGCTGGCCCATGCGTGGCACTCGCTGCAGGCTCCGAAGCTGCATCAGCCACTGCCGTCCGACTCGGGCGGGGACCTACTGTTCCTGCACGACCTGGCGATTTCACCCGCTGCGGCCAGGCGCGGCGTAGGCCGACAGCTGGCGCAACGGGTGCTCGACAGTGCGATGGCGCACGGCAAGCGCCAGGCACTGCTGGTTTCCATCCAGGCTTCGGAAGGCTTCTGGTCGAAGATGGGTTTTTGCGCGCTGGCCGAATCGCCGGGCGCAAGCTATGGCGAGCAAGCCCGCCTCATGCTCATGAATCTGTCCTGAAACCCCCTCTGCGGCCGCGCCGTGGCATCCAAGCCACAGACTGTAGGCATATCTTCCAACAGACGCGGCCCGCCGCCGCATCCGCTCGCGGGAATCGGGCACCATGAACGCTTGTCGAGCGGCCCCGCAGGGCCTGGAGCGGATCGATGCAGATCCCGTGCTGTCGTCTGACCCTTGAGTTATCGCGCAGCCTGACCTTGGTCTGGCTGCTGCTTTGCCCGTTCACGGTCCTTGCACAGCCTTCCCTGCAGAGCGTGCGCGTCCAGCTCAAATGGACACATCAGTTCCAGTTTGCCGGCTACTACGCTGCCATCGAGCAGGGCTACTACCGTGACGCCGGTTTCGACGTAAACGTACTCGAGCATCGTCAGGGGGTGACGCCCGTCGACCAGCTCGTCGGCGGTCGCGTGGACTATGCGGTCGGCGATTCGGGGGTTTTGCTGTACCGCTCCACCGGCGTGCCGATCGTCGCCCTGGCAGCCTTCTTCCAAAAATCCCCCTCGGTCTTGCTCACGCTCGAAGAGTCGGGCATCGACGAACTGAGTGATCTGCGCGGCCGGCACGTGATGCTGCAAGGCGGATACCTCAACGCCGAGCTGATGTCGATGCTGCAGGCCGCAGGCGTTCCCGCCGACACGTTCACGCTGCTATCGGCCGATACCGATGTGGCTGCACTCATCGACCGCCGTACCGATGCCTACAACGCCTACACGACGAATGAGCCCTTCACGCTGTCGCAACTCGGCATCGCGCACCGCATCTTCTCGCCGAGCGATTACGGCGTGGATTTCTACGGCGACCTCCTGATCACGACCGAGAACCAGATCGAGCGGGACCCGGAGGGCGTGCGTCGCTTCGTGGAGGCCACCGCCAAAGGCTGGCGCTACGCCGTGGAGCACCCCGAGGTCATCGTCGACCTGATCTTTCGCCAGTACAACACCCAGGGGCGCTCACGCGAACACCTGATGTTCGAAGCGCGCCGGATCATCGAGCTGATCCTGCCCAACGTGGTGCCCATCGGCTACATGAACGAAGAACGCTGGCGGCGCATTGAAAGCATGTTCCGCGCCCAGGGCCAACTGGACCGGCCGATCAGCATGGCCGACTTCATCTACGTCCCGAATGAGCACCCGGACTTCGTCGAAGCGCTGAGCAAGCACCGGCTCGAGATTTCCGCCACCCTGGCCGTGCTGATCACGCTGGCCATGGTGACGCATATCCTGCGACTGCGCGCCCAGGTGCGCAGCCGCACGCGCGAACTCGAACTGGCACGCGAACGGGCCGAAGCCGAGGCGCGCACCGACCCGCTCACCGGGCTGCCCAATCGACGCTATTTCTTTGAATGGATGACGCGTGACCTCGCCCGTGCCGAACGTGACAGTTCCTCCATGGCGTTGATGTCGCTCGATATCGACCACTTCAAGGAGGTCAACGACCGCTTCGGCCACGCCGCAGGTGACGCTGCCCTCAAGGCAGTGGCCACGCTGCTCGGCACTCACCTCCGCGATAGCGACATTGCCGCGCGCATCGGCGGCGAGGAGTTCGCCGTTGCCTGTATCAACGCCCCACCCGAAGCCTTGCTGTCGTTGGCTGAACGTCTGCGTGTCGCCCTAGAGTCACTGGAAATCGAACACGGCGAACTGCGTCTGTCGATCACGGCAAGCATGGGGTTGGCTTTCCGTCAGCCGGGCGACGACGTGGAAGCGCTGCTGCACAAGGCCGACAAAGCCCTCTACCAAGCGAAAGACTCAGGCCGGAACCGCGTGTGTGAGTGGGTCGCAACACCCTGACACGTCAGTACCACATCGGTAGCGCTTTATTTGGAGATCGAGTACAGATCGCGGCATGATGTGCGGTAACACTTGCTTACCTTTCGGGCGTCACGCGTGATCGACCTCTCACCCGCTGCTGTTGTGGACAATCCCTACCCTGCTTACGCCCGCATTCGGGCAACCGCCGCTGCAGTGCCCGGAGCGTCCGCTCGTACGTGGCATGTCGGCAGATACGACGACGTATTGAACGTGCTGCGGGATACCGAGCGCTTCTCGAACAGCCAGCAAGGCCTTGAGGCTACGCTCACCGGCGGGGATGGCACGGTGCATCGGACAGCCCGGAAAATACTCCAGCCATCATTCACGGCAGCCAGACTGGCCGAGCTCTCCGGCTTGATCAACGACATCGCATTGCACACGGTCAAGGTCCAGGCCGAGCGCAGCTCGTGCGAGTTCGTGGCAGACCTCGCTGCCCCGCTGCCGGTCGAAGTACTGTGCTCTATGCTCGGTGACGTACGTGAGCAAGCTGGCCACTTCCGAACCTGGTCCGATGCCATCCTGTCCGCGGGGAACAAGAAAGCCCGCAAGGGCTACGAAATCGGCTGGCGAACGAAAATTTCCGCACTGTTCTCGGCTCGTCGCCGCTCACGCCTGAAAACCTCCCAGGCCTTGATCGACTGCCGCAATTTCCTGCGACAGCATTTCAGCCAGAACGGCATTCATCAGAGCAGCGGATGGCTCAGTGCGCTTCTAGCAGATGCGCTGGCAGCTGGCTCGCTGACCGAGGAGCAACTCGTCGACATTGGCATGCTGTTTGTCGCCGCGGCTACGGAAACGACTACCTCAACCATCTCAAGCTCGGGTCTTCTGCTCGCAACCCGCCCGGAGCTTGGCGAGAGACTTCGTTCATCGCCCGAGCTGATCAACAGCTTCGTCGAAGAAATGCTGCGCTATGAGGCCCCGATCCAGCGTCGCTTGCGCTACGCGACCCAGGATCTGTTGATTGATGACGTTCCGATCAAGGCCGGCGACGTCCTCATCGCACTGATCGGATCAGCCAACCGTGATCCGGCGCACTTTCAGAATCCCGACGATTTCATTATCGACCGCCAGCCCAACCGTCATCTGTCGTTTGGCGCCGGCCCCCATTTCTGCCTTGGTTCCGAGCTTGCGCGGATGGAGGCTCAAGCCATGCTGCGTGCGCTCGTGACCCACTTGCCGGCATTCAGACTGAGTCAGCCAGACCAGCCTCTGCAGTATTCACGACACGTATTCACGCGCGCACCGCTGGCCTTTGGGGTCAGCTTCGTAGCCTGAGGCAGAGCACCGCCAAACAGCCTTCCACCCAGTTCATTTGCATTCGGACCATGAAAAAGAGCATCGAAGATTTCGCCGCATTCGTCGCGCCCTATTTCGACGAGGCGCCACCGGCGCTGGGGCTGGACACCCGGATCGCTGATCTCGAGATCGATTCGCTCAGCTTTCTGGAATTGATCCAGGACATTGATGACGAATACGAGATAACTATCGATCTCGATCAGGTCACCGACGACAACACACTGCGGCAACTCTACGAACGATTCGTCCAATGAGCCGGCAGCTTTGCAGAAGTGCTCTGCATGCAATGGTCTGGCTGCACGCGCTGACCGTGCGCACGCGCCGTCCGGAGGAGCAATTCACGCACGTATGGAGCAAGCTGCGTGATAGCCGCCTGGCCGGATTCCTCGCAGCCCGCTACGCCCATCGTTGCGAGTTCGACGCGCATGAGTTGTTCATGGCGCTATGCATCGATTTCATCCGACGCACGCACATCGACTTCGCATTGTCCATGCGGGTCGACAACATTCCGCCTGAGTTGCAGCGTACCTCGCCCCCACTCGGGGCGATCTTTGTCAGCACCCATGCCGGCCATGCTGCGGCAGCGGTGGCCGTGCTCAAGCTCGGACACCCGGCGTGCCTGCTGATCGACTCAATGCCCAACGCTCACGGGAAGAATCTTCATGCACGAATACAGGCGCGGCATCCAGACCTCCGACTGATACCGAATGATCGTCTCTGCCTGGCACGTGTCGTGCGCGAACTCGACAACGGAAAATCGATCTGCTGCGCGGTGGACTATCAAGACCCGAAGCGAAAGACCTATTCCTACATCAACCCCACCTTGTTCGAACTGGCAAAGCGCACCGGCAGGCCGATGTATTTCGGTCGTCCCGGCATTGATTCAGCAGGTAATGCCGTGGTGGCCGTCGAAGGCCCTCATTTCGTGATTGACTCACTTGCCAGCGCTCAGCGCTTCATCGGGTTCATCAACGAAGGAAGAAGCACGCCACGTTCGCTCAGTGTCCAGTCTCATTGAAGCGAGCGCACAGCGTGCCGACCCGGATCAAAGACACCGCTCTTCTCCTCCGAACACGAGCAGCCCATTTACGACATATTCACAGAGCGTGTGTGCACGAGGACGACGCACTGCTGACGCTACTCAGGGGCTTCCCAGCCAGCGGTGACTGAACGAACATGGCTTGATTCGAACAACAGGCATCATGCTTGACCGTAACCGCCATTCGGGGGCCGGCCGGCATGGTCAGCCTCCCGGTGCTGCGCCTCAAGGCAGAGAAGCCTCTGACGAAACTACACAGGTAACACGTGACTTCCTGCGCGCGCTAACCTGAGCCACCCGCCCCCCCAAACCGAACCTACGGAACCCGCAACGTGCATTCGCTTCGCCTGATCGGGAAACTCACCGAGCTAACGGAAGAACGTCCGGACTGGATGGACGAAAACGCCCCTCCTGCACATGCTTTCGAGACAATCGAAGGTGAAAAGCACCAGACCCATCTGCTCTATTCCGCCGATCTTTGCCAGCGCGTCTTTGGAGACGAGAAAAACTTCGAAGTCAGTCCGTTGGCCACCAACGTACGCAAGCTTGGGGAACACCTCGACCTCCCGGTGGAACACTCGGCAGATTTTCTTGCGGACAACCCGATTCAGTTGTCGGGCGACAAACACGCCGCACGCCGCCGCGCATTCCTGCGCGCTTACGCAGTGACCCTGCGACGACTTGCTCCAACACTGGAGGATATTGCCCGCGGGCATTTCGTGCGCCTGTCACAGGAGCCGCCGCAACGACTCGTTCAGGACGTCGTCGAACCCTACATCGACAACGTCGTCCGGCGCGCCATGGAAGCCACGGACAGTCAGCTCACCTCCCCCTACCGTGCGCTGACCCGCGACACGGCAACTTTGTTCGAGCCGGTTCACCATCCGCGCCGCATCCATCGCAAAAGTCGGGAGATCGCGGATTTTCTCGATACTTCCCGCACAGCCGGAGCCACGTCGCCGGACGACAACATCCGTCTGAGCTACGCGCTGCAAGGTCGCGAGCCCATGGTGTCCGCCCTGACCGGATACCTCAAGCGCCTGCTTGGCTGTGACGAGCCTGAGCGTCAGCAACTGCTGGCCAATCTATCGACTACGGAACTGTTCCGCATGAGCGCACCGGTGAACTACATCAGCCGGCTCGCCTCGGCCAACGTGCAACTGGGTGCACTGCATATCGCGCAAGGTGACTCGGTGATCCTCATGTTGCCCTGGGCAAGCGCGGGCGCTACCGGAAACAATCGCGGAATCGCGTTCGGAAGCGGCAATCACAGCTGTGCCGGGCAAGCACTTGCACTCGCAATCACTACCCCTTTCCTGATCGTGCTGCGCGAGACCTTCGCCAGCATCGACTGGAGTCAACTCGCCGACGTGGCCGCAGCGCCGGGCGTATTTCGACGTTACGGAGAAGCCTCACGATGACCCAAGCCAAAAAGGATTTTGCGCAGTTTCTAGACGAGTTCCTTGACGATGGCCTGCCCGCCAACGGACTGGATGCACGCATCTCCGACATCGGTCTGGATTCGCTGAGCCTGCTCGAACTGATTCAGGCCATCGAAACCGAGTATGAAGTCGAGATTGATCTCGCAGAAATCCGGGATCGCAGCACACTGCATGATCTGGCGGCACGCGCACTGGCATGAGCCGCCAAGCCCTTCGCAGCGCTTTGCATGCGATAGTCCGCTGGCACCTGCGTGTGTATGCGGGCACACAACCCGATCACGGCTATCGGATAGCCTGGAAAAAACTCACGAGCAACCGTCTTGCGACTTTTCTGGCACAACATTACCGGCATCGCAACCAGCCAGACCCCCGCGAACTGCTGACCATCCTGCTGGTCGCCCAGATGACGCGAGTACACCCGCGCTTCAGTCCTCCGCAACGACACCGACGGATGCCACAAGAATTTTCTCGTGGCAGAGCGCACGGGTCTGCACTCATCGTCGGCATTCATGCAGGGTACGGCCCGGCTTATGCAGCACTTTCCGACCTCGGTCACCGGGTAAGCCTGCTCAAAGATGCCCAGCAGATGATGCAGCACCCTTACTGGGGGCGTGATCGGCACCCCACACTCGAACTGATACCGAATGATCGACTGAGCCTTGTGCACATCTCCCGCGCGCTCAAGGCTGAAAGGCTCGTGTGCTGCGCCGTCGATTACCGTGACCCGCAAACCAAAATCTACAGTCTGATCAGTCCGGCCATTTTCGAGCTGGCCAGGCGCGCCACAATGCCGGTGTACTTCGCCATAAATGCCGTCGCCGACGACGGAACCATTGAACTCTCCATCGACGGTCCCTTCCCGGTCGTGGAAGCCACCGTCAGCGCCCGGCAGTTGATCGACCACATCAACGCCCAGCGCTCTCGACCGAAAGAGCTGCGGCTGCGCACACCCTCCGACGAGGTGCCTTTCGCAAGCACATCGTCATCGCTCAACCCGCCAACGGCCACACCATCAGCAACAGCGGCACCCCCAGCGCGATAACGATGAGATCCACCGGCAGGCCCATGCGCCAGTAGTCGCCAAAGCGGAAGCCACCGGGGCCGAGGATCAGCGTGTTGTTCTGGTGGCCGATGGGTGTCAGGAAGGCGCATGAGGCGCCGATGGCGACCGCCATCAGGAAGGTGTCCGGGTTGACGCCCAACTGCAGCGCCGCGCCGAGCGCGATGGGCGCCATCACCGCTGCGGTCGCGGCGTTGTTCATGAGGTCGGTGAGCACCATGGTGGTCACAAGGATCACGATCAGGCCGACAACCGCATCGCCCCGCGCGACGCCATCAAGCAGCAGACGCGCGATCAGGTCGGCCGCACCGGTGGCCTGCATGGCGCCGGCTACCGGCAACAGCGCGGCCAGCAGGACGACCACAGGCCAGTCGACGGCGTGATAGACCTGTGCCGGAGAGATGATGCGGGAGACCATGATCGCCAGCACACCGCCAGCGAACGACACGGCCGCCGGCAGCCAGCCGACAGCCGCCACCAGCACCGCCACCAGCATGATCAATGATGCGGTGATCGCCTTGCGTCGGTCAGGGATGCGCAGTTCGCGCTCCGCGAGCGGCACACATCCGTAGTCGGAGGCAAACTCCGAAATCGATTCCGGCGCCCCTTGCATCAGCAGCACGTCGCCTTCGCGGATGCGCAGACTGCGCAGGCGCGAATGCGAATCGCGTCCCTCACGCGAAACCGCCAGCAGGTTGATGCCATAGCGCGAGCGCAACTGAATGTCGCTGGCGCTGCGCCCGGCGGCACTCGACTCCTGCCGCACCACCAGCTCGATCAACACCACATCATCGCTGCGCGGAGTGTCCGCCGCATCCTCCTTGTCGCTTTCCGGCCTTGCCTCTTCATCGGGCTCAACCGCTTCCTCCAAGGTCAGCCCAAGACGCGAGAGCATGTCGGCCAGGCCGTCGGCCTCGGCTTCGATGACGAGAATGTCCCCTGCCCGCACGACCCGACCACCACTCGGCGCCGTCATGCGCACCTCGTTGCGCACGAGGCCGACAATCTGCGCATCGGCGCTGTCCAGCTCGACCTCGATCTCGCGCAGACGCATGCCATCGGCCTTGCTGCCCTCGGGCACGCGGGCCTCGGTGAAATAGGCGCCGGTGTCGAAGCTCTCTGCCCCGGCATGCTCACGGCGCGGAACCAGGCGCCAGCCGACCAGCGCGATGAACAACACGCCAACCAGCGCCAGCGGCAGACCGACCGCTGTGAACTCGAACATGCCGTAGCCGCCCGATTCCGCCTGGTTGGCGCGAAAGCCGGACACGATCAGATTCGGCGGCGTACCGATGAGCGTGGTAGTGCCGCCAAGAATGGAGGCGAAGGCCAGCGGCATCAACACCTTGCCGGGAGGCAGCCCCAGCCGTCCGGACAGCTGGATGGCCACCGGCATCAGCAGCGCCAGCGCGCCGACGTTGTTCATGAAGCCCGACAGCGCGGCGGCCAGAAAACTCAGCGCCGCAATGCTCAGCGTCGGTCCGGCCTTGGCAGGCAGTATCCGGCCAGCCAGGGCATCCACCGCGCCGGAGACCTGCAGCCCGCGGCTCAGCACCAGCACACAGGCTACGGTCACGACCGCCGGGTGGCCGAAACCGGCAAAGGCGTCACCCGCAGCGACCAGCCCGGTGAGCACACAGGCCAGCAGGGCGCTCATGGCGACCATGTCGTGCCGCCAGCGGCCCCACAGGAACATCGCCACCGTCACGGCAAGAATGGTCAGGACGAGCGTCTGATCTGCAGTCATGGCTGAACGCGGGCGGAACGGAAAGAAGTCACGATAACGCTTTCCGTCCCGTCCGGTGGCGCTGTCGTGCCCTTAGCTCAACGCGCCCACGGTGCGTCCGCATCGGCATCAATGCCGTAGCGCTCAATCGCTCCGCTCAGGCTGGCCGCTGCGACCTCGCCCTGCTCCACCAGCAAAGCCAGCGCAGCAAGCACGATGTGGTGACGGTCGACCTCGAAGAAGCGGCGCAACGCGATGCGCGTGTCGCTGCGGCCGAAGCCGTCGGTGCCGAGCGCGGTGAAGCGCTTGGGCAGATACGGCGCGATGAGTTGCGGCACCGCACGTACCCAGTCGCTCACGGCCACCACCGGCGCGCCGCCTGCCAGGCAGGTCTGCACGTGTGCCTCGCGGCGCGGTGCGTCCGGATGCAAACGATTGTCGCGCTCGACCTCGCGCGCCTCGCGGGCCAACTCGGACCAGCTCGTCACGCTCCACACCTCGGCATCGACCTGCCAGTCCTGCTTGAGCAACTCGGCCGCGGCCAGCGCCTCGGCCAGCAACATGCCGGAGCCGAGCAGCTGAACCTGCGGCTTCCTGCGTGCAGGTTTCGAGACGCGGTGCATGCCGCGCAGGATGTCGGCCTCGCTGCCTGCCGGCAGCGACGGCTGCGGCGCGTTCTCGTTCATCACCGTGACGTAGTAGAAGACATCCTCGCGCTCGACCAGCATGCGGCGCATGCCCTCTGCGACGATCACCGCCAGTTCGCAAGCGTAGGCCGGATCATAGGCGCGGCAATTCGGGATGGTCGACGCCACGAGCTGGCTGCTGCCGTCCTGGTGCTGCAGACCCTCGCCGCTGAGCGTCGTGCGGCCGGCCGTGGCGCCGATCAGGAAGCCGCGTGCGCGCTGGTCCGCAGCCGCCCAGATCAGGTCGCCCACGCGCTGGAAGCCGAACATCGAGTAGTAGATGTAGAACGGCAGCATCGGCACGCCATGCGTGCTGTACGAGGTGGCTGCCGCCACCCACGACGACAGCGCGCCGGCCTCGGTGATGCCCTCCTCCAGCAGCTGCCCGTCGCGCGCCTCGCGGTAATACAGCATCGAGCCGGCGTCCTCCGGCTCGTACAACTGGCCGACCGACGAATAGATACCGATCTGGCGGAACAGATTGGCCATGCCGAAGGTGCGCGCCTCGTCCGCCACGATGGGCACGATCCGCGGACCAAGCTCGCCGTCCTTGAGCAGATTCCCGAGCATGCGCACAAGCGCCACGGTGGTCGACATCGTCTTGCCGTCGGCCTCCAGCGCGAAGCGCGCAACGTCCGCCAATTGCGGTACCGGCAGAGCCGCCACCTCGCTGCGACGCGCCGGCAAGGGCCCGCCGAGTGCGGCGCGACGCGCGCGCAGGTATTCAAGCTCGCGGCTGCCCTCTGCCGGGCGATGAAAGCGCATCTCGACCAGATCGTCATCCGACAGCGGCAGATCAAATCGGTCGCGAAAGGCGCGCAGCGCATCGATATCGAGCTTCTTCTGCTGGTGCGAGGTCATGCGCGATTCGCCTGCACCGCCCATGCCATAGCCCTTCTTGGTCTTGGCGAGGATCACGGTGGGCTGACCGACGTGCGCGCGCGCAGCGTGCATCGCGGCGTAAAGCTTGCGCAGATCGTGTCCGCCGCGCTTGAGACCGTCGATCTCCTCCAGGCTCATGTGTGAGACCAGGGCCTGCAGTTCCGGGTCGAGGCCGAAGAAATGGCTCTTGTTGTAGGCACCGTCGTTGGCGCCCAGCGTCTGGTATTCGCCGTCCACGGTGTTGGCAAAGCGTCGCAGCAGCGCGTGCTTGGTGTCGCGCGCAAACAGCGCATCCCAGTCCGAACCCCACAGCACCTTGATGACGTTCCAGCCCGCGCCGGTGAACAGCGATTCCAGCTCCTCGATGATGCGGCCGTTGCCCCGCACCGGACCGTCGAGGCGTTGGAGGTTGCAGTTGACGATGAAGGTAAGGTTATCGAGCCCCTCGCGCGCTGCGAGTGACAACCCGGCGATCGACTCGGGCTCGTCCATCTCGCCGTCGCCAAACACGCCCCACACGTGGCGCTGCGTGGTGTCGGCCAGCCCGCGGTGCTGCAGATAGCGCATGAAGTGCGCCTGATACACGGCGCTGATCGGCCCGATGCCCATGGAGCCGGTCGGGAACTGCCAGAAGTCCGGCATCAGCCACGGATGCGGGTAGGACGACAGCCCCTGCCCGCCGGTCTCCTGCCGGTAATGCGCGAGCTGCGCCTCGTCGATGCGTCCTTCGAGGAAAGCGCGCGCATACACGCCCGGCGCCGAATGCGGCTGGAAGAACACCAGGTCGCCGCCGCCCGGCGCGTCCGCGCCACGAAAGAAATGATTGAAGCCGCACTCGAAGATCTCGGCAGCTGACGCAAAGCTGGCGATATGCCCACCCAGTTCGCCATAGGCCTTGTTCGCACGCACTACCATGGCCAGTGCATTCCAGCGCACCAGCCCGGTGATGCGCTCCTCCAGCGCGAGGTCGCCGGGAAACGGCAGCTGGCGTTCGAGCGCAACGGTGTTGCGGTGGCTCGAATACGGCTGCACGTGCGTGAGGATGCCAAGCTCCTGCGCCTGCTCCTCCAGCCGCCGCAACAGGAAGCGCCCGCGCTCCTCGCCTCCTGCGTGCACGACCGCTTCAAGCGCGGCCAGCCATTCGGCGGTTTCCTCCGGATCGACGTCTTCGCCGTGCATCGGATCATGGGTGTTCATGCTCGCCTCGCGTGCGTCAGGTCCAGCAAGCA
This sequence comes from Pseudazoarcus sp. NS36, assembly GCF_059703705.1. Taxonomy (NCBI): domain Bacteria; kingdom Pseudomonadati; phylum Pseudomonadota; class Betaproteobacteria; order Rhodocyclales; family Zoogloeaceae; genus Pseudazoarcus; species Pseudazoarcus sp. NS36. The sequence continues at coordinate 131,845 of NZ_BAAKJA010000005.1, read as the reverse complement.
TGCTACGCCGCAGCCCACCGCATGGGCTGCTCTTGTGCTTGCCGAAGCCGCCCTGTTGCAGCACGATGCGCTTCGTACAACGCCACACGGAGCATTTCATGCCGCAGCGTGCACTTGACGCAATAGACACACGCATTCTCGCCGAGCTGCAGGAGGACGCCAAGCTGACCAACGTGGAGCTGGCCACGCGCGTGAACCTGTCTCCGTCGCCGTGTCTCGCACGGGTGCGCGCGCTGGAGTCGGCCGGGGTGATTGCCCGCTACGTGACCCTGCTCGACCCACCCGCGGTCGGGCTCAACGTCAGCGTGTTCATCCAGGTCAGTCTGGAGAAGCAGACGCAGACCGCACTCGAAGTCTTCGAACGCGAGATCGCCGAACGGCCGGAGGTGATGGAGTGTTACCTGATGAGCGGTATCGCCGACTACCTGATCCGCGTCGTCGTGCCGGACGTGCCTTCGCTCGAACGTTTCATCGTGGACCGCCTGACGCCGATTCCGGGCGTCGCCAACATCCGCTCGAGCTTTGCGCTCAAGCAGGTGAAGTACAAGACCGCGCTGCCGCTCAGCGGTAGCGCGCAGCGGTAATGAATTCGCCGAAGCGCTCGCACCACACGACCACCGTGTCGTAGGCCGCAAGGTCGATGCCGGGGGGCAAGGACACGATGAAGTTCTCGAAGGTCTTCACTTCGCCGATCTGCACCATCTCGGCCTTGCGCGCCAAGAAGGAGGCCTCGTCCTCGACGAAGGCCGGCGACAGGTACAAGCGGTAATCGGGCCCCGGTGCGATGCGCCCGGCCAACGCGACGGCGTTCGGCCCAACCGACAGCGTGCCCTCGCCCCAGTGCAGGAAGTCGCTGCCGGCAAGATCGCGGCGGAACTCGCCGCGGTACTGCGCGCGCGACTCGACCTCCGCGATCTGCTCGGTGCTTGCCGCCGGCGGCGCAATCAGGATCGGCAACAGGTAGATGCCGGCCGCAAAGCCGGTCAGGCCGAACAGCAGGTGGGACAGGCACAGCATGGCGATGCGTCGCATCTTGAACTCTCCGGCAATCACAGCCCGCATGCAGCGGGATCAGGCGCTGTCCTTGGCCGCCTCGTCGAAAGCCTCGGACATTTCCTTCCATTCCTCGTCAATGCGCTCTCGCAAGCTCTCGTAGGCGTCGATGCCGAACTCACGGACCTCTCGCACATGCTCACGCATGCGCTCGCGCTGCATCCTCATCGTCGACAATCGGCGCTCAAAGCCGGCGCGCTGTTCATCATCGCCATCAGCCTCGCGCGCCTCTTCCTCAACGCTGTCAATTTCGGCATTCCAGGCATCGACCTGGGCCTCCAGCTCTTCGATGTAGGCGTCGTGCTCCCTGACCCGCGCCTCGTATTCGTCATGTTCACTCATCGCGACCTCTGCTCAGCGGCCCGCGCAGCGCGGGCCCTGGTGCGGTGGTAGACAGCGACGGGCGTGTTCCGCGTCTGGCGACGCATTTCGGCCTCAGCGGAACTTGCTCACCGCATCGCGGAAGGCGCGGGCCATCTCATCCCACGCTGCTTCGGAACCGGTGCGCAGACGCTCGAAAGCCTGTTCGCCGGCGTCCTGCATTGCACGCACCTGTTCGCGCATCGACTCGCGCTGGGCACGCATCTGCGCGAGCTGCTCCTCGTAGTTGAGCCTGGCGTCGGCCTCCGCCTTGCGTGCCTGCGCTTCGAACTTTTCGATCTCGGCATTCCACAGATCGATCTGCGCCTTCATCTTGTCGATGTATGCATCACGTTTGCTCATGACTTCTCCTTTGTTTCGCTGGCGCCCGGATTTTCCGGATCACGCCGCCAAGCTGTCGAAACAACTTGGTGCTCAGGTAAGCTGAACGCCTCTCCGGCTCCGACTACGTGCCCGCCACGCCCTCCATGACGCGCTTTCACTCACCCGAACCGCACAACACCGATGGATGGCGTCACCGCAGCTTCAAGGTCGTGTTCGGGCATGACACTTTCGCCGGCTCCGCGTTTGACGTGGCGCTTATCATCGTAATCCTCGCGAGCGTGTTCGTCGCCCTCATCGACACTGTCGAATCCGTGCACATCCATTGGGGCGGCATGCTGTATGCGCTCGAATGGGGCTTCACGCTGGCCTTCACCGCCGAGTACCTCTTCCGCCTGTCCATCGTGCGCGAACGCCTGCGCTATGCGCGCAGCTTCTATGGCGTGATCGATCTGCTGGCAGTGCTGCCGACCTATCTCTCGCTGCTGTTTCCCGGCGCCCAGTACCTCGCCGTGCTGCGCGTACTGCGCATCCTGCGCATCTTCGAAGTGCTGCACATGCGTCGCTACACGCGCGAGAGCAGCGTAATGCTCGACTCGCTGCACAACAGCTGGCGCAAGATTTTGGTATTCCTGATGGCAATGCTGGCGATCATCACAGTGTTCGGCGCCGTCATCTATCTGGTCGAGGGGCCGGAGAACGGCTTCACAAGCATCCCGATCGCCATGTACTGGGCGCTGGTCAGCGTGACCACGGTGGGCTATGGCGACATCGCCCCGGCAACCGCGCTCGGCAAGTTGATCGCATCGGCCTTGATCCTGCTCGGTTACGGCATCATTGCGGTGCCCACCGGCATCTACACGGCTGAACTGGCCCGGTCGCTGAGACAGACCCGCGACCGGCGCAAGTGCGGTGGCTGCGGACTGACGGGCCACGACGAAGACGCCGCACACTGTCGTCGTTGCGGCACGGATCTGCATGAAGAACACTGAAGCCCGCGCGCGACCGAGGTCTCAACACAACGCGCTTTTGCCTTGACCCGGCCAGGAAGTCCCTATGGAACAACGTATCGAAATCCTCGAAACCCGCCTCATGGGCGCCGAAGATCAGATTGACGAACTCAACCGCACGGTGTGGCGGCAACAGCGCGAAATCGACCTGCTGCGCCAGCACATGAGCGAACTCGCCCGCCAGATCAAAGGCCTGCAGCCGGCCGGCGCCAGCCGTCCGGAAGATGAGATTCCTCCGCACTGGTAGGCCTGCACATGGACAAGATCCTGCTCATCACCGGCGCCAGCCGCGGCATCGGGGCCGCAACGGCGCGACTTGCTGCCGCACGCGGCTACGCGGTATGCCTCAACTATCGACGCGATGCGGCTGCAGCCGAGGCAGTGCTCGCCGACATCCGGAGGAGCGGCGGAACCGCTATCGCTGTGCAGGCCGATGTATCCCGCGAGGATGAGGTACAAGCCCTGTTCCGCAGCATCGACGCCGAACTCGGCCCGCTCACTGCACTGGTCAACAACGCCGGCATGCTCGATACCCAGTGCCGCGTAGATCAGGTCGATGCCGCGCGACTGCAACGCATGTTCGCAACCAACGTGATCGGCCCTTTCCTGTGCTCGCGCGAGGCGGTAAAGCGCATGTCCATCCGCCACGGCGGGCGCGGCGGTGCCATCGTCAACGTCTCGTCAATGGCCTCGCGCCTGGGCGCGGCCGGCGAATACGTGGATTACGCGGCAAGCAAGGGCGCCATCGACACGCTGACCATCGGCCTGTCACGTGAAGTTGCAGCCGAAGGCATCCGCGTCAATGCCGTACGCCCCGGCCTGATCCACACCGACATCCACGCCAGCGGCGGCGAACCCGGCCGGGTCGCGCGCATCGCGCCCAGCCTGCCGATGGGCCGCGGCGGAGAACCCGAAGAAGTGGCCCAAGCCATCGTCTGGCTGCTCTCCGACGAAGCGTCCTACGCCACCGGCAGCTTCATTGATCTGGCTGGTGGTCGATAGTGACTCCGCACCAGGGCCCGTTCACATTTGCCATGGCGGTCGCGCTTGGTCCAAATGGCTCGCAGATCAAGGCGCGGCGACGCCGCAATACCGGGTGTCTTGCAAGGAGCCGCAACGCCGAAATGCGGGCCATTTGGACCAAGCCCTGCGGGTGGGTCTGTATGGCCGCGCGATCCGCCAGCGCAATTGTGAACAGGCCCTATAGCCCGAAGCACCATTACCGCCCTGGCTAGGCACTCCACCACGCCGGCACCCTCTTCGCTTGACCGGTCCGGCTTATACTCAGGCATGCTGAACGGCGCGTCGTGACGGAATGCAAATGCATCAGCGCGCAGCGCCACATCCCATTGAGCCCGAGAAGCAGATGGCCGACACGCCTCAACCGACACACGACGACAGCGCGGTCTACAAGACCCTGCTCGAATCCACCCGCGCAATCCCGTGGCGGATCGACTGGAAGACCCTGCGTTTTACCTATATCGGCCCGCAGATTGGCGATCTGCTTGGCTGGAGCCCCGAGAGCTGGATCAGCGTGGACGACTGGGCCACCCGCATGCACCCCGAAGACCGCGACTGGGTGGTCAATTTCTGCGTTTCCCAATCACAGGCCGGCACCGATCACGAGGCCGACTATCGCGCCCTGCACGCCGATGGCCACTACGTGTGGATCCGCGATGTAGTGCACGTCATGCGCACACCCGACGGCGAGGTCGAGGCCCTGATCGGCTTCATGTTCGACATCAGCGAGCGCAAGCGCACTGAAGAGCACGTATTGCAACTGCAGCGCGAGCTTGAAGAGCTCTCGTTCCAGGACGGCCTCACCGGCGTCGCCAACCGGCGCATGTTCGACACCGTGCTCGAACGCGAATGGGCCAGCGCCCGGCGTTCCGGAAAGCCCCTCAGCCTGATCATGCTCGATATCGATTTCTTCAAGGAATACAACGATCGCTACGGCCATCTGGCGGGTGATGACTGCCTGCGTCAGGTGGCCACTGCGCTGGGCGAGGCGGCGTTGCGCCCGCGGGACTTCCTGGGCAGATTCGGGGGTGAGGAATTTGTTGTGATCCTGCCCGAGACAGACGCCGGTTCCGCGCTGACCGTTGCAGAGCGGCTGCGTACCGTCGTGCTTGAACTCGATATTCCGCATGCGGGCTCTGCCGCTGCAGCATGCGTGACCATCAGCCTGGGCATCGGCACAATTCAGCCCGAAGCCGGTGACGACCCGCAGGATTTTCTGGACCGCGTTGACCGTCAGATGTATCGCGCCAAGGAAGCCGGACGCAACCGCAGCGCAAGGGCTGTCTGAGGGCTTTCACGCCCGAACAACCGGCTCCGCGCGTGCAAGCGTGACTTTCGTCGCAACGTGCTCTGATCCGTGATGACAGAAAGGAACTTTCTCGCTAGGCAACAGTACCTATGGCGTTAGCAAATTTTTTTCCCGTCGGTCGACTTCATGCAACATGATTTCCCTGAAACTGGCCATGGTAGCCATTTCGCGGCATGATGCAGGCGCACAGGCCAAGTCCCCAACCGCTCTCACGCAGGATGCCGTCATGACACTTCCCGCAGGCGACGCCGCATGAAGAAATGGATTGCGATCCTGTTCGTCATGACGCTGGCTGCGGGGCTGGTGGTGTCTGCATGGGACGTGCCCTTCTCCAAGTCGTCGCGGCGTGACGTCAATGTCGGTCTGTACGAGAACGCGCCCAAGATCTACACCAATGCCACCGGCGCACCGGCAGGACTTTTCGTTGAGTTGATCGAGGCCATCGCCCGCGCCGAAGGCTGGCGTCTCAATTATGTCCCGTGCGACTGGTCGCGCTGTCTCGCGATGCTCGAGAACGGCGAAATCGACCTGATGCCCGATGTCGCTTTCACCGCCGAACGCGCCCAGCGATTCGACTTCCACCGCATTTCAGTGGCCAACAGCTGGTCCCAGGTGTATTCCCACCCCTTCCGCGACATCACCGGCCTGTCCGACCTTGAGGACGCGCGCGTAGCGCTGCTGCGCGGGGGGGTCCAGTTCGGATTCCTGCAGCAGCTGTTGCTCAGTGCCGGCATCCATTTCCGCCCGGTGCTGGTGGACTCGCTCGAACAAGGCTACGAAGCGGTCGAGCGCGGCGATGCCGATGCAGTGGTAACCAACAGCTTTTTCGCCTCCCGCAACGGTTCGCGCTACCGGCTGGTCGAGACGCCCATCGTCTTCCTGCCCTCCACGCTGTACTTCGCTGCAGACCAGGGCGCCAACGCCGACCTGCTGGAGCGCATCGACCATCACCTCGCACGCTGGCGGAGAGATAGCGGTTCGGTGTACTTCACTGCGCTTCAGAACGCCATGGCTTCCCCACCCGAAGTCCTGGTGCCGCGCTGGGTACAGATGTCACTGGCCGGGCTGGTCGGTGGACTGCTGTTGCTGGTGGCGGCAAGCATGTTGCTGCGGCGCCAGGTCGATCTGCGCACACGGCAGCTGCGCGCGAGTGCCGAGGCGCTCGAGTTCGAACGCGCCAATCTCGAACGTCAGGTGGAAGAACGCACCGCCGAGCTGCGCCAGGCCAAGGAAGAGGCCGAACGCGCCAGCCGCGTGAAGAGCGACTTCCTAGCCAACATGAGCCACGAGATCCGCACGCCGATGAACGCCATCCTCGGCATGCTGTATCTCGCCCTCAAGGGCGATCTGCCGCAGCAGTTGCGCAGCCATCTGAACAAGGCACAGGGTGCGGCCCACTCCCTGCTGGGCATCATCAACGACATCCTCGACATCTCGAAGATCGAGGCCGGCAAGCTCGAACTGGAACACATCGAATTCGGACTCGACGGCGTGCTTGAACAGCTCACCGACGCCGTGAGCTACCAGGCCGAGCACAAGGGCATCGAGTTCCTGATCCGCTACGACCCGCAGATTCCCTCCCGCCTGATCGGCGATCCGCTGCGCCTGGGGCAGATCCTGCTCAATCTGTGCAGCAATGCCATCAAGTTCACCGATGAAGGGGAAGTCGAGCTGGCCTTCCGGCGCCTCGACGAGCGCGACGGGCACATTACCGTGCAGGTCAGCGTGCGCGATTCGGGCATCGGCATGACGCCACAGGTGCAGGCCCAGTTGTTCGAGAAATTCTCGCAGGCCGACCAGAGCACCACGCGCCGTTTTGGCGGCACCGGCCTCGGTCTGGCCATCTGCCGCAACCTCACCGAGCTGATGGGCGGGCGCATCTGGGTGGAAGATTCCGAACCGGGCAAGGGCACGACCATGAGCTTCACGGTCGAGCTGGGCGCCGTACCGAGCACTCGTGAGGCCGAACTGGCCGAACAGGTCGGCCCCTTGCTGCGTGGCATCCGTGTGCTGATCGTCGACGACAACGAAGTCTCGCGCGAGATCATGGCCGGCATGCTGCGCTTCTTCCAGGTCGATGTCGGCACGGCCAGCAGCGGCGCTGAAGCCGTCTCCATGGTCTGCGCCAGCGATGCGCCGGTCTGGGATCTGGTGTTGATGGACTGGCGCATGCCCGGCATGCACGGCGACGAGGCCACGCGCCGCATTCACTCCGAAGCAGAGCCCGCGCAACGGCCCAAGATCGTGATGGTGACGGCCTATGGCCGCGAGGAAGTGGTACGCCTGTCCGAACAAGCGGGCGTCGATGGTTTTCTCGTCAAACCCGTTTCTCCCTCCACGCTGCTCGACACCATTCTCAGCGTGCTCGGTCGTGGCCGCATCCTCGGCCGCGCGCAGGATGCCCACGTACCAGACCGGGCCAGCTCCGGCCGACTGGCCGGCGCGCGCGTGCTGCTGGTCGAAGACAACGAGATCAACCGTGAATTTGCCACCGAACTGCTGCGCAGCGAGGGCATTGAAGTTGATTCGGCCATCCATGGTGCCGATGCGCTCGAACATCTGCGCACCCGGGAGTACGACGCCGTCCTGATGGACATCCAGATGCCGGTCATGGACGGGCTCGAAGCCGCCCGACAGATTCGTGCGCTGGGCAGGGAAAGCGGCCGTGAGCATCTGGCTACGCTGCCGATCATCGCCATGACCGCACTGGCCATGGCCAGCGACGCCGAGGCTTCCCGCGCTGCCGGCATGAACGATCACATCACCAAGCCGATTGCGCCCGAGCGCCTGATGGCCGTGCTGGCGCAGTCGATATACCCCTCGGCCGGCGACGCGGCCACGGCCGCGCCGCGCGGTGGCAGCACGATTCCGCCCGAGTTCCTGCAGCTGACCACCCTCGATGCGCGCGAGGGCATCCGCCGCATCGGCGGCAAGCCCGATGCCTACCTGCGTCAGCTGCGCCGCTTCAGGGAACACTATGCAGACGCCGCCAATGAATTGCGGCGCCTGATCGAAACCCGCGGCACACACCAGGCCGAAGCCTTCTGCCACGCGCTCAAGGGCGTCACCGGCAACATCGGCGCGGTCGAACTGCACACCTGTGTCAGCGAGATCGACGACCTGCTCAAGCAGAACCATCAGCCCGAAACCGACCGACTGGAACACGTCGCGGCTCTGCTGAGCGCAGCCATGCACGAAATCGAAGTCCTGTCGCGCAGCCGCCCGGAACCCGTACCCACCGTTCCCGCCCAACCCCTCGACGAGGCCGCAGGCCGCGATCTGCTCGACCGGTTGGGCCTGGCGCTGGAGCAGGACCTCGGCGCGGCCGAACCCCTGCTTGCCGAATTGCGGGCCGGCCTTGCCGGCAGCGCGCAGGCCGGGCTCGCCGAACAACTGTATGAGCGCGTTGACGTCTTTGACATCGACGGCGCACTCTCGATACTGGCGGAGCTACGCAACGCCTTCACTACCGGACAGCCCAGCCGATGACTTCGCCGCCGCCCGACACCCGACCTCGCATCCTCATCGTCGACGACGTGCACGAGAACCTGCACGCCCTGATGAACGTGCTGCGCGACGACTACGCCATCCTTGCCGCCACCAGCGGCGAAAAGGCACTGGAACTGGCACGCCGGCTGCCCCGCCCCGACCTCGTGCTGCTCGACATCAAGATGCCCGGCATGGACGGGTATTCAGTGCTCTCGGCGCTCAAGCTCGATCCGCACACAGCCGACATCCCGGTGATCTTCGTCACCGCACTGTCGGACGCGGCCGATGAGGCACGCGGCATTGCCATGGGCGCGGCTGACTACGTCACCAAGCCGATCAATCCGGAGCTGCTGCGTGTCCGCGTGCGCACACAGCTCGAACTGCGCAATTTCCGCAGCAATCCGGTGATGTTCGACATCAACGCACCCAGCGAACTCGAGCAGCCACCGACAGTGCTGGTCGTCGACGACATTCCCGAGAACGTGCACGAGCTGCTCGAAGCGCTGCGTGACGACTATCGCGTCATGGTCGCCGGCAATGGCACCAAGGCGCTGGAGATCATCAACGGGTCGGCCCCGCCCGACCTGGTGCTGCTCGACATCGTGATGCCCGGCATGGACGGCTACGAAGTGTGTCGGCGCATCAAGAGCACGCCGCTGGGTGCCCGTCTGCCGGTGATCTTCGTCACCGTCATCGACGCCACCCACCAGAAGGTGCGTGGCTTTGAGCTCGGCGCGGCCGACTACATCACCAAGCCCTTCGACATCGATGAGGTGCGTGCACGCATCCGCCACCATCTGGAGTTGTCGCAACTGCGGCGCTTCCTGGAGGATCTGCTGTCGCAGCGCACCGCCATGCTGCAGGTCAGCGAAGAGAAGTACCGCACACTGGTGCATCGCGATGCCCTCACCGACCTGCCCAATCGCGTGCTGTTTGCAGAACTGCTGCAGCACGCGGTGCGCAACGCCGAACGCAATCGCAGCCAGTTCGCGCTGCTGTTGCTCGACCTGGACAATTTCACGACCATCAACGAAAGCCTGGGCCACAGCATCGGCGATCAGTTGCTGATCGAAGTGGCGCGCCGTCTCGGCGCAGTCGTGCCGGACGGCGACACGCTGGCGCGCGTCGGCGGCGACGAATTCGATGTGCTGATCGAGCTGCACGAGGGCGCGCCCTCCTCCGATCTGCGCGCACAACAGATGCTCGACGCCCTGAGCGAGCCCTTCCGCATCGGCGACAAGACCATCTACGCCAATGCCAGCATCGGCATTGCGCTGTATCCGTCTGACGGGCACGACGCCGAGGTGCTGCAGAGCAATGCCAACGCCGCGTTGCACCAGGCCAAGGTGCAGGGGCGCGGCATGATGCGTTACTTCTCGCCGGAGATGTCGCAGCGCGCCCGCGCGCGCCTGATGCTCGAAGCCGACCTGCGTCAGGCCATCGAGCGCGGAGAGCTCCGTCTGCACTATCAACCGCAGATCGACGTCGTGACCGGCAGGATCTCCGGCCTGGAAGCCCTGGTGCGCTGGGAGCACCCCGAACGCGGCATGATCTCCCCGGCCGACTTCATTCCGTTCGCCGAAGAGAACGGCATGATTGTCCCCATCGGTGCCTGGGTGCTCGGCGAGGCCTGCCGACAGCTGCGTGTCTGGAAAGATGCAGGCATCCCTGCGCCGACCGTGGCCATCAACGTTTCCGCCGTCGAACTCACGCGCGGTCAGCTGCCCGAGGTCTGGCGAGCCGCGCTCGAACGCTTTGGCGTACAGCCCTCACGCCTGGAACTGGAGCTCACCGAAACCGCAGTGATTGCCGACCGGGCACATTCATTCGAAACCCTCAGCGCACTCAAGGCCCTCGGCCTGCACATTGCCATCGACGACTTCGGTACCGGCTACTCGTCCCTGGGCTACCTGCAGCAACTGGCCGTGGACAAGCTCAAGGTCGACATGTCTTTCGTCACCGACATGACCAGCAACGACGGCAACGCCTCCATCGTCAAGGCGGTCATCGCGCTGGGACACAGTCTGGGGCTGGATGTGGTTGCGGAAGGGGTTGAAACCATGGATCAGGCCGTGCAGCTGCGCGCGCTCAAGTGCGACATCATCCAGGGCTATCTGATCAGCCGCCCATTGCCGGCGGATGAAATTTCGCGCTTCCTGACCGATTTCACGCCGCTGCGAATCGGCAACTGAACGCTTCAGCGTCTCAGCGCCCAATCGCCTGCGGCGAGCCGGCCAGTACGTAGCAGTCCCGACCTGCCTGCTTGGCGGCATACATCGCCTGATCGGCCGCGAACATCAGCTCGGCACGATGCACGCCATCTTCCGGATAGCCGGCAACCCCGACGCTGGCCCCCACCACCACACTGGTGCCATCGGGCAGCGCGACGGGGCGGGACATCACCTCCAACACCGCCATGACAAGGGATTTCACCGCGTCGTCGTGCTTGTGACAGTCGTAGGCTGCAATGACGAACTCGTCGCCGCCCAGCCGCGCCACCAGATCCGACGAACGACGCAGGATGCCGAGCAGACGCGCGGACAACTCCAGCAGCACCGCATCCCCGGCTGCATGGCCATAGGTATCGTTGACCGGTTTGAACTCGTCGAGGTCGATATACAGCAGGCTCAGACCGGTGCGGTTCTGGTGAGCCTCGTCGATGGCGCGGTCAATATAGGCTTCTGCCCCCCGCCGGTTGACCAGATCGGTGAGCGGGTCCCGCTCGGCCGTGCGCATCGCTTCCTCCTCGCGTTCCCGGCGAGAGGTCACGTCGTACACCACCACTTCGATGAACGCGAAATCTCCATGCTCACCACGCGACACCGATAGCAGGCAATGCACCCACTGCGCGGTCTTGCTGCCGGCCAGTTCCAGGTCTGCAGCCGCAACGCCACCGCTCTGACACGCCCGCTCGACCAGTTGTCGGGCCTTGTCCGGGCGTTTGAACAGCAGCATGAACTGGTCACCGTCGGTCGACGCGCCAAGACGGTCGATACGCTCACGCATCACCGGATTGCAGTTGATCAGGCGTCCATCCAGCCCGAGCACCATGACGCCCACGCTGGCCGACTCGAAGATGCGCCGGTAATGCGCCTCGATCGACTCGACACGCTGGCGCAGCTCACGCTCGGACGCAATGGCCGCCTCACTGGTGTCCAGATAGCGGTTCAGCTCCCCGGCCAGCATGCCGATTTCGCTGTTGTCGTGCCCCGCAGGAATGGCAAAGCGCCCGCCCGTGCCGGGGCCCACGCGCTTGAGCTGCCCGGTCAGGCGTGACAGCGGTTGCACCACCAGCCGGCGAAACGCGATCACTCCGATCAGGGCCAGCGCGAACATCTGCGCGATGAGCAGCAGGATCTGCTTGAGCGCAGCCTCCCTGGCCCGCTGCGCCAGCAGGCTTGAGTCGGTCAGGATACGCAACGTGCCGACACGCAATTCCGGCGCAGTCGGCGAGAAGAGCTCGTAGTCCATTTCGTCTCGCACGTTCCAGGCGCGCTCGCCCTCGTCTCCCCAACTGACAAAGCGGTAGCCTTCGTTCGATTCCAGTGCCACGGCGACGATGGCATCGCTGCGCAGCAGCCCGCGCGTGACATCCTCGGCAATCACGTCGTTCTGCACAAAGACCGCAATCTGCGCCGACGAGCGCACGGTGGCGGCCAGGCTGTCGAGCGTATTGCGGCTGCGCGTCTGCTCCTGGGAGTAGCCATAGAAGTACAGCAGGCTCCCACCGACCAATGCGAACAACAGCGAAGCCGCGGCCATCGTGCCGAGCAGACGCTGTTCGAGAAAACGCTTGGGGGCTGGTTTCATGACCTCATTCCAGACGCATGATCACACGGACCGCAGCGTCCTTCGGCACGCTTGCGACATAGCCGATTGCGTTGGGCTCTGCGCGCACGACGGCCACGACTTGCTCGTCGGTCTCGCGTACCGCCGGCGGCAGCACGCGTCCGGTGAAGCTCAGGCGCGCCCAATAGGCATTTACCTGCGGCAAGGACATGCCACCCAGTGCGCGGTAAAAGCGCTCACGCAACGGCGAATCAGGGCGATCCACGACGCGGGCGTAGTCGCCGTCGGCAAAGGTCCTGGAACGTCCGAAGTACAGTTTTTCAAGGCGATCCCGATCCACTCGCGATTCCGGCGCTGCGGCATTGACGATGACGAACACTTCAGCCTCAGCAAAGCCCGACCTCAGCAAAATCATGCTGAAGGCTAAGAAGATCAGGCTGCGCAATGGCATCACCATGATCAGAACGTGAAATCCAGCGAGACGGACAAGACGTCAATCGAACGCTTGCGATCACCGCTTACCAGGTTGTCCACCTGCCACAGGCCGAAGCCACGGGCATTCACGATGCTGCGATCCCACTGCATCTTGAGCGCCGCCCGGCTGGCGAAATCCCAGCGCATGCCCAGCGACAGCGTACGCTGATCAACGCGGGTGGCGTTGAACGCAGCAACGGCTCCGTTCTGCACGACCGGGCCACTGGGGCCCAGCCCGCTCCAGTCATTGACCGCCGTTCGTTCCGTGCGCTGGGGACGGAAACGGGCAATCACCGCATACGGCGTCACGCTGCCCAGGCGATAGCCCACGCTCAGGTAGGCCCCGGTACCGACCCCGATCACCTTGCTGTCGGCTAGCACCCGCGAGATCTCGCCCTGCACCTGCCATCGACCGTCGTCATAGGCGGCCCCCAGCGACAGGTAACGCACCTTGGTGCCCTTCAGCCAAAGATCGGAACTCAGGCTGGCCGCCTCCGCACTGACGGCCCCCGGAGGCCCCGCGGCAATCCCGTCAAGCGCCGTGCGCAGCACCCCGACGTCGGGTTCATTCGCAATGCGGAAGGCTGCATAACCGAGCTTGAACTGCCAGTCGTTGCGCTCGGCATGCAGCGTGAAGTCGTGAAATCTGCGGATCTGCAGGGTGTAATGATCATCGTCGCCGAGCGGCAGATCGGAATCAGTACGCCCGACCTGCACTTTGGCGGTCCAGCGTATGCCACCGCCTTCGAAGCGCCAAGCCGCATCGACGCCATCAATCGAGTGCAACGGAATCCGCCCATAGAACTCGCGCGGCGGACGCACCCACGGCTGCGCGTAGCCGACACTCCGATAATCCGAAAGCATGAAAGCGTCGAGCCCGACGCGGCCAACCCGCAGATCGACATTCTCAACCGGACGCCAAGCCACATACGCCCAGTCGACCAGCGAACTCGGCCCGGTATCGACACGGTGCCGCTGCACAAGCTGGGTCACGACCTCCAGCGACGGAGAGAAACGGTAGCCCGCCTGCAGGCCGAGAATGGAATCGCTGCGGAACGAACTGTCCGTCCCGTCCGAGGCCGGCTGCGTGGTATCACGAACCATGCCGACGCCGCTGGCGTTGTCACGCGAGAATGCCAGGGACCCGAAGCCGGACACATGTGCCTGCCCATACGCGTCGTCGGCATGGGCGAGCGCCGGCATCAGGCATACCGTCAAGAGGCAACAGACAAAGCGGCTGACATAAGGCGCGGACGATGACGACAACGACATTTGCTCCAGCGGCATGCTCACCTCATTGTACGCAGCGTATGGCAGACCTGCAGCGAAGAGCATCGACGGCCGTCAATTAGTTGTTGTTACGCGGCTTTGATGACATATCAAGGCCACGTAAACATGCCTTTTTCAGAACCCGCTTTGAAGTTGCACCGGCACCGCATGGCCCATGGCCTCCCCCATGCGAACCGCCCGGCCGGCCTCCCAATCGGAAGCGAGCACCAGCGCGTCACGCGGGAACAGCATCACCACCGTTGAGCCGAGCAGGAAACGCCCCATCTCGGCACCGCGCTCCAGCGTCACCTCCCCGTTGGCATAAGACCATTCGCGCACCACGCCCGGGCGTGGCGGATTGACCACACCGTGCCACACCGTGGCCATGCTGCCGACGATGGTCGCGCCGACCAGCACCATCGCGAACGGCCCGTGTTCCCCGTCGAACAGGCACACCACACGCTCATTGCGCGCAAACAGCCCCGGCACGGCCCGTGCCGTCAGCGGGTTGACCGAAAACAGATCGCCCGGCACATGCACCATGCTGCGCAGCCGTCCTGCGCACGGCATGTGGATGCGGTGATAGTCGCGCGGACTCAGATACAGCGTGGCGAAACTGCCTTCGCGAAACTTCGCGGCCAGTTCGCGGCTGCCACCGAGCAGCGCCGTGGCCGTGTAGTCATGCCCCTTGGCCTGCACCAGCCGCTCGCCATCGAGCGGCCCGCACTGACTGATCGCACCATCCACCGGACACACGAAATCGGCTGGCGCGAGCGGGCGCGCATCCTCGCGCAAGGCGCGTGTAAAGAACGCGTTGAAGCTGCGATAACGACTCACATCGGCTTCGGCTGCCTCTGCCATGTTCACGCCGTAGCGGCGCACAAACCAGCGGATCACCGCGGTCGTGGCACCACCGCCTTCGAGTCCGGCCAGCCAGCCCATCAACCGGGTCAGGGCACGCTTGGGCAACAGATACTGGGGCAGGACGGCAAGACGATCGGACACTGAGCACTCCGGACAGCAAAACGGAGGGCGATTATAGCCGTCAGACCCGCTGAGTCCGGCATTGCGAGCAATTGACGCATTCTAGATGCGACATATTGTGCTAGGATGCATCCAACCATAGACACCGGTGCCGCCATGCAACTCAACCGCTTCACCGATTACGGACTCCGCGTACTGATGTACCTGTATGCGCTCGAGCCCGAGGAGCGCGTCACCACTGACAGCATCGCGCGACGCTTCGACATTCCGGTCAACCACCTCAACAAGGTCGTCACCCGGCTGGTGCACCTCGGCTGGGTCTCGTCCCGGCCAGGCCGCAACGGCGGCATCCGACTTGCCGAGCAAGAGACGGCGCTGCGGCTCGGCGACGTGCTGCGTGAACTCGAAGGTCACCCGACGCTGATCAACTGCAGCGAGCCACCTTGCGGGCTGCGCGGTGCCTGCCGACTGAAAGCCGTGCTGGACGAAGGCCGCGACGCCTTCTACCGCGACATGAACCGCCACACCCTGCCGGAGCTGACTGCCGGTCCCACGGCCGTACGTCTGCGCGAAATGCGCCGGGCCGACGGCGCCCCTGTGAACCTGCGGGCCTGAGCCCAGAAACCCTTCAACACGGAGTCCCGATGCTGTCCCCTGCTTCCCGCGACCTGATCCACGCCTCGGTGCCGGTGCTGCGCCAGCACGGCGAAACCATCACACGCTGCTTCTACAGCCGGCTGTTCGACCGCCACCCCGAGCTGCGCAACCTGTTCAACATGGGCAACCAGCAGTCCGGCGCACAGCAGCAGTCGCTGGCCAGCGCGCTGTACGCCTACGCCGCCAACATCGACAACCAGGCCGCGCTGGCACCGGTAGTGAGCCGCATCGTGCACAAGCATGTGAGCCTCGGCGTGCGTGCAGAGCACTACCCCATCGTCGGCGAGAACCTGCTCGCTGCCATCGGCGAAACCCTGGGCGAGGCCGCCACACCCGAGCTGATCGACGCCTGGGGCGAAGCCTACGGCCTGCTCGCCGGGGCCCTGATCGCCGAGGAAGCGCGCATGTACCGAGAGAACGGCATCGAGCCGGGCCAATTCATGCCGCTGCGCGTCGCGCGCAAGGTCACCGAGAGCGCCAGCGTCACCTCTTTCTGGCTCGAAGCCATGGACGGCGGCAGCCTGCCGCCTTTCCAGCCGGGCCAGTACATCAGCGTCGCGCTGCATGTCGACGCGCTGGGCCTGCGCCAGGCGCGCCAGTACAGCCTGTCACGCTCCTCGCAGGCAGACAGCTGGCGCATCAGCGTCAAGCGCGAAGAGGCCGGCTCGGTCTCCGGCGTGCTGCATGACGAAGTCGAAGCTGGTGACTTGCTCGAAGTCAGCGTGCCCTGCGGTGACTTCGTGCTCGACGAACACGCCGACCAGCGGCTGGTTCTGATTGGCGCCGGCATCGGCATCACGCCCCTGCTGTCGATGCTGCACACCTGCCGGGACCGCTGGCCGCAGCGTCCGGTCACGCTGCTGTACGCCACGCGCGACGGCGATCATCACCCGATGAAGGACGAGATCGAGGCGCTGTGCCGCGACCAGGCCGCCACCACCACCCGCGTGTGGTACGAGGCGCCGCGCGCGCAGGACCGTCAGGACATCGACTTCAACCACCCGGGCCGCATCGACATCGCTGCCCTCGACACCACCCTGTTGCCGCCCGATGGCCGCTACTACCTGTGCGGCCCTGACGCCTTCATGCAGCAGCAGCGTGCGGCCTTGCGCGCACGCGGCATTGCGGGCGAACGTATCCAGTGCGAGGTGTTCGGCCCCTCGCTGATCGGCCATCTGAACTGAGCCCATGCGAGGAACGTCCATGACTGCCCTGAGAGACTGGCTCGCAGCCTTCAAGCCGGCCCGCATCACGGCTGACGGTCGCGAACGCGTCCGCGCCTGCATCGGCGCCCTCATCGGCATATTCACCACCGGCATCACCAGCTACTGGCTGATCGGCAACACGCCCCAACTGCCCATGCTGATCGCTCCTTTGGGCGCCTCGGCAGTGCTGCTGTTTGCCGTTCCGAGCGGCCCGCTCGCACAACCCTGGCCCATCGTCGGCGGCAACACCCTGTCGGCCATCGTCGGTGTCACCGCGCTGATGCTGTTCGACAACGTAGCCACAGCCGCGGCCGTCGGTGTCGGTGGCGCCATCGCCGTAATGTTCCTGACGCGCAGCCTGCACCCGCCCGGCGGGGCCGTAGCTCTCGCCACCGTGCTGGGCGGGGATGCGGTATTGCAACAAGGCTATTACTGGGCGCTGGTACCGGTCGGACTTGAATCCTTGCTGCTGCTGACAATCGGCCTGCTCTACAACAACCTCACCGGGCGGCGTTACCCGCCGCTGCCGGCCGCCCCGGCCAACCCGCACAAGACCAGTGATCCGACGCCGGGCGAACGGCTGGGCTTCACCCAGGCCGACCTTGAAACCGTGCTGCAGCGCTACAAGCAGGTGCTCGACGTGAGCCCGAGCGATCTGAAGACCATCCTGAAGCAGACCGAACTGGAAGCCTGGCGCCGCCGCATGGGCGAAGTCCTGTGCCGCGACATCATGTCGCGCGACCTCGTTACCGCGCGCACCGACACGCCGTTGGTAGACGCCTGGTCGCGCATGCACGAGCATCGCATCCAGGCCCTGCCGGTCGTCGACGAGGCAAATGCCATCCTCGGTATCGTCACCCAGGTGGACCTGCTCGAACACGCCGGCCTGGACGGCTCGCCCGACGTGCGCGCCAAACTCAACGGCCTGCTCGAACGCAGCGGTGTGCCAGGCGCCGGCTGCGTCGGCGACATCATGACCAGCCCGGCCGAAACCGCCGATGCCGACGAACACATCGCGGTACTGGTCCCCAAACTTGCCGGCGGCGGGCGCCACCACATCCCGATCATCGACGGCGAGCGCAAGCTGGTCGGCATCATCACCCAGACTGATCTGGTCTCTGCGCTCTACCATGGCGAGACCCCGCAAGGCCGAACCCCAGAACGGAGGACATCATGAGCAACGAAGAAGCCAATACCACCCCGATGACCGATGCCGAGCTGATCGAGCTCTTCAACACCCTGCTCGAATGCGAACGCGCCGGCGTCAAGGTGCTGACCGAATACGAGAAGGATTTCAGCGGCAACGCTCCGGCCGTCGAGCTCATCGTTGCCTCGCGCCGCGACGAGGGCAAGTACTGCAAGCTGATGTTCGACTACCTGCGTGAACTCGGGGCCGACGTCAGCCCCAACACCGGCTCCTTTGCCGAAAAGGCGCTGGCCGTCGAGGGCAAGGCCGAGCGCCTGGCCTTTCTCAACCGCGGCCAGGGCTGGGTCGCACGTGAAGTCGGCAAGGCACTTCCGCGCGTGCCCTACGCCCACATGCGCGAAGGCCTGCAGGAAATGTTCGAGACGCACCGCGAGAACATCACGGCCACCGAACAGCTCATCGAGAAACTCTGATTCGCCCGACCCGGCCGCAGCGCGACAGCATGCTATGCTTCGCGCCGCGCGCCGGTGGTGGAATTGGTAGACACGCTGGATTTAGGTTCCAGTGCCGCAAGGCGTGGGGGTTCGAGTCCCTTCCGGCGCACCATCCCGCAACACCTCCCTTACGACTTTCTTACGCACGCTTGCGTAATATCACCAAAGTCGTACATAATCGCGCGCTCAACGGCCCTGCTGGCTGATTTCGCGCGTATCGAATGCGCTGTCACGCGGGCCGCACAAGCTCTCTCTCCTTCCCGCTACGGCCCAATTCCCCACCCCCGGTCGCTAGCCTCCATGGGAAGGATTGTTCGGGGCGGCCTTCACCGGCCGCCCCTTTTTTTGTCTACGCCGAGGCCTTGGACAAAATTACAGGACGGCCTGCCGCAAAGCCGTCGCGCGTTCCACGCTCAAGCAGCAAACGGGCGCGGCACTTTTGCTGCAAGCTCCTGCCGACGCGTTGTCGCCTTGCCCAGCAGTGCAAAGCCCAGCAATCCTCCTGCAGCGTCTTCATAGAGGGCACTGAGACCGTCCTCATCACGCTCGATGCGCCACGCGCCATCGGTATCGGCCGCAGGCGGACACACCACCGTCGAACACGCCGGAGTCTTCACCATGACCGGCATGGCCGGGTATTGCAGCGTCGTCGGCGTACCGGCCAGCGTGGCCGCCAGGGCACGCGCCTGATGCATGAGCGGCATCACGAACGGCAGGTTGAGACCTTCCACCTCCGCGCAGTCTCCCAGCGCATGGACGTGCGCCACACTGGTCGTCAACCGGCGGTCGGTGACGATGCCGCGCGCCAGCGTGCAGCCGGCCTGTTCGGCCAGTGCCGTACGCGGGCGCAGGCCGACAGCCGACACCACGACGTCTGCGTTGAGCGTGCTGCCGTCGGCAACGCGCACGCGATACCCGCCGTTGCCCTTGTGCACCGCTTTCACCTTGGCCCCCAGCCGGAACACCACGCCGGCATCTTCCATACGCTGCGCGAAGTAGCCGGCGGCCTCGGGCGGCAACAAACGCCCCAGCGGTCGGTCGGCCAGATCCACTACCGTCGGGCGGATGCCGCGCGCCAGCAGATCGTTGGCAAACTCGCAGCCGATCAGGCCGCCGCCCAGCAAGACCACACTCCTGGCTCCGGCGAGGCGGTCGGTGAAGCGTGCGAAATCATCAAGATCGTTCACCGACAGCACCTCATCAGCGCCATCGCCTTCCAATGGCAGCCGAATCGGATCAGCGCCCAGCGCCAGCACCAGCTCATCCCAGCGAATGCCGCTGCCGTCCGACAGACCGACCCGGCGTTCGGCTACATCAATGCTGCACACCTCGGTGCGCGGACGGATGTCGGCATTGAGTTCGTCCGCCATCTGCTCGCAGGACTTCATGACCAGCGAGGCAGGCGTCTTGCCCGATGACAGGGCGTTGGACAGCATCGGCTTGGAATAGAAATCGGCGGCATCGCGGCTGACGATGACCAGGCGGCACTCCTGGTCGAGCTTGCGCAGTTCGCGCGCCAGGTTATAGCCGGCCAGCCCGGCACCGATGATGAGTACGGTTCGTGTCATGCGTGAAATCTCCGGAAGGTGCAGTCCAGTACGCCGGCATGCGGCGCAAGCAGTGCATGGTAAGCCGGTCAGCGCAGGTATTCACCCATGTCGTCAGTCCGGGAATCAGGTGCTCAGACGCGCAATGACACACGCTGCGCAGATCAACGGAAGACCGAGCAACGAAACGGCCCGGGTCCGACATTTAGAGCCGCCGAATATGGGCATCCTTGATCAAGGTCAAGGGAAGCATCCGCGCTTTCCGTTAACCTCCGCCCGGCTCGCGAAGTGTGACTTTAGGACTAGTACGAAGGGCGTAGTGCTCGAACGCCATCGCGACTCAGGAATTCCGGCAATCACTGCCCCGGTGCGACGATCCGGTTCCCACAAGGAACGGCCAGCCGCAGCGCAACCGATACGCGGCGAGCTCGTATCGGCAGGGCCTCAAACGAGATACGAGATGAACCTGTCCCAGATTCCCTCCCTGCTGACTTCCCCCCGCGCCGGCTGGCAGGCGCTGATGGCCGACCGTCCGTCGACCACGCGTACCTTCGCCAATGTGGCCCTGCCCTTCACGCTGCTGCCGCCGGCCATGATCCTGCTGGCTGCCAACACCATCGGCGCCAAGCACTTCCCCGCCATCGAAGCCGGCATGTGGGAACTGATCGCCGCCGTGTTTCTGGTTTCCGAGCTGCTGGCCGTATTCCTCATGACCTGGGCGGTCGACGCTTCGGTGCGCGCCAAAGGCGGCCACAGCGACATGGACGGCGCCTTCCTGGTGTCCGCCATCGCACCGCTGCCGCTGTGGATTTCCTCGCTCGGCCTGCTCTCGTCGAGCATCGCCGTTGCCGGCGGGGTCGCGCTGCTCGGCTTCATCGCCTCGGCGGTGATGATCCGTCACGGCATCCGCAGTGTGCTCGTCGCCCAGCATGTAGTCTGCCCGCGTCAGGTCTCGCTGCGCGTCATCGGTTACGGCGCCCTGACCTGGGTTGCGCTGGCCGGCATCGTACTGTTCCCGATCGTCCTGCTGGCCTGATCCGGGCAGTATTGAAGAAACGGCGCCGCGGACTGCAGTCCGTGGCGCCGTTTTCATTTTCCGGCCAGATTCCTCGGGTAATACCGGCCAATCCATTCGTCAGGTGCCATCCCGGCTAAGGCTTACGCGGTCACAAGCCCGCCAACCGCAATGGATTTTTTTGCCATCACGCATAACAAACAGCCTCTCAAGAGCCACCCATCCTGCGGATGATCTCGTCCGCGGCAATGGCGGTTCCGCCGCACTGATCGCCGACGACATCCCAGCGCCGAGTCAGTGCATGGCATGACCGGGGCGCCCCTGTAGTACGGAGTCGTCCAGATCATCGAAACGCAACACACGCGCACCGCTTTCGGCAGCGAGCGCCCGCGCATCGGCCTCTGTCGCAAACGAGGCGAGCGTCGCACCCATTGCTCCGCGCAGCTCGGCGCCGGCCACATACCAGGCGGTGGTGGCGTCGATCAGCTGCTCGTCGTCCGGGTGTTCCCAGCTGCCGTGCGCCATGTCATGCACGAACAGCCGCGCGCCGGATACCTGGTTCTCGGGCTGCAGCCACCAGCCGATCAGCTCGGCCGTGGAACAGAAGGCGAGCGTGCCGTCACGCCCCACGGCCTGCCCCTTGGGGCCGGGAAAGTCGGTCACGGCCATGCCGCACACATGGCATTCGTCGTCGGGGTGAAAGGCACGCGCCTGCAGTTCGGTCGCGGCGTCGTCGGCACCGCCGCAGCCGGCCAGCAGGATCAGCGCGGCCGTGGCCAGTGCGCTGCGGATCATCGTTCGGTTCATGCTCATTCCTTCACACGGTACGGCGGGAGAACACCCGCCATGCGCAGGCCAGCAACCCGCCGGCCCACAGGGCCAGCACGGCCCACAGCACGGCCTCGCCCACCGGCAGTTCGGCGCCCAGCGACAGCACGCCCAGCCCGTCGGCGGCATCGAAACCGCCGAGGTTGATCAGCCGGTACAGGTCGGTCGGGTTGGCCAGCAGCAGCCACGGCAGCAGTGCCGGGCTGACGCTGCCCTGCCCCAGCACCAGCACGCCGAGCAGCGCCAGATCGAACACCAGCACGAAGACGAACCACGCGCCGAGCGCGAAGCCGGCGGCACCGGATTTCTCCCTCGCCGCGCTGGACAGCACATAGGCCAGTGCGAGGAAGACCCAGCCGAGCAGCATCGACGAGGCGACGAAGCGGCCGAAGGCGCTTGCCAGCAACAGCAGCTCGACGTCCTCGACCAGCAGTGCGATGGCCAGCGCGGCACTGCCAAAGCCGATCAGCATGGCCAGCGCGAGGATCAGGCCGTGGCCTACGAACTTGCCGAGCAGGATGTGGCCGCGCCCGAGCGGATAGGTCAGCAACAGCATCAGCGTGCCGGCCTCGTCCTCGCCGACGATGGCGTCATAGGCCAGCAGCAGCGCGATGAGCGGCACGAGGAAGGTGGCGAGGCTGGCGAGCGAGGCGATGGTGGCCGGAATCGATGTGAAGCCGACCTGCCCCGAGGCGGCCGCGCCAAACCACGCGATGCCCACCGCGAGCAGTGCGAACACCAGCGTGATGGCGACCAGCCAGCGGTTGCGCAGGCCGTCGGCGAACTCCTTGCGGGCGATGGCGATGACGGGGTTCATTGCACGACTCCTTCGGCGCGCTGCATGTAGTGGCGGTACAGGTCTTCGAGCGTGGGCGCGTGGATCTCGATGTCCTGCGGCGCTTCCTCGCCAAGCAGCTCACGCAGCAGGTCGAGCTTGTGGCCGTTGATCGCGGCGACTTCGGCGCCGTCGCTGCCGAGGCTGCGCGCGGTGAGCCCCTGCGCCTGCCAGTCGCGCACGCGGCGCTCGCCGTCGGCCAGGCCGCGCACGCGCAGCATGGACGGCAGGCCGGCTTCGAGCCGCAGATCGGCCAGAGAGCCGACGGCCTGTAACAGGCCGTTGGCGAGGATGGCCGCGCGGTCGATATGCGCCTCGACGCCCGGCAATACGTGCGAGCACAGCACGATGGCCGTGCCTTCGCGGCGCAGGCGGTCGGTCAGTTCATACAGCTCGCGCGTGGCAATCGGGTCCAGACCCACGGTGGGTTCATCGAGCAACAGCAGACGCGGTGCGCCGAGCAGCGCCTGCGCGAGCCCCAGACGCTGGCGCATGCCCTTGGAGTAGGTACGCACGCGGCGGTCCGCCGCGTGCGCCAGCCCGACCTGTTCGAGCAACTCGTCGCCCTGCGTCTGCGGCGCGCCCTTGAGGCGGGCGAAGTGGCGGATGATCTCGCGCCCGGTGAGCTGGGGGTAGAAGCTCACGTTCTCGGGCAGATAGCCGAGCCGGCGCCGCACCTCGGTGGAATCGGGCGCGCCGCCAAGCACCTGCACGCGCCCCTCATTGGGCGCCAGCAGGCCGAGCACGATCTTCATGGTGGTGGTCTTGCCCGCGCCGTTGTGGCCGAACAGGCCCAGCACCTCGCCTTCGGCCAGTGTCAGGTCGAGCCGGTCGAGCACGGTCATCGCGCCGTAGCGCCTGCTCACGCCTTCGAGTTCGACGGCATTCATGGTTGGTTCTCCTTGGCCTGCGCAAGCTGCGCTGCGGCAGGCGGGTGCATCAGCGGATGGCTGTCCTGCACGCCCGGCGAGCGCGTCACCGGAAAGGCGCGCTGCACCCAGCGCAGCAGTTCGATGGCCGGGCTGTTCATCAGCAATCGCGCCTGCGGATACATCCACAACAGGCGGTCGACGCCGTCGTTGGGCTCATAGGCCACGTCGCCCACGCCGTCGGCATCGCGGTCCCAGCCGAGGTAGTCACTCCAGTAGTTGCCGCGCCCATCTGTCGACCAGTCCTGCCGCCGCGTGGCGACGTACTTGACCTGCTGACGGTTGGCGACGAAGGCGTTGCCGGCGATCACGTTGTCCTCGGAGCCGGCGGTCAGGTGGATGCCCAGCGAACTGCGTTCGAAGCGGTTGTCCTCGATGCGGTTGAACAGCGAGTTGTAGATGAACAGCGCCTTGCCTTCGGCGCCCTGGATCATCACATCGCCGGTCGAGCCCTGGCGCACGCCGGTGATGACGTTGTCGCGAATCGTCGAGTGCGTGATGAAGTTCATCAGGATGCCGTAGTTCTGATCGTCCTCGGAGCGGTTGCCGGTGACGGTCAGGCGTTTGCTCTGCATCAGCGCGTAGCCGGTGCGCGTGCGCCGCGTGAGGTTGTCGCGCACGATGTTGTCGTGCGAATACATGTAGTGGATGCCGTAGCGCACGTCCTCCAGCAAGTTGCCCGCCAGCGTGTTGCCGTTGGAGGTGTCGATGTAGATGCCGTCGCGCGCATGGCGCACGCGGTTGCCCGCCACCCGCGCGCCACGCGCGGCGAACAGATGGATGGCGTTGCCGCGATCCTGCGAGCGGATGGCCTCGACGCCCTCGATGTCATTGTTCTCGATCGTCACATCCGGCGTGGAATCGACCCACACGCCGGAACCGGGCCCGCGCAGCACGTTGTCGCGCAGCACCGCGCCACGCGCCTCGGGGCGCAGGAAGAAGGCCGAATCGAGCGCGGTCAGGTTGGCGCCCCAGTTGCGCACGCTGCAGCCTTCGACGGTGACGCCCGCAGCGGCAATCGTGATCGCGCTGCCCTGCCCGCCCGCGTCGATCACGGCGCCAGGTTCGCAGCGCAGCGTCATCGGCGCGTCGATGACGATCCGTACGTGATGCTCTCCGGCCGGCAGGCGCCACACACCCTCGCCCTGCGCGATCAGCGGCAGCACGGGCAAGGGCGACTGCGTCGCGCCCAGTGAGGCGGCGAACAGCACGGCCAGCAGGAAGATGAATTTTTTGTGTTTCATTGTGGTGGTCCGCGCGCCCGCGGCGCGGGCGCGCGGCGCCCCCTGTTACGCCGGCTCGACGATCATGCGGCCGACCATCTCCATGTGCAGCGCATGGCAGAACCAGCTGCAGTAGTACCAATGCACGCCCGGCTTGTCGGCCGTGAAGGTGATGGACGAGGTCTGCTGAGGGCTGATCTCCATGCTCACGCCATGGTTGGTCATGACGAAGCCGTGCGAGACGTCCTCGATCTCGTCGATGTTGGTGACGATCACCGTCACCTGATCACCTTGCTTGACCTTGAACTCCAGCAGACCGAAGGTCGGCGCGGCCGAGTACATGTACACGCGCACCTTCTTGCCGTCGCGGATGACCTTGCTGTCCTTCTCCAGCACCACACCGTCCTTCTTCGCCTGTGCCACGGTGTCGGCGAAGAACGGGTCGTCACGACGCCACACCTTGCGGGTACGAATCTGGTCGCGGCGCGCGAGGATGCAGTCGTGCGGCTCGGCGTAGGTCGGGCCGTCGTGCACCAGCTTCATCTCCTCGCCGGAAATGTCGATCAGCTGGTCGTTCTCGGGGTGCAGCGGACCGCAGGGCAGGAAGCGGTCCTTGGAAAACTTGGACAGCGCGACCAGCCACTTCCCGTCGGCCTCGCGGGTCTCGGTCAGCGACGCATGGATATGGCCCGGCTGGTAGTGAACGTCGATCTTCTGACGTATGTAATCGACCTTCTCGCCCTTGTAGGCGCGCACCGCGTCGGCCATGCTCCACTTCACCACTTGGGAATCCAGGAACAGTGTGGTGTAGGCATTACCACGACCGTCGAAGGTGGTGTGCAGCGGGCCAAGGCCGAGTTCGGGCTCAGCGTCGATCACCTCGCGCGAGTCCTTGAGCTTGCCGGCGAACAGATCCGGTAGCCTGGCGATGGCAATCATCGACACGGTCGGCGAGAGCTTGCCGTTGGCGATGAAGTACTTGCCGTCCGGCGAGGTGTTGAGACCGTGCGGGTTCTTCGGCACCGGGATGTAGCGCGTGAAGTGCGAGTCGCCACGGCCATCCACCACCGGCACCTTCGAGTCGCCCACCGTGATGTGCTTGCCGGCCTTGACCGCCTTCTCGATGGCGGTGATGTCGAACACCACCACCCAGTCGCGCTCATTGCGCATCATGCCGCCCAGATCGACGGCGCGCTCCGAGTTGTAGCAGGTCGCGGCAGCGAAGCGGCCGGTGTAGTCGGCGTCGACGTTGTCGAGGTTGCCGTCGACGATCACCTGGAACGCCATGGTCATCGACTCGGCGTCGATGACGTTGAACATGGTGTAGGCGTTCTTGTCAGTGATGTCGGTGATCTTGCCGTCGTTCGGGTGCGGGATGATGAACTCGGCATTGGCGAACACGTACTTGGTGTGCGGCACCTTCTGCAGCCGCAGGCCGTGGATAGCCTGCACGTTCGGCACGGTCAGCATCTTGTCGCACTTCATGATGTCGAGACGGATGCGCGCGACGCGGGTGTTGGCCTTGTCATTGATGAACAGGTACTTGCCGTCGTACTTGCCGTCGGTCATCGAGATGTGCGGGTGGTGGCAGTCACCATTCAGGAACTTGGCGCTATCGCCCAGGATGCGGCGGCTCTCGTCGGTCAGGCCCCAGCCCGTGGCGGAATCGACGTTGAATACCGGAATGCGCATCAGCTCGCGCATCGACGGCACACCGACCACACGCACCTCGCCCTGGTGGCCACCGCTCCAGAAGCCGTAGTAGTCATCCAGTTCACCCGGCCCGACGTGCGCCTTGGCCTGCGATTCCTTGACCTTGGCGGCCCAGGCCTCACGCGTCATCACGGCCGCGCCACCGAAGGCTGCGGTGCCGGCCAGCGTTGCGCCGGTCGCGGCGGTCTTCCCGAGGAAGCCGCGGCGCGCGCGGCCCTTGTCGTCGAGCTCGGCGGCCGGCGGCTTGTGTTGTTGGTCTTTCATCTCATGCACTCCTTGCAGTTGAAGGGTCCGGCTTGCTGCCGGTTACGGCGAAACGGGGTTGGTCGGAGTTGCGCGCGGCGGCTGCGGAATCAGCGGAATCACGCGCGGCTCGGGCGCAGCTTGGTCGCGGCGGCGCTTCTTGTTCTTCAGCACCAGCGGCGGGCACTTGTTTTCGTTGTGGTAGGTCATCTGGCAATCGAGGCAGTAGTGGCACTCGTTGGCGTTGATATGCCCGTCCGGATGGATGGCCTGGATCTCGCACTCGTTGGCGCACACCTGGCAGGGCTGGCCACATTCCTTGCGGCGCTTGAGCCAGTCGAACAGGCGGAATTTGCTTGGGATGGCCAGCGCCGCGCCCAGCGGGCAGACGTAGCGGCAATACACCTTGCGCGTGAAGATGCTGATGACAAGCCAGGCCACGGCGTAGGCGACGAACCACCACTGGCGGTCAAAGCGCAGCGTGATGGCGGTCTTGAAGGGCTCGATCTCGGCGTAGTGCTCGGCGGTGGACAGCGATTCGAGCGAGATGCCGAAGAGCACCAGCAGCACGATGTACTTGATTGCCCACAGCCGCTCATGCACCGCGAAGGGCAGCTCGAACTGGCGCACCTTGAGCTTGCGCGCGGCCTCATTCACGAGTTCTTGCAGCGCACCGAAGGGACACAGCCAGCCGCAGAACACCCCCCGCCCCCACAGCAGGATGCTGGCGGCGGTGAAGGTCCAGAGGATGAAGATCACCGGGTCGCTGAGAAAAAGCTCCCAGCGGAAGCCCTGCACCAGCGAATGCGCGAAAGTCAGCACATTGACGATGGATAGCTGCCCAAGCGCGTACCAGCCGATGAACATCACCGTGAACAGCAGATAGCCGCGGCGCAGCCAGTGCAGGAAGGCCGGGCGGCGCGTGAATTTGTCCTGCAGGAACAGGATCACCGTGAGCAGCGCCAGCGCCGCGCAGATCACACCGATCTGGAAGCTGCGCTGGTACCACACGTTGACCCACACCGGGCGCGACGCCTCTTCGGCGGCAGCCAGTTCCTCGGCCGTGGGTTGCGGGCGGTCGAGGTAATCCTCGGGCATCTGGTAGCCCAGCTCGAAACTGGTGAACACGCTGTCCACCGGCCCGGTCTGGCGGCGCACCAGCAGCTCCAGGCTCCACGGCGCGCCGGGGTCGAATTCGTGATGCTCGCGCACGATGAACACCGACATCTCGTCGAAGTCCGGCGCGCCGGCCGCGAAGAGGTCGTGCAGGCGCTCGTGGTCCATGTCGCGAAAGCTCACCACGTCGCCGTGCTGGCGAAGCTGCACGCGGTCGAAGATGCCGCCGCGCACGTAACCCGAACCCTTGAAGGAATACTCGCCGCGCCCCATCACGGCGATAGCCTGCTCGCCCGGTGTGAGCTCCTCCATCAGGAAGCGATAGCCGTTCTCCCCGAGCAGATTGCGGCCGATAGTCGGCGCATTCACGTGCGCCACGTACAAGTCGATAAAGGTGTCGCCGGCCGTTTCTGGAGTAGCCACATCGACGCCCTCGGCATCGCTGCCGGCGAAAGCTCCATCGACGTCGCCGCGCGTCAGGTGTAAACGGCGCACCGCGCCGTTGCCGGTCAGCGTGGCCCAGTCAGCCGGCTCGAACACGTCTGCGCGTACCGTCGCCGGCTTCGCCGTGGTCGCCACATCGCGGATCAACCCCAGCTCGACCGCAACCGCGCGCACCGAGCGCATCACGATTTCGTTGATGACCATCACCGTCACGGTCGCGCCGGACACCGCATCCACCGTGACCGCAGCGGGATCGCGCGAACGCCCCACCACCACGCGCTGATCGGCGCGGATGCCGGAATAGCCTGCGTTGAAGTCGTGCAGCTTCTGCTCGGGAATGCCGATCAGCAGGATGGGTTCGTGGTGCTCCAACACATAGGCATCGCGAATCACTCCATCGGCATCGAGCACCACATGCATATCGATGGGTTTGCCTGAGTACGCAGGAATATCGACGACAGGCAATGTGCGGAAGGCGTGGCCCACGACCTTCCCTGCGACGTGGATTGCACGCAGACCATGCTCGCCTGTAGGCGGGTCAACGCGCTCGGCATCAGGAAAAACGGTAGCGATGCGCTGTGCCGGCAGGTCGTCGGCGGCGCGTACAGAAGACGCACCCAGCATGAGGAACAGAATCAGTCCGATGAGGGCAAGAACGCCTGCCAGAGGGCTTCCTGCCGGGAAGCGGATTGCATCAGAAATGGGAGCGGCACAAGTCTTGAAGGACATGCCGCCATGTTAGGGACGGGGTTCTATACCGCGTTGATGCAAATCAATTGACGCATACGATTTGCGAGAAAACCGCCCGGCGCGGCTCAGAGCGGCGTATCGCCCTCAAGCACCCGACGCCGGATAGTGCCGGCCTGCAGGTCGGCAACGGTCGGAACGGCAAAGACATCGCGTCTTGCCAGCAATTCGTCGCGGTGCAGTCGGGACAAATGCACGATCAGTTCGTCGCCCTTGGGCGTGAGATGGATCTCGACGTTGCGTGCATCGTCGCGCCCCGTACGGCGTTCGACCAGGCCGATCTTCTCGCAGCGCGATACCAGGGACACCACGCCGTGATGATGCGACTGCAGACGCTCGGCCAGCTCCCCGACATTGGCCCACTGACGACCCGGAAAGCCCTTGAGCTGCAACATCAGCTGGTACTGCAATGCGGTAATGCCGTAATCGCGCACCAGCACTTCGGAAAAGCGCAGAAAACAGCGAAGCTGATAGCGGAATTCCGCCAGTGCCTGAATCTCGGCCAACGGAATCGAGTCGTTCTTCATCTCAACAACCTGATCACAAAGTGATACAAGCATACCCGATCAGACTCGCCGCAGGCCCCCGGTTTTCCCTCAGGGATTCAGACCGAAAGACCTACGCCCCCGAAGAAGGCCTCCGCACCGTCGCCCCCCAACGCCATGAAGAACGGCGCCGCGTTGCGGGCGATGCGCGCATCGACCAAGGCGGATTGCGCGCTGGCATTGCCCTGCAGCCGCTCGTAATCCGCGACGAATGCGTCATAGCCCTCCACGGCCCGCTGCAGCTGATGCGCCGAAGCCAGCTGCATATAGCGGTTATGCAGGTCGAAATCGTTGTCGAACAGGCTCTCGATGCGCGCCTTGTCGGGGTGATTGTTCATGACCGTGATCTTCCCGGACGAGTCATTACCAAGCACCGCCTCGGGCGGCACCGAGATGCCGTGCTGGCGGAACAACTTGCCGAGGTCAGCGGCAAACTCTGCCGTAGCGCGTGACAGGTCTGCGCCCTGGATCATTTGCAGCGGCGGCAACTCCGACACGCCGGAAACCGGCGTCTGACTCGCGTTTCGAACGGATGGTGGCGTGGTCGGGGGCGCCACCCCGAGCGTGGTATTGCTTGCAGAAACCTGCATGACCGGACTCCAGGCAAGGAACCCGATGCTTTATGCAATCAACGTGCCACCGCAACCATGCGCACACGGCGCTTAAGGCTTGCCATCTGCGCGCGGCCGAACCAGCCAGGGACCGAAGCGCAACACGAACAGGCCCAGCGCCAACGCAAAGCACGCACCGCTGGCCATCACCAATACGTCGTGCAGCGCGCTCCAGTACACCGAAACAAGCCGAAGCAGCGTGGCCACGAGCATCAAGCCGAACGCCAACGTCATGCGCGACGGCGCTGCAATGGCGCGGCCTGTGTGGCCCAGGGCGGTGCGCGACATCATGCCCAGGGTCAGCACGCCGATGCCGCCGACCGCAATCAGATGCACGGCCCCGCTGAGGTACTGAGGCGCCAGCGCCAGCGTCAGGCCGTACAGCCACACCCCGGCGGCGGTGCTGCCGAAGCCGGCGAACAACACCCACAGCATGGGCTCGCGCATCACGCCGGCATGCCACCAGCGCGTCATTGAAATCAGGTTGGCCGAGGCACCGACCACCCCTAGCGCAGCAGGCAACCACGGCTTGACGCCGAAGCCCACCGCGATCGCCATCAGAAACGGGAACGCGATGCCGGCAAGCAGCAACGGAACGGGTGTCGGCACCTGCGCGATCTGCAGCCGTTTTGCCGTGAAGAACGGAATCACGCGCAGCCCCATCAGGAAGATCACGACCGCCACCAGGAGCAGCCCGGTATGCAACATGCCACGCAGATCCACTGCCAGCGCACCGGACACCCCCGCGTGAAACACTGCGTTGGAAACGCCGAGTGCCAGCAACAGCAGCACCGGAACGAGATTGCGACGATTCCCGCTGCGCAGAATCGGCAGCGCGAACAACACTGCAGCGACGGTGAAGAACGCAAGCGACAGCAGCGCTCCCGGCAACACCGTATTCGGAACAGCGAGCAACGCCACGCGCGCGCCCAGCCACAGGGCGACCAGCAGAAGCAACGGCAGCCCGCGCGTCGGCGGCTGACCGGTCCAGGTGGCCACCGCAGTCAGCAGGAAACCAACAATGATCGCTCCGGCGTAGCCCCACACCATTTCATGGCCGTGCCACAGAAAACCGGGCAATGCCTCCGTGCCGCCCAGGCCGAACGCCCAGGCCAGCACGAAGATTGCACCCTGCACCGCGGCAAGCAGGTAGAAGGGGCGGAAGGCAAAGGACAGGAAAGCATTCCAGGACGGCGCCTGAGGTTCGGGCGGCGCAGCACGCAGGTCGAGACGGATCAGCGTCATGCCACCCTCCCGCGTACAGCCTCGCAAGCGTCTGCTTCAAGCGCCACAAAGAATTCTGGCAAAGACGGTGTCAGACGCTGCATTCGGGCTCTCCTGTGATGTGGCCCGATTGTCGGGCCGCGAAAACGGCCCCACCTTGACCCGAATCAATCCAGTGGGGAGCTCGGTGCGCGGCGTCGGTCGGTCATGCTGACGCTGATGCGACTCACCGCCTCGGCGCCGAGCAGACGCTCGGCCCATGGCAGGATGTCCTCTTCCTCAAGGCGGATGTGCATCTCGTAGGCCGCCGCAAAATGCAGCACGAGATCCTGACCCAGTGCTGCGTGCTCACCCTCCGCGATGCGGACGAGCAAAGCACGCACTTCGGCCCAGGCGGCAGCCAGCTCGACATGCTCGGCAAGAATGCGATCGACCAGCGCCTGCAGGCGCTCGCGCTCGGAGGCCGCGGCCGCTTCCAGCATGGCGGGCAGCAGATCCCGTTCTTCATCGAGATGGTGATTCACTGCGGCCAGATCGAAATAACGCATCACCGAACGCGCCGTACGCTGCGCCTGCTCGTCGGCACCGTGCTCGGGCAGCCACTGCGCAAGACGGCCGAGCGTGGCAAGCTGCGCACCTATTCGCTCGTGACAGGCATGCAGCATTTCCAGCGGCTCATCGAGCCCCGGCGCAGCCGGAGGAAGCAGTGAGTTGCTCACAACGGCAGGAAGCCCGCCGGGTTCTTGCTGAAAGCAACGGACATGATCCACAGGAACACGACCACGGCACCACAGAAGGCGGTAACGCGGATGCCCTTGGTACGTCCGAGGCGCAGCGCAACCAGCCCCAGGCCGATATACAGCACCAGCCCGGTCACCTTGGCCATGATCCAGCCAGGGACAAAGGCATTCGGAGCAAGCACGACAGCCAGCGTCAGCGCGGTGAGCAGCAACAGCGTGTCGACGACATGCGGCAGGATGCGCACGACGCGCTTCTGCAGCAGGCCGCTCTCCGTCATCATCCACACACCGCGCAGCACGAATCCGAGAATGCTGACGATCGCCAGCAGCATGTGAAGATGTTTGATCCCTTGATACACGGTTGTTCCTCCTGAACTGCTGACTTAGGCTGCATCAAACCAGCCATCGACTACGAACGCATGAAACCTAACACAAGCTGCATTTCACCTGTGATGCTGCGTCAGATTGCCTTCTTCCGGACGCTCTCGGATGAAGACCTGAGCGGCGTTGCACGCCACACACGCGAGCTGTGCGTGCCGCGCGGCCAGGTGCTGTTCAACCGTGGCGATCAGGCTCAAGGCTTTCATTTCGTCATCGAGGGACAGATCAAACTCGCCATCAGCTCGCCCGCGGGCAGCGAAAAAGTCGTCGAGGTCATCCACCCGATGCAGACCTTCGGCGAAGCCGTGATGCTGCTTGAGCGCCCCTATCCGGTGTTCGCGCAGGCCGTGCTCGACACGCGCCTGCTGCACATCGGCCAGGGCATCGTGTCGGAGCTGATCGACCGCGACCCGATGTTCGCCCGCAAACTGCTGGCCGGCATGGCCGTGCGTCTGCACGGGCTGATCCAGGATGTCGAGACCTATTCGCTGCAGTCGAGCACGCAGCGCGTCATCGGCTATCTGCTACAAAGCAGCGGCGACGAGAACGCCGAAGTGCCGCTGGAGTTCGACCTGCCGACTTCCAAGCAGACCATTGCATCGCGCCTCAACCTGACACCCGAAACGCTGTCGCGCATCTTTGCCGAGCTGTCGCAGGCCGGGCTGATCCATGTGCATGGCAAGCACGTGAAGCTGCTCGACCCCAGGAAACTGGCCGACTTCAACGGCTAGCGGGCGCCCGGCCCTACATCCGCAAACGCTCGCGGTAGCCGGTCATCTCCAGATAGCCACGCCCGACCTCCACGCCCGCTTCCAGCAGCCGCACCGCGCCCTCCCAGTAGATCGCTCCGGTCGAGGCGCGGCTGTCAAGTTCCTGGTCGTCCATCAGCGGTTCGATACGGAATCGCCGCTCGCCGACCACGACCTCCCACTCCACCGCGTAGTCGGCATCGGTGCGCGGTGAGCGCCAGCGGCGCAACGGCGTGAAACTCACCCCGTCCGGCCCGAAGGTCTGTGTCTCGCCGTTGGCATCGGCCAGCG
This sequence comes from Pseudazoarcus sp. NS36, assembly GCF_059703705.1. Classification (NCBI taxonomy): domain Bacteria; kingdom Pseudomonadati; phylum Pseudomonadota; class Betaproteobacteria; order Rhodocyclales; family Zoogloeaceae; genus Pseudazoarcus; species Pseudazoarcus sp. NS36. Next base: position 98,062 of record NZ_BAAKJA010000005.1, on the reverse strand, counting down.
TCGCCGCGCCCCACATCGCGCCATCGGCCGCGTCGCGCATGCGAAAGGCCATCAGCGAGCCGCCGTCATGCAGGTTGATGCCGATCCAGTCCCAGCCACGCGCGCCTCCGGGCAGGATTTCGCTCGACCATTCGTGATCCAGCCAGGCCTGCCCGCTCACCGTGTGCGCGGCGCCACGCAGTTCCAGCGTACCGCTCACGCTCAGTTGCGGGCGGCTGTAATAGCCGCTCGCATTGAGCGGATCGGGCGCCTTGCGGCTGTAGCCGGCCTCGCCGTTGAGTACTGGAGGCCGATCGGCCTCCAGTACCAGATCAAAAGCAAAATCGTCAGCACGGATGGTGGTGCGATAGCTTGAGCCGTCCAGCGCCAGCACCCAGTCGCCGATCCAGGCCTGCGTCGTTTCCGTCGCCACTCCGGCCAAAGGCGGCAGGACGCGCGCCGAGCGTTCGGCGTGCAGCAGCCGCCCCTCGGCCGGGTCCGCCACCGCGGCGTGCGCAAGCACCAGCTGGCTTGGCGCGAAGCGGCTGGCATCGCCTTCGCCGATGAGCGTGCGCACGCGAAAGAACGTCACCTGAAAGCCGCGCTCTACGCCCGCCTCATCGCTCAACCAGCCGGTCGCATACCACCACTCGATGCGGTGCTCAGGATGAGCGCCGAAATCACGCGGGAAGGAAAGCGTCAGCCCTGGCAGCACCGGCGCGTACTCGGCCCGCAGTGGCACCGCCAGCAACAAGAGCAGCAGCGCAAGCAGACGCTTCACTACCAGTCCTCCTTGACCGCCAGCACAGCCTCACGACGCATCGCGCTGCGGCCGGCAAAGCGCGCCGCCAGTGCGGCCAGCGTGACGAGCACGCTCGCGAACACCGCCAGCATGCCCCACGGCACGGCCAGATCCATGCTCCAGTGGAAGCTCTGGCGATTGATGACGAAAACCAGGATCAGCGCGATCGCCAGCCCGGCCGCTACACCTGCCGCAACCCCGGCCAGCGCCGTAAGCGCGCCCTCGGCAGCCAGCAGCGAACCGATGCGGCGGCGCTCCAGCCCGAGATGCCTCAGCACCCCGAACTCGCGCGCCCTCGCCAGGGCCAGCGCGGCAAAGGTCGTAACGATGCCGAACAGTCCGATCAGCACCGCCACCGCCTCCATCAGCCAGGTCACGAGGAAGGTACGGTCGAAAATATCCAGACTCGTGGCGCGAATGCTGCCCGCATCGTTGAACTCCACCGGCGCACCGTCCAGCGCCGCGACAATCGCCGCCTGCGCCTGCGCAACACTGCTGCCGGGCGCCAGACTCACGCCCAGGTCATTGATCAGCGTGTCACCAGTGATGCGCTGCCAGTCACCCAGTTCGATCACCAGCGCACCGTGCTGGCGTGCGTAATCGCGCCACACTCCGCCCACTACAAACACGTGTTCGCCGCCGGCCAGCGGCACGCTCAGGCGGTCACCCTGCGCACGTCCAAGCAGATCGGCGGCTGCCTCCGACAGCCACACCGTCGGCCCTTCGACCTCCATCTGCGCCACCAGCGGCATGGCCGCACCGCCCTCGGCCGGGCGGGCGATCAGGGTCATCGGAAAGCGCCGGTCGCCCATGCGCAGCGTGTCGTAACGCAAGGGAATGACTGCGGCCACCTCCGGCAACCCAGCCACACGTCGGACCACTTCCGGTGGCAGGAAGCCGCTCTGCGAGGATGGCGAGGCCCGCACATAGACGTCGGCCGGCAGCACGCGCGCCAGCCAGTCGTCGAGCGAGACGCGAAAGGAACTGACCATCACCGCCATCGAAACCGCCAGCGCCACGCTGGCGACCACCCCCGCGCCTGCCACCACCGCCTGCCCCGGCGCGGCGGCGAGCCGCAGGCGTACCAGCCGCGCAATGACCCCGCGCAGCGGCGACAGCGCGCCAACCATCCACACCACGACAGCCGGCAGCGCCAGCACGGCCGACACCAGCACCAGCGCCACCGCGGCATAACCGGCCAGCGGAATACCGCCGACCGGAGGCAACCAGCACAGCCCGGCGGCCAGCGCGGCACACAGTGCCGCCAGACCGCCGCGGGACTGGCCACGCCAGGCCTCGGCTTCATCACCGGCGTGTAGCGCCCGGGCCGGCGCCCGACGCACCGCTTCACGCGCCGGCAACCAGGCGCCGGCCGCACCGACCACCACGCCCAGTGCCAGATAGGCCAGCGCCGGCAGCCAGCGGAACGAGACCTGCGGCGCTGCCGCGGCGAAGAAGCCCGCGCCCAGATCCGCGCCGACCAGCGCAAAGGCCGCCGCGGCGAAAGCATGGGCCAGCGCCACACCGATCACGCCGCCAAGCAGGCCGATCACCGCGCCCTCCAGCACCAGCCCGCGCACCACCATTACCCGCGTCATGCCTATCGCGCGCAGGAAGGCGAAGAGGCTGCGACGCCGTACCACGGCCAGCCACTGTGCCGAGAACACCAGAAAACCGCCCGTCAGCAGCGCGATGGCCGCCAGCATGGCCATGTTCACGCGATAGGCGCGCGACAGCCCGGCCGCCTGCTGCGCCCCTTCGTCGGGGGTGAGCAGTTCGACGCCGGCGGGGAGCAGCGGCGCAAGACGTTCGCGCGCGGCCTCCACGCTCAGGCCGGAGATCAGCCGCAGATCGACCCGCGTGAGTTTGCCGACCCGGCCAAAGCGCGACTGCGCAGCGGCAATGTCGATCACGCCAAAGGCTTCGCCCTGCGCGGCGGCCGGCACGCCGCCCGACACCGTGAAGCTTCGCCGCTCGATACCCGACAGCACGTCCAGCGCGTCACCCGCTTCCAGCCCCAGCTCCGCCCGCGCTGCGGCCGACAGGAACACCCGGTCCGGCTCCAGTACCGCCAGCCGCCCGATGCCGTCGGCCGACTGCGGCATCAGCCGCGGCGTGGTACCGCCCACGCGAAACACGTCGATGCCGTAAAGCCGCAGGCTGCCTTCGCGGCCGGCGAGCCGCGCCTCGATCTCCAGCACCGGGCTGGCCTCGGCCACTTCCGGAGCCTGCGCGAGGCGCACATAGGTTTCATCATCAAAGCCGCCGCGCGGCCCGACCGCCTGCAGATCGGATTGCCCGGCCAGCAGACGCATGCCGCGCCCGAACTCGTCGAGCGCGCTGGCATGGATGAGTTGCACCGCCAGCCCCAGCGCCACGCCCAGCGCAATCGCCAGCACCGACAGCGCCGTGGCGAGCCGCCGCCGCGCCAGGCTGGCGACGAAGACGCGCAACAGCGCGGGCGTGTTCATGCCGGGTTTTCCGCCACCAGCCCGGAGCGCGTCAGGCGCAACACGCGGTCGGCGCGGCGTGCGGCGTCGAGCGAATGGGTGACGAGGATGGCCATGGCCTGGGCCTTGCGCACTTCGTCGATCAGCAGCTCGATCACGCTGCCGGCCAGTTCGGGATCGAGGTTGCCGGTCGGCTCGTCGGCCAGCACCAGCCGTGGGCCATGCACCAGCGCCCGTGCAATCGCCACGCGCTGCAACTCGCCGCCGGACAGCGTGCGCGGCCAGTCGTCGGCACGCTCGCCCAGCCCGACACGGCCCAGCATGTCGCGCGCGCGCTGCGCGGACTCGCGTTCGGACACGCCGAGCAGCCACAGCGGCAAGGCCACGTTCTGCGCCAGGCTCAGATGCGGCAGCACGTGAAAGGCCTGGAACACGAAGCCGTACTTTTCCCGCCGCAGACGGGCGAAGGCATCTTCATCAAGCTCGCGCAGCACGGCGCCGTCCAGCGTCATCGCGCCAGCATCGAGCGGCTCCAGCCCGGCGATGCAGTTGAGCAGCGTGGACTTGCCGACGCCTGACTCGCCGACCACGGCTACCACCTCGCCCGGCGCAAGTCGCAAGGACACCCCGGCGAACAGCGGCGAGCCAGCGGAATGGGATTTGGACAGATCGACAAGTTCGAGCATGGGCGTGCAGACACTCGCTGCGGCGGATGGTTGCCGATGTTCGCACGATGGGGCGGCCTGCGCCCTTCGCGTATACTCGCCGCGCCATGCCGGTCGATCATTACGAGAACTTTCCTGTCGCCTCCCTGCTGCTGCCGAAGCACCTGCGCGAGCCGGTGGAGGCCATCTACGCCTTCGCCCGCGGCGCCGACGACGTGGCCGACGAGGGCAACGCCGACGCCGACACGCGGCTGGCACAGCTCGCGGAGTATCACGCCGGCATCGACGCCATCGAGTTCCGCATGCCGGCCAACGATGACGCGCTGCGTCCGATGTTCGAGCGGCTTGAACGCAATGTGCGCGAGTTCGACCTGCCACTGCAGCCCTTCCGCGATCTGGTCAGCGCCTTTGCTCAGGACGTGGTGAAAACGCGCTACGCCAGCTACGACGATTTACTCGACTACTGCCGTCGCTCGGCCAACCCGGTGGGTCGCCTGCTGCTGCATCTGTATGGCGTTCGCGATGCGGTGTCGCTGAACCGCTCGGACGACATCTGCACCGCCTTGCAGCTGATCAACTTCTGGCAGGACGTCGGGCTGGACATCGCCAAGCCACGCATCTACCTGCCGCAGGAAGACCTGGAACGTTTCGGCGTGACTGAAGACGACCTTGTGCAGGGCCGCGACAGCGAGGCCTGGCGTCGTCTGATGGCCTTCGAGGTGCATCGTGCGCGCACGCTGATGCTGCGTGGCGCCCCGCTCGCCCGCGCGCTGCCAGGACGCATCGGCTGGGAACTGCGTCTGATCGTGGCCGGCGGCCTGCGCATCCTCGAACGTATCGACGCGGTGCGCTACGACGTCTTCCGCCACCGCCCGACGCTGGGCAAGCTCGACTGGCCGCTGCTCGGCTGGCGCGCCCTCACGCAGGCCCCCGCATGAATCCGCACGACTACTGCCGCCGCCGCACCGCCGCCAGCGGATCGAGCTTCTACTACGGCTTCCTGTGTCTGCCCGCGCCCCGCCGCCGCGCGATCATGGCGCTGTACGCTTTCTGTCGCGAGATCGACGACGTCGTCGACGAAACGAGCGACGCCGAACTCGCGCGCAGCCAGCTTGAAGAATGGCGCGCCGAAATCGCCCGCGTGTATGCCGGCACGCCGCAGCACCCTGTCGGTCTGGCGCTGGCCGACATCGTGGCCGAATTCCGCCTGCCCGAAGAGCAGCTGCTGGAGATCATCGACGGCATGGAGATGGATCTGGAGCAGAACCGCTACGCCGACTTCAGCCAGCTCCAGCTCTACTGCTACCGCGTGGCCAGTGTGGTCGGCCTGCTCTCGGCCGAGATCTTCGGCTATACCGACCGCCACACGCTGCGCTACGCGCACGATCTGGGCATGGCCTTCCAGCTCACCAACATCCTGCGCGACGTCGGCGACGACGCGCGGCGTGGCCGCATCTACCTGCCGCAGGATGAGCTGGCGCGCTTCGGCGTTACCGAGGACGACATCCTGGCCGGTCGCAACAGCCCGCAGATGACTGGACTGCTCGCCTTCCAAGCACAGCGCGCACAGGAGTTCTATGCGCGCGCACTCGGCGAACTGCCTGACGCAGACCGTCGCGCCCAGCGCCCCGGCCTGATCATGGCGGCGATCTACCACCGCCTCCTCGACGAGATCGTGGCCGGCGGCTACCGCGTGCTGGGCGATCCGCCGAGGCTGCCCACGCGCCTGAAGCTCAAACTGGCCGTTTCGGCCTTCTGGAAGAACCGCTAGTGAAGAAGATCGCAGTCATCGGCGGCGGTTACGCAGGGCTGGCCTGCGCGGTCGAGCTGACCCGCGGCGGCGCACAGGTGACGCTGTTCGAGCGCTCGCACACGCTGGGCGGACGGGCGCGGGTCGTGGTGAAGGACGGCCATCGCGTCGACAACGGTCAGCACATCCTGATCGGCGCCTACACGGAACTGGCGCGCCTGATGCGCATCACCCGTCAGTCTCCCAAATCCATGCTGCGCATGCCGCTCACGCTGGTCACGCCGGGCAAGCTGCGACTGATCGCAGCGAAGCTGCCTGCCCCGCTGCATCTGGCCGTCGGCCTGTTGCGCGCGCAAGGCCTGAGCTGGACGGATCGCCGCGCCATGTTGCGGCTGATGAACCACCTCAAGCGCCGGAACTGGAGCATCGAGCCGGAACTCAGCGTGGCGCAACTGCTGCGCGACACCGCGCAGACCACACGCCTGACGGAACTGATCTGGCTACCGTTGTGCGTGGCCGCCCTCAACACCCATGCCGAAGAAGCCTCGGCACAGATCTTCGCCAATGTGCTGCGCGACAGCCTGAGCTCGAACGCCTCGGCCAGCGAACTGCTGATCCCGCGCACCGACCTGACCGAGCTGTTTCCGGTGCAGGCCGCGCGCTATCTGGCCACGCGACGCGGCCGGCTCGAAACCGGCACTACCATCAGCGCCATCACACAGGGCGAAGACGGCTTCGTGCTGGCCGGAGACTCATCCGAAAAGCGCCGCTATGACCAGGTCGTACTCGCCACCGCGCCCTACCACGCGGGCGCCCTGCTGCGCTCGGCCGGGTGTGAGGCACAGGCCGAGGTAATCGATGCGCTGCGTCACGAGCCGATCACCACCGTCTATCTCGCGCTCGGCGATGGGGTGAGCTTGCCCGCCCCCATGATCGGCCTCACCGACGGCCCTGCGCAGTGGGCTTTCGATCGTGGCGCGCTCGATGGCGAGGCCGGCCTGATCGCCTGCGTGATCAGCGCCAGTGGCCCGCATGGCGAGCTGACGCGCGAGGAGCTGGAGACGGCCGTGCTGCAGCAACTCGAACGCCAGCTGCGAATCCGCTTGTCGGCACCGAACTGGAGCATGACCATCACCGAAAAACGCGCGACCTTCGCGTGCACGCCAGCCCTCGCCCGCCCCGGCCTGCGCACGCCGCTGCCGGGCCTGTGGCTGGCCGGCGACTATCTGGACTCGCCCTACCCGGCTACGCTGGAATCCGCGGTACGCTCGGGCTGCGCGGCCGCGGCGGCGGCACTCGCCGAGGAACCCTGATGGACGTCCCGCATCCACCCCGTATCGACATCACGCAGACCGACCGCTACCGCTTCGAAGTGGATTTCGGCGCGGCCTTCGCGCCGTTTGCCATCGACGAGCCGCAGCCCATCGGCGACGAGACCGCGCCCGCCCCCGAGCAGATGCTCGCCGCCAGCGTTGCCTACTGCCTCTCGGCCAGCCTGTTCTTTGCGCTCACCAAGTACCGTCAGGATGCCGGCCCGATCCGCGCCAGCGCCGAATGCACGGTGGAGCGCAATGAGGCCGGCCGTCTGCGCATCACCGCCATCGACGTAGACATCCGCCTGGCGGCCGAGGCCGGCACGCTCAATCATCTGGACCGCGCGCTGGCGCAGTTCGAGCCCTTCTGCACCGTCTCGGAGAGCGTGCAGAAGGGCATTCCGGTAAATGTCAGCGTCACCGACGGCGCAGGCCGCAAGCTGCGCTGAACGCTTCAGGAGGAACACACATGGAAAAGGCCCAGAACCCGGAAGACCTCGCCCGGCTCTTCATCGAACGCGCCAACGCAGGCGATGTGGAAGGACTGGTCGCACTGTACGAAGCCGACGCCGTGCTCGCAGTAGGCGAACCGGTGGCCAGCGGGCACGAGCAAATCCGCGCCTTCTACGCGCGTGTGCTGTCGAAGAAACGTGAGTTTCCGCCGGTCAGCCAGATGAAGCCCATCGTGCACGGCGACATGGCAATGACCACCTCGCGCCAGCCCAACGGCAACATCTCCACCGAAATCGCCCACCGCCAACCCGATGGCACCTGGCTGTGGAAGCTCGATCAACTCAAGATCGAGCCGCTCAAGCCGGAGGATTGATCAGGCCGCGACCTGCGCATCCTCGGCCAGCCGCCCAGCCGTCATGCGCAGCACGCGGCCGCAGCGCGCGGCCAGCGCCTCGTCGTGCGTGACGAGAACCAGCGTGGTGCCGGAAGCGCGGTTGAGTTCGAACATCAGCTCGATGATGGCCGCGCCGGTGGCGGCATCGAGGTTGCCGGTGGGCTCGTCGGCAAGTAACAGCTTGGGGTTCGGGGCGAAAGCGCGGGCGAGCGCCACGCGCTGTTGCTCGCCGCCGGACAGATGCTTGGGATAGTGCTTGCTTCGGGCGGTCAGGCCGACGCGCTCAAGCCACTGCGATGCCACGCCTTGCGCATCGGGCGCGCCGGAGAGTTCCAGCGGCAACATAACGTTTTCCAGCGCGGTCAGTGCCGGCAGCAGCTGGAAGGACTGAAACACGAATCCGATATTCGAGGCTCGCAGCTGAGCACGATCATCCTCGTCGAGCGCGAACATCGAGGTGCCTGCGAGGCTGACCGAACCCGCGCTTGGAACATCCAGCCCCGCCAGCAATCCGAGCAGTGTGGATTTGCCCGAGCCGGACGCGCCGACGATGGCCACCGACTCGCCGCTGCCGATCGAGAAGGCGATATCGTCCAGAATGCGCAGCACGCCATCGCCTTCCGAGACCGGCACGTGTTTGGCCAGTCCGCGCACTTCAACCACCGGAGAACCCAGTTCGATGCTGCTTCGATCCATCGCCATCTTCCTGTTCGTCATCGTTTCGGGCGCCGCCCAGGCCGCCACCATCCTGATCTGGGGCGACAGCCTGTCGGCCGGCTACCAGCTCGCACAGCGCGAAGCATGGCCGGTGCTGTTGCAGACGCGGCTGGCGGAGAAAGGGTTCCCGCACAAGGTCGTCAATGCCAGTGTCAGCGGCGAGACCACGGCCGGCGGTCTGACCCGCCTGCCCGCTGCGCTAGCGCAGCACAAGCCGGACGTCTTCGTGCTGGAACTGGGCGGCAACGACGGCCTGCGTGGCCTGCGCCCGCAGATCATGGGCGAAAACCTCGAAGCGATGATAACAGCCGCCAAACAGGCCGGCGCCCGCGTGCTGCTGATCGGCATGGAGATGCCGCCCAACTACGGTCCGGCCTATACGCGGCGCTTTGCGCAGACCTTCCGCGAGGTGGCCGAACGCACCGACTCCGTGCTGCTGCCCTTCCTGCTCGACGGCTTCGGCGACAAGCCTGAACTGTTCCTGGCCGACGGCATTCACCCTACGGCCGAAGCGCAGCATCTGATTCTGGATACGGTGTGGGCAAAACTGGAACCGATGCTGCGATAGCCGGCGGGGCCATGCGACAATCCGCCCCTTGTCCATCCGCACACACGCCATGAAAAAAGGCACCGCCACCGTCGCCGATCTGGGCGCGTTCGACGACATCATCGACGCGCGCAGCCCGGCCGAATTCGACGACGACCGCATCCCCGGTGCGCTGTCTTGCCCGGTGCTGGACAACGATCAGCGCGCCATCGTCGGCACCATCTACAAGCAGCAATCGGCCTTCGAGGCACGACGTGTCGGTGCGGCCATGGTGGCTGACAACATCGCCCATCACCTGCGCGACAAGTTCGCCGACAAGCCCAAGAACTGGCGCCCGCTGGTGTATTGCTGGCGCGGCGGGCAGCGCAGCGGCGCCTTCGTGACCTGGCTGCGCATGGTCGGCTGGGACGCCTGCCAGCTCGAAGGCGGCTACAAGAACTGGCGCCGCCACGTCATCGCGGAACTGGATGAATTGCCGAAGAAGCTCGACCTGCGCATCGTCGGCGGACCGACCGGCAGCGGCAAGACGCGCGTACTCGAAGCGCTGGCCGGGCTCGGCGAACAGGTCGTGGACCTCGAGGACCTCGCCGCCCACAAAGGCTCGGTGCTCGGCGCCCTGCCCGACCGCGACCAACCGCCGCAGAAGCTGTTCGAAACGCAGTTGTTCACCACGCTGTCGGCGCTCGACCCGCAGCGCCCGGTGTATGTCGAGGCCGAAAGCCGCAAGATCGGCCGCATCCACCTGCCCGAAGCTCTGATCCTCGCAATGCGCGCCGCCCCCTGCGTCAGCATTGATGCCACGCGCGACGCACGACTGGAATTCCTAGTGCGCGACTACGCCTATCTCGGGGACGACGTTGTGCTACTGCAGCAACGCATCGACTGCCTGCGCGGCCTGCAGAGCAACGAAATGCTGGATCGCTGGAAGGAGCTGGCCGCCGCACACGCGCTGCCCGAACTCTTCGGCGAGTTCATCGACAAGCACTACGACCCGCTCTACAAACGCTCGCAAAACCACAACTACGTGAATTTTGCCGATGCTCGCAAGGTCGTCAGCGACGACCTCAGCCCGGCCGGAATCGCGGCCGTGGCCCGGCAAATCGCATCGGACGCGCCGTAAGCGCAGCCCGAAGCGACTTACGGAATCAGCGGTAACGCCTCTTTGCCGCGCTGCGCGCAAATGCGCTGGATCATTGCCGGCTTGGGCACTGAGACTTCACCCTGCTCGAAGGCCAGCACCGTAAAGCCGGCTGCGACGCGTCGCAGCAACTCATCCGGCTCGAGCAGAAAGGCCGGATTCGAGGGTTTGCCGAAGCGCTCGTTGCCGAGCATGAAGGTCTCGTAAATCAGCCAGCCACCGGTCGCGACGCAAGCCAGCAGCGCGTCGAAGTGCGGGCGGTAGAGGTAGTTGGTGACCACAACGACGTCAACGCTGCGGCCAGCCAGCGGCCACGTCTCCTGCTCAAGATCGATCACCTCACTGTGAATACCGGCTACACCCTGCAGTTGCGCGAGTGCTGCGGCGTCGCGGTCCACCGCCTCGACCGTGCAGCCGCGTGCCGCAAAAAGCCGCGCATGGCGCCCGCCCCCACTGGCCACGTCAAGCACGCTCGCACCTGACGGCACCAACGCAGCAAAACGCGCGACCCATGCCGACGGCGCGGCCAGCGTTGCGTGATCCGCGCTCACGCGATGCCCCCGATGCAGATCGACTTCATCTCCAGATATTCCTCGATGCCCACGCGCGCGCCTTCACGGCCCACGCCCGACTGCTTGATGCCGCCGAAGGGGAAGACCTCGCTGGAGAACACGCCGGTATTGACCGACACCATGCCGAACTCCAGCGCCTCGGAAACGCGGAACACGCGGCCCACGTCGCGCGTGAAGAAGTAGGCAGCCAGGCCGTATTCGGTGTCATTGGCCATGCGCACCACCTCTTCCTCGGACTCGAAGCGGAACAGTGGCGCAACCGGGCCGAAAGTTTCCTCGCGCGCCACGCGCATCGCGCTGGTCACGCCGGTCAGCACGGTGGGTTCATAGAAGCTACCGCCGAGCGCATGACGCTTGCCCCCAAGGATGGCCTGCGCACTCTTGGCCAGCGCGTCGGACACATGCGACTCGACCTTTTCCACCGCGGCATCGTCAATCAGCGGGCCGATGTGCACGGTGCCGGAGTTGCCGGCGCCGATCTTGAGCTTTGCCACGGCTTCAGCCAGCCGGCGTGCGAACTCGTCGTACACGCCGGCCTGCACGTACAGACGGTTGGCGCACACGCAGGTCTGCCCGGTGTTACGGAACTTGGACGAGATCGCGCCCTTCACGGCCTGATCCAGATCAGCATCGTCGAAGACAATGAAGGGCGCATTGCCGCCCAGCTCCAGCGACAGCTTCTTGATGGTCGGCGCGCACTGCTGCATCAGCAGGCGGCCGACCTCGGTCGAGCCGGTGAAGGACAGCTTGCGCACCGTCGGGCTGGCCGTCAGCACGCCGCCGATGGTGGCCGCATCGCCGGTGACGACGTTGAAGACGCCTTTCGGGAAGCCCGCCTGCTCGGCCAGCGCGGCCAAGGCCAGTGCGGAAAGCGGCGTCTGCTCGGCCGGCTTGACCACCACGGTGCAACCGGCAGCCAGTGCCGGCGCGACCTTGCGCGTGATCATGGCCGACGGAAAATTCCACGGCGTGATCGCCGCGCACACACCGACCGGCTGTTTGATCACCATCAGGCGGCGGTCAGCCGCCGGTGTCGGGATGACGTCGCCGTCGATACGGCGCGCTTCCTCGGCAAACCATTCCACGAAAGACGCCGCGTAGCCGATCTCGCCCTTGGCCTCGAACAACGGCTTGCCCTGCTCGGCGGTCATGATGGCGGCCAGTTCGTCTGCATTGGCCATGATCAGGCGGAACCATTCGCGCAGCAGCTTTGCGCGCTCGGCCGCAAGTCTGGCGCGCCAGGCCGGCAGCGCGGCGTCGGCCGCAGCCACGGCCCGTTCGGTCTCGGCGGCACCGAGGTCGGGCACGCTGGCGATGACTTCGCGGCTGGCCGGATCGCGCACATCGAACCGGCGACCGCTGTCGGCATCGATCCAGGCGCCGTCCACGTAGGACTGCTGGCGGAGAAGCATGGAGAGGGCGGGAGCGTTCATGGGCTTGTTCCTGCGGTACGTGTACGAAGCTGTGATTCTAGGGCCGCGACGCCGGGGCCGCGAGTCCGCTATCATGGGTCGCTGCATTGCATCATTTCCGGCGCATGAACGAAACCCACTACCTCGCCCCGCTGTTCCAGCCCCGCTCCGTTGCGGTCATCGGCCCCTGTTTCGACGAAGCTTCAATCGCCAACATTGCCGTGCGCAACCTGCGCCAGGCCCGCTTCCGCGGACCGATCACGGTTGTCGCAAGCGACACGTCGAGCATGCACGGCCTGCCCTGTGTGCGCTCTCTCGCCCAGGCCAAAGGCCCTATCGATCTGGCCGTGATCGGCACGCCGATCGAGGAAGTGCCTGATCTGCTCGCCGACTGCGCTGCGGTCGGTATCCGCGCCGCCATCCTGCCCGCCGGCTTCGTCGATCCGCCCGAACAGCGTCGCGAGGCCGCCGGCCGCCTGCGCGAAGCGGCGCGCCGCCACGGCATCCGTCTGCTCGGCCCCAATGCGCTGGGCGTGATCCGTCCCGAGATCGGGCTCAACGCCAGCATCGCCCACACCATGCCGCGCAGCGGCTCGATCGGCCTGCTGTCGCAGTCGGGCGCCCTGGCCACGGCCGTGATGGACTGGGCCACTCCCAACGGCGTGGGCTTCTCGGCTGTCGCCACGGTGGGCGCGAGTCAGGACATCGATTTTGGCGACGTGCTCGACTACCTCGTGGCCGATCCGCGCACCGAAAGCATCTTTCTGTACATCGAGCGCATCCGCGACCCACGCCGCTTCATGACAGCGCTGCGCGCCGCGGCACGCATGAAGCCGGTGCTGCTGCTCAAGGCCGGACGCAACCCGCAGGTGGCCGCCGCCATTCACGAGCTGGTCGGCACGCCGGCCGGCGGTGATGCGGCCTTCGATGCCGCCATCCGCCGCTGCGGCGTGGTGCGGCTGTACAACCTCAATCAACTGTTTGCCGCCGCCGGCGCACTGTTCTCGGATTTCCGCCCGCGCGGCAACCGGCTGGCCATCGTCACCAACGGCGGCGGTCTGGGCTTCATGGCGGCCGACCGCGCCGCCGATCTGGGCATTCCACTATCGGATTTCGCACCCGCCACGCGCGAGAAACTCGCTGCACTGCTGGGAGAGCGCTGGAACGGCGGCAACCCCGTGGACCTCGGCCGCATCGCCGACGCCGACACCTATCGCGACGCACTGCGCGCCGTGCTCGACGGCCCGCATGTGGACGGCGTGCTGGTGCTGCTCTCCCCGCAAGCCACCACCCGCCCGACCCACGTTGCCCGTGCCGTGGCCGAACTGGGTCGCGATGCCGGCAAGCCGCTGGTGACCTGCTGGGTCGGCGAGCAACACGTGACCGAGAGCCGCGACGTCTTCCACAAGGCCGGCATCCCGACCTTCCGCACACCGGAGCCGGCCGTCGAGCTGTTCAGCCACATCTCTGCCTACTACCGCAACCAGAAGCTGCTGATGCAGGTGCCCGGCCCGCTGTCGGATCTGGACGCGCCGGACATCGACAGCGCCCGCCGTGTAATCCTTGCCGCGCTGGCCGAGGCGCGCTCGGTGCTGACCGAAACCGAATCCAAGACCTGTCTCGCTGCCTTCGGCATTCCGGTGGCGCCCACGCGCGTCGCCACCAGCGAAGACGAAGCGGTGGAACTGGCGCAGGCCATCGGCCTGCCGGTGGCGATGAAGATCGACTCGCCGGATCTGCCCTCAAAAACCGATGCCGGCGGTGTACGCCTGGGCGTGGCCAGTCTCGACGCCGTGCGCAACGCCTGGCGCGGCATCATGGAAGCCGTTTCCGGCAGTACCCCGGAAGCGCGGCTGAACGGCGTTGCCATCGAACCCATGGTGGTGCGCAGTAACGGCCGTGAGCTGGCGGTGTCGTCGCGCACCGACGCCGTGTTCGGCCCGCTCATCGGGCTGGGCGCAGGCGGCCGTCGTGCCGGTGGCGCACGGGCGCACGCGCTGCCGCCGCTCAATGACTTCCTGGCGCGTGACCTGATGCAGGCTGGCCAGGTCGCGCCGCTGCTCGACGCGTCTATCGTGCGCCCAGCCGCCAACCGCGATGCGCTCGAAGACGTGCTGCTGCGGGTATCCGAGATGGTGTGCGAACTGCCCGAGATCCGCGCGCTCGACATCGACCCGCTGCTGGTCGACGAATCCGGCGCCATCGCGCTGGACGCGCGCATCGTGATCTCGCCGGCTGCGCCGTCCGAAGGACGCTACGAACACATGGCGATCCACCCCTATCCGTCACACCTCGTGACCGAGTGGGAGTTGCCCGACCACACGCAGGTGACGCTGCGCCCGATCCGACCGGAAGACGCCGCGCTGACCACCGAATTCGTGCGAAGCCTGTCGTCCGAGACGCGCTACCAGCGCTTCATGAACACCGTGCGCGAGCTGTCGCCTGCAATGGTCATCCGCCTCACGCAGATCGACTACGACCGCGAGATGGCCTTCGTTGCCACCACCGTCGAGAACGGCCGCGAAACGCAGATCGGCGTGTGCCGCTATGCCGCCAACCCGGATCGTGACTCCTGTGAATTTGCAGTGGTCGTCGCCGATGCCTGGCAGCATCGTGGCGTTGCGCGGCGACTGATGGACCTGCTGATCGACACCGCTCGCAAGCGCGGCTTCGTGCGCATGGACGGGGTATTCCTGGCCAGCAACGAGCGCATGCTGCATTTCGTCGAGAAACTCGGCTTCGAGCTGCATCCGGACCCGGAAGACCCGTCGATCCGCCAGGGCAGTCTGGATCTGCGAAGCAAAATCTAGGGCGCGTTGTGCTGCGGCGGGTGCGTCGCAATTCGCTGCGCTCATCGCGACCTGCAGCGCTCCCCATGTATCATCCGCGCCCTGCGCACCTACCGGAACCACAGAGAAGCCATGCCGTTCAGCATCCAGCAGACCACCTTCAAGGGCCAGCCGGTCATCACAGTTCTGTCAGGCGACGGCGCACGTGCCGTAGTGTCGCCGTTCGGCGGCCAGGTGCTGTCATGGGCGCCGGCCAACGGGCTGGACCAGCTGTATCTGTCCGAACAGGCCGTGTATGACGGCAAGACGCCGATCCGTGGCGGCGTGCCGGTGTGTTTTCCGCAATTCTCCAAGCTCGGCAAGCTGCCGCAGCACGGCTTTGCGCGCGACGCGGTGTGGACGCTGGCCGAGCAGCGCGGTGGCGACGACTTCGCCATCATCACGCTCAAACTCACCGACGACGAACGCACACGCGCCATGTGGCCGGGCATGTTCGAGGCCGAACTGACGGTAGCCATCGGCGGCGAGCGCATCGACATCGAGTTCGAGGTCGAGAACACCGGCCACTCGCCCTTCGCCTTCACTGCCGCGCTGCACACCTATCTGGCCGTGCGCGAAGTCGAGAACATCCGCCTCGAAGGCCTCAACGGCTACGAATACCGCGACGCTACGGACGAGAACCGCATCAAGCGCGACAGCGGCGACGTGATCATCGTCGAGGACGAGGTGAACCGCGTCTATCACGACGTCGAGCGCACGCTGCTGCTGCGCGACGGCAACCGCTCGATCGGCATCAACACCGAAGGCTTCCCGGACGTCGTGGTGTGGAACCCGTGGGAACACCGCTGCAAGGAGTTCGCCGACCTGCCGCCCAATGGCTTCCGCCATTTCCTGTGCGTGGAGTCGGCCGCTGCGCGCAACAAGATCCTGCTCGACGCCGGCGATTCGTGGTTCGGCCGTCAGACCCTCGTCAAACTCTGATCCTCGCCGACATGCTGCCTTCCATAGAACACCGCATCGCTGCAGAACTGGGCGTAGCGCCGCGCCAGGTCATCGCCACCGTCAAGCTCATCGACGAGGGTGCGACCGTGCCCTTCATCGCCCGCTACCGCAAGGAAGTGACCGGCGGGCTGGACGACACACAACTGCGCCAGCTCGAAGAACGCCTGGGCTATCTGCGCGAGCTCGAAGACCGCCGCGCCACCGTACTGGCCTCCATCGACGAACAGGGCAAGCTCGACGACGCCTTGCGCGCGCAGATCGAAGCCGCTGAAACCAAGCAGCGCCTCGAAGACCTGTACCTGCCCTACAAGCCCAAGCGCCGCACCAAGGCGCAGATTGCGCGCGAGGCCGGCATCGAACCTTTGGCAGAGTTGCTGCTGGCCGACCCGAGTCGCGTGCCGGAAGACGAAGCCGCTGCCTACCTGAACCCGGAAGCCGGCTTCGAAGACGTGAAAAGCGTACTCGACGGCGCGCGCAACATCCTGGTCGAACGCTTCGGCGAGGACGCCACGCTGCTCAGTGAGCTGCGCGACTATCTGAACGCCAACGCCGATATCGTGGCGCGCGTGATCGAAGGCAAGGAGCTTGAGGGCGCCAAGTTCCGGGACTGGTTCGACCACCGCGAGCCGCTGGCGAAGATGCCCTCGCATCGCGCTCTGGCGCTGCTGCGTGGCCGCAATGAAGGTGTGCTGCGCGTCGCACTTGAGGTGCCCCACGAAGAGGGCACACCGCACCCCTGCGAATCGCGCATTGCCGCACGCTTCAACGTACGCAACCAGAGCCGCCCGGCCGACCGCTGGCTGACAGACACCGTGCGCTGGGCGTGGAGCGTGAAGATCTCGCTGCATCTAGAACTGGAACTGGTTGGTGCCCTGCGTGAGCGTAGCGAGGAAGAAGCCATCCGCGTCTTCGCGCGCAACCTCAAGGACCTGTTGCTCGCCGCGCCGGCCGGCGCCCGCCCGACCATGGGCCTGGATCCCGGCATCCGCACCGGTGTGAAGGTTGCCGTGATCGACGCCACCGGCAAGCTGGTGGCGACCGAAACCGTCTACCCCTTCGAGCCGCGCCGTCACCGTGAGCCGGCGATTGCCGCGCTGGTGGAGATGATCCGCGCGCACGGCGTGGAACTGGTGGCCATCGGCAACGGCACGGCCTCGCGCGAGACCGACCAGCTGGTGGCCGAGCTGATGCAACGCCACCCGGAACTGCCGGTCACCCGCATCATGGTGTCGGAGGCCGGCGCCTCGGTGTATTCGGCCTCGGAACTGGCTGCACGCGAATTCCCGGAACTCGACGTTTCGCTGCGCGGCGCGGTGTCGATTGCCCGCCGCCTGCAGGACCCGCTGGCCGAGCTGGTCAAGATCGACCCCAAATCCATCGGCGTCGGCCAGTACCAGCACGACGTGAACCAGAGCCGGCTGGCGAAAATGCTCGATGCCGTGGTGGAAGATTGCGTGAACGCCGTCGGCGTGGATCTCAATACCGCCTCCGCCCCGCTGTTGGCGCGCATCTCGGGCCTCAACCCGGCGCTGGCCGAAAACCTCGTCGCACACCGTGATGCCAACGGCCCCTTCCGCTCGCGCAAGGGCCTGCTCGACGTCGCCCGCCTGGGGCCCAAGACCTTCGAGCAGGCGGCCGGCTTTCTGCGCATCCGCGACGGTGCCGATCCGCTGGACGCCTCGGCCGTGCACCCGGAAGCCTATCCACTGGTTGAACGCATCCTGGCCCGCGTGCAGGCGAGCGTGCGAGAGGTCATGGGCAACACGCAACGCCTGCGCGAACTGAAACCGGCCGAGTTCACGGATGAGCGCTTCGGCGAGCCGACCGTACGCGACATCCTCGCCGAACTCGAAAAGCCCGGCCGCGACCCGCGCCCGGAGTTCCGCACCGCGAAATTCCGCGACGGCATCGAGAAGGTCTCCGACCTCGAACCCGGCATGCTGCTCGAAGGCGTGGTCACCAACGTCACCAACTTCGGCGCCTTCGTGGATATCGGCGTGCATCAGGACGGCCTCGTGCACGTCTCGATGCTGTCCGACCGCTTCGTGCGGGACCCCCACAGTGTGGTCAAGGCTGGCGACGTGGTGAAGGTCAAGGTCGTGGAGGTCGATCTGCCGCGCAAGCGCATCGCGCTGACCATGAAGTTGGCCGAAGCGCCGGCTGTTGCGAAGCCCGCCGCAAAGCCGGCCGACAGACCGCGTGAGTCCGCAGCGAAGAAGCCACAATCCCAGCCGCAACGCCCGCAAACCCAGCGCAAGCAGGAGCGCAAGCCCGAGGGCGCGATGGCCGATGCGCTGGCGCGCGCGTTGCGCGGTGACAAGTAAAATCGGCATCCATATCAGGGGAACCCCATGAGCGTTCGCATCTACGGCATCAAGAACTGCGACACGATGAAGAAGGCTTTCACCTGGCTCGACGAAGCCGGTATCGCCTACGAATTCCACGACTACAAGAAAGTCGGCATCGACGCCGCCACGCTGGCGCGCTGGTGCACACAGACCGAAGGCTGGCAGGCGCTGGTGAATACGCGCGGCACGACCTGGCGCAAGCTCAGCCCCAAGCAACAGTCGATTGCCGACGAAGCCGGCGCGATTGCACTGATGATGGCCAACACCAGCGTGATCCGCCGCCCGGTGCTGGAAACGCCCGACGGCGAACTGCTGATCGGCTTCGACCCGATGCGCTTCGACGTCGCCCTGGCGCAACGAGGAGACTGAACGTGAACAAGCCCGCCTCGCAGGTCCAACGCTTTCTGCTCGAAAAGCTCGACATCCGCGGCGCTGTGGTACGCCTCGATGACGTCTGGCAGGCGCTGCAGGCCGACCGCGGCTATGCACCCGAGGTCGCGGCGCTGCTCGGGCAGATGTGCGTGGTCTCCGTCATTGTCGGCAGCAACCTCAAGCAGCCCGGCCGCATCACCTTCCAGATTCACGGCGAGGGGCCGCTGCGACTGCTCGTCGTCGATTGCCCGGAAACCCTGAATCTGCGCGCGATGGCCAAGGTCGACGGCGCAATCAGCGGCGGCTCGCTGGGCGAACTGGTCGGCGACGGCCGCATGCAACTCTCGCTCGACATGGAAAGCATGCGCGAGCCCTACCGCAGCCTGGTGCCGCTGGAAGGCACGAGCATCGCCGAGGTGTTCGAACACTATCTGACGCAGTCGGAGCAACAGCCGTCCGGGCTGTGGCTGGCCTGTGACGGCAACACGGCGGCCGGCCTGTTCCTGCAGAAGCTGCCCGGCGCCGACGAGCGCGATGCCGATGGCTGGAACCGCGTGCACCATCTGGCCTCGACCGTAAAGCCGGAAGAACTGCTCAGCCTGGACGCGGAAGCGTTGCTGGGCCGCCTGTTCGCCGAAGAGGATGTAAGGGTGTATGAGCCGCACCCGGTGATCCACCACTGGCCGCGCGATGCCGCGAGGGTCGACGACATGCTGCGTGGTCTTGGTCCGGACGAGTTGCAGGCCATCCTCGAAGAGCACGGTGAAGTCGTCGTGCATGACGATATGGGCAACCACACCTATCGCTATGATGCAGACGACATTGCGGCGCTGCTCACAGACGAAGACGGCCAGCCGCCTACCCTGCACTGAACTGCGCAGGTCCGGCGCCCTTGCCCGAATCTGCCCCCGTCATTAGACTCGCAAGCTTTTACGGCCACCGCTTCCCATGTCGAAAACCCCGCCATCCCGCCGCTCCATCGAATTCCGCAATGCATCGATCGGGGCGACCGTGGCCGTGCTGCGTGAAACACGCCCCGACATGCTCGCCGATGACCTGCACAAGATGCTCGGCGGACGCCCGGACTTCTTTGCGGGCGAGGCCGCCATCCTCGATTTCTCCGACCTGGGCGACACGCCCGAGCGCATCGACTGGGCCGGTCTGCTGAGCCTGTTCCGCCGCTTCCAGTTGCAACCCATCGGCGTCTGCAAGCTGCCCGAGGCATACGTCGCGGCGGCCCGTCAGGCCGGACTCGCGCAACTCGACGCCGCCATCAGCACGCAAGCCGCCGCCGCACCGCGCCCGGCCCCTGCCGAACCGGCACCCCGACCCAAACCGGCGCCCGAACCCGCGCGCCCCAGCACTGCTGCCAACGCTGCCACCAATGCCGCAACCATGTTCGTTGACCGCCCGGTGCGCTCGGGTCAGCAGGTGTATGCCCGCGGCGGCGACCTGGTGCTGCTGGCCGGCATGAGCAACGGCGCCGAAGTCATCGCCGACGGCAGCATCCACTGTTACGGCCCCTTACGCGGACGTGCCCTGGCCGGTGCCCAGGGCAACGACCGTGCGCGTATCATGGCCACCAATTTCGGCCCGGAAATTGTCTCGATCGCGGGGGTGTATCGCACCTTCGATCAGGGCCTTCCGGCTGCCATCGCCGGCAAGCCGGCGCTGGTGCGCATGACCGCCGGGGACAAGGGAAACACTTTGAACATCGAACCGCTGCAACTCGATTGATGCAGCCCGACATCTGGAAGGAATCAACGTGACTCGAGTCGTCGTCGTAACCTCCGGCAAGGGTGGTGTGGGCAAGACCACCACCAGTGCCGCTTTCGCCTCCGGCCTCGCGCTGCGCGGCTTCAAGACCGCCGTCATCGACTTCGACGTCGGCCTGCGCAACCTCGACCTGATCATGGGTTGCGAACGCCGCGTGGTGTATGACCTGGTCAACGTCATCAATGGCGAGGCCAAGCTCAATCAGGGCCTGATCAAGGACAAGAACTGCGAGAACCTGTTCATCCTCCCCGCCTCGCAAACGCGCGACAAGGACGCGCTGACCGAGGAAGGCGTGGAGAAGGTGCTCAAGGAACTCGAACACATGGGCTTCGACTACGTGGTGTGCGATTCGCCCGCCGGTATCGAACGCGGTGCCGTGCTGGCGCTGACCTTCGCGGATGAAGCCATCGTCACGACTAACCCGGAAGTCTCGTCGGTACGTGACTCGGACCGCATCCTGGGCATCCTGCAGTCCAAATCGCGCCGCTCTGCCGAGGGTCGCGAGCCGGTCAAGGAGCACCTGCTGGTCACGCGCTATTCATCCAAGCGTGTAGAAGACGGTGAAATGCTGTCTTACAAGGACGTGCAGGAACTGCTTCGCGTGCCGCTGATCGGCGTGATTCCGGAATCGGAATCCGTGCTGCACGCCTCCAACCAGGGTACGCCGGCCATCCACCTCAAAGGCACGGACGTGTCCGAGGCCTACACCGATGTGGTGGCGCGTTTCCTCGGCGAAGAGCGCCCGCTGCGCTTCGTCGATTACGTCAAGCCGGGCCTCATGCAGCGCCTGTTCGGAGGCAAGTGACATGTCTTTCCTTGCCAAACTCTTCGGCGAAAAGAAGAAGACCGCGTCGATCGCCAAGAACCGGCTGTCGGTGCTGATTGCGCATGAGCGCAACGGAGCCTCGGCCTCGGCTGACTTCCTGCCGGCGCTGCAGCGCGAATTGCTTGAAGTGATCTCGAAGTACGTGTCGGTCGATCTCGACGACATCAAGGTACACCTTGAGAAGCAGGACAACTGCGACGTGCTCGAAGTGAACATCGTCCTGCCGGAACAGAAGACCTCCTGAGCGCTGCGAACGAGGCCAGCGGCGCCCCCGCCTGACTGATCTCGACCTTGCCCGGGGCGCGCAACGCGCCCCGGCTCAGTTTCAGTTCGTGACCAGTGCGGACACCGGCATGCCGACCCGCACATTGCCCCACACCCGCCCGCCAACCTCGATGGGCATGATCACGTCGCACAACACCTCACCGGTATCGCGCTGATAGGTCTGCAGCAGCAGCGGCCGCGTATTGGTTGCAGCGCGCGTTTCGGCCGGGTTGGTGAACTTGCGGCAGGTCCGGTTGCCGACCAGATCAATCTTGGGATCGCCGGTCAGCGGCTGCGAGAACTTCAGGTTGTGGGCCGACAGGTAGCCGTCGGTATTCACCGCCACGGCAAAGGCGCAGCCCGGAATCGAACCCAGGCAATCCTCCAGCAACTGCTGGCAGCGCCGCGTGAACTCGTCGCCCCACACCACCGTGTACTTCTGCGGGGTAGTGTTGGCGACCGGCTGGTAGTTGCGGTCGAAGACATTGATGCCACCCTGCTGCATCTGATCCAGCTCGTGCCGGACGTGGTCACGGAAGTCACGCGCACGCTCGACCGCATGTTCGAAGGCGCCGCGCCCGATACGGAAACGTGACACCAGCTCCTGCACTTCCTCGGTGGCCTTGGAGAGACGCCGTGTGCCCTCTTCCGAAGCCGTCATGTTGCCCACCACCTTGCCGGACAGCTCGTGGATGCCGGTGACGTTGCGGTGCACCTCTTCGTTGGTGACCGACAGCGATTCCATCGCCGCAGCGATCTGCTGCAGCTGATTGCCGGTAGCCTCGAAGTCACCCACCATCTGCTCGAACTGGCCCGCCGAGCGCTCGACCACATCGCGGGTCTGCGCCACCGACTCGGAGATGACGGCGTTCTCGGCGCGTGTCGTACCCACCAGTTCGATCACGCCGTTGATGTTGCCCTCGATCTCGCCGGTGGCGTGATTGACGCGCTCGGCAAGCTTGCGCACTTCGTCGGCCACCACCGCAAAGCCCCGCCCGGCCTCACCCGCCCGCGCTGCCTCGATGGCGGCATTGAGCGCCAGCAGGTTGGTCTGTTCGGCCACCTCGCGGATCAAGGAGGCGATCTTGCGCACGCTCTCCGAGCGCGCCGAAAGATCATCCACGGTGCGGTTGAAGTGCATCACCTTCTCGCTGACCGCGGTGATCTTGCCGGCAATGTCGCGCATTTCGTCAAGCGAGCTGCGCGCACTGCCCAGGTTCGTGTTGGTGGACAAGGAGATCTGCTGCGCTCCCTCGGTCACGCTGTGGATGGCCTCGGTCGAACGGGTGCTGACCTTGAACACGCTGTCGGTCATCTGGCCCTGGGCCTGCGCATCACGCGCCGACTGGTCGACCCGCGTCTTGACCTGCACGCCCTCGGCGGCAATCGTCACGCTCATGCCGCGCACCTCGCTGATCAGGGCACGCATCTTCTCGGCAAAGCGGTTGTAGGCCAGCGCCAGCTCGCGGAACTCGTCGTGCGTGCGCAGCGGCAGATCCTGCGAGAAGTCGCCCTCGCCCCGCGCGATCTCGTCGAAGATGAACGTGATCTCGCGTACCGGACGCACGATCAGGTGACGCAAATACAGAATCTGCCCGAGCGTGATCGCCAGTGCGACCACCGTCAGCACCGCAAAAGCCACAAGCCCGGTGTGCAAGGCCGACATCACGCTGGCAGCCACGTCGGGCGAAACCTCGCCCGCAGTCAGCCGGGCGCCGACCACGCTCTTGAGCTGCCAGTAGATGGCGACGTAGACCAGATCAATCACGAACAGCAGAAAGATGCTCGAGAGCTTTCTGGACAGCGTGTACCAGAAGGTCTGTTCGATCGACTCATACAGGCGCGCAAGACGCTCCATCGGCTGCCTCCCTCTCCGACTGTGTGGCTCTGTGCCGGCCACCTGACTGCATAACGGATCGATGACACGATTCCTGAAACCCGCTTTGCGGGACCTGCCGCAAACGCAAAGCCGGCCGGATCGGGCGGTATGTCGCGCGGGATTTGCCCGGCACGTGCGGCCATGCCACAATCTGCGGCCTCGCGACAGCCGCTGCGGCGTCGTTCCGGCAGCATTTTGCTGCGAACGGCTTGCAGGTGGCTGACATCGCGCACAAATCCGGGGCATGTTGCCCCGCACACGAATCGAGCACCCGAACACATGACCGACGAGACCAACGCCTCCGCCCCGCAGCAGGACGAAAACCACATCATTGCCGAGCGCCGCGAGAAGCTCGCCGCCTGGCGCCAGTCCGGTCGCGCCTTCCCCAACGACTTCTCACGCGAAAACCTCGCCGCAAAGCTCGACGAGGTCTACGGCGAGAAGGACGTGACGGAACTCGAAGCCACGCCGGTGGAAGTCAAGGTCGCCGGGCGCGTGATGCTCAAGCGCGTCATGGGCAAGGCCAGCTTCATCACCATTCAGGACGTTTCCGGCCGCATCCAGTGCTACGTCGCGCGTGACGCCATCGGTGAAGAGATCTATGACGAATTCCGTCACTGGGACATCGGCGACATCGTTGGCGCCGTCGGCACGCTGTTCAAGACGCGTACCGGCGAGCTGACCGTGAAGTGCTCCGAGATCCGCCTGCTGACCAAGAGCATCCGCCCGCTGCCGGACAAGTTCCACGGCCTGACCGACGTCGAGCAGAAGTATCGCCAGCGCTACGTCGACCTGATCATGAACGAGCAGACGCGCTTCACCTTCGTGGCGCGCAGCCGCATGGTGCAGTCGATCCGCAACTACATGACGAGCCACAACTTCCTTGAAGTCGAAACGCCGATGATGCACCCCATCCCCGGCGGTGCGGCGGCCAAGCCCTTCGTCACGCACCACAACGCGCTGGACATGGAAATGTTCCTGCGCATCGCACCCGAGCTGTATCTGAAGCGGCTGGTGGTGGGCGGCTTCGAGCGCGTCTTCGAGATCAATCGCAACTTCCGCAACGAAGGCCTCTCGCCGCGCCACAACCCCGAATTCACGATGATGGAGTTCTACGAGGCGTACGCGAACTACCGCACGCTGATGGACTTCACCGAAGGCCTGATCCGCCACTCGGCGCGCGAGGCGCTGGGCACCGAGACCTTCGTCTATCAGGGCAAGGAGCTCGACCTGTCGCGTCCCTTCGCGCGCCTGACCATCGTCGAGGCCATCCACAAGTACAACCCCGGCTTCACCGACGCCCAGCTCAACGACACTGCCTGGCTGCGCGCCAAGCTCGCCGACTTCAAGGTCGAGCCGCATGCCCACGCCGGACTGGGCTCGCTGCAACTGTCGCTGTTCGAGGAATGCGCTGAAGCTCAGCTGTGGGAGCCGACCTTCATCATCGACTACCCGGCCGAAGTCTCGCCGCTGGCGCGCCGCAACGATGCCAACCCGGAGATCACCGAGCGCTTCGAGCTGTTCATCGTCGGCCGCGAGATCGCCAACGGTTTCTCCGAGCTCAACGACGCCGAAGACCAGGCCGCGCGCTTCCTCGAACAGGTCAAGGCCAAGGAGGCCGGTGACGAAGAAGCGATGTACTACGACGCCGACTTCGTCCGCGCATTGGAGTACGGCCTGCCCCCGACCGCCGGCTGCGGTATCGGCATCGACCGCCTGGTGATGCTGCTGACCGACGCCGCCTCGATCCGCGACGTGATCCTGTTCCCGCAGATGCGGCCTCAGGCCGACTGAGCAAAACGGCCGCCTCCGGGCGGCCGTCTTCTTTCACGATGCCCCGCCTCACCCCCGCCCGACTGAGCTTTCGCGACGACGGCACGCCGTGGTCCGAGACCTATCAGGACATCTACCACTCCAACTGCGGCGGGCTGGCGCAGGCGCGTCAGGTCTTTCTGGCCGGCAACGATCTGCCGCAGCGCTGGCGGGGCCGCAACAGCTTCAGCATCGTCGAAACCGGCTTCGGCCTCGGGCTGAATTTTCTCGCAACCTGGGCCGCCTGGTGCGATGACCCGGCGCGCTGCGAGCGGCTGCATTTCGTCTCCACCGAGCTGCACCCCTTCCCGCGCGAGGATCTGGCGACCGCGCACGCTGCGCACGCCGATCTCGCCGCAGTCTCGGCCGATCTGCTTGCGCATTGGCCATCCCTCACGCCGGGCTTCCACCGCCTGCACCTGGACGGCGGGCGCGTGATTCTGACGCTGCTGTTCGGCGACGCTAACCACACGCTGCCCCAACTCGACGCGCGCGCCGACGCCTTTTACCTCGACGGCTTTTCGGCAGCACGCAACCCCGAGATGTGGTCCGATGCACTCATCGCACAACTCAGCCGCCTTGCCGCTGCAGAAGCCACGCTGGCCACCTGGTCCTCGCGCGGCGTACTGCGACGCGCGCTGACCGCAGCCGGCTTCGATTGCAGCCGCCGCCGTGGTTTTGCCGCCAAGAGTCAGATGCTGGTCGGCCGCTTCCGGCATGGGGATACGCGACAGACGCCACAACGCCATGCCCTGGTAATCGGCGCCGGGCTGGCCGGCAGCGCGATGGCCAACCGTCTGTGCGAGCGCGGCTGGCGCATCGATCTGATCGATGCCGCCGACGGCCCCGCGCAAGGCGCCTCCGGCAACCACGCCGGCGTGCTGCGCGCCCTGCCCAGCCGTGACGACAACCGCATGAGTCGCATCACGCGCGCTGGCGCGCTGTACGGGCTTCAGCATCTCGCACGGCTGTCGGCGCAGGATCTGCCGGTACGCTGGTCGGCCTGCGGCGTGTTGCATCTGGCCCGCGACGAGAAACAGCAAGCGAAGCAGCGCGAGGTCGTCACCGCGCTGGACGAGCCAGGCGAGGTGCTGCGCTTCGTCGAGCGCGAAGAAGCTTCACGCATCGCCGGCTGGCCGCTGGCCATCGGTGGCTGGTGGTTTGAGCGCGGCGCCTGGGTGAACCCGCCGAGCCTGTGCACGGCCAATCTTGCGGCCTGTGCGGAGCAGCTCAGCACGCACTACGGCCGCGAAATTGCCGCGCTGGAAGACACCGGCAGCGAGTGGATCGCACGTGCCGCGGACGGCCGCGAGATCGCCCGTGCGCCGGTCGCAATCCTCGCCAACGGCGCTGCCATCACGCGCATCGCGCAGGCTGCAGCAATACCGGTGGTCGCCGCGCGTGGCCAGGTCAGTCTGCTCAAGGCGGAAGCCGGCTCGGCGCCGGATGTGATGGTGTGTCGCGGCGGCTATGTCAGCCCGGCCATCGACGGCCTGCGTGCCGCCGGCGCGACCTTTTCGGTCGATGACGATGATCCTGAGCTGCGCGACACCGACCACGCCGAAAACCTCGGGAAGCTGGCAGCAATGCTGCCGGATTTCCCGGCACAAGTGAGCGGCGGCCGGGTCGGTTTCCGCCCCGCCTCACCCGACCGTCTGCCCATCGTCGGCGCCATCCCGGTTACTTCGCAGCCTCACGGCGGCGCGCTCTCCAGCGTGCCGCGTCAGCGCGAGCTGTATGCCGTCTCGGGTTTTGGCGCACGCGGGCTGGTGTGGTCTGCGCTGGTAACCGAAATACTCGCCTGCCAACTGGAGGGCGAGCCGCTGCCGCTCGAACGCGAACTGGTCGAGGCCATGGACCCGGCGCGCTATGTATTGCGCCCGCCCGGCACGCGGCGCGGCGTCGAGGACT
The DNA here is from genome assembly GCF_059703705.1 of Pseudazoarcus sp. NS36. Classification (NCBI taxonomy): domain Bacteria; kingdom Pseudomonadati; phylum Pseudomonadota; class Betaproteobacteria; order Rhodocyclales; family Zoogloeaceae; genus Pseudazoarcus; species Pseudazoarcus sp. NS36. The sequence goes on along the minus strand of NZ_BAAKJA010000005.1, from coordinate 70,891 downwards.
GAAAGCACGGCTAGAATGGCGCCATCGCCCTACGCAGCCTGCCCATGGACGCCATCCCGCTGTTCTTCCTGCTCGGCTTCGCCGCCCGCCTCGCGCGCTCGGACCTCAAGCTGCCTTCCCAGCTCTACGAGGCATTGTCGATCTATCTGCTGCTGGCCATCGGGCTGAAGGGTGGCGTCGAACTGTCCAAGCAGGATGTGCTGGAAGTGCTGCCGCAGGCGGCGGCCTCGATGGGGCTGGGCTTCGTCATCCCGCTGGTAGCTTTCCCGCTGCTGTTCAAACTGGTGCGCCTGACACGCTTCGATGCGGCGGCGATTGCCGGTCACTACGGTTCGGTGAGTGTGGTGACTTTTGCGGTGGCTATCGACTACCTGATCGCACGCGCGGTGGGCTTCGAGGCCTACATGCCCCTGTTTCTGGTGCTGATGGAAATGCCCGGCATCGCCATGGGCATTCTGCTGGCACGTCTGGGCGGAGACTTCCGCAGCGTGCGCTGGGGCGCGCTGGCGCACGAGATCTTCCTCGGCAAGAGCATGGTGTTGCTCGGTGGCGGCTTGCTGATCGGCTGGTTCGCCGGCCCGCAGGGCATGGCGCCGCTGGAACCCTTCTTCTTCACGCTGTTCAAGGGCGTGCTGTGCCTGTTCCTGCTGGAGATGGGTCTGGTGGCAGCCAGTCAGGTGCCGGCGCTGCGCGAGAGCGGTCTGCGGCTGGCTGTGTTCGCCGTCGTCATGCCGATGATCGCCGCGACGATGGGCGCGCTGGTCGGCAGCGCCATCGGTCTGTCGGTCGGTGGCACTGCACTGCTTGCCACGCTGGCGGCCAGCGCATCCTACATCGCCGCACCCGCAGCCATGCGTATCGCAGTGCCGGAGGCCAACCCCGGCCTGTCGATCACAGCGGCGCTGGTGATCACCTTCCCATTCAACATCCTTGTCGGCATCCCGCTCTACCATCGGCTGGCCGGCCTGATCCACGGAGGCTGACGTGAGCCCGCACACCCACCCCTGCAAACTGGTCGTGATCATTTCGGAAGCCGCACTGGAAGATGCACTGGGCAAGGACGTGATGAAGCTCGGCGCACACGGCTACACCATTGCCGACGTACGCGGCCAAGGCAAGCATGGTGCGCGCAACGCACTGTGGGGGGCAGACCGCAGCATCCGCATGGAGGTGCTCTGCGACGAGGCCACCGCCGGCGCGATTCTCGGCCACATCGAGCAGCATTACTTCCGCAACTTCGCGATGGTGACTTTCGTTGCCGACGTCGGCGTACTGCGGCCGGAGAAGTTCGGTCAGCCGCCCGGCTGACCGGAAATCACAGGTAGCGGCGCATGCGCGCAAGCGTGCGCTCGCGGCCCAGCACCACCAGCACCGCATCGATGGCTGGCGTCTGCGGCACACCGAGGGTCGCCACACGCAGCGGAATCGCCACCTGCGGCATTTTCAGGCCGTGCTCGGCCATGGTGTCCTTGATCGCGCCTGACAGCGCCTCGGCGGTCCATGCGGCCGTCTCGAAGCGTTTGGCGAGGCTTGCCAGCGCAGTGCGCGCGGCATCGGTCAGATGCTTCTCCAGCACATCGGCTGCCGGATGGATTTCAACGCAGTACAGCTCAGCCGCATCCGTCAGCTCGTTGAGCGTGGTGGCGCGTTCGCGGTACAGCGCAACCACCTCCTCCAGCTTCGGCCCGGTTTCGGGATTCACTTCGCGTCGCGCCAGACGGGCAGCGACTTCACCGGCGAGATAGCCAAGATCCGCCTGCTTGATGTAATGCGCGTTGAGCCAGTTGAGCTTTTCGGTGTTGAACTGCGCGGCCGACGGCGTGATGTGGTCCAGGTCGAACCATTCGACGAACTGCTCGCGCGAGAAGATCTCGTCGTCACCGTGGCTCCAGCCCAGGCGCGCGAGATAGTTGATGACGGCTTCCGGCAGGTAGCCATCCTCGTCGTACTGCATCACGCTGACCGCGCCGTGGCGCTTCGAGAGCTTGGTGCCGTCATCCCCCAGGATCATCGACAGGTGCGCGTACTGCGGCACCTCGGCGCCCAGCGCCTTGAGTATGTTGATCTGGCGCGGCGTGTTGTTGACGTGGTCGTCGCCCCGGATGACCTGCGTGATGCGCATGTCCAGATCGTCGACCACCACGCAGAAGTTGTAGGTCGGTGTGCCGTCGCCACGCGCGATGATCAGGTCGTCCAGCTCGTCATTGGCGAACTCGATGCGCCCCTTCACCAGATCGTCCCATGCCACCACGCCACCACGCGGATTGCAGAAGCGTACGACGGGCTTCACGCCCTCAGGCGGCTGCGGCAGGGTCTTGCCCTCTTCCGGGCGCCAGCGGCCGTCGTAGCGCGGCTTCTCGCCCCGCTCACGCTGTGCTTCGCGCATGGCATCCAGTTCAGCAGGCGTGGTATAGCAGTAATACGCCGTGCCGGCCTCAAGCATCTCGGCAATGACCTGCTTGTAACGATCAAAACGTTTGGTCTGATAGAACGGCCCTTCGTCGGCGTCCAGCCCCAGCCACTGCATGCCGTCGAGAATGGCCTGCACCGCTTCCGGCGTGGAGCGCTCCAGATCGGTGTCCTCGATGCGCAGGATGAACTGCCCGCCGTGGTGCCGCGCATAGGCCCAGCAGAACAGCGCGGTGCGCGCGCCACCGATGTGCAGGAAACCGGTGGGGCTCGGGGCGAAACGGGTGCGTACGGACATCGGGCTGTGCTCCAGACTGCGCAAACGGGGTTCCGGAAAACAAAAAACCCCGGGCCAATGCGCGGGGTTTCCTGTTGGTGGGCGGTACTGGGATCGAACCAGTGACCCCTGCCGTGTGAAGGCAGTGCTCTACCGCTGAGCTAACCGCCCCGGTGAAGAGACGCGGATTCTATGTGCACTGCGGCGAAGCGTCAACATGAAGCACTGCGGGAACCGCCGGCAGGGCCAATCATCGAAGGCCCATGCGAAAAAAATCCGAACTTCCGAGCAAGCCATGCCTGCACTGTGGCCTGCCCTTCAGCTGGCGCCGTAAATGGGCCCGTGCCTGGGATGAGGTCCGCTACTGCTCGGAACGCTGCCGCCGGGCCGCGAAGGGCGCGCGATGAGCACCTTGCGACTGATCCTGGGCGATCAACTGAATCCGCAGCACTCCTGGTTCGCCACACCGAACGATGAGGTGGTGTACGTGCTGATGGAAGTGCGGCAGGAAACCGATTATGTGCTGCACCATGCGCAGAAGATCCTGGCGATCTTCGCCGCGATGCGGGATTTCGCGCGGGTGCTGGGCGATGCTGGTCATCGCGTGATGTATCTCGCCATAGATGCGCCGGACAACCGCCACGACATTCCTGCCAACCTCGACCGGCTGATGGCCGAACTCGCCGCGACTTCTTTCGAATGGCAGGCAGCAGATGAATGGCGACTCGACGATCAACTGGTTCGCTACGCGCATACGCTCGATGAGCGCGGCATCGCCTGCCGTTGCGTCGACAGTGAGCACTTCCTGAGTACGCGCGACGAAGCCGCAGGTCTGTTCGGCGAACGCCGTCAGTGGCTGATGGAACACTTCTACCGCCACATGCGACGTCGGCATGACGTGCTGATGAGCGGCGATCAGCCCGCCGGCGGGCGCTGGAACTTTGACGCCGAGAACCGCAAAGCCTGGAAAGGTGACCCACCCGAACCGGCCGACCCACGCCCGGTAACGCACGATCACAGCGCACTGTGGGCCGCCATCCAGGCCGCCGGCGTGCCAAGCTTTGGCTCACCCAGCGCAGGCGCCCTGCGCTGGCCACTCAACCGCGATGAGGCCGTGCAACAACTCGAACGCTTTGTACACGATGCCCTGCCTCATTTCGGCGACCATCAGGATGCGATGCACACTTCGGTCGCGCGACTGTTTCACTCGCTGTTGTCGTTCGCCCTGAACGTCAAGATGCTATCCCCGCGCGAGGTCATCGAACGCGCCGAGCGCGAATGGCGGGAGGGGCGCGCACCGCTGGCGGCTGTCGAAGGCTTCATCCGTCAGATCCTCGGCTGGCGCGAATACGTGCGCGGGATCTACTGGAGCCGCATGCCGGGCTACGAGCGCAGCAACCACTTCGACCATACCCTGCCTTTACCCACATGGTTCTGGGACGGCAACACGCACATGCGGTGTCTTGCGCACGCCATCGGTCAATCGCTGGAACAGGCCTACGCACACCATATCCAGCGCCTGATGATCATCGGCAACTTCGCGCTGCTGGCCGGACTCGACCCGCATGCCGTGCACCGCTGGTACCTTGGCGTGTATATCGACGCATTCGAGTGGGTGGAGCTGCCCAACACCGTCGGCATGAGCCAGTTCGCCGACGGCGGCCTGCTGGCAACCAAGCCCTATGTCTCGAGCGCGGCCTACGTCGACCGCATGAGTGATTACTGTCGCTCCTGCAAATACGACCGCAAACGGCGCACCGGAGAAGGTGCTTGTCCCTTCAATGCGCTGTATTGGGATTTCTTTGTGCGCAATGCCAAGCCACTTGGGCGAAATCATCGTCTCGCCATGGTGTACCGACAGCTCAAACGCATGCCGGAAGAAGAACGCGAAGCGTTGCAGCAACGCGCACGAAGTCTGCGCAATCACCTGGAGAAACTCTGATGTGGAAAGGCCTGATGCTGGTTTTGCTGCTGAATCTGGGAACGGCACATGCCGCGCCACCCGAAGCGATCGAACGCCTTGATCTCGATCGATACCAGGGCAAATGGTATGAACTGGCGAAATACCCGAACCGATTTCAGTCCCAATGTGTGTCCGACACCACCGCTACCTACGCCATTTCCGACGATGAACGCGTAGAGGTGATCAACCGCTGCCGCACGGCTTCAGGGGAGTTCGATGAAGCACGCGGTGTCGCGCGCCTGGTCGGCGAACCAGGTTCGCCGAAACTGAAAGTACGCTTCGCGTCCGCCTGGCTATCGTGGCTGCCGATGGTGTGGGGAGACTACTGGGTAATCGAACTCGACGAGGCCTACACGCTGGTCGCCATCAGCGAACCCTCACGTGAGTACCTCTGGATTCTTGCGCGTGACCCGCACATCGGCGAGCAGCGCATCAATGATCTGATCGCGCGGCTCGCCGATCGCGGCTTCGACCCGGCGCGCATCGCGCGCTCACCGCACGCTGCGCGCTGATCCACGGCATTCAGGCCCAGGTATTGATGACGCTGCCGGCAGATCCGGACGGCACGGCCGGAAGCGCCTGGAGCAGCAAGGCAGCGTTCTGCTCCTGCATCTCCAGCGCTTTCTTCAGCATCAACACCGAGGCTTCGGCCTGCACCTGTTGGCGTGCATTGGCCGAGGCATAGGCAGCGATTGAAGAAACATCCATGACGATATCCAGTGAAGGTGGAACTCTTCGGTGTTAACGGCAAGTTCCGGAAAAACTTTAGCGCGCAGACTCAGGTGACTTCCTGTTGCCCGGAAAGCATGCGATGCCGTTTGTCGAGCAAGGCCTCCAGCGAGGCTTCGACAATGGCAAGACCTTCGCGCAGCATCTCCTCTTCGATCAGCAGCGACGGCAGGAACTTGAGGACCTGATCGTCCGCACCGGCAGTTTCGATGACCAGCCCACGCGTGAAGGCCTCGGCCGAGGTCTCACCGGCAACGCCCGCCTGCGGCAACTCAAGCCCCCAGATCATGCCCAGACCACGCACACGGGCCTGCAGCTGCGGGAAGCGCCCTGCGATGCGCTCAAGCTCGCCGCGGATGATCTCGCCCTTGTGCGCGACGGCAGCGGCAAGATCGTCGTTCTCCCAGTAGGCCAGCGCCTCGGTCGCCGCGATGAAGGCCAGATTGTTGCCGCGGAAAGTACCGGTGTGCTCGCCCGGCTTCCACTGGTCGAGGTCCGGACGCATCAGCAACAGCGCCATCGGCAGACCGCCACCAATGGATTTGGACAGCGTCACCATGTCGGGCTGGATGCCGGCGCGCTCAAAGCTGAAGAAGGTGCCGGTACGACCGTTGCCGACCTGGATATCGTCGATGATCAGCAGGATGTCGAACTCGCGGCACAGGGCAGACAGCCTCTGCAACCATTCGACGCTGGCCACATTGATCCCGCCCTCGCCCTGCACCGTCTCGACGATCACGGCTGCGGGCAGGTCGACACCGCTGCTTCCGTTCTCCAGGAAGCGACGCATGTAGTCGATGGAATCAACCCCTTCCCCCAGGAAACCATCGAACGGCATGAAAGCGCTGTTGCTGCGCGAGCCGTAGGATTCATCCTTGTAGTAGTAGTTGCCGGTGACCGCCAACGAACCCAGCGTGAGCCCGTGGTAGCCATTGGTGAAGGCAATGATGTTCGAGCGACGCTTGATCATGCGCGCAAGCTTGAGCGCAGTTTCCACCGCATTGGTGCCGGTCGGGCCGGTGAACTGCACTTTGTAGTTGAGATTGCGCGGCGCGAGGATAGTGTCGCGCAGCTTGGTCAGAAAAGCCCGTTTGGCCACGGTAGCCTTGTCCAGAGCGTGGACGATGCCGCCGCGCTGCAGGTAATCCGCCATGGCCTGACTGAAGCGCGGGTTGTTGTGCCCGTAGTTGAGCACTCCGGCGCCGGCAAAGAAATCGATATACCGATTGCCATGCTCATCGAACATTTCGGAACCCCGCGCGACGTCGAATACCACCGGAAAGGAGCGGATATAGCCGCGCACCTCGGATTCCATTTCATCGAAAATTCGCATCGCAATCACCTCTGGTTCGTTCTGTTCTCGTACTGAATCGGGCCATGGTCAGGCAGACGCTGCGACGAGACTCTGCTCGGCGACGTCCATCACATCACGACTCGGGGGGTACTTCAGTATCCTGGACCCGGCTTGTCGGGTCAAACCGCATTGCCGCCGGGACACAGAGAAGAAGGATCGAACAGACATGAAAAAGCCCGGGACAGGTCCCGGGCTTCGGTAATGCTTGGTGGGTGCTGACGGGGTCGAACCGCCGACATTCGCCTTGTAAGGGCGACGCTCTACCAACTGAGCTAAGCACCCGCGCTGACCGCAACCAAACGGTTGCAGCGGCAAGGGGCGCTACTTTACTGCATCCTTGAGGCCTTTGCCAGCGCGGAATTTTGGAATTTTCGCGGCCTTGATCTTGATGCTGTTGCCGGTGCGGGGGTTGCGGCCGTTGCGTGCGGCACGTTGGCCGACGTAGAACGTGCCAAAACCGACGAGTGTGACAGTGTCGTTCTTCTTGAGCGCCTTGCGCACGGCGTCGATGGTTGCATCGAGCGCCCTGCCAGCCGCCGCCTTGGATAGATCTGCACTTGCAGCGATTGCATCGACCAGTTCGGATTTATTCACTTAGAACCCCCTCTTGGCGTTGAACATCACGTGCGGTGTCATTGAATGGGCCCGCCTTGCACGGTCCCCCTGGCGGGCTGTCTCCTCGGTGTTGCAAGGTTTTTATAGCGTGGCGAAATCCGGCGTGTCAACAAACGATGCCGCGCTCTGGGCGCGGCATCGTAAGCGGGTGTGAGGCAGCAGCAGCTTAGTGTGCGCGCAAACCCGACCCACCGTCGGCAGCCTGCGCTGGCACTGCCGCCGCCTCGGCCTCGGTCAGCGGCTCGGGGCGCCGCTCCAGCGCATGCTCCATCACGGCGTCAAACCAGCGTACCGGAACAATCTCGATGGCATTCTTGATGTTCTCCGGAATCTCGGCCAGATCCTTGACGTTTTCTTCCGGAATCAATGCCTTGGCGATACCGCCACGCACGGCTGCAAGCAGCTTCTCCTTGAGACCACCGATCTGCAGCACCTCGCCACGCAAGGTGATTTCTCCAGTCATGGCCACATCGGAACGCACGGGAATTCCGGTCAGCGAAGACACCAGGGCGGTCGTGATGGCCGCACCAGCTGAGGGGCCATCCTTGGGAATAGCGCCTTCCGGGAAGTGGATGTGGATATCACTCTTCTCGAAGACTTCATCCTTGATACCAAGTTTGCGGGCACGGCTGCGCACAACCGAACGGGCCGCCTCGACGGATTCCTTCATGACGTCACCGATGGAGCCGGTGCGCTGGATCGCCCCCTTTCCGGGCATCACGACGGATTCGATGGTGAGCAACTCGCCGCCGACTTCGGTCCAGGCCAGACCGGTGACCTGCCCGATCTGGTTCTCCTTCTCGGCCATGCCGAACGAGTACTGACGCACGCCCAGGTACTTGTCGAGATTCTCGGCAGTCACCTGGATCTTGTCGCCCTTCTTCGCCATCACCAGCGCCTTGACCACCTTGCGGCAGATCTTGGAGACCTCGCGCTCGAGGCTTCGCACACCGGCTTCGCGGGTGTAGTACCGGCAGATGTCACGTACGGCCTGCTCGGTGATCTCGATCTCGCCTGCCTTCAGACCATTGTTCTTGATCTGCTTGGGAATGAGATAGCGCATGGCGATATTGGTCTTCTCGTCTTCCGTGTAGCCGGACAGACGGATGACTTCCATGCGGTCGAGCAGCGCAGCCGGAATATTCAGCGTATTCGCAGTGGCGACGAACATCACATCCGACAGATCGTAATCGACCTCGATGTAGTGATCCTGGAAGGTGTGATTCTGTTCCGGATCAAGCACTTCCAGCAAAGCCGAGCTGGGGTCACCACGGAAATCCTGGCCGAGCTTGTCGACTTCGTCGAGCAGGAACAGCGGGTTTTTGACGCCGACCTTCATCATGTTCTGGATGATCTTGCCGGGCATCGAACCGATGTAGGTACGGCGGTGACCGCGGATCTCGGCCTCGTCACGCACGCCGCCCAAGGCCATGCGGATGAATTTGCGGTTGGTGGCCTTGGCAATGGATTGGCCAAGCGAGGTCTTGCCCACACCCGGAGGTCCGACGAGGCACAGGATCGGCGCCTTGACCTTGTCCACGCGCTGCTGCACGGCGAGATACTCGACAATGCGTTCCTTGACCTTCTCCAGCCCATAGTGATCCTGGTCAAGCACCTTCTCGGCATTGGCCAAGTCCTTGCTGACGCGGGACTTCTTCTTCCACGGCAGACCGACCAGGGTTTCGATGAAGTTGCGCACGACGGTAGCTTCGGCCGACATCGGCGACATCAGGCGCAGCTTCTTGAACTCGGCCTCGGCCTTGGACAGGGCGTCCTTGGGCATCCCGGCGGAGTGGATCTTCTTGTCCATCTCCTCCAGATCGGCGCCGTCTTCGCCCTCACCCAGTTCCTTCTGGATGGCCTTGACCTGTTCGTTCAGGTAGTACTCGCGCTGGCTCTTTTCCATCTGGCGCTTGACGCGCCCGCGGATGCGCTTCTCGACTTGCAGGATGTCGAGCTCGCTTTCGATCTGGGAAAGCAGTTTTTCAAGACGGGCATCCGTCCCGAAAATTTCCAGCACTTCCTGCTTCTGTTCAAGCTTGAGCGGCAGGTGGGCGGCGATGGTATCGGCCAGACGGCCGGCGTCCTCGATGCCCCCAAGCGAAGCCAGGATTTCACCCGGAATCTTCTTGTTCAGCTTCACGTACTGATCGAACTGGCTGATGATCGCGCGGCGCATGGCCTCGACTTCGTTATCGGAGGCCTCAGCAACCAGCACGGGTGCGACACGCGAGACGAACAGCTCTTCCTGCTCTTCCACTGACAGCACATGGGCGCGATGTACGCCTTCGACCAGCACCTTGATGGTGCCGTCGGGCAGTTTCAGCATCTGCAGCACATTGGCGACGCAGCCGACGTCATACAGATCATCCGCAGACGGCTCGTCCTTGGCCGCCGAACGCTGCGCGACCAGCAGGATGCTCTTGTCACCCTCCATGGCCTGCTCAAGCGCCTTGATGGACTTCGGACGCCCGACAAACAACGGAATGACCATGTGCGGAAAAACGACCACGTCGCGCAAGGGCAGCAGCGGCAGGACGTTCTGATCGGCGGAAACTTCGGACTGGCTAGCCATGATTCGTAACCTCTGGGGTGCGGTCCTAGCCATCTGGGGGCAGGAACCGGAAATTCAAGCTTCGCGGGGAGGCGTCGGCGCGCCTTTTGAACATCTCAATGATGTTGACGGCAGATGACGCGGCGGCTGAAGCCCTTTCAGGCTTCAGCTTAGGTACGGCCCGGCTTCCAGTGCAAGCCGGGAAAGCCGTCCTGACAACCGCTCAGTTGGAACCGGAAACCTTGGGCTGGTCCGCATACATCAGCAGCGGCTGTGCGCCGTCCGCGATGGTGCCCTCGTCGATGACGACCTTCTCAACCCCTTCGAGCTGAGGCAGGTCATACATGATGTCGAGCAGCGCGGCTTCGAGAATGGAACGCAGCCCACGTGCCCCGGTGCGACGGGCAATGGCCTTCTTCGCCACCGCGTGCAATGCCGCCGGGCGAATTTCGAGCTCCACGCCTTCCATCGAGAACAGCTTCTGGTACTGCTTGACCAGTGCGTTCTTGGGTTCGATGAGAATCTGGATCAGCGCATCCTCGTCAAGCTCTTCCAGCGTCGCCACGACCGGCAGACGACCGACGAATTCGGGGATCAGACCGAACTTGACCAGATCCTCGGGCTCCACCTGGCTGAAAAACTCGGACGCGGCACGGCCGTCGCGGCTCTTGACCTCGGCACCGAAGCCGATGCCGACCTGTTCGGTGCGCTGACGGATGACTTTTTCAAGACCATCGAAGGCACCACCGCAGATGAACAGGATGTTGGTGGTATCGACCTGGATGAAATCCTGGTTGGGATGCTTGCGCCCACCCTGCGGCGGAATCGAGGCATGCGTGCCTTCGACCAGCTTCAGCAGCGCCTGCTGCACGCCCTCGCCCGACACGTCACGCGTAATCGAAGGGTTGTCGGATTTGCGCGAGATCTTGTCGATCTCGTCGATATAGACGATGCCCTGCTGAGCCTTATCCACGTCGTAGTCGCACTTCTGCAGCAGCTTCTGGATGATGTTCTCGACGTCTTCACCCACGTAGCCGGCTTCGGTCAGCGTGGTGGCGTCGGCCATCACGAACGGCACGTTGAGCAGACGCGCAAGCGTCTGAGCCAGCAGCGTCTTGCCCGAACCGGTCGGCCCGATCAGCAGGATGTTGCTTTTGGACAGCTCGACCTCGTCCTTCTCGTTGGACATGTGGCGCAGGCGCTTGTAGTGGTTGTACACCGCCACCGACAGATTGCGCTTGGCCTTGGTCTGGCCGATCACATACTGATCGAGAATGCGCGAGATCTCGGCCGGCGTCGGCAGACTGCCCTTGCCGGCTTCGGTGCTGACGTTCTCCATCATCTCGTCGCGGATGATGTCGTTGCACAGCTCGATGCATTCGTCGCAGATGAAGACGGACGGGCCCGCAATCAGCTTGCGCACCTCGTGCTGACTCTTCCCGCAGAAAGAGCAGTACAGCAGCTTGTCGTTACCCGTCTTCTTGTCCGTCATGTCGTTCTCTCCGCTGTTCAGACGTCGGCGCGCGAAGTCAGTACCCGGTCCACGATGCCGTATTCCATGGCCGCCTCTGCGCTCATGAAATTGTCGCGGTCGGTATCCTTCTCGATCTGCTCGACTGGCTGCCCCGTGTGCTTGGCCAGCATGCCGTTGAGGCGCTCGCGGATGTAAAGGATCTCACGGGCGTGGATCTCGATATCCGAAGCCTGCCCCTGGAAGCCCCCCAGCGGCTGGTGAATCATCACGCGCGAGTTCGGCAGGCAGAAGCGCTTGCCCTTGGCGCCGGCGGCCAGCAGGAACGAGCCCATGCTCGCAGCCTGGCCGATGCACAGCGTCGACACATCCGCCTTGATGAACTGCATGGTGTCGTAGATCGCCATGCCGGCGGTTACCGAACCACCCGGCGAGTTGATGTAGAAATAGATGTCCTTGTCCGGATTCTCGGACTCGAGGAACAGCAACTGGGCGACGATGAGGTTGGCCGTGGCGTCATTCACCGGACCCACCAGAAACACCACGCGCTCCTTGAGAAGGCGCGAATAGATGTCATAGGCGCGCTCACCGCGCCCACTCTGCTCGACCACCATCGGCACGAGGCCGAGGGCTTGCGGATCAAAGTTACTGTGCATTTCGCTGGCTTTGCTCATCATCATCCCGTGTTGAGTGCGTTCAGGCAGCAGTATTGCCCATGAGTTCATCGAAGGAAATCGGATTGTCCGAGGTCTTGGCCTGGCCCAGCGCCCATTCCACGACATTGTCCTCGATCACGACGGCCTCGACCTGCGACAGACGCTCCGGCTGCGAGTAATACCAGCGCACCAGCTCGGACGGATCTTCGTAGCTCTGGGCCATGTCTTCGATCACGCCCTTGACTTGCTCGGGCTTGGCGAACAGCTCGTTGGCCTTGACCAGCTCGGCCATGATCAGGCCCAGCTTGACGCGGCGTTCGGCCTGCTCGGTGAACCACGAGTTCTGCAGGGGGATGTCTTTCATGTTCATGCCGCGCATTTCCATGTCGCGACGGGTGTTGTCGGCCAGCAACTGCGACTCGCTCTCGACCAGTGCAGTCGGCACTTCGAGGGGCGTGACCGCGATCAACGCGTTCATGACCTGTTCCTTGACACGAGCCTGGATGCGACGCTTGACCTCACGCTCAAGGTTTTGACGCACTTCGTCACGCAGCTTGCTGGTGTCGCCATCGGCCACGCCCAGAGCACGTGCAAATTCCTCGTCGATTTCCGGCAGGATCGGGCCTTCGACGGTCTTCAGCGTGACATCGAACTCGACCTTCTGGCCGGCCAGCGCTTCGGCGTGGTAATCGTCCGGGAAGGTCATCTCGAAGGTCTTGGATTCACCGACGGACAAGCCCTTCACGGCCTCTTCGAAATCCTTGAGCATGGAACCGGCGCCGATCACGAACGGGAAATCGTCGGCCTTGCCACCCTCAAACTCTTCACCGTCCTTGCGGCCGGTAAAGTCGATCACCACACGATCACCCTCGGCGGCGGCGCGCTCAACAGCCTCGTACTGGGTGCGCTGCTTGCGCAGCACGTCGATGGTCTTGTCGACTTCGGCGTCGCCCACGGCAAACACCGGGCGCTCCAGCGTCTGCTCAGCCAGCGAACCCGGCTGCACTTGCGGATAGACCTCGAAAATCGCGGTAAAGGACAGCATGCCGTCCTCGGCCTTGTCACCCGGCTCGATGCGCGGCTGACCGGCAATACGCTCTTCGCTCGCGCGCATCTTCTCGCCGAAGGCCTTCTCCACCGCGGCACCGATCGCTTCGGAGCGAGCCTGGCTGCCATAGGTCTGGGCCACGATCTTCATCGGAACCTTGCCCGGGCGGAAGCCGGCCATCTTCACCGTGCGGGACATGCGCTTGAGGCGGGCCTCGACATCCTTCTCGATATCGGCAACCGCCACGGTCATGTCAATGCGGCGCTCCAGCGCGCTCGAAGTTTCCTGGTTGTTTTCCATCAATTGCTTCCCGACAAGGTCAAAGTTACAGGCGCCGGCCACCGCAACGCGGGGGAAAAAGCCACCCGATTCGGGCGCTTGGGCCGAGACACCCAGGTTTTCGCTAACCGCTGATTCTAGCACACCGCCACGGCCTTCCGGCTTGCGCAGACTTGACGCAGACGCCACCGGACACGCGCTTTACAATTCGCCAACCACAGCCCCGGAGACACCATGTTCGCCCCCCCCGAGCCGATCTATAACGTCGCCGGCATCCGCAACATCGAAGCCCGCGCAAAAGCCAGCGCAGAGCCCTCGCTGATGGAGCGCGCGGGCCGCATCGCCGCCGAGGAGGCGGTGCGCCTGACCATGGATCGCCCCGGCACCATCCTGATTGCCTGCGGCCCCGGCAACAACGGGGGCGACGGCTTCGTCATGGCGCGACGGCTGCTGCAGGCACGCCGCCCGGTGGTCGTGGCTTTTGCGGGGAAGGCCGAGCAGCTCCCGCAGGACGCCCACGCTGCCTATGTAGCCTGGCATGACGCAGGCGGTGAAACGCTTGGCGATCTTCCCGCACCTCCCGCCGAAGGCTGGGCGCTGGTGGTTGATGCACTGTTCGGCATCGGGCTCAAGCGTGCCGTCGACGGGCACTACGCCTACTGGATCGCCCGCCTCAACGCCCTGCCTGGACCGCGCCTGGCCATCGACATCCCGAGCGGCCTGGACGCCGATACCGGACGCGTGCATGGCTACGCCTTCCGCGCCACGCACACCTTGAGCTATCTCGCGCTGAAACCCGGCCTTCTGACGCTGGACGGACCCGACCATGCCGGCGCGGTCACGGTGAACCGGCTCGACATCGACCCCGAAGCCCATCTCCCTGCGGGCGGACTTCGCGTGCGCCCGTCGCTGTTTCGTGAGCACCTGATGCCGCGCCCGTTCAATACCCACAAGGGCAGCTTTGGAGATGCCGGCATCCTCGGTGGCGCTAGCGGCATGAACGGCGCCGCGCTGCTGGCCGGGCGCGCAGCGCTGAAGCTGGGCGCCGGACGCATCTTCGTCGGCATGATGGATCGCGACGCGCCCAGCGTAGACCCCATGCAGCCCGAACTGATGCTGCGCGCACCGGCCGTAGTGCTTGAGCAGGCCGGCGTCTGTGCCGTGGGTACCGGCCTGGGCATCTCCGACGAGGCGCGTCGCGTCGTCGACCGAGCCCTGCCCTTGCCGATCCCGCTGATTCTCGATGCCGACGCGCTCAATCTGATCGCCGAGGACTATCGCTTCGAACAGATCTGCGCCGGACGACACGCGCCGACCATCCTCACGCCCCACCCGGCCGAAGCCGGCCGTCTGCTCGGCAGTAGCTCCGCGACCGTCCAGAAGGATCGCATCGGCTCAGCACTGGAATTGGCCAAGCGATTCAACGCGCTGGTGGCCCTCAAAGGCTGCGGCACGATCATCGCCCTGCCCGACGGTCGCTGGCTGATCAACTGCACCGGCAACCCGGGCATGGCTACGGCCGGCATGGGAGACGTTCTGACCGGTATGATCACCGCACTGATCGCGCAGCATTGGCCGCCCGAAGCCGCCCTGATTGCCGCCGTGCACCTGCACGGCGCGGCTGCCGACAGGCTGGCCGCCGCCGGTGTCGGCCCCATCGGACTGACCGCCGGCGAAGCCATTGATGCAGCCCGCGCCACCTTCAACGCGTGGATCACCGAAGCCAACGCCCCTGCGCCCGAAGCGCTCTGATTCACGCCAACACGGACACCCACCCCATGCTCAACGCCCTTCAGCTCCGCATCGAGATCCAGCGCAGCGTGTCTGCCGCACTGGCCGAGGATGTCGGCACCGGCGACCTCACCGCACGCCTGATCCCGCTCGAAACCGACGCACGTGGCCGCGTCATCACGCGCGAAGCCGCAGTGATGTGCGGGGCTGCCTGGTTCGACGCAACCTTTGCCGCACTCGACCCCACCGCAACCGTGCTGTGGGACGCCAAGGACGGCGACATGCTGGAACCGGGCCAGGCACTGTGCGACATCGTCGCCAACGCGCGCGTGCTGCTCACCGCCGAACGTACCGCACTGAACTTCGTGCAGCTCTTGTCCGGCACGGCCACTGTCACGCGTCGCTATGTGGACGCCATTGCCGGCACCCGTGCAAAGATCGTCGACACCCGCAAGACCCTGCCCGGGCTGCGCCTGGCCCAGAAATATGCGGTTGCCACCGGCGGCGGCTGCAATCACCGTGTCGGCCTGTACGACGGCATCCTGATCAAGGAAAACCACATCATCGCGGCCGGCGGCATCGAAGCGGCCGTGGCGCGGGCGCGTGAACTGGCCGCGCCGGACGTGTTTATCGAGGTCGAGGTCGAGACCCTCGCCCAGCTCGAAACTGCACTTGCTGCAGGCGTGAAGATGATCCTGCTCGACAACATGGAGCTCGACACCATGCGCCGCGCCGTCGAGATCACCGACGACCGCGCAGAACTCGAAGCATCGGGCGGCGTGAATCTCGATCGCGTGCGCGCCATCGCCGACACCGGCGTACACCGCATCTCCATCGGCGGGCTGACCAAGGACGTGCGCGCCATTGATCTGTCGCTGCGGCACGTCGAAGAGTAAGTGCACCCGCCCGGCCGTCGGTCGCTTGAAAGGCGCACCGATTGCCGGTCGACACAGCATCTGCCTGGCCGGCGCTACGGCTCACGCTTGCACTCCCTCGCCAGCGCTACCTGCAACTGAAATCGCACGTGTCGTGCTTCAGCCTTGCGGGCGGAACATTCCGGGCGGTCACAGCACGCTGAGCAAAGTGAGCCCGACAGGCTGGGAGCATCGCCGCGCGAGCAACGGCCGATATATACCGCAGCAATGCATGTCCGCAGATGGGTGCGGCGTGCACCGAGAGAATCAGCGTCCGGTGCAGCCACTAAAAAACAGGTATTGACATATCGAAAAATATCGATATAGTTGCGCCATGGACCTGCTTACCGTCTTCAAAGCCCTATCGAACCGCACCCGTCTTGAAATCCTCAAGGGTTTGAAAGATCCGGTGAACAGCTTCCCGCCGCAGGACGAAGGGGACGTTTTCACCGTTGGGGTGTGCGTCAGCAGCATCCAGGAAGGCGTTGGACTGTCGCAGTCCACGGTGTCCGATTATCTCGCGACGCTTCATCGAGCGGGTTTGGTTGAAGTGAGGCGCATCGGTCAATGGACGTACTACAAGCGGAATGAAGCAACGATCCGAGCGATCGCCAAGGCCATAGGAGAAGATCTGTAGTTTTTTTTGTCTTTGTATATCGTTATTTCCCGATATCCCTTTTTTTAGAAACAAGAAAAGCATTCAAGAAACGGCGGTTCAAGCAGTTCGCCGCTCAAAGTCGTTCAAACGCCCTAACGAACGCAAAACAGGATGGAGCACCTGCTCGATCCCAACCATTTGATAAGAGGTAGTGAAATGAAAGCGATGATTCTCAAGAAGTTTGGCGGTCACGACAGCTTCGAGCTGCAAGATGTGGCCATTCCGGCAGTAGATAACGATGAGCTGTTGGTGCGTGTGATTGCCACTGCCATCAACCCCCTCGACTACCAGATTCGCCGAGGTGACTATCCCGAATATGTTCCCCTGCCCGCCATCACCGGCCATGACGTTTCCGGGGTGGTCGAGAAGGTCGGGCCCGGCGTGAGGGACTTCAAAGTGGGCGACGAGGTGTTTTACACGCCCAAGATCTTCGGCCCCAAAGGGGGCTCGTACGCGGAGTACAACGTCGTGCCGGAAGCATTGGTGACGCACAAGCCAGTGAATCTGTCGCACGAAGAAGCTGCTTCCATGACCCTCGTGGGAGGAACGGCGTGGGAAGCCCTTGTCACGCGGGCGAAGTTGAGTCCTGCTGAGTCAGTCCTGATTCATGGTGGCGCCGGGGGTGTCGGCTCCATCGCAATTCAACTGGCCAAAGCAATGAGCGCCATCGTCTATACAACGGCCCGAGGCAATGATCTGGAATTTGTTCGCCAACTGGGGGCAGATCACGCCATTGACTTCACCAGCACAAACTACATCGACGAGATTGCCCGCTTGACGGATGGCAAAGGAGTGAATGTGGTGCTGGACACGATCGGGGGCCTGACGCTGAGCCAGTCCCCTCACGTCCTCGGTGACGGCGGCCGAGTCGTTACTTTGGTCGATCTGGCGACGCCACAGAACCTTGTCGCGGCATGGGGCGTGAACGCCGAGTACCACTTCGTCTTCACGCGTCAGAACCGAGGCAAGTTGCAGGCTCTCAAGACGCTGCTTGAGACTGGCCGCATCCGCCCTGTGGTTGGTGCCCGGTTCACGCTGGCCCAGATCCCGGAGGCTCACGCCGCGTTGGAGAAAGGTGAGGTGGGTGGCAAGCGGCTGCGCGGGAAAGTGGTGATTTCGGTTGCTTGATCGAGAGGCACCCTGGCGGGACACCCCGCCAGGGTCATGGAGTCATACCGACTCCATCGCCAGGAACACTTTTCAAAGCGCGCCGCTTTCTTCCTTGCCTTCGAGAAAGATGACCTCACGCCGGTATGCAGGCAGCACCGGAGACGCCCCCAGGACGTGCGTTTGAACTGGAAGCTCCAAAGACAAACCGCTGAGAACCAGCGCCGTCGAGGACGTGACTCGGCTCCGGATTCGAGCGCCCACGCCTGCGGACATTTCTTGGTGGAACTTTGATTTCAACGCGGGTGGCGGACATTTCGCTCATCGGGCAACCTGCCGTCCGCCAAGCGATTACCGGAGACAATCATGCCTACTACTGAACAAGTCCTCGCCAGCCATGAAGCCGCTCTCGGCGAACAAGACGCTGACAAGGTTTCCACCCACTATGCGAGGGACGCCGTGCTCATCGTCAATGGCAGTACCTACGTCGGCCCGCAAGAAATCGCGTCGATGTACGCAGAGCTCTTCAAGGCGCTGCCCGATGCGACATGGAGTACGGACGCGGCGGTGATACACGAAGACTTGGCTTACGTGGAATGGGCATGCAAATCTGCCACATCAAAAGTCGAATTCGGAACCGATACATTTGTCGTATCCGATGGACTGGTCACGCGGCAAACCGCGAGCTTCACGATCATTGCTGAAGGGTGACGAAGTGCTGAGCGAGCGGGGTCGAACACCTTGTCCCTGATCGGCACGCTTGCGTGCGTGCGGCGCTCTCGATCCGACGTACGTTGAGGCGGATCGGCGGCGAGAAAGCCGGATGGGGTTTTGGAAATCATCGGCCCAGAATAAAAAAGAGCCACCTCGCGGTGGCTCTTTCTGCACTTCTGTCAGTTGAGGTGCTTCAAGATGAACGCTTTGACTGCGGCCACATCCGGCGCCATCACCTCGACGTGCTGCGGCAGGTCTTCCATGCCCTCGAAGCCATCCGGGCGGATCGGCTCCCGGCCCAGGGCCTCGCGAATGGTTTCGGCAAACTTCACCGGCTGGGCGGTTTCGAGCACCACCATCGGCATGTCGTCGGAGAGGTTCTCCAGCGCAACCTTTACGCCGTCGGCAGTGTGGGTGTCGATCATCACGCCGTATTCCTCCCACACCTTGCGGATGGTCGCGAGACGGTCGGCATGCGAACTGCTGCCCGACGTAAACGCAAAATCCGGCATGCGCTTGATGTAGGGCGTCTCGTTGAGGTCAAAGGCGCCACCGGCATCCACCTCGCGCCACAGCTCGGCCACCACTTTCGGGTCGCGCCCGACCAGATCGAACACGAAGCGCTCGAAGTTGGAAGCCTTGGAGATGTCCATCGACGGGCTCGACGTAACGTGTGTCTCGGCCGTTGCACGCGGGCGATAGACGCCGGTGCGGAAGAATTCGTCGAGCACGTTGTTCTCGTTGGTGGCGAGGATCAGGCGTCCGATCGGCAAGCCCATCTGGCGCGCGATGTGGCCTGCGCAGATGTTGCCGAAGTTGCCCGACGGCACGCAGAAGGCGACTTGTTCATCGTTGCTCTGCGTCGCCGCGAAATAGCCCTTGAAGTAGTACACCACCTGCGCCGCGACGCGCGCCCAGTTGATCGAGTTCACCGCGCCGATGCGGTTTTTCGCCTTGAACGCGGCATCGTTCGACACCGCTTTGACGATGTCCTGCGCGTCGTCGAACATGCCGGTGACAGCGATATTGAAGATATTGGGGTCCGTCAGCGAATACATCTGCGCCCGCTGGAAGGCACTCATGCGCCCGTGCGGCGACAGCATGAACACACGCACGCCGCGTTTGCCGCGCATCGCATACTCGGCTGCCGAGCCGGTGTCGCCAGAGGTCGCGCCGAGGATGTTGATCTCCTCGCCACGCTTGGCCAGCACGTATTCAAACAGGTTGCCAAGCAGCTGCATGGCCATATCCTTGAAAGCCAGCGTCGGGCCGTTGGACAGTTCCAGCAGGGCCAGACGACCAGGCTCCAGCCACGCGACCGGCGTGATGTCGCGCGCATCGGCGCCATCGCGCACATGGCGGTAAACGTCCGCGGTGTAGGTCTTGTCGCAGATGGCCTTCAGGTCAGCCGGCGGAATGTCGGTGATGAATTTCGACAGCACCGCAAAGGCCAGCTCCGCATACGAGAGCGTGCGCCAGGCGTCGAGCTCGGCACGCGTCACCTGCGAATAGGATTCGGGCAGGTACAGGCCGCCGTCCGGGGCAAGCCCGCCAAGCAGGATGTCGCAGAATTCGGGGCCGGCGGGCTGGCCGCGTGTCGAGAGGTATTTCACGGGAGTTTCCTGAAAAGCCGACGAAAAGACAGCCGCGGATTATCCCGCCCACTGCCGCCGCTGTCCAATGCACGGGCCAGCATTCATCCGGTTTCCTGGCCTGGCCGCATACCGCACTGCCCGAGCAGATCCTGCCAGGCGCGGGTATGGCGTGCCACGGCAAGATCGAAACGCCGCCACAGACTCTGCTCATCCTCGTCCCCAAGCGTCGTGCGAGCGTAGGCGACAACCGCCTCGCGACGCCCCCCGCCAATCGCCGCGAGCGCGCGCAGCGGCGGCATCAGCTCGCGCCGCACGCGCTGCAGATCGGCCAGATAGGGTTGTACGCGACCCACGTACACGCTCATGAACATGCCACGCATGTTCTCCGCCGCGCGCGGCTGTACGTCCGGCCTGGCGCACATCGGGCGATCCCCGAGCCGCGCCTCGATCAGGCGTGACGCATCATCCAGCCGCGTCGTCGCCAACACCGCGCCACGCAAGACCTGCCCGGCCATCGGCCGCGCGTGCCAGCGCTGGTAGACGCCGTCGAGCGCCTTCACATCCACCGTCACATCGCCCCCCTGCACGCGCCCGACCACATCGACCAGCGCACGCAGGTCTGCCGCCAGGGTGCTGGCCATGTCGCGGTCCGGTTCCACGGCCAGCGCGCCGCGCGAGCGCGTCAGAAAATCCTCGATTTCGCTCGTTCCCCACACGGCATTCCACGCCGCATCCGGAATCTGCGCGCGTTTGGCCTCGATGATCTCGCCAATGCGCGCCGCCAGCGCTTCGCTCTCGACCTGCTCCACACACTCCGCGGCTGCGCGCAGAAAGCGCACTTCGTAGTCGAGCACCGTGGCCGGATGCATGACCCGCCCCATGATCGAATTACGCTCACCGACGACATGCTGCAGCTCGCAGCCATACAAGCCGAGAAAGTCCAGCATGCTCACGTCAAGCGCCGGAATGTCACTCACGCGCTCACGTCTGCGCGGCAACTGGGCGACGGTAGGGACGGGACTGAGCTCGGCTTCGCCGTCGAGCACCCGTGCGCTGCGCTCGACGTACTCGTCGAACATGCCCTCGGGAGACGCAAACGGATCGCACCCGGCTAGCATCCAGGCCGCGAGGAACAGCACGAACAATCTGCGGGGAGCGGGCATGACGGTTGACAGGAAACGGGGCTCAGTCGGGTTGACCGCCGCCAACCGCTAGCGGTTCGGCGGACAACATCCGCTCACACCGGAAAGGGATTCGCAGACAGCGGCGAGCCATGAACGGTGCGCCGCAACTGCACGGCCATGTCGGCCACGAAGCGCACGTCGAGTGCCTGCAGATCGACCAGACAACGTCCTGCCCGTTCGGTCTCGCCCGCCAGCACGTGTGCTACCAGGGCGCCGGCCACGTCGTGCATCTGCCGGTGCAGCGCGGCCACCTCGCCGACTTCCCGGCCCGCGCCAGCCCCCCACAGCTCGACCCCCTCGCAACAGCGACAGTTCTGCAGCCCGGTTTCCGGCACCGCGCCCTCCCCGTGCTCGAACCAGCTTTGCAGGCGCGACAGCCAGGCACGCTGCTCGACCCCGGATCGCAACAAGGCAAGACCGTTGGCATCCAGCGCCCGTGCCTCGGTCCACGCCACATCGGGTCGCCAGTTCAGCCGCCACTGCGCGATCTCGCCTCCGGGCATCGGGCGTGCAATGCCGTAGCCCTGTGCCAGCTCACACCCCAGGTGCAGCAGCAGCAGACCGTGCTCCAGGGTTTCCACCCCTTCGGCAATGACTTCCCGGCGAAACGCGCGGGCCAGACCGAGAACGCCTTCGAGAATCGACAGATCATCCGGGTCGTGCAGCATGTCGCGCACAAAGCCCTGGTCGATCTTGAGCACATCGGCCGGCAGTCGCTTGAGATAGGCCAGCGAGGAGTAGCCGGTGCCGAAATCGTCGAGCGCCACCCGCACACCCAAGCGGGTGCACGCTTCGATGACCGACGAAGCGCGCGACACGTCCGACAGCGCACTGCTCTCCAGCACCTCCAGCTCCAGCCAGCCAGCCGGCAATGCGGGATGACGCGCAAGCGCGGCCTCCAGCCGCTGCATAAAGGCCGGGTGCTGCAGAAAGTGCGCAGACACGTTGACGCTGACCGGCAGGCCCATCCCCTCTGCCTGCCACTTCTCGCCCTGCTTGAGTGCGGCCTCGATCACCCATTCGCCAACGTCGATCTCCAGCTGGTGCTGTTCGATCACCGGCAGGAACTGTGCGGGTGACAACAGCCCCTCGCCGGGATGCTGCCAGCGCAGCAAGGCCTCCACGCCCACGACCTCGCCGCTGCGCATGTTTACTTTGGGCTGGTAATGCAGCACGAACTCCTCGCGCTTGAGCGCCAGGGCAATGCGCTTGAGCTGCTCGTGCTGACCACGCAGCAACTGATGCTGCTCCAGGTCGAACACGTGGAAACGATTGCGACCGGCCAGCTTGGCCTGATACATGGCCTGATCGGCCTGACGCAGCAACTGCTCGGCCTCGACCGGCTCGCGCTGCGGATAGAAGGTGATGCCGACACTGCTCGTCACATGCAGATTCAGCCCGCCGACCTCGGCTGGCCGGTCGATGGCTGCAATCAGCCGCCGCACCAGACTCATGCAGATTGCCGGCGTACGCACGTCGGAGAGCACCACGACAAACTCGTCGCCCCCGACGCGCGCCACCGTGTCGCCCTCGCGCAAGCACGTCTTCATGCGTCGCGAGACTTCCACCAGCAGCTTGTCGCCAACGCCGTGACCGTGCCGGTCGTTGATCTCCTTGAAACCGTCCAGATCGAGATAGGCCAGCGCGAGCTGTCGCTCACCGCGCTCTGCCCGATACATGGCCTGCCCGAGACGGTCTGCCAGCAGTACCCGGTTGGGGAGATTGGTCAGTGCATCAAAGTGGGCGATATGCAGCAATGCCCGGTCATCGCGCTTGAGCCGCACAATGGCGTAGCCGAAAGCGCCGAGCATGATCAAGGCCACCGCGCCGACTGCCCGCACTTCATTCCACCACGCAGCCAGATAATGCGACTCGGCGAACGCCACCTGCACGTAGAACGGATAGCGCTCCATGACCCGAAAGCTGCCGATGCGCTCCATGCCGTCGGTACTGGCCGTGTAGCGCAGCGTACCGGCGCGCTCCCCGGATTCGACACGCTGACGGATGGGATTTTCGGGTGGCAGTGGCTGATTGAAGTCGCTCTCGTTCAGCGGCGGCTGTCGCTGCAGCAAGGTCAGATCATCGCTTCGGCGCAGCAACACGACCCCGCCCTTGCCGACGTCAATGCTGCGGAACAGCTCGCCGATAGCGTCGATGTCCATCACGGCCCCGACAATCCCGCGAAAGCGTCCGTAGGCATCACGCATCGGGTAGGCCATCGCAATTGAGCGGCGTCCGGTGGTTCCCGCCACCCGTACTACGGAAAACGCCACGCGGGCTGCAGGGTCGTCACGCAGCCCGCGAAAATGGACCAGATCACCGATCTCGACCGCGCCCTCGACGGGCCGCGAAGAGGCCACCAGTCGGCCATCGGCATCAAAAACATTGAGCGCTGCGATCTTTTCGAAGCTGCCCTCAAGGCGCTGCAGCAAAAACTGGACATCACGGACTTCTTCACGCCCGGCGTCCCGCAGCTGGCGTTGCGAGGCAATTTCACGCTCGATAAAGGCCAGCAGCCCTTCGATACGCTCGAAGTCGTTGGAGAGGCTGGACTCAATGACCTGCACCAGATTGCTGGTCGTCAGCGTAGCGGTTTGAACCGCCTGACGATGCGCCGCCAACAGAAACGCCCCCAGCACCCCGAGCAGAAGCAACAAGGCGCCCGACAGCCATATGACTGCGGACGCCGGCCGTACAGAAACCGGCTTATCCGGCATTGTGGCGCGCACGCGGGTTCTGCTTCGGCTTGGGTTCATCAAACAGGCTGTTTGTGGGGAGGCAACGCGACGATACGACACCTGTCGGCAACGTGCACCAAAACCATTCTGCCAGTGTCGATATCCCGCAACGCAGCTGTGGTACTGGAACGACGCAGCAAAGAAAAAAGCCGCGGGCGTGGCCGCGGCTTTCCGGGGATGTACGCCGGAAGGGCTTACTGCAGGCTCTCCATGCGCAAACGGCGAATCTGGCCGCGCACCACGTTGAGTGCCTCGATCTGACGGATCGCGGCATTGGCGTTCCGCTCCACCGTGCGGTGCGTGAGCATGATGATGTCGGTGCGCGATTCGCCCTCTTCGGCCTGCTTCTGGATCATGGCCTCAATGGAGATCCCGCTGTCGGCCAGGATGCGCGTGATGTCGGCGAGCACGCCGGGCTTGTCGTCGACGCGCATGCGCAGGTAGTAGGACGTGATGACGTCCTCGATCGGCAGCACCTTGACGTCGTGCACCTGATCGGCCTGGAAAGCCAGGTGCGGCACGCGGTGCTCGGGGTCGGCGGTGTGGAGCCGCGTGACATCAACGAGGTCGGCAATAACCGCACTGGCGGTCGGTTCGGCACCGGCGCCCTTGCCGTAATACAGCGTGGGGCCGACGGCGTCGCCGTGCACCAGCACCGCGTTCATCGGGCCTTCGACATTGGCGATGAGGCGGTCTTTCGGCACCAGCGTGGGATGCACGCGCAATTCAACACCTTCCGGGCGCATCTTGGCGATGCCCAGCAGCTTGATGCGGTAGCCGAGCTGGCCGGCATAGGCGATATCGACGCTTTCCAGGTCGGAGATGCCTTCCACATGGGCGGCGCCGAACTGCATCGGCACGCCGAAGGCGATGGCGCTCATGATCGAGGCCTTATGCGCCGCGTCTACGCCCTCAATATCGAAGGTCGGATCCGCTTCGGCGTAACCCAGGGCTTGAGCTTCCTTCAGCACCTCATCAAAGGGCAGGCCCTTGTCGCGCATTTCCGACAGGATGAAATTGGTGGTGCCGTTGATGATGCCGGCGAACCATTCGATGCGGTTGGCCGACAGGCCTTCGCGCAGCGCCTTGATGATGGGGATGCCGCCGGCCACGGCCGCTTCGAACGCAATCATCACGCCCTTGCGCTGCGCGGCTTCGAAGATCTCGTTGCCGTGCATGGCCAGCAACGCCTTGTTGGCGGTGACCACATGCTTGCCGTTGGCAATCGCGTTCATGACCAGCTCGCGCGCGATGCCGTAGCCGCCGATCAGCTCGACGACGATATCCACTTCCGGATCGGCCACCACCGAGAAGGCGTCATCGGTGATGCGCACGCCCTCACCGGCCACACGACGGGCGTGTTCGAGGTTCTTGTCGGCAATCACGCTGATGCGGATCGGACGGCCGGCGCGGCGGGAGATTTCTTCCTCGTTGCGCTTGAGTACGTTGAAAGTGCCACCGCCGACGGTGCCGATGCCGAGAAGACCTACGTTGATTGGTTTCATGTTCTGCCGGAAAAGGATTGGAAATGCAGCGCCGCTCAAGCGCGCTCAGGTGCCGTGACGTTTGCGGTAGCTTTCGAGGAAACGGGCGATGCGGCCGATGGCGTCGTGCAGGTCGTCTTCATGCGGCAGGAACACGACCCGGAAGTGGTCCGGACTCGGCCAGTTGAAGCCGGTGCCCTGCACCAGCAGCACACGCTCTTCCTCGAGCAATTCGGCGATGAAGGCCTGATCGTCCTCGATCGGGTACACCTTGGGATCGAGCCGCGGAAACATGTACAACGTGGCCTTGGGCTTGACGCAAGTAACGCCGGGGATAGCCGTGATCAGTTCATAGGCCAGATCGCGCTGGCGCCGCATGCGTCCGCCTTCGGCCACCAGGTCGTCGATGCTCTGGTAACCGCCGAGCGCAGTCTGGATGGCGTACTGGCCCGGCACGTTGGCGCACAGGCGCATCGAGGCCAGCATGTTCAGGCCTTCGATGTAGTCACCCGCGCGACGCTTGTCGCCACACACCACCATCCAGCCGGCGCGGTAACCGCAGGAGCGGTAGTTCTTCGACAGGCCGTTGAAGACAATCGTCAGCACGTCCTCCGACAGCGCCGCCAGCGAGGTATGCACCGCGCCGTCGTACAGCACCTTGTCGTAGACCTCGTCGGCGTACAGGATCAGATCGAACTCTCGGGCCAGCGCGATGATGTCCTTGAGCACCGCGTCGGGGTACAGCGCGCCGGTCGGGTTGTTGGGGTTGATGACCACGATGGCGCGGGTGTTGGCGGTGATCTTCGCGCGCATGTCGGCGATGTCGGGCAGCCAGCCGTTGCCCTCGTCGCACAGGTAATGCACCGGGCGCCCGCCCGAGAGGCTCACCGCGGCGGTCCACAGCGGGTAATCCGGCGCCGGCACCAAGACTTCGTCCCCGGCGTTGAGCAGCGCGTTCATGGCCATCACGATCAGCTCGGACACGCCGTTGCCGAGATAGATGTCCTCGATGTCCACACCCTTGATGTTCTTCTGCTGGGTGTAGTGCATCACTGCCTTGCGCGCAGAGAAGATGCCCTTGGAGTCCGAATAGCCCGAGGAATTGGGCAGATTGCGGATCATGTCCATCTGGATTTCTTCGGGCGCGTCAAAACCGAACGAGGCCAGATTGCCGATGTTCAGCTTGATGATGCGATGCCCCTCGTCCTCCATCTGGCGGGCGCGTTCGAGCACCGGGCCACGGATGTCGTAACAGACATCGGCGAGCTTCAAAGACTTGCGGATCGCACGCCCCTCGGGGCCGGCGCCGACCAGCCCGGCCTCGGCGGGCGAAACCGGTGCAAGCGAAAGTTTGCTGGTCACAGTCATGGTGCCCGTCCTATGGGAATGAGGTCGCGCTAAAGGTCTGCTGGACTGCCCGGGCGCGAAAGGCCGGATCCGTCGTGCGGAAAAGGCTTCAATGGTACCGAAGCCGCGGGTTTCCGGCAATTTGCGGCTGTTCGGGCTTCACCAGAACAATGCCAGCAGTACCACACCCAGTACCACCCGATAGATCACATAGGGCAGCATCCCGGTGCGTGACAGGAGCCGGATGAAGAGACCGATGCAGAGATAGGCCGACACGCCCGCGACCAGCGCGCCAAGAGTCAGCGTACCCCACGCCACCGGCGCATCCGAGGCCAGCAGATCGCGCCCGACCAACACGTTGGAGGCAAGCAGGGTCGGCACCGACAGGAGGAAGGAGAAGCGCGCGGCGGCCTCGCGCGTGAGGCCCAGCATCAGCCCGGCGGTGATCGTGATGCCTGAACGTGAAGTACCCGGAATCAGCGCCAGCGCCTGCGCCAGACCGACAAAGACGGCCTCGCGCCAGCCGATGGTGAATTCGTCGCGCCGACGCTTGCCGGTCGCATCGGCCCACCACAGCACCAGGCCAAACAGGATTGCAGTGACACCGATGACCACCGGACCACGCAACGCCGTCTCGATGAAGGACTTGCCGACCAGCCCGAAGAACACGACCGGCAGCGTACCCAGCACGACCGCCCAGGCGAGCTTCGCGTCCGGCGTCCAGCGCCCGGCCAACGAGCCGAAGCCGGCAGTCGTCATGCGCACCAGCTCGTGGCGGAAATACACCACCACCGCCGCCAGTGTGCCCAGATGTACGGCCACGTCGAAAGCCAGCCCCTGATCAGGCCAGCCGGTAAGCACCGGCACCAGGATCAGATGCGCCGAGCTGGAAATCGGCAAAAACTCGGTGACCCCCTGGATCAGCGCAAGAATGACGGTCTGAAAGGTGTCCACCGGGGCTCCGCAAACAGGATCAGCCGAGCATGATAGCCCATGCTGCCGGCGCTCGCGGCAGCCGGCACAAGGCCAAATGCAACGATTGTCAATGTCGTGGAATGTCCGCTACGCTGGTGCCACACACAACAAGAAACGGAGCCGCAATGAGCGACACCAGCCCTGCCCCCGACTTCAGCCTCCCCGCCACCGGTGGACACAGCGTCAGCCTCTCGGCGCTGCGCGGCAGCAAGGTCGTGCTGTACTTCTACCCCAAGGACAGCACGCCCGGCTGCACCAACGAGAGCAAGGATTTCCGGGATCTCCATGGCGACTTCGCCGCAGCCGGCTGCAAGGTATTCGGCGTCAGCCGTGACAGCATCAAGTCGCACGAGAACTTCAAGGCCAAGCTGGAACTGTCCTTCGAGCTCATTTCCGATCCCGAGGAAGTCGCCTGCGAGGCCTTCGGCGTGATGAAGCTGAAGAACATGTACGGCAAGCAGGTGCGCGGCATCGAGCGCTCCACCTTCCTGATCGACGCACAGGGCAACATCGCGCAGGCGTGGCGCGGTGTGAAGGTCCCCGGCCATGCGGCCGAGGTTCTTGCTGCCGTGCAGGCCCTGTAACCCTTTCGCCCACAAGGCACTCCCGAGAGACCACTCGAATGACCAAGCGCGCCGCCCGCAAGTCTGCCTCCAAGTCCAAGCTGTTCGTCCTCGACACCAACGTGCTGATGCACGACCCGACCAGCCTCTTCCGCTTCGAGGAGCACGACATCTACGTGCCCATGATGACGCTCGAAGAGCTGGATTCGAACAAGAAGGGCATGTCCGAAGTTGCACGCAATGCCCGTCAGGCCAGTCGGACCATGGACGAGATCGTGTCGTCCTCGGAAGACGGCATCCGTGAGGGCATCGCACTCGAGGAACCCTCGCACGGTCTGGCCAGCGGCAAGCTGTTCCTGCAGGCCGAAGCCATCAACTTCCAGTTGCCCGAGGCTCTGCCGACGGTCAAGGGCGACAACCAGATCCTCGCGGTGGTGATGCATCTGGCCGAAACCCACCCGGGCCGGCCGGTGATCCTGGTGTCGAAAGACATCAACATGCGCATCAAGGCCCGCGCGCTGGGCATCGAAGCGCAGGACTACTTCAACGACAAGGTGCTCGAAGACAGCGACCTGCTGTACACCGGTTCGCGCGAGTTGCCCGCCGACTTCTGGGACGCCCACGCCAAAGGCATGGAGTCATGGAAGGAAGAGAGCCATACCCGCTACCGGCTGCGTGGTCCCCTGGCGGCTGACCTGCTGCTCAACGAGTTTCTCTATCAGGACGGCGACAGCCCGCTGCAGGCCTGGGTGCGCGAGAAGCGCGGGAACACGGTCGAGATCGAGTCTCTGACCGACTACAGCCACAGCAAGAACAGCGTGTGGGGCATCACCGCCCGCAACCGCGAGCAGAACTTCGCGCTGAACCTGCTGATGGACCCGGAGATCGATTTCGTCACCCTGCTCGGTCAGGCCGGCACCGGCAAGACCCTGCTCACGCTGGCCGCGGCCCTCACGCAGGTGCTGGAGACCAAGCGCTTCTCCGAAATCATCATGACCCGCGTCACCGTGCCGGTCGGCGAGGACATCGGCTTCCTGCCCGGCACCGAGGAAGAGAAGATGGCGCCGTGGATGGGCGCACTGGAGGACAACCTCGACGTGCTCAACGGGACCACCGGCGAGGGCGGCGAATGGGGCCGCGCGGCCACGCGCGACCTGATTCGCAGCCGCATCAAGATCAAGAGTCTGAACTTCATGCGCGGGCGCACCTTCATCAACAAGTTCCTGATCATCGACGAGGCGCAGAACCTCACGCCCAAGCAGATGAAGACGTTGATCACGCGCGCCGGCCCCGGCACCAAGGTGGTATGCCTGGGCAACATCGCGCAGATCGACACGCCCTACCTGACCGAAGGCAGCTCGGGTCTGACCTTCGTGGTCGACCGCTTCAAGGGCTGGACACACTCGGGCCACATCACGCTACAACGTGGTGAGCGCTCGCGACTGGCGGATCACGCGGCCGAGGTCTTGTAGCCGCAACCCGCACACCGGAGGAATCCGATGGAACAGACCGCTCCACAGATGCTGGCCAGTGCCAACCTCGAATTCCTCCGGCGCTATACGCCGTTCGACACCCTGCAGCCGGAAGCGCTGCAGTTTCTGGCAGAGCGCGTACAGCTCAGCCACCACCCCGCCGGCAGCGAGATCCTGACCCCCGAAATGGGTCCGCCGCGGCACTTCTTCATCATTGAACGCGGCAGCGTTCAGGCGCTACAACACGGTTCCTTGGCCGGCAGCGACTACGAGACCCTCACGCTGGGCGCCGGCGAATGCTTCCCGATCGGTGCCCTCTCGGCACAGCGCCCGACCACCAACACCTACACCGCCATCGAGGACAGCTACCTCTACGAGCTGCCCGCCGCCGACTTTCTGGCGCTGATGCAGATGAGCCCCGAGTTCCATCTGTTCTGCACACGCTTCATCGCCAGCCTGCTGGGCCAGTCACGTCAGCAGCTGCAGGTGACCTTCACGCAGCGCGCCGCCGAACAGCAGACCATGACGACCTCACTCGGACGCCTGCTCGCGCACGAACTGATCAGCGTCCCGCCCGATACGCCGACGCGTACCGTGCTTGAGCAGATGGCCGAGAAGCACATCGGCTGCATGGTGGTGGTCGACCCCGAGCGCCGCCCGGTAGGCATCCTGACGCAGAGCGACATCATCCCGCGCGTGGTGCTCGCCGAGGCCGATCTGGCCGCGCCGATCGAATCGCTGATGACCAAACAGCCATTCACGGTGCCGACTACCGCCACGGCTTACGACGCCGCGCTGGAGATGGCCACGCACGGCATCCAGCATCTGGTTGTGGTGGATAGCCAGGGGCACGCCGCCGGCGTGGTGTCCGAGCGAGACCTGTTCTCGCTGCAGCGCATCAGCCTGCGTCAGATCCGCGCCAGCATCGATGGCGCGTCCGACATCGATGCCCTAGAACGTGCCGCGCGCGACATCCGGCAGCTCGCGCTCAATCTGATTGCCCAGGGCATCGCCGCGGAACAGCTCACGCAGTTCATCTCTGCACTGAACGACGCGCTCACCCGCCGCATCATTGACATCGAACTCCAACGCCACGGTCTGCAGGACGTCGATTACGCCTGGTTTGCCTTCGGCTCCGAAGGTCGCCACGAGCAGACGCTATCGACCGACCAAGACAACGGCCTGCTGTTCAGCGCCCCTGACGCGCAGATCGATGCCTTGCGCAAGAAATTGTTGGCCTTTGCCGGGGACGTGAACCAGCATCTTGCCGCCTGCGGTTTTCCGCTGTGCAAGGGCAACATCATGGCCAGCAACCCCGAGCTGTGCCTGACCCTGGATGAATGGCAGACACGCTTCGCCAAGTGGATTCGCACGCCCGAGCCGCAGGCGCTGCTAAACGCCTCGATCTATTTCGACTTCCGCGTACTGGCCGGCAACGAACGCCACGGCGAGGCCTTGCGCGACTGGCTCGGTGAAGCTGCGCGCAAGAACCAGACCTTCCTGCGACTGATGGCCGAGAACGCGCTCAAGGTCACGCCGCCGCTGGGGCGCTTCCGTGACTTTGTGGTCGACGGAGACGGCCTGATCGACCTCAAGAAGTCCGGCGCCCGGCTGTTCGTCGATGCCGCACGCATTTTCGCCCTGCGTTCCGAGGTCGGCGCCAGCAGTACCGCCCAGCGCCTGCGCCAGGCCGGCGCCAAGATGGGCATTCGCAGCGAGGAGATCTCGGCCATCATTGATGGCTTCCACTTCATCCAGCTGCTGCGTCTGCGCTCCCAGCATCTGGACACCGAGCACGACGCCCCCGGTGACAACTGCGTGCGGCCTGAAGACCTCAACGAGCTGGACCGCCGCATCCTCAAGGAAGCCTTCCGGCAGGCTCGCAAGCTGCAACTGCAGCTCAAGCTCGATTACCAGCTATGAAATGGCTCAGCCGACTCCTGCCGGGCCGCCGCAAGGAATCCGCACTACCGGCAGATCTGCGCGAAGCGCTGGCGCACTGGAGCAGCCTGCCGCCGGCCAGTCTCGACCGCACCCACAGCGAAACCCGCTATGTCGTCCTCAACACCCGCGCCAGTGGCGTCAGCGCAGACCGCGACACCCTGCAGTCGGTCGCTGCAATCGCCATTGAGGGCGGGCGCATCGACCCCGCGCACAGCCTTCATGCCGTGCTTGATGACGCGGCCGAGACGCATCTCACCGAACTGATCAGCTTCGTCGGTTCCGGGCCGGTCGTGGTGTTCAACGCCGAACTCAACCGTGCCCTGCTTGAACGCGCCTTCCGGCAACATCTGGGCATCACACCAGAATGGCTGTGGCTTGATTTGTACTGGCTGCTGCCGGCGCTGTTTGGCGAAGCACACGCCAAGCCCGTGCGGCTGGCGCAATGGATGGACAGCCTGGGCTTGGGCACCTTCCAGCGCTACCACGCACTCGGTGACGCCTGGGTGCTCGCCCGCCTGTTGCTGGCGCTGCAGTCGCGTGCGCTGGCCGAAGGGCGCAGATCCCCGCATGCACTGGCCGACCTCGAAGCCTCGCTACGGGCCGTCGTCACCCGTTGAGAAAATAACGACATTCGCATGCATTGCGGCTTGGCCGTATCATCCCGACTGCGCAGCGAAAGCCGTCCATCGGACGGTATCCGTCGGGAGGGCGAGCGATGTGGGTGATGTGGCTGTTGTTCACCGTCGGATCGGTGCTCGGCATTCGGGCCTACCTGCGAGTGCGCAAACTCGAAGCGCAGCTCGAAGAACTCCGGCAGCAGCTCACACCCGCAGCGCCTGAAACCAGCACGGCTGCACCCTCGCCTGCCGTAACCCACCCCACCGAAGAACTCCTCGACCTGCCGATCGAACGTCTGTTCGGTGAAGCGCCCCCGCCTGCCCCACCCCCTGCGCCTGATCGCGTAAAGCCGAGGCGCAGCGCCCTGCCGCAGATCAACTGGATGATCTGGCTGGGCGGCGCCTGCGTGGCTCTCGGCGGTCTCTTCATGGTCCGCTACAGCATCGAGCACGGCCTGCTCGGGCCGACCGCGCGGGTTGCGCTCGGGCTGGCCACCGGCCTCGGTCTGCATGCGCTGGCCGAATGGCTGCTGCGGCGCGCCGGCCCGCACCCGGCGTTTGCGGCACTGGCAGGCGGCGCAACGATCACGCTGTTCGGCGCCGTGCTGGCCGCCCTGCATCTCTACAAACTGATTCCGCCCGGCCTGGCTTTCGGACTGCTGGCGCTGGTGTCGGTCGGCACCATGCTGCTGTCGCTGCGTCAGGGGCCGATGCTCGCCGCGCTGGGGTTGATCGGCAGCTTCTGCGTGCCGCTTCTGGTGTCGACCGGCAGCGGCAACATCGTTGCGGCCATGATCTACGCGTTGATCGTCGGCTTCGGTGGGCTCTTGTTGCTGCGTTATGTCTGGCGGCTGTGGCTGTGGTGGGGCGTGCTGGCCGGCCTGATAGGCTGGTGGATGCTGTCCATGCTCGCTACCGGTGCCGATGACTTTCGCGGCATCTACCTCGCCATTGCAGCCTACCTGCTGGCAGCCGTACCGGGCCGCGACTGGCTGATGCAGGCGCGTACCACAGAGAATGATGAAACGATTCCAGCCCGCCCCGACGCTCTGCAGATCGGCTTGATCGCGGTTTCGCTGGCCTGGGGCATGTCGATCTGGGAAGCCGGCCCCGACCACCTGCAGGCCTGGCAATGGGCGCCGCTGGTAGCCGTGCTGGCCTTGTCGGCGCGGCATCAGCCTTCACTGCGCCTGTTGCCGTGGGGCAGCCTGCTGGTCGTTTTTGCGGCCGTGCTCGGCATGCACATGGACATGCTGCTGCACGATTTCCGGCTCGTCCTCAGCTTCCCGCCCGAGGCGGTCCCGGCGCTGCAGCGTTTCGGCATGTGGATGGCCCTGGTGTATGTAGTTGCCGGCATGGCGATGCTGCGTCTGGCCGGCAGTGCTCACGCCTGGGCATCGCTTGCCGCACTGTCACCGGTTTTGTGGCTGGGCCTTGCCTATGTGGGCAGCGGGCCGCTGGCCGACGACGTGCAATGGAGCGTCGCAGCGCTCTCGCTCGGTGCCGTCACGGCGGTTCTTGCGGGTGTGTGCGCACGCCGCGCGCATCGTGCACTCGTGCCGTGGCTGATGCTGGCCAGTCACGCCGCCTACTCGCTGGCCGCAGCCATGGTGCTCGAGGAAGCCGGCCTCACGCTCGCCATCGCTGCGCAGCTGATCAGCCTGGTCTGGCTGATGCGCCGTTATCACGTCGATCTGCTGCACTGGGCGGTCAAGGGCGTGCTGACGGTGGTCGTGCTGCGGCTCACGCTCAACCCGTGGGTCGTGAGTTACGCGCCCGACGTGCACTGGACACTATGGACCTACGGCGGCGCCACGCTGTGCTGCTTCATCGCTGCGCGCATCGCGGGCGCAGAGCACCGGCTCCGCGAATGGCTCTCGGCCGCGACCATCCACCTGCTGGTGCTGACGCTGGGTGTGGAATTGCGCTACTGGCTGTACGACGGCAACGTGCTGGCCGCGCGCTACACGCTGACCGAAGCCGCCATCCACGTTTCCCTGTTTGCCGCACTGGGCTTGAGCTACCGCCACCGAGAGCGTTTTGCCGAGCAACTTGCTCCGCTGTACCGCATCGCCTCTCAACTGCTGCTGGCGCTGTCGCTGGCGAGTTTCCTGATGGTAGTCACGCTGCTGAACCCGCTTTTCGGTTCGGATGAGGTGTCCACGCGGCCGATCATCAACCTGCTGTTGCTGGCCTACGGGGCGCCGCTGCTACTGGCCTGGATCGTCGCCCGCATCGGTACACCGCGCGAGCGCAACTGCGCGCTATGGCTGCTCGGGCTGGGCAGCGTGTTATTCGTGAGTATGGAGATCCGCCATCTGTGGCAAGGCGATGTCACGCTGGGCCGTGCCACCGGAAACGGCGAGATCTACACCTACTCGGCCGTCTGGCTGTTGATGGCGGCTGGTGCGATTGTCGCGGGCACCTTGCGTGCCTCACGACGCATGTTGCACGGCGGCTTCGCGCTGTTGGCGATCGTGATCCTGAAGATCTTCCTGATCGATCTGTCGGGGCTCGACGGCCTGCTGCGCGTGGCGTCCTTCATGGGCCTCGGGCTGGCCCTGCTGGCTCTGGCCTGGCTACGCAGCCGGCTCGGAGCACCGCTCACCGCACAGCCCGAGCGCTGAGCGGCTTACTTGCCGCTCTTGCAGTTCACACTGCAGCTGTCACAGCGCGACTGGGGGATGCTGCGCCCCAGTGCCTGCTCCAGCGCACACACCGAACGCCGGCAACACACCACCATGACGCCTTCCCGGCTACCCAGTTCGCGGAAACGCTTCATGACGTTGTGGCCGAGAAAATCGGTAAACAGGATGACGATCTCGATACCCGACGGCAGCGGTGCGCTGCGCCGTTGATGACTGCTGTCGCGCCCGCTGACGTGTTGAGCGATACGGATGCCGAAGCGATCCAGCACCGTCGGAATATTGCCAAGACGATCAGCCCCGACCAGTAGTGCATTCATGATATTTGCCTTGTTGCGAATGATTCGCACTAACATTAAATCAAAGATCTCCAGATTGCAATTAGGAATTCTTCTCGTTACCATTCGCACACCCGTTACAACTCTCAACAAGGCCAAAAACGATGAAAAAACGTGCACTTCTGGTCACGCTCCTCGCCGCCATCGGCATCCCCGCCACCTCCATGGCGGCCGACAAGGAGCTGAATATCTACTCCGCGCGCCACTATCAGACGGACGAGGCCCTGTACGGCGAGTTCACGCGCCAGACGGGCATCAAGATCAATCGCATCGAAGCCAAGGAAGACGAGCTGATCGAGCGCATCAAGAATGAAGGCGCCAACAGCCCGGCCGACATCTTCATCACCGTCGATGCCTCGCGTCTGGGCAACGCCGACAGCATGGGCATGTTCCAGAAGTTCTCGTCCGACGAACTGAACGCCCGCGTGCCGGCCCACTTCCGCACCGACACCTGGATTGCCTTCTCGACCCGTGCCCGCGTCATCATCTACAACCCGGAGCTGGTCAAGGCTGAAGACGTGCAGACCTATGAGTCGCTGGCCGACCCGAAACTCAAGGGCAAGGTGTGCACGCGTACCGGCGCCCACCCGTACAACCTGTCGCTGGGCGCAGCCCTGATCCATCACATCGGCGCCGAGAAGACCGAAGAGTGGGCCAAAGGCATCGTTGCCAACTTCGCACGCGCTC
Organism: Pseudazoarcus sp. NS36; assembly: GCF_059703705.1. Lineage (NCBI taxonomy): Bacteria > Pseudomonadati > Pseudomonadota > Betaproteobacteria > Rhodocyclales > Zoogloeaceae > Pseudazoarcus > Pseudazoarcus sp. NS36. Next base: position 34,823 of record NZ_BAAKJA010000005.1, on the reverse strand, counting down.
CGAAAGGCGGCGATACCGACCAGATCCGCGCTGTCGCAGCCGGTGAGTGCGGCGTGGCGATCGCCAACAGCTACTACTTCGCGCGCCTGATGAACTCGCCGAAGGCCGAAGACAAGAAAGTGGTCGAGTCGGTCAAGTTCGTGTGGCCGAACCAGCAGAGCTGGGGCACGCACGTGAACGTCTCCGGCGCTGGGGTGCTCAAGAACGCGCCGAACAAGGAAGCGGCCGGCAAGTTCCTCGAGTACCTCGCCTCGGATGATGCACAGCGCTACTTCGCCAACGGCAACAACGAGTGGCCGACGGTGCCGGGCGTGAAGGTCGACAACGCCGCGCTCGACAAGCTCGGCAGCTTCAAGGCCGACAACATGCCGGTGTCCGAACTGGCCAAGAACGTGCCGGAAGCCCAGAAGATCTACGACCGCGCCGGCTACCGCTGATCCGCGTCGCTACGAAGTAAAAACGCCAGCCCGAGGGCTGGCGTTTTTTTTGGTGCTGGGCGCTTTGAACGCCAGTGCCGGAGGACTCAAGGCTGCTCGTCTGCCGCCGTACTCTCGGCCTTGGCGCTGAGCGCCAGCGCCACCATCGCGGCACGCGATTCCGGTGTTTCCAGGCTGATGCGCCCGAGCGGCCCCGCCCGAAAGTCGTTGAGCAGGATCTGCGCCGCCTTCTCGACGTCCATGCCACCGCCTTTGACCAGACAGCCGCGACGGCGGCCGACTTCCTCGACCACGCCCCAGGCATCGACCTTGGCCGGATCGAGCTTGTAGCGCTCGCCCAGGCTCTGCGGATAGCGCGCCAGCAGTACGCCGGCGAGGAATTCGGCCACCTCTTCGTCGATCACCGCATTGCGACCGATCGCGTGGCAGGCGGCGAGCATGAAGCCGTCGGAGTCGTAGTCGATCTTCGGCCACATCATGCCCGGCGTGTCGGTCAGCGTCATGTGGTCGCCGAAGTCCAGCGTCTGCTGCGACTTGGTCACCGCCGGCTCGTCGCCGACCTTGGCCACCTTGCGTTTGAGCAAGGCGTTCATCAGCGTGGATTTGCCGACGTTGGGGATGCCCATGATCATGATGCGCAGCAAGCGCGTGCCGTCGCTGCGGTGCGGCGCGAGCTTCTGGCACATCGCCGGCACACGCGCGACGTCGCTCGGGTTCTTGCACGACAGCGCCACCGCGCTGACACCCGGCTGCGCGTTGAAGTAGGCCAGCCAGGCCTTGGTCGCCACCGGATCGGCCAGATCGGCCTTGTTCAGGATCTTCAGGCACGGGCGCTGACGGAAGCGGCGCAACTCGCCGATCATCGGGTTGCAGCTCGCCTCGGGAATGCGCGCATCGACCACCTCGATGACCACGTCGGTGCGTGCCATCGTCTCGGAAGCTTTCTTGCGCGCCGAGGTCATGTGACCGGGAAACCACTGGATCGGCATCGGAAACCGCTTTTTCTGTAAAGGCTGGATTATCCCTGATCGCAGCGCCGACCGCGAATCGCTGCAACGCAGCTTAAAATGCGCGCATGAACTCACCGAACCCCGACGCGGTCATTGCCGCAATGCGCCACTGGCTGGAACAGGCCGTCATCGGCCTGAACCTCTGCCCGTTTGCCAAATCCGTGTATGTCGCCAATCGCGTGCGCTTTGTCGTCAGCGATGCACGCCACCTCGACGCTTTCCTTGAGCAGCTCGACGAGGAAATCGGCTTTCTCGCCGCCGCCGATCCGAAGGAGGTGGATACCACCCTGCTGATCCACCCGACGATGTTCGACGATTTCGAGACCTTCAATGACATCGTCGGCATCGCCGAAGAAGCCGTTGAAGAGCACGAGCTCGACGGTGTGCTGCAGGTTGCGAGCTTCCACCCGCAGTTCCAGTTTGCCGACACGGAAGCCGATGAGCTGGGCAACTACACCAATCGCGCGCCCTACCCCACGCTGCACCTGCTGCGCGAGGCCAGTATCGAAGGCGCACTGGCGCACTACCCGGACGATCCGGATTCGATCTTCGAGCGCAACATCGAAACCATGGAAAAGCTTGGCCAGGCAGGTTGGGACGCGCTGGGCATCAAAGCGGCGAAGGACAAGGCATGAGCCGCAAGCCCCGGCCCGCCGCAAGCACGGAGCTGCCGCCCGAAGTCCGGCCCGGCCAGTCCGTCGAACTGCTTCAGCAACTGCACATCCTCACGCGCGACGGCAAGCTCAACCAGGACTCGCGACGCAAGCTCAAGCAGGTCTATCACCTCTATCAGTTCATCGAGCCGCTGATGAACGAGGTGTTCGAGGCGCGCGGCGATCTGTCGCTGGTCGACCACGGCGCCGGCAAGTCCTACCTCGGCTTCATCCTGTATGACCTGTTCCTGAAGTCGCGCGAGGCCGGCCACATCTACGGTATCGAGAGCCGTCCGGAACTGGTTGCCAGCTCGCGCGAGCTGGCCGAACGCCTGGGCTTCGGCCGCATGTCGTTCCTGGACCTGACGGTCGAGCAGTCCATCGCGTCACCCGAACTGCCCGCGCAGATCGACATCGTCACCGCGCTGCACGCCTGCAATACCGCCACGGATGACGCCATCCGCTTTGCGCTGGCCAAGCAGGCGCGTTTCATCGTGCTGGTGCCGTGCTGCCAGGCCGAAGTCGCGTCTGTGATGCGTCAGCACAAGAACGAGAGCTTCGGCCGCACGCCGCTGTCGGAGATCTGGCGCCACCCCATCCACACCCGCGAATTCGGCAGCCAGATCACCAACGTGCTGCGCTGCCTGCTGCTCGAAGCGCACGGCTATTCGCTGTCGGTGACCGAGCTGATCGGCTGGGAGCATTCGATGAAGAACGAACTGATCGTCGCCCGCGCCACCGGCAAGCCGCGCGGCAACGCACGTGAACGGGCCCAGGCCATTCTCGACGAGCTGAATCTGGCCGATCTGCACGAACGCTTCATCTACTGAGAACGTCATGACCGAACGCCCCTTCTCCACCGCCTGCGAACGCAACAAGGAGCCGATTCTGGCCGTGCTGCGCGAGCATTTCGCCGACCGCACGCGCGTGCTCGAAGTCGGCAGCGGAACCGGGCAGCACGCCGTGCACTTCGCGGCAAACCTGCCGCATCTGGTGTGGCAAACCTCGGACCGCGCCGAGAACCTGCCCGGCATCCGCGCCTGGCTGGCCAGCGCTCGCCTGCCCAACACGCCGGACACGCTGACGCTCGACGTCACCGGTACGTGGCCGGATGCGCGCTTTGACGCGGTGTTCTCGGCCAACACCTTGCACATCATGAGCTGGGCCGAGGTCGAGCGATTTTTCGCAGGCCTGGCCAGCGTACTCGCGCCGGACGCCGTACTGGCGATCTATGGCCCCTTCCGCTACGACGGGCGTCACACCAGCACCAGCAACGCCGCCTTCGAAGCCTCGTTGCAGGCGGCCGTACCGCACCGCGCCATCCGCGACTTCGAGGCCGTGGACGCACTCGCGCAAGGCATCGGGCTGAAGCTGGCACGGGACCACGCCATGCCGGCCAACAACCGCTGTCTGGTCTGGAGAAGATCAGCGTGAGCGAATCGCGCCGCGTCGTCATACTGGGCGCCGCCGGGCGCGACTTTCACGACTTCAATCTGCTCTATCGCGACAACCCGGCCTTCCAGGTGGTCGCCTTCACCGCCGCGCAGATTCCCGACATCGCCGGGCGACGCTATCCGCCCGAACTGGCAGGCGCGCTCTACCCCGAAGGCATCCCGATCCACGACGAGGCCGAGTTGCCTCGCCTGATCCGCGAACTCGACGTCGATCTGTGCCTGTTCGCCTATTCCGACATGCCCTATACGCGGGTGATGTCACTCTCGGCCATTGCCAACGCCGCCGGCGCCGACTTTCTGCTGGCCGGGCCGAAACACACTCAGCTCCAGAGCCGCAAGCCGGTCATTGCGGTGGTCGCCACCCGCACCGGTGCCGGCAAGAGCCCGGCCTGCCGGCGCATCGTCGACTTGCTCAGCGCACGTGGCTTGCGCGTGGTCACGGTGCGTCATCCGATGCCCTATGGCGATCTGGCAGCGCAGGCCGTGCAGCGTTTCGCCAGCCTGGACGACCTTACTCACCACCATTGCACCATCGAAGAGCGTGAGGAGTACGAGCCGCACATCGCAAGCGGCGGCGTGGTGTATGCCGGCGTCGATTACGCGGCCATCCTGCGCGCGGCCGAGAACGACCCGGCCGGCTGCGATGTCATCCTGTGGGACGGCGGCAACAACGATTTTCCGTTCTACCGTTCCGACCTCACCATCACGATTGCCGACCCTCACCGTGCCGGCGATGAGCTGATGTACTACCCGGGCGAGGTGAATCTGCGCATGGCCGATGTGGTGATCGTGAACAAGGTCGATTCCGCTGCGCGCGACCAGGTCGAGCAGGTGCGGCACAACATCGCGGCTGTGAACCCGGCCGCACGCGTCATCGAGGCACGTTCGCGCGTCACCACCGACGACCCGGCGGTAATCGCCGGCAAGCGCGTACTGGTCATTGAGGACGGGCCGACGCTGACCCACGGCGGCATGAGCATCGGCGCCGGCAGCATCGCGGCGCATGTCTGCGGCGCAGCCGAGATCGTTGATCCGCGGCCCTACGCTGTCGGCACCTTGAAAGAGACGTTTGCGAAATACCCGCATCTGCAGCGCACGCTGCCGGCCATGGGCTATGGCGCGGCGCAACTGCGGGATCTGGCGGCCACCATCGCCGCCTGCCCATGCGACGCCGTGGTGATCGGCACGCCGGTGGATCTGGCGCAGCTCATCGAACTGGGCCACCCCGCGACACGTGTGCGCTACGAACTGGAAGAAGCCGGACCGGAAGTGCTGCCCGAGGTGCTGGACGCGTTCGCCGCCGGGTACCTCGCTTGATCAATCGCCGGTGCGCGTCACCAGCAACTGGTCGATGCGGTAGTTGTCGATGTCCACCACCTCGAAACGATAGCCGGCGAAGTCCACCTTGTCGGTGCGCTTGGGCACCTTGCGCAGGCGGTACATCATGAAGCCGGCGATGGTCTCGTAGTTCTCGGCGTCGCCGAATTCGTCAATGCCGAGTGCGGTCATCACGTCTTCCACCGGCGTCACCCCGTCGATCAGCCACGACACTTCGTCGCGCTTGACGATCAGTTCCTCGCCGGCCGTGCCGCCCAGATCACCCATCACGGTGTTCATGACGTCCTGCAGCGTCAGCAGACCGACGATCAGTGCGTATTCATTGACGATCAGCGCGAAGTCTTCACGCGCGCTGCGGAAACGCTCCAGCGCCTCGAACAACGTCAGCGTATCGGGCAGCACCAGCGCCTCGTGCATCTGCGGGTCGGCAATCAAGGAGAGCTTCTTGCCGGCCAGCACGCGGGCAAACAACTCCTTGGATTCGACGTAGCCGACCACACTGTCGATGCCGCTCTCGCACACCGGAAACTTGCCATGCGGCGACTGCACGAGCTTCTCGCGGATGTTCTCTTCGTTCTCGTCGAGCCGGAAAAACACCACGCTGTCGCGCGAGGTCATCGCCGAGGTGACGGTGCGCTCGTCGAGTTCGAAGACGTTGGCAATCAGTTGATGTTCCTGCCGCAGCAAGGCGCCGGCTTGCGCGCCGGCATCCGCCATGGCGACGATTTCTTCGGACGTGATGTCTTCCGGGCGCACGCTGGGCAGGCCCAGCAGCTTGAACAACCAGTTGGCGAAACCGTCGAACAGCCACACCGCCGGCATGAACAGCTTGACCATGAAGCGCATCGGCCCGACCACGATCACCGCCACGCGCTCGGGGGCGTTCATCGCCAGGCGCTTCGGAATCAGGTCGGCAAACAGCACAAACGCGGACGTGATCAACACGAAGGCGATCACCGAACTCACCGCGGTCTGGTACTCGCCCGTGTAGATCACGCCAATCAGGCCCGCGAAGGCGGGAGACAGGACGGACTCGCCGAGGATGCCGCCCAGAATCGCCACGGCATTGAGCCCGATCTGTACCACCGTGAAGAAATGGCCGGGGTTCTCCTGCAGGCGCAGTACATCCTCGGCCGCAGTGCTACCCTGCTGGGCCAGCATGCGCAGCCGGATCTTGCGCGAGGCGGCCAGCGCAATCTCGGATATGGACAGCCAGGCACTCACGACAATGAGCACCCCGATCAGCAACAACTGACTCGCGATCTCCACCAGAAACACTCCACTACACCGGCGGCATGCGCCGGCAACCCGGCCATTCTAGCTGCGCGGGGCCATCAGCGTCTGCGGCACGATGTGCACGGTGTGCTCGCCGTTGGTGATCCACAGCTCACCATCCTGGATGGTGCATTGCAGCCGCATGCCGCGCTCGCACATCGCGACCAGCGCCGGAGCGATCTCGGCTTCGAGGTTGATGACCGTCAGCTTGTCCTGTCGTCCCAGCTTGCTGGCAATGCCGTTCCACCAGACATCGGCGGCCCGCCCGTAGCTCAGCAGCACCACTGCGTCGGCACGGCCGCAGGCCTTGCGCACCCACTTTTCGTCGGGCTGGCCGATGTCGATCCAGCGCAGCACGGCCCCGGTCAGGTCGCGCAACCAGAGGTCCGGCTCGTCATCCACCCACAGGCCCTTGCCGAACTCCAGCCGCTCTTCGGCGAACAGCGCAAAAGCCACCAGACGCACCATCATGCGGTCTTCGGTTTCGGATGGATGGCGCGCCAGCGCCAGCGCGTGGGTGGCGTAATAGCCGCGATCCATGTCGGAGATGGTCAGTTCGACTTTGTAGATGGTGGCTTTGAGCGCCATTGTGGTTCCTAGTGAATGTTGCCGCGGCCCGACTGCAGCCAGGTGCGCACGGCCTCTGCCGAATGCGCGAACACCAGATCGCGTGTGGTCTCCGGCAGCTCGCGGGCCAGCGCCGCGAACAAGGCCTCATTGGTTTCGCGCGCCAGCCCATCGGCGGCAAGGCTGTTGGCGAGACACTGGATCTGGATGTTGGACAGCGCGTCGGCCACCAGTCGCCAGCCCAGCGCCGGCATCGACGTCGCCAGGCCGAGCAGCATGCCGCCCAGCGCCTGCGCGATGACCTCGGCTTCGTCCTTGTCCTCGCAGGCGATCATGGCGTGCCACAGTGCCAGATGCACGCTGCGCCGCAGATCGATCTTGAAGTCGATGACATTGCCCTCGCCTGCTGCGATGGCTGCGAACTGGCGACCGAAGCGGGCATCGGCCTCGGCGTCGAGCCCGGTGCGCAGACCGCCCAGCAGCGCCGACAACGCGGGAATGGCCTGCAGGCCGAAGGCGCGACTATACGCCACGCCCCATTGATCCAGACCGGTCACCAACATGGCCAGGCGCAAGGCCCGGGCTTCGTCGTGTTCACCCGCCTTCGCCCAGTTCGACAGGGCTTCGATCAGCATTGATACGCCCTCACCGGCCGCGGCCTCGTCGCCCTCGACGCTCAGGCGGAACACCTGCGCAAAGGCATCCTGCGCCATGCGCGCAGCACGCAGCTGCACGTCGCGCGATGCGAGAGCCGCAAGTTCGTCGGGCGGAATGGCGTGTTCGGCGGGCGTACTCATGCGCTTTCCTGCGAAAAGGCGCGATTGTGCCGGTCGCCGCCGATGCGGGCAAACCCAGGTTTTCGCAAGGCCACTGCAGGCACGCGGTTTTTGTACGCCTCCCGACCTGCCACAATGAAAGACCGCAGCCACCGAGCCTCCCCTTGACCGATCAAGCCGCCCCCTTCTCAGAGCTCACGCCAGACCACATGCTGAGTGCCCTGGAGTCCGTCGGCCTCGCGCCGGACGGCCGCCTGCTGGCGCTCAACAGCTTCGAGAACCGCGTCTACCAGATCGGCATCGAGGACGGACCGATGCGCGTCGTCAAGTTCTATCGCCCGGGGCGCTGGAGCGACGAGGCCATCCTTGAGGAGCATGCCTTCAGTACAGAGTTGTCCGAACGCGAACTGCCGGTCATTCCGCCGCTGGTCATCAACGGGCACACCCTGCACCACTTCGAGAACCTGCGCTTTGCGCTGTTTGAACGCGTCGGCGGCCGCGCGCCGGAGCTGGGCGACCCCGACACGCGCGAATGGATGGGGCGCTTTCTCGGCCGCATTCATGCCATTGGCGCCATCACGCCGTTCGCCCACCGGCCCAGTATCGACATCTCCACCTTCGGAACCGAACCGCGCGACTGGTTGCTCGCAAGCGATTTCCTCCCGCCCGATCTACGCGAAGCCTGGGAATCGATCAGCGCCATGGCGCTCGACGGTGTGCGTCGCTGCTTCGAACGCGCTGGCGACTACACCAGCCTGCGTCTGCACGGCGACTGCCACGTCGGCAACGTGCTGTGGAACGAGTATGCCGACCCGCCGGGGCCACAGTTCGTCGACTTCGACGACAGCCGCATGGGCCCGGCGGTGCAGGATCTGTGGATGCTCCTGTCCGGCTCGCGCGAGGAGATGAGCGTGCAGCTCGCCGACGTGCTGGCCGGCTATGAGGATTTTCACGACTTCTCGCCGCGCGAACTGCATCTGGTCGAGGCCCTGCGCACGCTGCGCCTGCTGCACTACTCGGGCTGGATCGCCCGGCGCTGGCAGGATCCGGCCTTTCCGGCGGCCTTCTCGTGGTTCGGCACGCAACGCTACTGGCAGGACCGCGTGCTGGAACTGCGCGAGCAGATCGCGCTGATGGACGAGCCGCCCTTGTGGGCGCTGCCATAATGCAGGCGACAGCAACCCGGACGAGACACCCATGAGCCACGACTGCGACCACGACCACCCGCCGCACACCCACGCAGAGCCGGGCATTCCGCGCCACGGGAAATTCGATCCGCAGGCATTTGAAAAGGCGGTCATCGCCCTGCTCGAAGCATGCGGTGTTTCAGCCGATGGGGCGCACACCGGCCGCACCGCCACGCGCGTGCGCGAGCTGTGGCAGAAGCGACTGCTTGGCGGCTACGAACTGGACCCGGCCGAAGCGCTGGGCGACGGCTTCGAGGATGCACGGCGCGACATGGTGGTGATCCGCGGCATTTCGGTGCACGGCGTGTGCCCGCATCACCTTGTGCCATTTCGCGGGGTTGCACATGTGGCCTATCTTCCGGGCGGACGCCTGCACGGCTTCGGCCGCATCGCCCGCATGGTCGACGCGCTGGGCCACCGTTTCACCTACCAGGAATGGCTCACGCGCGACATTGCCGACGCACTCATGCGTCACGGCCACGCACGCGGCGCGGCGTGCATCATCGAGGCCGAACAATTATGTCTGTTGATGGGCGAAGACCGGCGCGGTGACGAACGCGTCATCACGCAGGCCTTCAGCGGGGAATTCGAGACTTCGGACCAGTACCGCAACGAGTTCCTGCACGCGCTGCGCTGAGTTCAGTTGACGACGACGTGCAGCGTACGTTTCTGTGCGCCGACGTCGACCAACACCACCTCACGTCCCAACAATACGACGCTGCCACGCTGGCGATCATCACCCGAGCCGGAATACTCGAAGTCATACACGCGCCGCAGCGTGACATGGCCATGCTCATTGCGCACCGAGCGCAGCGAGCTGACTGAAACCGTGTCGTCGAGCAACTGCAAGCCGTCGCGTTCACAGGCACGACGCGCTGCCGCGACGCCAAGCTCACGCACCTTCACGCTGTCCAGCCAGAACCAGGCCACCAGACACAGCACGAGCAGCGAAACGGTTTCGAACAGCATCCTGATATCCACGGGCAGACGCCCGCGGAGCGGGCCTCACAGCAGCATACCGCGGATCGTGAAGAACAGGATTGCGGCCATCAGACCGGACGCCGGAACCGTGATGACCCAGGCCGAGACGATACGCACGATCTGCGAACGCTTGACCAACTCGTGGCGATAGACCTTGCGCAGGCCCTTGCGCTCGGTTTTCGAGAAGTTGGCCGGATCGACGCGCTTCTTCTGCGCCTTCTTCAGCTCGCGCAGCATCGCCCCCTTCTCCTCGATCGAGGCGACATCGAAGCGGCGCAAGAAGGCTTCGATGGCTTCCTGATCCCCTTCAGGGTGGTGCTGCTTGATCTCGTCGACCATGCGCGCGTAGTTGCTCTTGAGGTATTCGCGCAGGAAACCCACACCAAACACGCCACCAACCGCAATATGCGTGGTCGACACCGGGATGCCCAGCTGGCTGGCGATGATGACGGTGATGGTTGCCGCCATGGCGATGCAGTAGGCCCGCATCTGATCGAGTTCGGTGATTTCCGAGCCCACGGTGCGGATCACCTTGGGCCCGAACAACCACAGGCCGATCGACAGGCCGATGCCACCGACGACCATGACCCACAGCGGAATCGGCGCGCTGGTTGCGATCTCCGATGCGCCAGTGGACACAACTTCGACAATCGCCGCGAGCGGGCCCACGGCGTTCGCAACGTCGTTGGAGCCATGCGCGAAGGACAGCAGCGCGGCCGCACAGATCAGCGGCACCGTAAACAGCCGGTTGACGCCGTCCTTGGAGTTGTCGATGTCGGCCATTCTCGCCGTGACGCGCGCCCGAACGAGAAAGAACACCACCACGGCAACTGCGGCGCCAATAAGCAGCGAGGTCGTGAAGCTGACCTTGATGAGTTTGGAGAAGCCCTTCTCCATCAGATAGGAACCGAAGGCGAACGCCATCGCCGCGATCAGCCACGGCACCATGTTGCGGGCTGCCGTCACGAGGTCGGACTTGTAGGTGATGGAGCGCTTGACCAGATACAGGAAGCCGGCTGCGATGAGACCACCCATCAGCGGCGAAACGACCCAGCTGGCAACGATCTGCGCGACCGTGTTCCAGTTGGCAATATCCATGCCGCTGGACGCGATGCCGGCACCCAGTACGGCGCCGACGATGGAATGCGTGGTCGACACCGGCGCACCAAGCACGGTGGCGATGTTGAGCCAGATGGCCGCAGCCAGCAGCGCAGCCATCATGACCCACAGGAAGGTGTCGGCGTTGGCGATCTGGCTCGGGTCGATGATGCCGTTGCGGATGGTGCCAACCACCTCACCCCCGGCGATGATCGCGCCGGCGGCCTCGAAAATGGCAGCGATCGCCAGTGCCCCGCCGAGCGTCAGCGCCTTGGAGCCGACCGCCGGACCGACGTTGTTGGCGACGTCGTTGGCGCCGATGTTCATCGCCATGTAGCCGCCGATCATGGCCGCCACAACCACAAACATGCTGCTGCCGACGTCTCCGCGCATCATCGCGAACAGCATCACCCCGACCATGAACAACACGGCGATGCCGATCCGGAAAAGCTCTACCCGGCCTTTCTTCGTCGCCTTTTCCAGCTCGTCGATATGCTTGAGTTCCACGCGTCGTCCGCCCGTTCACTAAAGGCCGTATTGTTGCAGAAATGCTTTTGCAACGAAAACGTAACAGACCGGCTCAGAGCCGATCGTACTTGGTGGCCGTGCCACGCGCACGCTCGGCCGGATAGCGCTCGGCGTTGATCGCGAGCTTGCGTTCAGCCGCCACAGCCAGGTCGACCTCGAGCACATCAGCCAGACGTACCAGATACATCAGCACGTCGGCCATTTCGAGCGCGACCGCTTCGCGCTGCGGCTCGCTCAGTGCGGCCGACTGCTCGGCCGTGAGCCACTGGAAGTGCTCGATCAGCTCGCCGGCCTCGCCCGACAGCGCCATCGCCAGATTCTTGGGCGTGTGGAACTGCGCCCAGTCACGTTCTGCGGCGAAGGCGCGCAAGGCGTCGCGTAGGCGGATGAGGCTGTCTTCACTCACGGGATGTGGTGCTCCACATCAAAGCCGGCGCCGTCATCTTCAGCGAGTGTCTTCACCAGCCAGGGCATGCACTCCTCCAGCAGCTGAGGCAGCACCCACGGCGGATTGATGATGAACAGTCCGCTACCGAACATGCCCCCGAGTCCTGCCTTGCCGGGCGAGCGCACGGCCATGCGCACGTCGAGCCAGCTGTCGGCGCCCAGATCACGCAGGGCCTCGGGCAGCGCCCGCGCCTCCGGGCGCGCCAGCAGCGGATACCACAGCACATAGGTGCCTTCAGCAAAACGGCGCATGGCGTCACCGAGTACCTGCACGACCTGCTTGTAGTCCTGCTTGACCTCGTAGGACGGATCGATCAGTACGACTGCACGCCGGGTCGGCGGAGGCAACAATCCACGCAGACAGGCCAGGCCATCGGCCTTGCGCACGACAACACGGTCGGCATCGCGCGCGAAGGTCTGCGCCAGCAACTCGGCGTCCGCCGGGTGCAGCTCGAACAGGCGCATACGATCCTGCTCACGCAGTTCAGTCATGGCCAGTGCCGGTGAGCCGGGGTAGAAATTCAGACTGCCGTGCGGGTTGAACTGCCGCACCGCAGCAAGATAGGGCGCAAATGCCTCCGGCACCTCGTCACGCTCGCCCAGGCGCCCGATGCCCAGGCGGTGCTCGCCGGTCTTCTCCGCGTGCTCGCCGGTCAGTGCGTAGCAACCCGCGCCGGCATGCGTATCGATGTACCACCAGGGCTTTTCCTTGCGCGAGAAATAGCGCAGCACTTCGAGCAGCACGAAATGCTTGAGTACGTCGGCGTGATTGCCGGCGTGAAAGGCGTGGCGGTAGCTGAGCATGTCGAACTGCGGCGGAGAAAGGGTTCCAATGCTAACACTGGCGCGAAGTCGCCGCGCCACAAGGCACGGTGCGCTTGTTATCATTGCGCCCTGCACAAAAAATGACCTGCGGCACGACTCGCGGGGGACGACAGGGAGTAAGGCAATGCCCATCTACGCGCTCGGCGACAAGACACCGCAATTCGGCGAAGGCTGCTGGATGGCCGAAAACGCCACGGTCATCGGCCAGGTCCGCGCAGGCCGCAACGTGAGCTTCTGGTACAACGTGGTGGTCCGCAGCGACAACGACATCATCACCATCGGCGACGACACCAACATCCAGGATGGCTCCATCCTGCACTGCGATTTCGGCGTACCGCTGACCATCGGCCAACGCGTCTCGCTCGGCCACAAGGTGATGCTGCACGGCTGCACCATCGGCGACTCGACGCTGATCGGCATCAACGCCGTGATCCTGAACAACGCCGTGATCGGCAAGGGCTGCATCATCGGTGCCAATGCACTGATCCCGGAAGGCAAGGTGATTCCCGACCGCTCGCTGGTGGTCGGCTCGCCGGGGCGCATCATCCGCGAAGTCACCGACGAGGAACTCGCGCGGATCGAACACAACGCCGACCACTACATCGAGAACGTGCGCCTGTACTCGGCCGGCCTCACCCGCGTCGGCGATTCTGCCCAGTCGCTGTAAGCCCTGTACCGGGTTTGTAACAGGGCTTACATCGCTTTACAGCCAAGCACCAGCATGACGCGAGGCACGCGTTACACTCCGGCTCCATCCGGACCTTATGCGGAGTTACCAATGAAACGCAACGTCGTCCCCGCCCTGCTCGCCGCCGCCCTGATCGCACTCTCGGCCCCGGCCTTTGCCAAGCCGCCGGCACCCACCACCATCGACCTTTCGGCTGACGCCGGCAGCAAGGCCGAAAACGACCTCGGCCGCGCCCAGCTCTACTTCGAAGCCAGTGACAAGAGCGCTCCGGCGCTTGCCGCCAAGGTCAATCGCGCCATCGCGGACGCCCTCGAAACAGCCAAACCCTTTACCTCGGTGATGACCTCCACCGCCGGCAGCTCCACCTATCCGGTGCATGACCGCGAAGGCAATCGCATCGAAGCCTGGCGCATGCGTTCCACCATCGAGCTCGAAAGCCGCGACATGGGCGCCTTGTCGGCACTCATCGGGCAACTGCAGCAGACCCTGTTGATTGCCAGCCTGAACATGCAGCCCGCCCCGGAAACCCGTGCCAAGGCAGCAAACGTAGCTGCGGTTGACGCCATCCGGGCCTTCGAAGAGCGCGCCGAAGTGCTCTCCAACGCACTGGGCAAGCGCTATCGCATCCGTCATCTGTCGGTGCAGCACGCCGGCTCGGTGCCGGTATATCCGATGATGCGCGCCAGCGCCATGTCGTTTGCCAAGGACGAGGCCGCTCCGCTGCAGGGTGGGCAGAGCGAGATCACCGTCAACGTCAGCGGCACCATCGAACTGATCGACTGAAGCGGAACACCAGATGAAACTGCCCCATTCCCGCCTGCGTCTGTCCGCCATCGCTCTCGTTCTCGCGGCCAGCGTCCTTGTCGCCGGCACGGCCTGGACCAGCGGTAAAACCGAGACACGCGGGTTCGTGTGCGACAGCGGCGACCGTTTTGTCGTCGAATTCCTGACCGACCACGTGCGTCTGCGCCATGGCAGCGGCGTGTTCTCTCTCGCCGAGGTCAAACCCGGTCGGGTCTGGAGTGACGGCCAGCGCATCCTGCAGGCTGGCGTTTCGGCGGCAGTGCTGGAACTGCCCGGCAACGAACAGGCGCACACCTGCGTCGCTGCGCCGGCGTGATTGCGCTGATTCAGCGCGTTTCCCGCGCGGAAGTGACCGTGGCCGGCCAGGTGGTTGGCCGCATCGGTCACGGCATGCTGGCGCTGATCGGCGTTGAACGCGGTGACACCATCGCCAACGCCGAGCGGCTGCTCGAACGGCTGCTCGACTACCGCATCTTTTCCGACGAAAACGGCCGCATGAACCGATCGCTGCAAGACAGCGGCGGCAGCCTGTTGCTGGTGCCGCAATTCACGCTCGCGGCCGACACACGCAAAGGCAACCGCCCGAGCTTTTCCAGCGCTGCCGAACCTGCCCACGCGCAGGAGCTGTTCGAACATCTGGTCAGCGAGGCACGTGCAAGCACTACGGATATCGCCAGCGGACGCTTCGGCGCCGACATGTCGGTTTCGCTGGTGAATGAAGGGCCGGTAACTTTCCGGCTCGAGGCCTGACTCCGGCCGCGCTTCAGCGCGGCGCCGGTACCTGCACGAAAATCTCTTCCTTGCGGGTCAGCCCCAGATCGAAGCGGGCTCGCTCCTCAATGGCCTCATTGCCCGACTTCAGGTCTTCTACCTCCGCCGCCAGTGCAGCATTGCGCTGCTCCAGCGTGCGATTGACCTCGCGCTGCTCCGCCAGCCGGGCATCGACTTCCCAGGCGCGAAACCAGCCCCCCTTGCCGACCCACAGCGGGTACTGCAGTGCCACAGCCAGTGCAGCGAGGAGAATCAGCGGCCAGCGCATCGTCAGGAAGTCCGTCTGTGCAAAGGCCGGCATCGCAGGATGCCGGCCGTGTCGTACGAAACCGCCGTCTTCAGACAGCGGATCCGGTCAGCGCAAACGCAGGTTGTAGAAGGCATTGCGACCCGGATAGGCCACCAGATCACCCAGATCTTCCTCGATGCGCAGCAGCTGGTTGTACTTCGAGATGCGGTCCGAGCGGCTCAGCGAACCGGTCTTGATCTGCATGGCCGACAGGCCGACCGCGATGTCCGCGATGGTCGAGTCTTCGGTTTCACCCGAGCGGTGCGAGATCACGGCGGTATAGCCCGCGCGCTTGGCCATTTCGACAGCGGCAAAGGTCTCGGTCAGCGTGCCGATCTGGTTGATCTTGATGAGGATCGAGTTGGCGATGCCCTGCTCGATACCCTGCGACAGGATCGCGGTGTTGGTCACGAACAGGTCGTCACCGACCAGCTGCACCTTCTTGCCCAGGCGCTCGGTCAGCGTCTTCCAGCCGGCCCAGTCGTTCTCGGCCATGCCGTCCTCGATCGACACGATCGGGAAACGGTTGCACAGATCTTCCAGATAGTCGGTGAAGCCGGCGGCATCGAGCGTCTTGCCTTCGCCAGCCAGCACGTACTTGCCATCCTTGTAGAACTCGGAGGCGGCGCAATCCAGCGCCAGCAACACGTCCTTGCCCGGCACGTAGCCGGCCGCAGAAATAGCTTCCTGGATCAGGTTCAGCGCTTCTTCGGTGCCCGACACGTTGGGGGCGAAGCCGCCTTCGTCGCCGACCGTGGTCGGATAGCCCTTCTTGTCGGTGATCTTCTTGAGGTGGTGGAAGATCTCGGCGCCGCAGCGCAGGGCCTCGCGGAAGCTGCCCATGCTCACCGGCATGATCATGCATTCCTGAATGTCGAGGCTGTTGTTGGCGTGCTCGCCACCGTTGATGACGTTCATCATCGGCACCGGCATGGACATCGGGCCCGAACCGCCGAAGTAGCGGAACAGCGGCAGACCGGCTTCCTCGGCGGCGGCCTTGGCCACCGCCATCGAAACGGCCAGCGTGGCGTTGGCGCCCAGGCGGGACTTGTTGTCGGTGCCGTCGAGCTCGATCAGGGTGCGATCGATGAAGGTCTGCTCTTCGGCGTCCAGCCCGATCAGCGCTTCGGAGATTTCGGTGTTCACGTTCTCGACGGCGCGCAGCACGCCCTTGCCGAGATAGCGCGCGGCATCGCCGTCGCGCAGTTCGATGGCTTCACGCGAGCCGGTGGACGCGCCGGACGGCACGGCCGCACGGCCCATGACGCCGGATTCGAGCAGCACGTCGGCTTCGACCGTGGGATTGCCGCGCGAATCAAGAATCTCGCGGGCGATGACGTCGATGATTGCACTCATTCAGTTTTCCTCAGACAGTTTCGATTCTTGGATGGGGACGTCGCGGCGCGATGATCGCAGCCAGGCGTGACGCCCGCGTTGCATGCTTCAGGCGCCGACGGCCTCGATGAAGCCGTGCTTCTTGACCAGCGCATCAATCTCGACGAGCTGCGACAGCAGCGCCTTCATCTGCCCCATCGGCCATGCGTTGGGGCCATCGGACAAGGCTTTTTCCGGGTTGGGGTGCGACTCCATGAACAGGCCGGCCACCCCCACCGCAACTGCCGCACGCGCCAGCACCGGCACGAACTCGCGCTGACCGCCGGAACTGGTGCCCTGCCCGCCGGGCAACTGCACGGAGTGCGTGGCGTCGAACACCACCGGACAACCGGTCTCGCGCATGATCGCCAGACCACGCATGTCGGTGACGAGGTTGTTGTAGCCGAAGGAGACGCCGCGCTCGCAAACCATGATGTTGTCATTGCCACCGCTGGCTTCACGCGCCTTGTCGACGACGTTCTTCATGTCGCCGGGCGCGAGGAACTGGCCCTTCTTGATGTTCACCGGCTTGCCGCAGGTAGCGACCGCGCGGATGAAATCGGTCTGGCGGCACAGAAAGGCCGGCGTCTGCAGCACGTCAACCGCGGCCGCAACCGCAGGAACTTCCTCGACGGTATGCACATCGGTCAGCACCGGAACGCCCAGCGTCTCGCGCACCTCGACGAGAATATCCAGCCCCTGCTGCATGCCCAGCCCGCGGAACGAACTGCCCGAGCTGCGGTTGGCCTTGTCGTAGGACGACTTGTAGATGAAGGGAATACCCAGCTCGTCGGTGATTTCCTTGAGCTCAGCGGCGGTTTCGAGCGCCATCTGGCGCGACTCGATCACGCACGGGCCGGAAATCAGGAACAGCGGCCGGTCAATGCCGACCTCGAATCCGCACAGTTTCATCACTTGCCTGCCTTGCTCTCTTTCGAGGCGATTGCGGCCTTCAGATAGGCCGTGAACAACGGGTGCCCAGTTCGCGGGTTGGACGTGAATTCCGGGTGGAACTGGCAACCGACGAACCACGGGTGATCCGGCAGTTCGACCATCTCGCACAGTTCCGTTCCACCGGCACGACCGGCCACGCGCAAACCCTTGGCTTCCAGCGCCGGCAACAGACGGTTGTTGACCTCGTAGCGGTGGCGATGGCGTTCGATGATCTCAGGCGCACCGTACACCTCACGCGCCAGCGACCCCTCAGCAAGGTGGCAAAGCTGGCCACCCAGACGCATGGTGCCGCCCAGATCGGAATCCTCGCTGCGCTTCTCGCGCTTGCCGCTGCGATCTTCCCATTCGGTGATCAGACCGATCACCGGAGACGGCGACGCGGCATCGAACTCGGTGGAGTGCGCGCCTTCCAGACCGGCCACGTTGCGCGCGAACTCGACCACCGCCAGCTGCATACCCAGGCAGATACCCAGATACGGCACCTTGTTCTCACGGGCGTAGCGGATCGCGGCGATCTTGCCTTCGGTGCCACGCTTGCCGAAGCCGCCCGGCACGAGGATGGCATCCATGTCCTTGAGCACGCCACATCCCTGGCGCTCGATGTCTTCCGAGTCGATGTAGTGAATCTTCACTTTCGATTCGGTGTGCATGCCGGCGTGGTTGAGCGCCTCGATCAGCGACTTGTAGGACTCGGTCAGATCGACGTACTTGCCGACAAACGCGATGTCGACGCTCTGCTTGGGGTTCTCGAGCGCATGCACGAGCTTGTCCCACACCGACAGATCGGCCGACCGTGCCAGGAGGTCGAGCTTGTGACACACGATCTGGTCGAGCATCTGGCCATGCAGCATGCTCGGAATCTTGTAGATCGAATCGGCGTCGAGGCACTCGATGACGGCTTCCGGCATGACGTTGCAGAACAGCGCGATCTTGCGCCGCTCGTCGACCGGAATCGAACGGTCCGCGCGGCACAGCAGGATGTCGGGCTGAATGCCGATCTCGCGCAGCTCCTTCACCGAGTGCTGCGTCGGCTTGGTCTTGAGCTCGCCGGCGGTCGGGATATAGGGCAGCAGCGTGAGGTGGATGAAGCAGGTGCGATTGCGCCCTTCCTCGAAACCCATCTGGCGGATGGCTTCCAGAAACGGCAGCGATTCGATGTCACCCACCGTGCCGCCCACCTCGACGATGGCCACGTCGGCGCCCTCGGCGCCGCGCTTGACGTACTGCTTGATCTCGTCGGTGATGTGCGGAATGACCTGCACGGTCTTGCCCAGATACTCGCCGCGCCGCTCCTTCTTGATGACCGACTCGTAGATCTGGCCCGTCGTGAAGTTGTTGCGCTTGCTCATCTTGGCGCTGGTGAAGCGCTCGTAGTGGCCCAGATCAAGGTCGGTCTCGGCGCCGTCTTCGGTCACGAAGACCTCGCCGTGCTGAAACGGGCTCATGGTGCCCGGATCGACGTTGATGTAGGGGTCCAGCTTGAGATGGGTGACGCGGATGCCGCGCGACTCGAGGATCGCGCCAAGCGAAGCGGCGGAAATGCCCTTGCCCAGCGAGGACACGACACCACCGGTAACGAATACGTATTTGGTCATGGGAACAGAGCTGCGGGAAAGCAGAATCATAACCGATGTGCCTGTGGCTGAGAAAGAATGCACGCTTCAGACTCGCCTGTTCGCTTCTCCTCGCATCGCTCCGCTGCTACCTTGCAAGGCGATGACGAAGGAGTATCGCCACACGTGCAGACCCCCTTGCTCGCACGCCTTGCCCCGTGGTTGTTGATGCCGCTGTATCTTGCGGCACTCCTGGTCGTAGACCGCCTGAGCACACCGCTTGCCCAGGCTCCGACCTACCACGCCTTTGCCGATTCGCGCGCGCTGCTCGGCATTGCCAACTTCGCAGATGTCGTCAGCAACCTGGCCATTCTGCTTCCGGCCCTGGCCGGTCTCATCCAGGTCCAGGCGCGCGACGCACAGGCCTGCTTCGGCTCGATCTTCGAGCGCGCTTTCGCCACGCTGTTCTTTCTGGCGCTGGTCACCATCGGCCTCGGTTCGAGCTGGTATCACCTTGCACCCGACAACGACCGCCTGCTGCTCGACCGTGTGCCCATTGCACTGGCTTTTACCAGCACCATTGCCTGGCTGATTGCCGAACGCAGCTGGCTGCGCAAATCCGCTGCGCTGGCGTTGTTGCCATGGATTGCCCTCGGGCCTGCCAGCGTGCTGTGGTGGTACGCCGGAGAGTTGTCGGGCCAGGGCGACCTGCGGCCCTATCTCGTGCTGTATGCCTTCGCCTTTGTCGTGCCGCCACTGCTGATGCGCATGCCCTCACAGTACAACCGTCGCAGCGCCTACTGGACTGCTTACTTCGCGTTCGTGCTGGGCATGGTGTGCGATCGGCTCGATCACCAGATCTACGCCCTGCTCGGCGGCCTGATCAGCGGCCACACCCTCAAGCACCTGCTGATGGGCTATGCCATCGCGGTGCTGGCACGCATGCTGCACCTGCGACGACTGAGATTCCGCTAGCGCAGGAACTCCCGGTTGATCTCGCCGAACAGCGGATCGTCCCCACTCTCCAGCCATTCGAAGGCCACCATCTCGCGCGTCACCACATCGATGCCGTGCGCGCGCATGCGCTCGATGGCCAGTTCGCGGTCCAGCGGCCGGCGCGAACCCACTGCATCCGCCACCAGAAACACGCGCTTGCCGGCCTGCGCCAGATCGAGCGCGGTCTGCTGCACGCAGACATGCGTCTCGGTACCGCACACGATCACGTCCTCGCGCTCATGCACGGCCGTACCGGCCAGACAGCCGTCGGCCATCGCCGAAAACCGGCGCTTGGCCACCACCTGCACGCCGGAGGCCGCTTGCAGGATGGCCTCGACGCTGTGACCGATCTTGTCCGGGCAATGCTCGGTCACCACCGTCGGCACTCCCAGCCGCTCGGCGACCTGCATCAGCCATACGCAATGCGCGAGCACGTTGCGTCCGTCGTCGATGGCCGGCGCCAGCCGCTGCTGCACGTCCACCACCAGCAATACCGAATACGCCCGGCGCATGCGAAACCCGGCTGCCTTCATGTTCAGCTCCTCAGTTCGGGACGGTCGCGAAAATGCGCAAGCGCCTCGGGGTTGGCCAGTGCCTCGATATTGTCCACCGCCTCGCCATGCACGATCTTGCGCACGGCCAGTTCGACCAGCTTGCCGCTCTTGGTGCGCGGAAGCTCGGCCACCTGCACGATACGCGTCGGCACATGGCGCGGCGTGGTGTGGGCGCGGATGGTTTCGCGGATACGCGCCGTCAGTGCCTCATCGAGCATCACAGCGTCGCGCAGACGCACGAACAACACCACACGCTGGTCGGTGGGCTTGTCCGGCGGCCAGTCCTGACCGATGGCGATCGATTCGAGCACCTCGTCGAGCCGCTCGACCTGGCGATAGATCTCGGCCGTGCCGATACGCACTCCGCCCGGATTGAGGGTGGCATCCGAGCGGCCGTGGATGACGAACCCGCCATGCGCAGTGCGTTCGCAGTAATCCCCGTGACACCACACGCCGGCAAAGCGCTCGAAGTAGGCCTTGCGGTAACGGCTGCCATCCGCGTCGTTCCAGAAACCAACCGGCATGGCCGGAAACGGGTGAGTGCAGACCAGCTCACCCTTCTGCCCCGCCACCGGACGGCCCTCGGCGTCGAACACCGCCACCGCCATGCCCAGGCCGGCACACTGGATCTCGCCACGCCACACCGGCAGAGTCGGGTTGCCGAGCACGAAGCAGGACACGATGTCCGTTCCGCCGGAAATCGAGGCCAGACACAGCTCCGGCTTGATGTCGCGATAGACGTAGTCAAAACCTTCGGCCACCAGCGGGCTGCCGGTGGACAGCAGCATGCGCAGCGCGCCCAGATCATGCGTGCGGCGCGGCGCCAGACCGGCCTTGGCGATGGCGTCGATGAATCTTGCCGAGGTACCGAAATGCGTTACGCCCTCCGCCGCGGCATAGTCGAACAGCAAGGCACCGTCGTCGAGCGTGGGCGCGCCGTCGTAGAGCAACAGCGTCGCCCCCGAAGCCAGGCAGCTGACCAGCCAGTTCCACATCATCCAGCCGCAGGTCGTGAAGTAGAACAAGCGGTCGCCGGCCCGCAGATCGCAGTGCAGACGCTGTTCCTTGAGATGCTGCAGCAGCACCCCGCCGGCGCCGTGCACGATGCACTTCGGCACACCGGTCGTGCCCGAGGAATACAGGATGTAGAGCGGGTGATCAAAGGGCATCCGGGCGAAGTCGATGTCGCACACCCCGTCGTGCGGAGCGAGAAAATCCGCCCACGACTGCGCGCCACGAAGTTCACCCGGCAGCTCGGCCGCCCCGGCATACGGCACGATGACGACGCGCTCCACGCTGGGCAATTGCGCCACGGCCTCGGCCACGCGCGGCAGGGTGTCCACACGCTTTCGGTTGTAGAAGTAGCCGTCGGCCACCACCAGCAGTCCGGGCCGCGTCTGACCGAAACGGTCAAGCACGCCCTGCACCCCGAAGTCCGGCGAGGCCGATGTGAACACCGCGCCAAGGCTGGCTGTGGCCAGCATCAACACCACCGTTTCGGGCAGGTTGGGCAACCACGCGGCAACGCGGTCTCCCGGCACAATGCCGGCCGCGCGCAAGGCCGCCGCGCATCGGGCAACCTCGGCATGCAGCGCGGCAAAGCTGATGCGGCGTTCCACGCGATCCTCACCGCGGAAGACGATGGCATCCGCGTCATCGCGCCGGCGCAGCAGATTCTCGGCGAAGTTCAGCCGTGCCTCGGGAAACCAGCGCGCGCCGGGCATGGCCGCACGCTGCTCGCACACGACTGCACCGGGCTCGCCAACGACCTCGCAGAAATCCCAGACGCTGCGCCAGAAATCCTCGCGCCGCTCGACCGACCAGCGATGCAGCGCGGCGTAGTCATCCTCCGCGAAGCCGTGGCCGCGCGCAAAACGCGCCATCGCACTGGCTGCCACCGCCGCCTGCGTGGGCCGCCACATCGGCTGCTCATGATCGTCCATGGCCCTCCCCCTGTCTGATGCGAAGCTACCCTGAGGTTTGCACGCTGTACACCCGGGCGCAGCCCACATTAAACTCCCCGGCAATCACGGAGGGCTCGATGGAACGCGAGAGCATGCAATTCGATGTGCTGATCGTCGGCGCAGGTCCGGCCGGGCTGGCGGCGGCCATCCGGCTGGCACAGCGCGCGCGCGAAGCAGGGCACGAGCGGTCGGTGTGCGTGCTGGAAAAGGCGCCGGAGCCGGGCGTGCACACGCTGTCCGGCGCGGTCATGGATCCGCGCGGCCTCGACACGCTGCTGCCGGGCTGGCGCGAACGCGCACCGGCCGTCACCCGCGCCACCGAAGACGAATTCCTGTTCCTCGGCGAGAGCCGCGCACACCGCGTACCGCACGCGCTGCTACCCGACTGCTTCCGCAACCAGGGCAATGTCATCGTGCGTCTGGGCCACATCGTGAAGTGGCTGGCCGAAGAGGCCGAGGCGCTGGGCGTGGAGATCTACCCCGGGTTCGCCGCATCCGATGTCGTGTACGGCGAGGACGGCGCGGTGCGCGGCGTGCTCACCGGCGACATGGGGCTCGCGCGCGACGGCACACCGGGGCCGCAACACGTGCCGGGCATGGAACTGCTTGCCCGCTACACACTGTTCGCCGAGGGCTGTCGTGGCCATCTGGGCAAACGTCTGGAGGCGCGTTTCAAACTGCGCGAGGGCGTGGCCCCGCAGACCTACGGCATCGGCCTCAAGGAGTTGTGGGAGGTGCGTCCCGAACACCATCGTCCGGGCCGCGTCACGCACACCGCCGGCTGGCCGCTGGCCAATGACACCTACGGCGGCGGCTTCCTCTATCACCTCGACGACGGGCTGGTCGCCACCGGCTTCGTGGTCGGGCTGGATTACGCCAATCCGTGGCTGTCACCGTTCCAGGAATTCCAGCGCTTCAAGACGCATCCCGCGCTACGCGCGATCTTCGCGGGTGGCAAGCGCATTGCCTACGGCGCGCGCGCCATCACGGCCGGTGGGCTGCAGTCGCTGCCGAAAACCGTGTTTCCCGGTGGCGCGCTGATCGGCGATGACGCAGGCTATCTCAACGCCGCACGCATCAAGGGCATCCACGCCGCCATCGAGTCCGGCATGCTGGCCGCCGACGCGGCTTTCGATGCAGTGAGTGCAGAACGCAGCAGCGACGAACTCACTGCCTACCCGGAAGCCTTCGCCACCAGCCCGCTGCACGCCGAGCTGCACCGCACGCGCAACTTCAAGCCACTGATGAAGCACGGCCTCATCGCCGGCGCCCTGGCCTTTGGCATCGATCAACTGGTGCTGCGCGGGCGCGCCCCGTGGACGCTGGCCAACCGCGCCGATCACACAAGCCTGCAAGAAGCGGCGACCTCTCCGCGCATCGACTATCCTGCGCCGGACGGCGAAGTGAGCTTCGATCTGCTCTCGTCGGTGTTTCTGTCCAACACCAACCACGCCGAAGAACAGCCCTGTCACCTGCGCCTGCGCGACAAGGCCGTGCCGGTGGACTACAACCTTGCCCGTTTCGCCGCGCCCGAGCAGCGCTACTGCCCGGCCGGGGTGTATGAGATCGTCGACGAGGACAGCGGGCCGCGCCTGCAGATCAACGCGCAGAACTGCGTGCACTGCAAGACCTGCGACATCAAGGATCCGACGCAGAACATCGAATGGGTGCCGCCTCAGGGCGGCGAAGGCCCGATCTATTCCGGGATGTGACAGCCCCCGCGCCACCACGATCACATGGAGAAAGCATGAAACTGACCAGCCAGAGCATCACCGACGGCGCCGCCATCGCCGGCGAATTTTCCTTCTGCATTCCGGCCGAGCAAGGTCACGTCTGCCTGGGCGCCAACCGCAACCCGCAACTGGCATGGAGTGACGTGCCGGCCGGCACGCAGTCCTTCGCGCTGATCTGCCACGACCCCGATGTGCCCAGCCGTGGCGACGACGTCAATCAGGAAGGGCGCACCGTACCGGCCAGCCTGCCGCGCGTGGATTTCTTCCACTGGGTGCTGGTCGACCTGCCCGCCGATGTGCGCGAGATTGCCGCCGGCCGCTTTTCGTCGGAAGTCACGCCCGGCGGCAAGAACGGCCCGGCCGGCCCGAACGGCACGCGCCAGGGCATCAACGACTACACCAACTGGTTTGCCGGCGACGCGGACATGAGCGGCGACTACCACGGCTACGACGGCCCCTGCCCGCCGTGGAACGACGAGATCGTGCACCACTACGTGTTCACGCTGTATGCACTGGACGTGCCGCGCTGCGCGGTAGAAGGAAGCTTCACCGGCGCCGACGTGCGCGCCGCGATTGCCGGCCACGTTCTGGCCGAAGCGCAGATCACCGGTACCTACACACTCAATCCGACGCTGCGTGGCTGACGCCCAGCGCCACGCCCTCGCGACGCGGATCGGCGGCGCCCCGCCAGCCTTGCGCGTCGCGCACGATCAGCGCGGTGCCGCTGGTCATCGGACGCGCCACGACCTCATGACCGAAAACACGCAGGCGCTCGCCCAACGCGCGGCCGGCCGGCGTGTCCTCGACCTCGGTGGGACCATTGCGACTGCCGGCATGCGGGCGTGACAGCAGCGCCTCCGGCGAGAGCCCGAAATCCAGCAGCCCCACCAGCGTCGCCGCCACGTAGTTGATGATGCGGCTGCCGCCGGGCGAACCGAGCACCGCGAACAGCCGGCCTTCGGCGTCGAACACCATGGTCGGCGCCATCGAACTCAACGGCCGCCGCCCCGCCACCACGCGGTTGGGATGTGGCACGCCGTCGGCGCGCACCGGGCGGAAGGCAAAGTCCGTGAGCTGGTTGTTGAGCAGAAAGCCATGCACCATGCGGCGCGAGCCAAAGGCGTTCTCGATCGAGGCGGTCAGCGCCACGGCATTGCCCTCCCCGTCGACGATGGAGACATGCGTGGTGGCCGGCCGCTCGGAGGCCTTCTGCTGCGGCGCCTCGCGCTGATCGGGCCGTCCGGCCGACGCCTGCCCCATGCTCGCCGACAGGGCGATGTGCGCGGCGCGACGCTGCAGATAGTCGGGTGCCAGCAGGGCATTCACGCCCAGTGGCATGCTGTGCGGATCGCCGTACCACGCGTCGCGGTCGGCATAGGCCAGCCGGCCGGCCTCGGCGAACAGATGCGCCACGAAGGCCGAATCCGGATCGAGCCCGGACAGCTCGAAACGCTCTAGCACGCCGAGCAGCCCCAACACCGTACCGCCGCCGGCACTGGGCGGCGGCATGCCGCACACGCGATGTCTGCGATAGGTGCCGCACAGGGCCTCGCGCCGCAGCGGTTGCCAGTCGGCCAGATCCGCCTCCGTGAGCACGCCCGGTGACGGCTCGCGGCGCACCGCCTCAACAATGTCACGTGCAATCCTGCCGCGGTACAGCACCTCCGCGCCTTCGGCCGCAACATGCCGCAAGAGGTCCGCCAGCTCGGGGTTACGCAGACGATGGCCGACCGGCACAGCGCGGCCGTTGGGCAGGTAGAACAGCGCACGGGCAGCCGGATCGTCGCGCAGAAAGCGGTCTGCGTCGAGCAAGGCATGCAGGCGCGGCGACACCGCGAAACCGTTCTCGGCGAGTTCGATGGCCGGTTTGATCAGGCGCGCCCATGGCAAGCGCCCGGATTCATCGTGGGCAGCCTCCAGCATGCGCAACAGCCCCGGCGGACCAACGGCGCGGCCACCGATCACGGCTTCGAAGAACGGTATCGGCATGCCATCGCGCAGGAACAGCGTCTCGTCCGCCGCAGCCGGTGCCGTTTCGCGACCATCCCAGGCGAGGAGGCGCGCGTCTGCCGCGGAAAAATGCAGCATGAAGGCACCGCCACCGATACCGGCCGATTGCGGCTCGACGACGTTGAGCACCAGCGCCGCGGCAATCGCCGCATCCACCGCGCTGCCACCCTCCTGCAATACGGCAGCGGCTGCCTGCGTGGCATGCGCATTGGCCGTGACAACCATGGCCTGCGGAGAGTGCGCCAGCGAAACCGCACCGAGTCCACTGGCCGCTTCGGGCGCAGCGCGGTCGGCCAGCGCCGGTACGGCACAGACGACGGACAGGATGAATGCAGCAAAGAGACGCGGCAGAAGGCCTTCAGCTGCCTGCGGTTTCGGCATCGAGCAATTCGGCAAAAGCATCCGCCGCCACCGGCGGACTGAACAAGTAGCCCTGATACAGATCGCAGGCATGGGTGCGCAGGAAGGCCAGCTGCTCGCCGGTCTCGACGCCTTCGGCAACCACCCGCATGCGCAGGGTGCGAGCCATTGCGACGATTGCCGCGGCAATCTCCATGTCGCCCGGATCATGCGGGAGATCGCGCACGAACTCCCGGTCGATCTTGAGTACATCGATCGGAAAACGCTTGAGATAGGCCAGCGATGAGTAACCCGTACCGAAATCGTCGATGGCCAGCGTCACCCCGAGATCCTTCAAGGCGCGCAGGCGCTCGCCCGCCATGACTTCGTGACCCATGATGGTGCTCTCAGTCAGCTCAAGCTCAAGGCGCCGCGCCGGCAGGCCGGACTCACGGATGATGGCTGCAACGCGGGTGGGCAGATCGGTCTGCCACAGCTGACGACCGGAAAGGTTCACCGCCATCGTCAGCGGCGGCAAACCCATTGCGTCCCAGCGCCGCGCCTGTTCGCAGGCATTGCGCAGCACCCACTCGCCCAGCGGCACGATCAGGCCGTTCTCTTCGGCGATCGGAATGAACTCGGCGGGAGGAATCAGTCCGCGCTCCGGATCGTTCCAGCGCAGCAAGGCTTCGCACCCGACGATGCGGCCGCTGAGCAGGTCGATCTGCGGCTGGTAATACAGCTTGAACTCGCCTCGGTCGAGCGCGCGGCGCATGCGCGTTTCCAGCTCGACTCGCTGCTGCGCCGCCGCGCTCAGTTCGGCCGTGAAGAATCGGTAGGTACTGCGCCCCTCGGCCTTCGCGCTGTACAGCGCTGCGTCGGCATGCTGGATGAGCTCGGTGGTGGTCTCGCCGTCCTGCGGGAAGCAACTGATGCCGACGCTCAAACCGACGTACACCTCTTGCCCGCCGGACAGCAGGAACGGATCTTCCAGCAGCCGGATCAGCGCGCGCGCAACGAAGGCGGCCTCCTCGGGAGCGCTGATCGACTCCATGACCATCAGGAACTCGTCGCCGCCGACACGCGCCAACGTGTCTTCGCCGCGCACGCGCGCGCGCAAGCGCGCAGCAATCATGACCAGCAGTTCGTCGCCCACAGGGTGACCAAAGCTGTCATTGACGTCCTTGAAACGGTCCAGATCGATGAACAGCACCGCAATGCCGTGTCCCTTGCGGCGCGCATGATCGATGGCGTGTTCGAGCCGCAGATTGACCAGTACGCGGTTGGGCAGCGCGGTCAGCGGATCGTAATGCGCCAGACGCTGCAGCTCCGCTTCGGAATGCTTGAGCTGGCTGATGTCGGTCATCACGCCGACGTACTGGACTGGGCGTCCGTGTTCGTCGGACACCGAGCTGATGCTGACCCAGTGTGGTGCGGTCTCGCCGCTCTTGAGGCGGTTCCAGATCTCCCCTTGCCAATAGCCGTGCTCACGCAGCGCCGTCCACATCGCGGCATAGAATTCGCGCGGGTGGCGGTCGGAGCGCACGATCGACGTACTGAGGCCCAGCACGTCGGCTTCGTCATAGCCGGTAATGGCGGAATAGGCACGATTGACGGCAAGGATGCCGCCGTCGAGATCGGTAATAACGACCCCGTCCCGCGTGCTCTCGAACACAGCGGCCGCTCGGCGCAGGCTGTCGAGCGCGACCTTGCGTTCAAGCGCGGCCGAGACGCCGGCCGCAACGATACGCAGAACACTCTCTTCGGAGGCGCTCCAGCGCTTGGTGTGCTGTTCGGTCTCGATGCCGATGCACCCCCACAGCGTCCCGCGGCAGAAAAGCGGAAGCACCATGATGCTGGCCACCGTCTTGCCCTCGAAGAACAGTCTCTCTTCTTCCGGGAGCTGCTCGATGTCACAGGCGACGATCTGACCTTGCTGCAGTTGTTCGAGCCAGCGGCCAAGATGCGCTTCCTCGACGCTCACGTTCGTCACGTCAGCGTCGGCAACGTGGTGCACCAGCGTCTCGGCCTCCCAACGGCAGCGGATGCTGGCAGCCGGGCAGCCGGATTCGGGATGCGGGTGAATCTCGAAAATGTAGGTCGAATCCCCACCGATATGGCGTCCAACACGTTCCAGCACGTGCTCCAGCGCACGATCGAGATCGTGCTCGCGCAACAGCTCGAGCGTTGCCCGGGCCGACATCTCGAGTGAGGCCTCGCGCTGGCGCACCGCATCGGCGATGCGGCGCTTCTGTACCGCCAGACTGGCCAGGCTGGCGAACTCGGCCATGACTTCGCCGCGTTCGGCCTCATCGCCGCACTCTTCCGGGCAGCGCACCACCAGCACCCCGATGACCTTGCCGGCCTCCTCGCGCAACGACGCCGCGAACACCTGCCCACGCCCGGAAATCTCGTCCTGCACGGCGAAACTGACCGGCCCGGCCTCGCGGGCACAGCGTTCAGCCAGCAAGCGCGGCATCGGTTCGACCCCGTCGCGGTGCACGTCGGCCAGCAGGCTGCCGTCGTCATCGAGGAACAGGATGTCGGCACGCCGGCCTTTGCCGAGCAACATTTCGACCTTGCACACCACGGCACCGAGCACGGCATCCAGCGCATCATCGGCGGCAATGCGATTCAGCACCTCGCCACGCGCCTGCTGCAGCCGGCGTTTTCCGGCCCGCTCGCTCACATCGATGTCGATGCAATAGACCTCCTTGTCACCGTTCGCAGCGGTCTGCATGACGAGGCTGGAAAAGACATGCAGCGTGCGCCCTTCACGAGTCATCAGCAGCAATTCTGCGGCTGGCACCGGCTCCCCGCGGTCTGCCCAGTCACGAACCGCCACGCGGAAGTGCTCCCGATCACTCTCC
Organism: Pseudazoarcus sp. NS36; assembly: GCF_059703705.1. Lineage (NCBI taxonomy): Bacteria > Pseudomonadati > Pseudomonadota > Betaproteobacteria > Rhodocyclales > Zoogloeaceae > Pseudazoarcus > Pseudazoarcus sp. NS36. The sequence goes on along the minus strand of NZ_BAAKJA010000005.1, from coordinate 5,348 downwards.
GGCACGATCAGTTCAGCAATATCACGCCCCACGGCCTCGTCTGCGGAATAGCCGTAGAGGCTTTCACTCGCGCGGTTCCAGAACAGCACGCGGCAATCACGATCGAAGACCTGCACGGCAACCGCCGGAGTGTGTTCGAACAAATTGCGGAAGCGTTGTTCGCTGGCCGCCAGCTCGGCCCGCTCACGGCGCAGTTCGACCTGGGTCTGCAGCTTTTCGAGCGTCGCCACCAGTTCGAACAGATAACCATCGCGTTTGGGCAGATAGTCATCCACCCCCATGCGCAGGGCCTTGGCCGCAATTTCGCCACTGCCGTGACCGGTAATGAGCACGATGGGCAGGTCCATGCGGTGCTGCCCGCGCAGGATGCGGACAAGCTCAAGCCCGTCAATGCCCGGCAGGCGGTAGTCAAGCACCACGGCGTCGTAGCGACGGTCGGGTGACGCCACTGCCGCCAGCACCTCGTCCGCGACGGAGACCGTATCGATACGGATGTGCGGCGCGTGGCGAGCGAAGTGTCGGCGCGCCAGATCGATATCGAAAGCATTTGGTTCGGCATACAGCACGCGCATGCGGCGGCTGCGGCGCACCACGTGTTCGCGATGGCGTTCCACGGCGGCCTGCAGCGCGGCGGGGAGGTCCAGCAGATAGTCGTCACGCTTGGTGACGTAGTCATCAGCGCCGGCCTTGAGCGCAGCCAGCGCCGCATCCTGTTCGCCCGAGCCGGTCAGGACGATGATGGCCGGCGAATCCTCGCGCTCACGAACTTCGGCGAGAAAGTCGATGCCGACGCCGTCGGGCAGGTCCAGGTCAAGCAACACGGCGTCGAAAGGCGGGCCTGCCGCCATGTGCTGCCGAGCAAGCGCCAGCGTCGGAGCAATGCTGAGCGCGACATCGGGCGCATGGCGCGCAAACATGCGCTGCGCCAGATCTGCATCACTGTGGGAATCCTCGACGTAGAGGACACGCATGGCAGGCCTACCTCGGCGCCTTGTTGAGCACACACCAGAACAGTTCGATCTGTTCTGCGACTTCCATGAACTTGCCGAAATCCACCGGTTTGACGATGTAGGAATTGGCACCCAGTTCGTACGCGGTGCGCAAATCAACGTTCTCGCCCGACGAAGTCAGCATGACAACCGGAATCAGGCGAAACCGCTCGTGCGCCTTGATGCGACGCAATACTTCCAGACCGTTCACCTTCGGAAGCTTGATGTCGAGCAGGATCACAGCAGGCAGGGGATCGCCCGCCTCCCAGCGCTCGATGTACGCCAGCGCCTCCTCGCCATCACGCGCAACCTGCACCGGATTGCCGAAACGACGGCGCGCGAAGGCACGTTGGGTGAGGTCGAGATCCACCGGATTGTCCTCGACCAGCAGAATGGGCTGCGGCAACGATTCAGTCGTCACTTCGGAAGCTCCATGTAAAAGGTCGCGCCCTCGCCCGGCGCGCTCTCGGCCCATACGCGGCCGCCCATGCGACTGACGGCCTTCTTGACGAGCGCGAGGCCCACTCCGGTACCGGGGTAATCCTCCGCACGGTGCAACCGTTGGAAGATGTCAAAGATGCGGTCATGGTACTGCATGTCGAATCCGATGCCGTTGTCACGCACGAACAGGCGTACACGTTCGCCTTGCTGCTCTGCGCCGATGTCGATACGGGGATCCTGCTGACCACGACTGAACTTGACGGCGTTCTCGAGCAGATTGCGCAGCGCCAGCGCGAAGCCGTCACGGTCGACACGCGCAACCACGCCTTCGAGCGCGCACGAGATGACCACCGAGTGGGCGCCCGGGTCGACATCGCGCTGCTCGATCAGCTGGGCGGCAATGCTGTCGAGGGCCACTTCGCGCACTTCCAGTGCGCGCCGCTCGATGCGCGAATAGGCCAGCATGTCCTCGATCAGCGCATGCATCTGCGCCACGCCGTTACGGATGTTGCCGAGCAGCAGCCGGCCCTCTTCGTCGAAGCGGTCGGAGTAATCGAGGAGCAGGATCTGGCTGTAACCGTCGACACCGCGCAGCGGCGCTTTCAGGTCATGAGAGACGGAATAGGAAAACGCTTCGAGTTCGCGGTTGGCCGACTCAAGCTGGGCGGTGCGCTCGGTGACACGGTTCTCGAGATCAACGTTGAGCGCACTCAGCGCAGCTTCCGACGCGCTCTGACGCTCAAGCATGCGACGGATGATGACGTACAGGACAATGGACACCACCAGCAGGTAGATGGCGCCCTTCCACGACTGCAGGATCAACAGCAGCTCAGTATCCGAACCGGCAAGCCCGAGGATCAGCCGGTCGGATACGAAGATCCACAGCAGGCTGAATCCAGCATAACCCCCGACGATACGCGCGGCCTCGCGACCGGATCTGCTGCGCTGCTCGCTCACGCCATGCACCCTCCGTGCTGTTGCAAACACGTGTCCGGAAAGGCCGCCCGGCCCTTCCGTTGCTTTGTCGTCGCGCTTGATGCTACCGATCGGCAATGCGCCCGCAATGGCCGATTGTCACGACCTGCGTTACCGGTCACGCATGATCGCAGAAAATTCCCACCATGCACTTGCCGCATGCCCCAGCTTGCGGCGCCTACAGGCGGAAGCGGGAGGACACTTCCTGAAGCTGTGCAGCGTAATCAAACACCTGCTCCGCTACCTCGGCAGACACCCGTGCTTCATTGACTCCGGTCTGTGCCATGTCCGAAACGTGTTCCACGTTGCGCGCCAGCTCGCGCGCGGCATTGCCCTGTTCCAGCAAGGCGTCCCTGATCTGCGCAATGGCACCGTCCGCCTTTGCGGCAAGCTCGCTGATGCGCCCCACCACATCACCCGCCTGATGTGCCTGACCTGCCCCGTCACGCACCTTCTCGCTGTTGGCACCGACGTCGCGCGCCACGGATGCCGCGATTTGCTGAATACCCTTGATGCTCGACGAGATTTCCTCGGTCGATTGCGCGGTGCGCTCGGCCAGTTTGCGGACCTCATCCGCCACCACCGCAAAGCCTCGTCCCTGCTCACCGGCCCGCGCTGCCTCGATGGCGGCGTTGAGCGCCAGCAGATTGGTCTGCTCGGCGATCTCGCGGATCAGGTTGATGATGCGCGAAATTTCGGTCGTCTTGGTTGCCAGCTCGTTCATGCTGGCTTCGGTCTCGGACACGGCCGCTGCGGCCTGATCGATACTCGACGCAGCGCGATGCACGGCCCGCTCACTCTCTCCGGCGGCCTGACTGGACTCTCGCCCCGCCTCGACGGCCACGCCGGCATTCTCGCCAACATGGTCCACCGATACGCTCAACTCCTCGATTGCCGCGGCCATCGAAGCCACCGCCTCGGACTGGCTTTCCGATGCGGACACCGTGCGGCGACTGGCTCCCGACAGATCGCCACTGGCGGCGTTGAGCCGCGCGGCGCTCTGGTGAATCAAGGCGATAGCTTCGTGCAGCATGTTGCGCAGCATCGCGCCGGCAGTAAGGCAATCGCCGATTTCATCATGCGCACCCGTCGGCACGCGGGCTTTGAGCTCGCCGGAAGCAATGCCGCGCAGGATGACCAGCGTTTCCTCGGCGCGGCGGCGTGTGCGGCTGGCAATCAAGGTCGTGACCACCAGCGCCACGAACAACCCCGCCACCGACAGCGAAACCGCCTGCATCCGCGACGCACCACCCAACAGCGCCCAGGCCAGCGCGCCCAACTGCGGCGCGCCGGTGACGAACAGCACCATCATCAACTTGCCGGCCAAGCGCAAATTGTCGAGGCTGCGCAGGCCGCGCCCCACCAAACCGCGGAGCCCGCCGTGCATCACATGCCCTTCGTACAAACGGATCGAACGGTTGCGCGCCATGTCGCGATACAGCGCATCGCAGACACTGATCTCCGCTCGCGTAGTCTTCACCCGCACCGAGGTGTAACCACCCTCTGCACGCGGCGTCACCGTTGCGCGAATCCAGTAGTGATCCCCGTTCTTGCAGCGGTTCTTGACCACACCCATCCACGGGCGCCCGGTCCTGACCGTATCCCACAGGTCGCGAAAAGCCTCCGACGGCATGTCGGGGTGGCGCAGGATGTTGTGCGGCTGCCCGATCAGCTCGTCCCGGGTGTACCCGCTCGCTTCGAGAAAGTCGTCGTTGCAGAACTCGATCATGCCGCGCTCGTCGGTATGCGAAATGATCGCAATGTCATCACGCAATACATTCTCACGTCCGGTCACGGGCTGATTGCTTCGCACGGTTTGTCCTGTAGCGGTCAGTTGGAAGTTGCGGATTGTTCCCGCAGGCCATACCCGTTAACGAATGCCAGGCGCCGACCTTTAGCGCACAGCACTGCATCGCACAGGCAAAAAAAACGCGCCGTAGGCGCGTTTCGGTATCCGTGGCGGAGAGGGCTGGATTTTCTCAACTCCCGTCACCACCACTACAAATCAATACCTTACGGAGAAGCGCCTCCAGAATGTTCCCAAGAGTGTCTCCGGGCTGATGCAGTGTATCGACTGCTTTCGTAACCCACAAGACGACAACCTGAGCGCCAAAGCTCAGGCAGTTACGGGGGCCAACAGAATGAGAAGTTCAACCGCTAACGCAACCAATACCGCCAGCACAAATGCCGACCACAACAGCGGGCCACTAGCAGATCGCGCCAGCCGATCTCCAACCGCAAACCACGCCACTAAGAACGAGACCAAGTGCAGCCATCCAAGATGCGCCCACGAGAAGTAGAAGATCGCTGATAAGGTAGCCACGAGGGCACCCATTGCAAGGGGCCACATCAGCAGCGGAGCTTTACGCGTCAGGCGGGAGACTTCTCCTACGCTCTGCAAGCGGGAACCTGTTGGCGCACTGATGGCAAGTGAAACAGTGAGGATGTGACCTAGGAACTCGACGGAAAGCATTGTTGAAAGCACCTCTACGCAAACAACATGGGGCGCGGAGTGTAGCGGAAAACCTCTCATAGCCGCATGTTGGGCGATGCTGCGACCCCTGAATTTTCCGCCACAGATTTACGAGAGGGTTCTTACGAGAGGCTTCACGGCGGCGTTCCCCCGGTGCCGGGTGGGCGGAGTTGAGGCGAACCGACACGCCCCCTACACATCATTGAGAGCTTCCTCGCCTCCAGCGCTTGTGAACAGGTGCGAGAGGTGGTACAAACTGGCCTACCGTCCGTTACGCCGTTATGTACTTCGAGAGGGAAGCAATGAAGATCGTCGCCTATCACCGTGTCTCAACGGTCAAGCAAGGACTGAGCGGGCTTTGACCTGCCCCCAGTTTTAGTACCGCTGCCTACTTAGTAGGCCCTGGGGTTGAGATGAGTGTTTCTTCCTTTTGTTGCTGCTTCCCGGCGCGCCAGTTGGCGGCAAACTCC